>DATGZK010000018.1:0-157425 GCA_035489755.1 Myxococcota bacterium
GAGATCTCCTGGGCCCTTTCGCTCGAGGAACGATCCTCCGGTGCGAACTCGAACGTTCCCTTGCGGATGTTAAAGAAGGCGAGCTCGGGCAGGCTGAACAGCGCGCCGCGCGCCCCAGCCGAGAGCACCTCCCCGCCATCAAAGGGTGCGAGAAGCAGCCCGACCGAGGCCGCACCAAGACCGGATGCAAAGTTGATGGCACCGTAGAGCGGACGTAGCGCTACGGCGTCATCGGTGAAAAAGAGGAAGAACGAATCATCGTGGGCATGATGGTACAGGGTCGAGCTGAGGGTATTGGACTCTCGCAAGTAAACCCCAATCGGCCCATCGCGCTGATAGAGCGCGCGGAGGAGGCCGCGGCGCCGGGAGGGCAGCTCATAACGGTCGACCACGTGCCAGCGAGCTTCCACGCTCGTGGCCGAAACGAAGGGGATGAAGTTCAGGTTGAATCCGACGCCGACGTGACCGCCCAAGCGGCGATCGGGACTCCCGTCCGCTTCCTCTCCGGCCAAGCTGCGATCGATCGTGCGAAAGACCTCGGTCACGCAATTGCGTGTGATGAGATCGTACCCGAAAATCTGCAACAGCTCCTGCTCGAGGGCGGCTTTCTCCATGACGACGCGTGCTCGGACCTCGCGCAGAACGAGATCTGCCGCTGCAATCTCTGGAAGGTCGATCCGGCGCGACGGCCGGGCGGGAATCAGCCGCCCCGGATGGAGCCGGACGTCGCGCGCGCCGCGCGCCCCTTCCTCGAGCTCGAGGAGGCGGTTGCCGGTGGACTCGAGGTCGGCGAGGCGCACCTCCTCGAACGCACTGCCATCAAACAGCGCTCCGCGTGCGGCGAGAAAGGCGGCGCGGTTCTCGGCGTCGAGGGCGGGAAGGAGCGGCTTGCTGCGTGCGAGGGCAGCGCGAGGAAGGAGCGGGTCCTCGCCGCTGAAGGCGTCGAGCAAAAATAAGTGCCGGGTCTCGACGGAGGCGTGCAGGGCCTCAAGGCGCGCCATTCCCACCAGGAGCGGAAACCCAAAGTCAGGTCGGCTCGATGCGACGAGGTCAGCGAGGCGGAGCTCAAGCTCCGCAGCGAACCGAGTGAGGCGCTCCCGCTCCGGGTCGGAAAGCGTCCAATCCGGGCCTTCGCCCGTGCGCAGGCTCCCAGCTCGCAGGGGGAGCGCGCGCTCCAGGATCTCGAGGGCACGCAGGCCAACGAGGCCGTCCAGGTAGCGGCGGGCGAATCCGTAGGACGCCGTCGGCGGCACCTCTTTCGAAACGGGACTCCCCCGGACGCCTGGGCTTTCAGGTTCGAGCCCGGCGAGCGACGCCTTAAGCTCGGCCTCGCGCCGGGGCAAGAAGTCCGGGCCGCGGGCTGTTGCGACTCGCGTTCGAAGGGCGTCGAGGACAGGCGAGGCCGGCGCGGCTGCGATGGGGTCGCCTCCGTCGGGCAGGAAGAACCCCGCTGCGGGGAGCAAGAGCCCCCGCAAGCCAGGGTCTCTCGCTCCCACCTGCCGCGCGGAGCGTTCACGCAAGAAGTGCTCAAGCAGCGCCGCATCCTCGGCAGCGCTTGCAACCCGATCGAAATACGCCTCTTGAATCTGCCGCTGCTCTTCGAAGCCGTCGCGCAGGATCTTGTACGTTTCGTCCGAGACCCCGACGCGAACGCCTCGGATGTTGCGGTTCTGGAGTGCGCTGTACAGATGAATGAAGGATTGGTCGCCGTCTCGGTAGAGCCGCAGCACACCCGGTGCTTCGTTTTGGTAGTGATAGACCTCGTCGCCGAAGCGGACAGCGACGTGGCCTCCGCTCGAGCCGCCCTCGTTCGCATCGACATACAGGTATTCGAAGGTCCGGGTGGGGGTCTCTTCAGCGAAGGCACACGCTGCCTGCGCGACGACCACCAGCGCGAAGGGAAGGACGATCCCGCAGTGCCAAGAGGACCTCACGGGCTGGGTCCCTTCGCTAGGACGTGCCGTCGTAGCCCTTCTGGATCATCTCAGCCCGCGAGACGTCGTCGCGCGCCAAGTTCGACTTCCACGCCGAGAGTTCAATCGGCTTTAGACCGCCCTTGCGGAGTCCTTGGCCGATCGCGAGATAGGTTCCCTTGTCAAGCTCCCAGTCCGTAATGCCGTGCTTTGCCGCGATGCTCCCAATCTTGCGCTCGTAGCCTTCGAAATCGCCGCCCGATCGAATGTACGCAGCGGTGTAATCGCGCACGTCTTCGCGGTACGCCGCTTCGCTATCTCCCGAGGAGTCGCTCGAGCTCTTGAACGGGCTCGACACCGATTTCGAGATGCTCTCAGAGCTGTCCGAGAAGGAACAGGCCGAAGCCGTAACGAGGAGGACGGCAAGAACGAGCGCAAGCGGACGAGACAGCATGGGGGGCCTCCCTTGGTTCTGTCCCAGGTTAGCTGCTTTCCGGCCGCGGCCAGACGTGGCGGCCGATGTAGTTTGGGTCCACGGGATGCGCAGGCAGGGGAGGGAAATCGCCCGCCGGGCGCGGCCAGACGATCGGCGTTGCGTCGCTCGCGATCGGCGCCCCGACCCGGATCTGTCCGCGGTCCACCGACGGATGAGGTCCGGCGTGGGCGCGCGTCGAGCCGTCCCGAAAGAAAATGATCGTATGCACGCGACGGATGCGGTTCGAACGGTTCGCTTTCGCGAGGTGCACGGTGAGGCCGTGGTGGAAGGCCACGCTCCCACGGCGCACGGGGACGAAGACCGGCTGCGTCCCCTGAAGAGCCGGATCCCTCAAGATGTCATAAGGCTCGCCGAGGAAGATGTTCACGAACTTGCGCAGCCCCACGCGGTGGGATCCCGGGACGTACCCCATGCAGCCCACCTCCTCGTCCACGTCGACGAGGGGCACCCACGCCGTCACCGTGTCCGTCTCGTTCATCGGCCAGTAGGGCTGATCCTGGTGTGCGTCGGTCTCCCGCCCCCCCGCCTCCTTGTAGAGCGCCTGGTCGTGCCAAAGCCGAACCGCAGGGGCGTCGAGCAGAAATGCCGCGGTCTCCGCCACGCCGGGATGGAAGGTGAGGGAGCGGATCTCGGGGGTGTCCTCCCAGAGGTTGATGCATTGCAGAAAGGACTGCTCGTAGCGGCTGCGTTCGGCGGGGGGTCGGACCTCCCGGGTACGCCTGGCCACCACCGCATCGATCTCGGGGGTGACGCGGTCGAGGAGGGCGGCGTCGAGCAGGTCCGGTACGACCAAGAAGCCGTCTCGGCGGAAGCGCTCCTTCAGCTCTGCGGGGAGGGGAGGCATTGCGTTCCTCCTACTGCTTCGGTCGAGGCTCTGTCAACCGCTGCTGCCGAATCGAGGCCCCGGCACTAGGCTTGGGCCGGTACTTTGCGAGCCGAGGCCCGATGGACGACTACTGGCACCTGCGGAATGTTGATTGGATGGGTTCGCTCTCGCCGGGCGAGAGCGAGCTCTTGAGGCGGGAATCGACCAGCCGCTCCTACGCCCCTGGCGAGATGATCTTCGCACCGACATCCAACCCGAGCTCGGTCTACCTGCTCGAGCAGGGCCTTGTACGGATCTACCGCCTCTCGGAGACGGGCGCCGAGGTGACCTTCGGGTATGTCTCCCCGGGAGAGGTATTCGGGGAACTCGTGCTCTTTGGCGTCGCGGCGCGCGAGAGCTTCGCCGAGTCCGTGATCCTTTCCATCGTGCGCAAGATTCCCCGCGCTGCCTTTTTGAGCCTCCTCGAGGCCCGCCCGGCGATGGTCTTGGCCGTCACCAAGCAGATTGGTGAACGGATGCGCCGCATCGAGAGCCGTGTGGAGAACCTCGTCTTTCGCGATGTCCGGAGCCGCGTCGCGCAAATTCTGCTCGAGCTTGCAGACGATTTCGGCCGCTCCGAGGGCGAGGGGATCCTGATCGACATCCCGCTGACCCAGAGTGAACTTGCAACGCTCGTGGGATCCGTACGGCAGACCGTGAACGACACGCTCCGCCAGTTCGAGCAGGCGGGCTGGATCCGCCAGCAGGGGCGACAGCTGATGATCGTGAGACGAGACGAGCTTCAGCACTTGACGCAGCGCATCTCGGCGTAGGAGCGTCCGCGGCTGTGGCGGGAGCGTTGCGGCGGCCGAAACGGCCCCTCTCAAATCGTCAAAAAAGGCCCTAGCCCTTCGTGTACGAACGCAGCGTCCGTAGGTACTGCGCGCGCTCAAAGGCCTCTGGATCCGGCGAAGCGCGCTGGCTCGCGCTGCCCTTCAGCTGCTCGATCGATTCGTACTCGTGCTCTTCGAGCCAGCGCATCATGCCCTGCTCCATTTCTCGAAACAGGGCGGGTCCGCGCTTTAGCAGCGACGACGCCATCATGGCCGCATCTGCGCCGGCGAGCAGCACCTTGAGCGCGTCTCGCGCACTGTGAATGCCGGAGCTCGCGGCGAGGGAGGCCTTCACGTGGCCGTGCAGAAGGGCAATCCAGCGCAAGGGAAGCCGTAGCTCTTCGGGCTCGCTTAGCGTGAGCGTCGGCACGATCTCGAGCGTCTCGAGGTCAAAATCGGGCTGATAGAAGCGATTGAAGAGCACAAGCCCATCGGCGCCGATCCGAACTGCGCAGCACGCGAAGTCCGCAAGAGCGGTAAAAAACGGCGAGAGCTTGACGCTCAGAGGGAGGGTGACCTCCGCCCGGACGGCGGCGATCAGCTCGAGCGAGCGCTGCTCGAGTTCCGCGGCGTGGTGCGAGGGGTCGGCCGCCACGCGGTAGAGGTTGAGCTCCAGCGCGTCGGCACCCGCGCGCTCGATCGCTCTTGCGATCGACGTCCAGCCGCCCCGCGTTGTGCCATTGAGGCTCGCGATGACCGGGATCGCAAGGGCGTCCTTCGCCGCCGCCACGAGCTCGAGCAGCTTGTCCAGCCCGCTCTCGTAATGCGCGGGCTCCGGCAGGTAGGTCTGTGCTTCGGCGAAGCTTTCGCTGCCCTCGGTGAGCGCGCCGTGGAGCGCGAGCGCATCGCGCACCAGCTCCTCCTCGAAAAGAGACGGCAAAACGACTGCGGATGCGCCGGCGTCCTCGAGCCGGCGCAAGCCATCGAGCGTTCCCGTAAGCGGTGAGGAGGACGCGACAAGCGGCGTTCGCAGCCGAAAACCGAGGTAGCGTGAGCCAAGGTTGGGCACGCGTCAGTCCTCCGGGCCGGGATTTCGCACGGGCTCGCTGCCCGGCGGCGCTTCGGTCGACGGCACACTCCGCTCGATCCCGGCGAGCGCACTGTAGTGGCGCCAGCGCTCGTTTGCGTCGGCCTGGGCGAGTGCAGCCAGTCGTGCAGCGCGGGCAGGATCGCTGCGCTCGAGCATGGAAAACCGGGTTTCGCTCGCGAAGAAATCGCGCAGCGGCATCGACGCCTCCCGCGAATCGAGCTGGAAGGGGCGCTGATGGGGATCGTTGCCGGGGTGGTAGCGCCAGAGCGGCCAAAATCCGCTTCGCACCGCGTCGCGTTGGTGCGCCATGGATTGCGACATGTCGATTCCGTGAGCGATGCAGGTGCTGTAGGCGATCACGAGGGACGGCCCGGCCCAGGCATCGGCCTCGAGCAGGGACTTCAGCGTATGGGCATCGTTTGCGCCGAGGGCGACCTGTGCGACGTAGACGTGGCCGTAGGCGCTGGCGAGGAGTCCTAGATCCTTTCGCCCGACCGGCTTGCCGCTGGCGGCAAACTTCGCGACCGCGCCCCGCGGCGTTGCCTTGGAAGCCTGGCCGCCGGTATTCGAGTAGACCTGGGTGTCGAGCACGAGCACGTTCACGTCGCGTCCGGACGCGAGCACGTGGTCAAGGCCCGCCGAACCGATGTCGTAGGCCCAGCCGTCGCCGCCCACAATCCACACGCTCTTGCGTACGAGATCATCCGCCAGGCTCTCAAGGCGTCGCGCCTCGGGGCCCGCAATCTCCGCCAGTACGGTGCGCAGCAACCCTACGCGCGCGCGCTGCGCTTGGATGGCGACTTCTCCTTGCCCGCGTTCTGCGAGGAGCTGCTGCACGAGCTTTTCTCCCACGCGTTCCGCGAGCGCGAGAAGCAGGCGACGGGCCTCCTCTGTCTGTTTTTCGAGCGCGACGCGAAACCCAAGGCCAAACTCGGCATTGTCTTCGAAGAGAGAGTTCGCCCACGCCGGGCCCCGGCCTTCCGCGTTGGTAGTCCACGGCGTGGTCGGCAGGTTCCCCCCGTAGATGGATGAGCAGCCCGTTGCGTTCGCGACCAGAAGCCGCTCCCCAAAAAGCTGCGAGAGAAGCTTCAGATAAGGGGTCTCGCCGCAGCCCGCGCATGCGCCCGAGAACTCGAAGAGCGGCTCGCGCGTCTGCGCGGCCTTCACCGTCGAGGCCTCGAGGAGTGTGCGATCGAGCTCGGGGATCCGCAGGAAGAATTCGAAATTGGCCCGCTCGCTCTCGCGGCGCGATCCAGCGGGCGCCATGTCGAGGGCCTTGTGCTTCAGCTCCTCTTTGCTCCGCGCAGGGCAGACCTCCACGCACACCCCGCAGCCCGTGCAGTCGTCGGGTGCGACTTGGATGGTGAGGGCGTGGCCTTGGAGCTCACGGGAGCGAAACGGCTTGGTGAGGAAGCTGGCGGGCGCCTGTGTGCCGTCGACCTCCGGGTAGACTTTCATGCGAACTGCGGCGTGAGGACAGGCGATGGCGCACTTGCCGCAGTCGATGCAGAGCGTCGGATCCCAAACGGGTATCTGCTCGGCGAGCATCCGCTTTTCGAACCGCGCCGTGCCCGTCGGAAAGGTGCCATCGGCCGGAAGCGCGCTCACCGGCAAGAGGTCCCCCTCGCCGGCGAGCAGACGCGCGGTCACGCGCTGCACGAACCGAGGTTCCGTCTCGGGAATCGGAGGTTCGTCCGTTCGCAGCGGTCCGTCGCTCGGCACCGAAGCGCGCTGGAGCGCCCCGAGCGCGCGGTCGACGGCGGCCAGGTTTCGTTCCACGATGGTCTTGCCACGTTTTGCGTAGGCCTTCTCAATCGATTGGCGGATCGCCGAAAGCGCCTGCTCGCGTGGCAGAACTCCGCAGAGCGCAAAGAAGCAGGGTTGCATCACGGTGTTGATATGGCCCGCCAGTCCGACCTCCCGCGCCACACGGTGGGCATCGATGACCCACAGCTCGAGTTCCTTTTCGCGGATGATGCGCTGAGCGCGGCCGGGCAGTGCATCCCAGACCTCCGCAGGGGGATGGGGGCTATTCAGCAAGAAGCGCGCCCGAGGGGCGGCCCGGCCCAGCACATCGATGCGCGAGAGGAACGATTCGTGGTGGCACGCCACGAGCTCGGCGAGCTCGATCTGGTAGGTGGAGCGAATCGGCGCGGGGCCAAAGCGCAGGTGGGAGATCGTCACGGCGCCCGACTTCTTGGAGTCGTAGACGAAATAGCCCTGGGCGAAGAGCCCGGTTTGCTCGCCGATAATCTTGACCGAACTCTTCGCCGCACCCACGCTCCCGTCGCTTCCCAGTCCGAAGAGCACAGCCCGCACTCCGGGACCCTCCGTGCAAAACGCGCGGTCCCAGGGCAGGCTGGTATGGGACACGTCATCGTGGATTCCGACGGTGAAGTGGTTCCGGGGCTTCTCTCGGGCAAGTTCGTCAAACACAGCCTTGACCATGCCGGGGGTGAACTCCTTGGATCCGAGTCCGTAGCGGCCGCCGACGATGCGAGGAATGCCTGCGCGCGCGCCTGCGGCGGCATGCTCCATGCACGCCGTCAGCACGTCCTGGTACAAGGGTTCCCCGGCCGAGCCCGGTTCCTTCGTGCGGTCGAGGACCGCGATCGCCCGCGCCGTTCGCGGGAGTGCGTCGGTGAAAGCCGCAACCGGGAACGGCCGAAAGAGGCGAGGAACCACGACACCCACGCGCTCCCCCGCTGCGGAAAGCCTCTCGACCACCTCGCGTGCTGCACCCACGCCCGATCCCATGAGCACAAGCACCCGCTCGGCGTCCGGCGACCCGATGTAGTCGACGAGCTGGTAGGTGCGCCCCGTCCGCTCTGCGAGGCGCGCAAACGACTCTGCGACGATCTGCGGAACTTCCGCATAGAAGGGATTGGACGCTTCCCGCGACTGGAAGAAGACGTCGGGATTCTGCGCGGTGCCACGGAGCACCGGCCGGTCGGGCGATAGCCGTCGCGCCCTGTGCGCGAGGATCATGTCCTCACTCACGATCGTCCGCAGATCGTCGTCGGAGAGGATCTCAATCGAGTGCATTTCGTGAGACGTCCGAAAGCCGTCGAAAAAGTGCAAAAACGGCACCCGGCTGCGGAGCGTCGCAGCATGGGCGATGAGCGCGAAGTCGTGGGCCTCCTGGACGGAGCTGCTCGCGAGAAAGGCAAAGCCCGTGGTGCGGGCTGCCATTACATCGCTGTGATCTCCAAAGATGGAAAGTGCGTGGGTTGCGACGGCGCGTGCCGCGACATGAAGCACGCAAGGCAAGAGCTCGCCCGCGATCTTGAACATGCTTGGGATCATGAGCAGGAGACCCTGGGAGGCCGTGAAAGTCGTCGCGAGCGCGCCGCGCTGAAGCGCTCCGTGCAGAACGGCAGCAGCACCTGCCTCGCTTTGCATCTCGATCACCTCGGGTACGGTGCCCCAGAGGTTTGGACGGCCCTCTGCGCTCCAGGCGTCGGCAAGTTCGCCCATCGGCGACGCCGGTGTGATGGGATAGATCGCGGCGACTTCCGAAAGACGGTGAGCGACTCGTGCAGCGGCCTCGTTGCCGTCGATGCAAACGCGCATCTTGCCACCATGCCCGTCCGGGCAGAGGGATCTGTCAGCCAGCCGACAGGCTTCCCGTGCGCTATGCATCACGATGAGACTGGAGGAAACTGCGTGCCGGAGCCGCGACCGCCGTTCGTCTTGCCGTTCTCCGAGGTCGCGCTTTCCGACCTTCCGCGCGTGGGAGGAAAGAACGCGTCGCTCGGTGAGCTAATCGGAAACCTTGCGTCCGCCGGTGTTCGCGTGCCCGACGGATTCGCCGTCACTGCCGATGCGTACCGACTGCACTTGCATGAGGCGGGGATCGAGGACGAGATCTACGCCGCTCTCGACGCGCTCGACCCGCGGGACGTTGACGCGCTCGCCCGCACGGGCCGTAGCGTGCGCGAGCAGATTCGCTCGGCGCCTTTGCCGGCCGCCGTGGTGGCTGAGGTCGAGCGCGCGTACCGGCTGCTCTCGGCCCAAAGCGGCGAGGAGGCGACCGACGTCGCCGTGCGCTCGAGCGCCACCGCAGAAGACCTGCCGACCGCATCCTTCGCCGGTCAGCAGGAGACCTATCTCAACGTGCACGGTCGGACCAATCTCCTGCACGCGATCCAGGACTGCATGGCTTCGCTGTTCACCGATCGCGCCATCGTCTACCGATCCGAGCGCGGCTTCGCGCACCGAGATGTTGCGCTCTCGGTGGGTGTCCAGAAGATGGTCCGGAGCGATCTTGCGTCGGCGGGCGTGATCTTCACGCTCGACACAGAGACGGGCTTCCGCGACGTCGTGATGGTGACGGGTGCGTTTGGCCTCGGGGAGACTGTCGTGCAAGGCAGCGTGAACCCTGACGAGTTCTGGGTGCACAAACCGACGCTGCGCAAAGGATACCGTCCAATTGTACGGCGTGAGCGAGGGGAGAAGGCCCTCAAGCTCGTGTATGACCCGCACAGCGCGGCCAAGCCTGTGAAGCTCCGGCCCGTGCGCGCGCAGGACCGGGAGCGCTTCGTGCTCGAGGACGATGAGGTGATCCAGCTCGCGCGCTGGGCGCTCGCGATCGAGGATCACTACTCCGCGCGTGCCGGCCAGTCCACGCCGATGGACATCGAGTGGGCGAAGGACGGCAAGACCGGGGTTCTCTACGTCGTGCAGGCGCGGCCGGAGACCGTCCATTCCCAGCGCAAGGGTTTGGCCATCGAGGTCTACAAGCTGCGCGGATCGAAAGGTCGGGTTCTGGCACGCGGCAAGAGCGTCGGAGGAAAGGTGGGAAGCGGTCGTGTTCGGGTCTTGCACCACCTTTCCGAGCAAGCCTCCTTTGAGGCTGGGGAAATCCTGGTGACAGCGGAGACGGGACCCGACTGGGAACCCGTGCTGCACCACGCGGCCGCCGTGGTGACGGACCGCGGCGGCCGAACCTGCCACGCCGCGATCGTCTCGCGTGAGCTCGGGATTCCCTGCGTTGTGGGGACCGAGCTTGGGACGCAGGTTCTCGAGACCGGGCAGGAGGTGACGGTCTCGTGCGCGGAAGGCGATGTCGGCAACGTGTACGAGGGTCGCGTCGAGTTCGACTGCGAGTCGATCGACCCCGCGACCCTACCGACTCCTCGTGTGCCGCTCATGCTGAACGTTGGCAACCCCGAGCGGGCGTTTCTGCTTGCACAGCTTCCGACGGTGGGTGTGGGCCTTGCCCGGATGGAGCTTGTGGTCCTGAACTGGATCGGCATTCACCCCATGGCCCTCGTGCATCCCGACCGCGTGACCGAGCGCGAAACTCGCCAGAAGATCGAACAGCGGATTCGAGGCTACCCGACGGGGCCGGAGTTTTTCGTCTCCCGGCTGGCGACGGGCATCGCGCAGATTGCGGCAGCCTTCTACCCGCGGCCGGTGATTCTCCGCTTCTCGGATTTCAAGACCAACGAGTACGCCGGGCTTCTGGGCGGCGTGGGGTTCGAGCCCGTTGAATCGAATCCCATGATCGGATTTCGCGGCGCCTCGCGCTACTACTCCGAGCGTTACCGCGAGGGATTCGCCCTCGAGTGCGCGGCGGTGCGTCGCGTTCGCGAGGTGATGGGCCTTGAGAATCTGATCCTGATGGTCCCCTTCTGCCGCACGCTCGAAGAAGGCCGTCGTGTGCTGCTCGAGCTCGAGAAAAATGGGCTCGTGCGGGGCGAGCGGGGTCTTGCCGTGTACGTGATGTGCGAGATCCCGAGCAACGTGCTGCTGGCAGACGAGTTCAGCGACCTTTTCGATGGTTTCTCGATCGGGTCGAACGACCTGACACAGCTGACGCTCGGTACCGACCGCGACTCGGAGCTGCTGTCGTATCTGTTTGACGAGCGGGATCCTGCGGTGAAGAAGCTGATCTGCATGGTGGTCGAAGCGGCGCACCGCAAGGGCCGGAAGGTGGGAATCTGCGGTCAGGCACCGAGCGATCATCCGGAGTTTGCCGAGTTCCTCGCCGATATTGGCATTGACTCGATCTCGCTCAATCCCGACTCCATCGCGCGCGTGGCACGCCGTCTCGCCCGAAGCTAGGGCGCCCGGCCCCGAACCCTGCACGTCCTTGCGCGCAGAGCGCCCACTCTTGGAAGGGAGCCCGCCGAGAGGCTTGCGCAAGGCCTCGCCGGGCCGGTTTGTCCGCGGATCGCCGGACCTCCCAGCGCCCTGGATTTCCCAGACCGCGCTCCTCATAATCGCGAGAGAGAGGACGGCTTCTTCGAGGAGCGCTGGGATGAAAGGCCGCGCAGGGTCCGCTTCGCAGATTGTCCGCGCGGCGTCCCGCGATCGCAGCACGTAGTGCCGAGATGACTCCCCGCAAGACGCTCGCCATGGTGCAAACCGCACCCCGCAAGCTTGAGCTGCGCGAGCTCCCGATTCCCGACATCAGCGATGACACCGCTCTCCTCCGCGTCGAGGCGTGCGGCATCTGCGGCAGCGACTACGAGCAGTACGAGGGCGTTCTTCGCACGCCTTTGCCCGTGATCCCAGGCCACGAGCCGCTGGGCCGCATCGAGTGTATCGGCGACCGCGCCGCCAAGCGCTGGAATGTCGACGTCGGCGACCGGGTCGCCGTCGAAACCATGCTCTCGTGCCGCTTCTGCGATCCATGCCTTCGGGGCAGCTACCACCTTTGCCGGGCACGGCGCATCTACTCCTATATCCCGCTCGCCGACCCGCCGGGGCTTTGGGGTGCGTACGCGCAGTACATGTGGCTCGACGCCAACGCGATCCTCCATAAAATCGATCCCGCGCTTCCTCCCGCGCTGGCGGTGATGTTCAACCCGCTCGGCGCCGGCTTCCGCTGGGCGGTTGAGATTCCTCGCACGAAACCCGGCGACACTGTCGTGGTTCTCGGCCCCGGGCAGCGAGGGCTCGCGAGCCTGCTCGCCTGCCGCGTCGCGGGGGCCAAGCAGATCATTCTGACCGGACTTTCGGCGGATGCGCGCAAGCTCGCCCTGGCGCGTGAGCTCGGCGCCGATCACACCATCGATGTGGAAAAGGAGGACGCAAAGCGGCGCATCGCCGAGCTGACCGATGGGCGCGGAGCCGACGTGGTGGTCGAGGTCTCCTCCTATTCCACGGAACCCGTGGCCGCTGCCCTCGACTATGTGGCACCGGGTGGAACGGTGGTCCTCGCGGGTGTGAAAGGCTTTAAGGCCGTACCGGGATTCGTCTCGGACAAGATCGTGCTCAAAGAGATCCACGTTCAGGGCGCGATCGGAGTGACCTCGTCTGGCTACCGCAGCGCAATTGATCTAATCGAGTCTCGCAGGTACCCGCTCGAACGGCTCCATACCCACGACTTCGCCTTGCAGGAGGCGGAACTCGCGATCCGAACCCTGGCCCGCGAGATCCCCGGCGAAGAGTCGATCCATTCCTGCCTTCTCTTGGAGCAAGGCTGAGCGTGGATCTTCATCCCTTGAACTGCGACTTCCACTGGCGCATGCCGGCCGGACCCTATCGCCGGATCACCGCCTCACAGGCGCGCGCGTACGACGAGCACGGATACTTCCTCTTGGAGGACGCATTCGATGCGGCGACCGTCGAGGCCATCCGGGCCGAGATCGATCCGTGGGAACAGAAGACGACGGACTTCCTGCGGACTCGGGCCGGCGGGCGGCTGTTCATCGCCGATGCGGAGGCCATTACGTTCACCGTTCATCTCGTGGCGCGCTCGAGATACCTGCGCGATGTCTGTCGCGGACCGCTGTTCCAAGACCTGGGCCATGATCTGATTGGTCCCGACGTGCGGCTGTATTGGGACCAGGCCGTCTATAAGAAGCCGGAGCCCGAGCGCACCTTTCCCTGGCACCAGGACAATGGCTACAACTTTGTGCTGCCTCAGCAGTACCTGACCTGCTGGATTGCGCTCACCGATGCGACTCTCGAGAACGGCTGTCCTTGGGTGGTTCCGGGCGTTCACCGCCATGGCACGCTCCAACACTGGCTAACGGATGCGGGTTGGCAGTGCATGAGGGACCCCGACGGCGCGGTCCCGATTCCCGCAAGAGCCGGCAGCGTTGTTGTTTTCTCGTCGCTGACGCCTCACCGCACCGGGCCCAACCGCAGCGCCGAGGTGCGCAAGGCGTATATCGTGCAGCTCGCGCCCGAGGGTGCGGTGGCGCTCTCCCCCGGCCCCGAGGGCGGCGAGCCCCTGCGCGCGCCCCAGACGGCGCAGGAGCGGCAGTTCCCCATTCTCGTGCACGGAGTCGGCGCGGCGGACTAACCCTTCGCAGGGTGGCGCCAGGGGGCACCCAGGGAACGCGCGCTGTCTCAGCGCCCGGTCCCGAAAGATGAGGATGCGCTGGCCGGTCGCGATCGTAACCAGGTCCAGCAGGGCACGCGTCGACGGGATGCCTTCGCCGAGGCGCAGCGTCACCTCGAACACTCCGCCCCTTGCGGCCGACACGCCCAGGCATGGGCAAGGGCGGGCTTACTCCTCCCGGCTTCGCATCGCCCAGCATGCCGTTGTGAGCGCGTCCGCCTGCCGGTAGCCTGAAAGCCGCGATCGTGTCGAAAGGGGATATCGGGTGGATGCCCTCACGCTTGTCATCGGCAACAAGAACTATTCTTCGTGGTCGCTTCGGCCCTGGCTCGCGCTGCGCATGGCCGGTCTTCCGTTCGAGGAGATCCGCATTCCCCTCTACACCCCAACCTCGCGCGAAGAGATCCTTCGACATTCGTCTTCGGGAAAGGTGCCGATCCTGAAGCACGGTGCCCTCACGGTGTGGGAGTCGCTCGCGATCTGCGAATACGTAGCGGAGATTGCGCCGGCCGCGCGTTTGTGGCCAGAAGACCGGGCAGTGCGTGCGCACGCCCGCTCGGTGAGTGCCGAGATGCACGCAGGCTTCGTGGCGCTCAGACACGCGCTCCCCATGAACGTGCGCGCGCTCGGCGCCCGCATCCCGCTCACGCCTGAGGTTCAGGTCGACGTCGCCCGCATTGCCGCAATTTGGGAGAAGTGCCGGAGCCGGTATGGGACGGGCGGCAACATGCTCTATGGCCACTTCACGATCGCCGATGCGATGTTTGCTCCGGTGGTCACCCGCTTCATGACCTACGGCGTAACGCTCGAAGGACGTGCGAAGGACTACCTCAACGCCGTATGGGCGCTCCCGCCGCTGCAGGAGTGGGTGAAAGCCGGCGCCAAAGAGACGGAGCGCATGCCCGACACGGATGCCATCGCCGAATCCGCCTGACCCGCACGGAGGCTCCTGCACCCCGGTGGCTGGGACGGGCGTACGCTACCCGTCGGCGTACTCGGCTCTGCGCTTTTCCAAGAAGGCGCGTACCCCCTCGCCAAAGTCGCGGGTCTGGGCGCACAGGATCTGGTTCCGATCTTCCATGGCCACCACCTGCTCGAGGCTGCCCGCGTCGAGGCTTGCGTTCAGACACTCTTTGGTGAGACGAAGGCCGAGGGGCGAGGTACCGAGCATCTCTTCGGCGAGCTTTCGCGCCTCCGCCTCGAGTTCGGCGTCGGGGACCACGGCGGAGACGAGCCCGAGGCTCCGGGCACGCTCCGCGTGGATGAAACGTCCGGTGAGCAGGAGCTCCGCCGCGACCGACGCCCCGACGAGACGGGGCAGAAAATAGGAGACCCCCACGTCGCAGGCCGAAAGACCGATGCGGATGAAGGCTGCGTTCATGCGCGCGGACTCACCGGCGATGCGCACATCCGACGCCAAAGCGAGGGCAAAGCCGCCGCCGCATGCCGCACCCTGGACGCAGGCGATAATGGGCTGCGGTGCGCGGCGCATGAGAAGCGCAAGCTCGCTGATGCGCCGCTGCGCGCGAAGACCGGCGGGCACTCCGCCACGAGGCTCGGCTCCGGACTCGCGCAGGTCGAGGCCCGCGCAAAAGGCGCGCCCCGCGCCCCTCAGCACGACCACCCGGAGCTCCTGCTGGGAGGGAAGAGAGGAAAAGAAATCCCGCAGCTCCCCGACGAGCGTGAGGTTCATCGCGTTGAGCGCCTCCGGGCGATTGAGCGTGAGCCAGACCAGCGCCCCTTCCACCCGCACCTCGAGCGTCTTGTAGGCCATGGGTTCCTCCAGAATGAGCGCGGAGCGTACCTTCCGATCCGCACGGGTGGGAGGCGGCAAAGCAGCAGCGGGCCCCGCTTCGCCCGCGCGGGAGCTCCCCTCCTGCGCTCGTGTTTTCCAAGCACCTCGCGCACACTCGGGTGCGTGGCGGATCGGTGCGGGGATGCGCAGCTCGAACTTTTCACCCGCACCGGGCAGGCCGATCGCGGCAGCGTTGCGGTCGGGCCCGCACTCCTTCGCGCCGAAATCGCGGGCCTCGCCGAGCGGCTCCCGACTGGCCTTCGCCTCGGCACGTCCTCTTGGTCCTTCCCGGGCTGGGCTGGAATCGTCTATGGGGATCGGGCGACGGCCCAGCGCCTCGCACACTTCGGGCTCGCCGCGTATGCGCGGCATCCCCTTCTGCGTAGCGTCGGCATCGATCGCAGCTTCTATCGGCCGATCGGCGCTGCCGAGTTCGCCGCCTACGCCGCAGCGGTCCCCGAGGATTTTCGGTTCTTGGTAAAGGCACACGAGGCGTTGACCCTGGCCCGCTTCCCGCGTCACGCCCGCTACGGCGGGCGCGCCGGCGAGCCGAACCCCCTCCGCTTCGACGCGGGCTATGCCCGCGACGCGGTGGTGGGGCCCTGCCTCGAGGGCCTCGGCGCAAAGGCGGGAGCGATCCTCTTTCAGTTTCCGCCGCAGACGCTGGCGGAGCTCGGCCCGCCGCAGGCGTTCGCAGAGCGGCTCCATGGGTTCCTCGCCGCACTTCCACGCGGCGCGCGCTACGCCGTCGAGCTGCGAAGTCGCGCTCTTTTCACGCCGGCCTACGCCGCTGCGCTTGCCGCAGCGGGTGCCCTGCACTGCGTGAATGTCCATCCGGCGATGCCGAGCGTCCGGGCCCAGCGCGCGCTCGTGAACGGTTCGAAGGATCCCGCGTGGGTCGTGCGCTGGATGCTGCACCCGGGCTTTGACTACGAGAGCGCGCGCGAACGCTACACCCCGTTTGACCGACTCGTGGACGAAGATCCCGCGACACGCTCGTCTCTTGCCGGGCTTTGCCTTGAGGGGAGTAAGGCAGGCAAGGAGGTGTACGTCATCATCAACAACAAGGCCGAGGGCTCAGCCCCGCTCTCTGCGTTCGCCCTCGCCGCAGCGATTGCGGCGGCAGATCCGACGTGAGCGCACGCGAGGAGAGGACTGGGCTCCTGTTTGCGGGCCTGTGCGCACTCAACGGAGCCTTCGTCCCGGGGCTCGCGAAGCTCACCACGAACCGGAGCGATCCGCTATTTGTGGCGGCCGCGACAGCGACGTTTGGCGGCCTCTTTGCGGCCGCTGTGCTGGCCCTGCGCGGCGAGCTCGGATGGCTGGTGCGACCCGGCGCGCGGGGACGCCTTGCGGTGATCGGGGCTCTCGGGACCGCGGCTGCGTTTTTGCTGTTCTTTGCGGGGACTCGCCGCGCCGGCGCGATCGAAGCGGCGCTGTGTCTCCAGAGCGAGCCCGCCTATTCGCTCGTGCTCTCGTGGCTCGCCCTCGGACACCGGCCGACTCTCCGGCGCGTTTTCGCCACGGGCATGCTGCTCTTTGGGATTGCGCTGGCGGTGGGCGTTGAGGGTTTTCGGGCCTCGGCCGGGGTGTGGCTCCTGCTCGCGACTCCCCTTTGTTGGCAGCTTTCCCACCTCATCGTGCTGCGCGGGCTAGCCGGTACTCCTCCCCTCGTGCTCACGGGCGCACGCTACATCTGGGGCGGAGCGCTGCTCGCGCTGGGCTGGATTTTGCAGCAGGGAATTGAGCAGCTTCCCCCGGCGCAGGAGCTTGGTCACATCTTGCCCACCCTCGCTCTCCAGGGCGTGGTGCTCTCGTATCTCGGCACCGTCTTTTGGTATCAATCCATCGCGCGCCTTGACCTTGGACGCGCGACGGCGATCGTGGTGCCGTCGATTCCCGTGCTCTCTCTCGGAGCGACCTGGCTCCTCGTCGGCGAGGTGGCGTCGGCGCGCCAGTGGGCCGGTCTCGCGGTGACGCTGGCTGGCGTCGTGGCGTTCATCATGGCGCCGCAGGCGAAGCCGATGGCGAGGGCTACTTCCCGACGATAGAAACGAAGCTTACGCAGCGGCCGGGCGCACCCCCGAGGTTGTGCGTGAGGCCGAGTTTCGGGCTCTCGATCTGGCGGGGCCCCGCCTCTCCGCGCAGCTGGAGCCACATCTCGTACATCATGCGCAGGCCCGAGGCTCCGATGGGGTGGCCGAAGCTCTTGAGGCCGCCGTCGGGATTCACGGGCTGGGGGCCCTTGAGATCGAAACGTCCCTCCACGACGTCCTTCCAGGCTTGGCCGCGGGGCGAAAAGCCGAGGTCTTCCATCAGCACGAGCTCGGTGGGCGTAAAGCAGTCGTGCACCTCGGCCATGCTGATCTCGTTGCGCGGATCGGTGATGCCGGCCTGCTTGTAGGCGTCCTCGGCATTGGCCACCACCTCGGCAAAGCTCGTGAAGTCGTACTCCTGGCGCATCGGGCCCTCGGCTGGGCCCGCGATGAAGGAGAGTGCCTTCACGAAGATCGGGTTGTCCGTGTAGCGGTGGGCGTCTTCGGCTCGGCACACGATCGCGGCGGCGGAGCCGTCCGAAACACCCGAGCAGTCCATGATGCCAAGGCACCCCGCCACCTTCGGCGATGCCTTGATCGCATCGAGCGGGACCTCCTTGCGGAACTGGGCCTTCGGATTGCGTGCGCCGTTGTAGTGATTCTTGTAGGCAATGCGCGCGAGCACATCCTTCAGCGTCGCCTCGTCGAGGCCGTATTTCTTGGCGTAGGCGGGCGCAAGAAGCGAGAACGTGGCGGGTGCCGTAATCGTCGAGTCCGTGCCGTCGCTCGCAGGCGCTGAGACGACGAGCCCCGAGTAGCCGGAATCTTTCAGTTTCTCGACGCCGATCGCCATCGCGAGGTCGTAGGCGCCGCTCGCCACGGCATAGCAGGCATTTCGCAGCGCCTCGCTGCCGGTGGCACAGAAGTTCTCGACGTGGGTCACCGGCTTGTACTGGATCCGGAGCGGCTCGGACAGCGTTAGGCCCGAGAGGCCGCTCCCCATGGTTCCAAGCCAGTAGGCATCGACCGCCGCGGGTTCGACCTGCGCCGATCGGTAGCATTCCGTCGCCGCATCGATCAGCAGGTCGGCGGCACCTTTGTCCCAGTGCTCACCAAAGGGTGTGCAGGCCATGCCGACGATCGCGACGCGGTCCCGGATTCCTTTGCTGGCCAAGGGTGTTCTCCTTTTCTCGCCAAGGCAGCGCCATCGGCGCCGGGCTCAGCGCTGCGGCCTCGCCTTCCAGAAATAGTTGTGCACGCCGTTCACGGTGAAAAGACGCCGAAAGGTCATCTCGAGCTCGTCACCGATCGCGACTTGATTTGGATCCATGTCGGTGAGCTCGCACTGCATGCGCCCGCCTTGCTCGAAGTCTACGACGGCCGCCACGACCGGGGGCTGGAGCGAGTAGGCGAGGCGGTCAAGGGTGTAAGTGGCGATGCGGCATCGGGCATCGGCCATCGGCTCGGGCTTCATCTGGTCGACGGCGCCGCACGCCACGCACACGCGCTGCGGGGGCAGGTTCACGGTGTCGCAGGCCGTGCAGCGCGAGCCGATGAAGCCATACTTCCAGCGCTGCGAGCGATGCATCGGGGGTGCCGCCGGCCGCTCCGGATCGGGGCGGCGCGGAGGCTCGAAAGGCAGGATGCCGCGCCACTTGAGATAGGTCTGGTACGCGAGGTCGCTGCGCTTTGCGGCCAGCCAGCGCGCCACGCTGTGGCTGGGCCGCGCAGAGGCAATCCGCGCAGTCACTTCGAGGACGATGGCGTCGGCCCCATCCGCTCCGACGACGACTGCGATGCGGTCGCCCGGCTTCGCGCGGTCGAGCGCGTGGGCGAGCGCGAGTCCGGCCGCCGCGGCACCCGATCGGCCGACGCTGAGGGAGAGCGTATCGCCGACCTGCTCGGCTTTGACGCCGAGCGCCTTCGGCAAGGTCGCCGCCGCACGCTCGTTGGTCGAGTCGACGACGAGTGCCGAGAGGTCGGCGGGTTGGATGCCGGCGTCCTGCAACGCCCGGACCGCTGCCTCGCGCAGCAACGGCCCCAGGACTTCGGCGCCAAAGCGCTCCTCCCATGCACGGGGGAAGCGATCCTCCGGAGTGCGCCAGGTGTCGAGAAGCTCATCGGTGAGGGATGCGCGGCCGACGACCCGGGCAATCGCCTCCCCGTCCTCGCCCACCACAAAAGCGCAGGCCGCGTCCCCGCCGATCCGCTCCCGGGCACCCTCGGGTGCGCCCACCACGACATCGCTGGCACACACGAGGGTGCGTCGGCCGGCGGCAGCGATGTCGGCGGCGAGCAGAAGACCCGCGAGCCCGGCGCGCGTCGACGCGCCCAAGTCCGCGCCCGAGACGGCGCTCGGGAGATTGAGCGCGGCGTGGAGCGTCGAGGCGTTCAGTTTCTCGGCGTAGGGAGGGCTCGTCGTGGCGAACAGCAAGCCGTGGAGTTCCGGGGCGCCGCGCAGCGCCTCGCGGCCGGCTTCGACTGCCATGGAAACGGCATCCTCGTCGTAGCTCGCGACCGCCCGTTCGCCCTTCCCAGCGCCGAAGGCCGTCCGGGAAAGACGGAAGAAGGGGACGTAGGCTCCGTAGCGGACGATCCCGGCCAAGCGCACTCCTCCGGCGGATGGAGCGCGCATTCTACCCCGCTCCCGAGCCTCCGCGCGCGGCCAATGCGTCGAGCCTCGCCGAGAGGGCCTCCACCTGGTAGCGCAGGGGCGCGCGCTCGAGGATCTGGCGGCCGATCGTGGTCAGGGCGTGGCTTACGGCCGGGTGATCGCGCCCCAATGCCTCGCCGATCTGCTGGAGCGGGGCGGTCGTGTAGCGGCGCGCGAGGTACATGGCGAGCTGCCGCGGGGCCACAAGGTCGCGCCGTCGGGAGCGCGAAGCCAGCGCCTGCGCCGTGGTCTTGAAATGGCTGGCCACAACCTGGATCACGACCTCGGGTTCCATCGGGCGGCCCTGCGCAAGCGCGCTTGGCACGAGCTTGCGGAGCGCGGCTTCGGTGAGTTCGAGATCGATGGTTCGCTTTAGCAGCGCTGCGCTCGCGACCAGCTGGATCAGCACGCCCTCGAGGTCGCGCACGCTCCCGCGGGCGCCGTCCACCAAGCGGTCGAGGCACGGCTCGGGGATGTGCACGCCGCCGGCGGCGGCCTTCGCGCGCAGGATCTGGCGTCTCACCTGTGCGTCGGGGGCCTCAATCTCCGCGACGAGCCCACCCGTCATCTGGGAGCGCAGCCGGCCGTCAAACTCGCTGATGTCCCGCGGGAGGCGGTCCGCAGTGAGCAGAATCCGCACCCCTGCGGACAGCAGGTGATCGATGGTGTGGAACAATTCGAGCTGTGTGGATTTCTTGTTGGCGAGAAACTGCACGTCCTCGATCACCAGAAGGTCGCACTCCTGGCGGAAGCGCCGCTTAAAGCCCGGCATGCGCTGCGCCCGAAGCGATGAGAGAAAATCGCTGGTGAAGGACTCGGACGAGGCGTAGACGACCCGCTCCGTGCCTTCGCGCCGCGCCTCGGCGGCGACTGCACGTGCGAGGTGTGTTTTGCCGAGGCCGGATTCCGAGCACAGGAAGAGGGGGCTCACGCCGAGCTGGCGGCCGTGGGCCAAGGCCAGCGCGGCCTCCCGGGCGAGAGCGTTGCACGAACCGACGACGAACGTCTCAAAGGTATGGGAGAGCGAGCGCTGCACGGGCGCGGGTGCGGCGACGGGCCGGCTTCGCTCTGCGTCCGCGCCTCGGGTCGGCGCCGCGGGAGGAGCTCCCGCCCCGCTTGCTTCGCGCGCGGTGCGGGAACCCTCCTCCGCGATGCTCAGGTGAACATCGATCTCCCCCCCGGCCTCGGCGTAGGCACAGGCGAGGATGGGCTTCAAAAACCGCTCGCGCAGCCGCTCGCGGTGGAATGCGCTCGGGCATGAGAGTTGGAGTCCACTCTCATCGACCCGCGCCACGATGGGCCGAACCCACGCCTCGAGGGCGAAGGACGGAATTTCGGCTCCGAGCCGGCGCAAAACGCCGTCCCAGATCTGGGGGGTTGTCATCCAGAGTTCTCGGGGATTTCCGGGAGTTCTCGCCGTCTTTTTCGACGAGGCCCCCCGAAAACGCCGGGAGTAGACCATACCTCGGAGAAGCCCCGCAAGAGCGATTCAAGCAGTTCGCTTCGCGCTGCTGGCGCCGCGCGGGACCCCTTCCAGCGGGCACAATCACCGACGGAGAACCGCTGTTTGTGAGCGAGAACGCACTTCGATTCCGAGGGGTTTGCGGCGAGCCGCGAAGATCGTTCGTACGTTACAAATGCGTGTCAGGGGGATGACGACCGAGTGCCGTCCGCGCATCGCGATCTACGAATTTCTCAGTTTTATTAACGTATGCCCGATATTTTGAACGCGCTGCGCGTCAATGTCGAGTAGGCGCGCCGTCCGGGTTCTGGAAGGCCAGCTCGGCACTGCGGAACTCGAGCGCGCTGAGCAGCCGCTCGAGTCGCTCGCGCACTCCGTGGCATTCGAGGAGCCCCTGCTTTTCCGCGCAGGGCAGATCCAGAAGCTGGCAGAGCGTGTTGACGAGCGTCACAGGATCCACGTCGTCGAAAAGCTCCGGGGTGAGCTCCGAGTCTCGCGCCGCTGCGCTGAGGCGTGCGAGCCTGATGAAGAGTTCGACCACGCGCGCGCGCAGCGCCATGACGCGCGGCCTCTCGGCCGCTTCAAATGGATCTTCGAGCAACTCGACCTCTGCCACGCGGTGGAGGCGACCGGGAGCGTCGGGCAGTTCGCGGCGAATGCGGAAGCGATGGGTTCCCAGCAGAACGATGTTGTACCGCCCGTCCTTCAGCTGCTCCGATTCCGCAATCACCCCGGCGCATCCGACGGAGAAAAGCGGCGGACTCCCTTCCATCTCGCTTACGTGGTCGGGATGGACCGCGATCATGCCGATCCAGCGGTCGGCCGCGAGCGCCGCGGCTGTCATCTGGCGGTAGCGGGGCTCGAAAATGTGGAGCGGCGCGCGCACACCTGGAAAAAGAACCACGTTTGAGAGCGGAAAGAGCGGCAGGGTCTTGCGATCGAACGCGTCGGACACGCGCGCCAGGATACCACGCGTCTCGCGGCGATCTTGACGACCCGGTTGCAGGCCGAGAGACTGCCTCGGGAATGGATCGAGAAACCGTGCGCGCCTTGGTGGAGCGACTCAATCGCGACGCCGCCCAGATTGCTGCGTGCTTTGGCCTTGCGTACCACTCGATCGAAGCCGAGCGGCCCCGGGTTCGGCGGCGCTACGGTGTGTGTTACGCGGACGGACGAATCCGCATTCGACTCCGCCACAATGCCACCGGCGAGCCGCTCAAATACTCAAGCCTCGTAAACACCCTGTGCCACGAGCTCGCCCATCTCAAGCACTTCAACCACGGCGAGCGGTTCAAAGCCTTCTATCTGCGCCTGCTCGAATACGCGCGTCGGGAAGGCATCTACCAACCGAGTCGCCGTGCGCCCGGGCGCCCGGACCCACGCAGCTTGCGCGGGGCAGCGGCCCGTCTACACCGGCCTTCCCATCCGGAGCAACTCACGCTCTTCGGCTGATCGCGGCGGCTAGGAGTTCGCCTGCTGCTGGTCGTATTCTTCGAGTGTGTTCGGGCCTTCCACGACCTTGACACGGATCTCGTCGCAGGCGATGGCCTTGTCGAGCACTTCCTGGAGGAGCCCCTCCACAGTCAGCTCGTCGTATTCGGCAAGTCCATCCTCGAGGCTGGTTTCGGAGACCGTGAGTTCGAGAATGGCCTTGATCTTGATAGCCATGCTTGCCACCTTCTCCCGGATCATCCCAAGCTATTGAATTTAAAGGGAAATCTCGACCCGCCAAAGAGGATAACGCACGCCTCCGCCCAAGGCTATGAAATCAGCCGCTTTTTTTTGGTTCCAAGGGCTCGAACGTGCAGCACGATAAGGGCGAGGCCAGCGAGCAGGAGCGCCCCGAAAAGGCCCACCGAAAGTCCATGGAGCAGCCCGAAGCGGGCCCGCGCCGAGGCATCGCCGAGGAGGGGGCGAAGCGCTGCGATTTCGGGGGCGAGGAAGAGCCTCGAAAGGAGGCAACTGAGGCTCATAAAAACGGGGAGCGCAACCGTCCAAAGTCCCCGGCCAAGCCAGATGGAAATCCCGGCCAGGGTGAGGCCCGCCGCCAACCCTGCCCAGTCGAGTGCCGCGAGAACTCGCCCCACGAGATTGCCTGCGACCGCAGGTGTGGGCGCCACCGCAAAGGCTGCTGGGGCCACCACCGATCCAAAGAGCAGAAGCGCCCCAAGCCAAGTCCCGAGGAGGACAAGGACGAGCTGAGCGGCAAGACTGCGCCGGGGATCGGGCACGAGGCGATTCTGGGAGAGCACCCGCGGGGTGTAAAGACGCATGGATCTGGTGCCGCAGCTAAAGGGCAGAGCCCGCCGGGCGGGCAGACCGGGAGGACCCGAGTTGGGAATGCGCCGCTGGCTCGTAGATCACCTCGTCGAGGCGCTCAGCATGCCGCTCTCTCACTATGAGCGTCGCGGCTGGAATGATCCGGTGGCGCTCTTGCGCCATGTGCGAAAGGGCGACGTCGTCCTCGTCGAAGGCGACCAGCGGATCTCGGCGGCCATCAAGTATCTCAGCCAGAGCTCCTGGTCTCACGCCGCCCTTTACATCGGCGACGAGCTCCTGCGCCGCGGCGGAGAGGAGCGCGAGCGCGCTCTCCAGCGCTTCGGCGACGATGCGTCGCACCTCATCGTCGAGGCGTTGATGGAGGGGGTGATCGTCTCGCCTCTCACCAAGTACATCGATTTCAATCTCCGGGTCTGTCGACCCCACCGGCTGCGCCCAGAGGACCTCAAGGTGATTTTGGATGAAGCGATTGCGGCCGTGGGCTGGCGCTACGACTTGCGCAATCTCGTGGATCTTGCTCGCTATCTCCTGCCGTTCTCGCTGATTCCCCGCCGCTTCCGGCGAACGGCGCTTCATTTCGGGAGCGCGACTCTGACTGAGGTCATCTGCTCGAGCCTGCTCGGCCAGCTGTTCGCGAAGGTGCGCTTTCCCATCGTCCCGCCCGTGAGTCAAAGCGGATTCGATGCACCCAGACCGTCGGGCTGGCGCGTGCTGCGCCGCCTGTTCGGGCACGAGAGCCCCGAGTACACGGGCCTTTTCCGCATGCGCCATCCTACGCTGCTGACGCCCCGGGATTTTGACCTCTCTCCCTACTTCGACATCGTGAAGTTCAACGCGATCGCAGAGGACCGATTCGATTATCAGCGCATCCAGTGGGTGGACGAGCTCGGCGAGACGCTCGAAGACGAAGAGGACAGCGACTCCTAGATCGTTTGAGACTCGAGGGCCTCGAGCGAGGGCGGGGGCTGGCGGATCCAGCGCAGGGCCGCTTCGAGGACGACAAGACCGGCCTCGTCTCGTTCGACGGCTCGAAGGCGCGCCGCGCCGATCGTACGCCGCAGGAGCTCGATCCCCGCATAGCGGGCCGCGTCTTCGAAGCGCAGGCTCCCCGGCCCCGCCGTTCCCAGATACGCCGACCACGCCGCGCGTGCGAGCCCCGGGCTCAAGCGACGGGAGGCAAGCGCGTTCACGCAAAGGTGAGCGAGCAACGTGCCCACGTCGAAGGCGGGGTCGCCCACGTGGGCGATCTCCGCGTCGAGGAGCTTCGGGCCCGAGCTCGTGAGCAAGACGTTCCCCGCTTGGACGTCGGCATGGACGAGTGCGCCCTGCGCGGTCAGGTAGCGGGAGTAAGCCGCATCCGCACAGGCGACGAGCTCGGCGTCTTTCCACACCTGTTCGGCGCGCGCCCGCAGGCGCGGGGAGAGCGGGAAGGTGTTCTCGCGGAAGGGAAGGACGAAGATGTGATCGCCGTGCAGGCGGCGCATGGCGTCGTTGTCGAAGCGCTCCGCGAGACCCGACTCGTCCTTTGTCGCGGTGTGGACCCGGCCGAGGAACTGGCCGAGTGCGTGGGCGGCGCCCCGACCCTCGCCCCCCCGGCCGAGCGTCTGGTCGAGACGCTCGGCATCGCCTAGGTCCTCAAGGATGAGAACGCGTTCGCGTTCATCGAAGTCGAGAACGGTCGGCAAAAGGCCGTCGCGATCGCTTGCGCGGGCGAGCTCGTAGTAGCGCGCCTCGAAGACGATGCGCTCGGTGGTCACCTGGTACTCGGGAAAGCGCTCGAGAGCGGGCCGCGCCTGCTTTAGGACGAGCGAGCGATCGTTCGGGGAGATCCGCACACGCCGGACCCAGTTGATGTTGCCCTCGCCCGCGGGCTCGAGCGTGGCCTCCTCCCCGGGCTGCAGCAGGCCTCGGCGCAGCAAGTACTGCGCGGCGTTGGCTTCCCCAAGGCGAAGCTGCTCGCTCACGAAGGCGCACCCGGTCGGCAAAAAGTCCTCAAGTCCCTGCCCTCGCATACCGAAAACCGAACCAAAGATCCGAGCCGATCCAGGGGGGGTGAGGTTCGGACGGGACGCCCCGGTGGCCTCGCGGTCCCGGGGCGCTCTCTTCTCTAGAGCTCGTCGAGCGCCTACGCCTCGCGCCCCCGCTCCTGCAAGTGCTTGGCCTTCTCGTCGTCCACGCAATCGCTGTGGCAGGCCGCCTTGACGCCAGCCTTTGCGCTCATCTGCTGCCGGATCTTGCTCGCGAGGCGATGAATCTGTTCGGGAGCGAGCACACCGCGCTTTTCGAGGATCTCACGCTGCACGCCGGTCAGGGCGGCCGTCACCTTCGGCTTCTCCCAGGCATAGGACTCCGCTTTTCCACTCGCGAACTCTGCGATCTCCTTGCTAATGCGCACCGAACACCAGTCGTGACCGCACATCGCGCAGAAGTCCGTGTCGACGTCGAGATCTTCGTCGTGGTAGGCGCGCGCGAGGTCAGGGTCGAACGAAAGCTCGAAGTGTTTTTCCCAGTTAAGAGCGGCCCGAGCCTTGGTGAGTTCGTCATCGCGATCTCGCGCGCCCGGGATGCCGAGGGCCACGTCGGCGGCGTGGGCCGCAATCTTGTACGCGATGCAGCCCTGCTTCACGTCATCTTTCTTGGGCAGCCCGAGGTGCTCCTTCGGCGTCACGTAACACAGCATGGACGCGCCGTGGTACGCCGCAGCGGTGGCGCCGATACAGCTCGTAATGTGGTCATAGCCGGGAAAGATGTCGGTCACGAGCGGCCCGAGGACGTAGAACGGGGCGCCATGACAGAGCTGGCGCTCGAGCTTCATGTTGTATTCGATCTGATCGAAGGGCACGTGCCCCGGCCCCTCCACCATGACCTGGACCCCGTGGCGCCAGGCACGCTCCGTGAGTTCGCCGAGGGTCGCGAGCTCGCGCAGCTGCGCCTCATCGGTGGCGTCGGCGAGCCCGCCCGGGCGCAGACCGTCGCCAATCGAGAACGTGACGTCGTGGCGGCGCATGAGCTCGCAGATCTCGTCCCACAGCTCGTACATCAGGTTCTGGCGCTGGTGGACGAGCATCCACTTGGCAAGCAGCGACCCCCCGCGCGAGACGATGCCGATGAGGCGCCGCTGGATGAATGGCAGGTGCTCGCGCAGCACGCCGGCATGAATGGTGAAATAGTCGACACCCTGGCGCGCCTGATGGGCCAGCGCGTCCAGCACCGTCTTGGCATCGAGCTCTTCGATCTTGCGGCCGATGATCATGGAGTAGATGGGCACGGTCCCGATGGGAACGGTGGCGTTTTGCAAGATCGCCTCACGCGTCGCGTCGAGATCTCCGCCAGTGGATAGATCCATCACCGTGTCGGCGCCCCACTGCTCGGCCCAGCGCAGCTTCTCCACCTCCTCATCGCAAGAGCTCGCGACCGGGGATGCACCCATGTTTGCGTTCACCTTGGTTCGACTCGCGCGGCCGATGCACATCGGGTCGAGTCGATAGCCGAGGTGGGTTTTGTTCGCGGGGATCACCATGCGACCGGCCGCGACTTCGTCTCGCACCATCTCCGGCGTGAGGTGAGGCTCTCGTTCGGCAACGCGCCTCATCTGCGGAGTGATCTCGCCAAGACGCGCGAACTCGAGCTGGGTGATGGGCCAAAAGCCTGGGGGAGCGAGCCACCTTCTCCCGCCGCTCTCCGGGGCCAGCGTCCAATCCGCCGGCATGAAGTCCCACGCGGTTTTCTTCGACGGCTGTGGCATCCCGGGTGTATCGGGCGAGCTGAAGCTGTAGGGGCCGCCCGCCTGCCAGCGCAGCGCAAAGCTTCCGGGGGTCGTGCCTTGCTGTGTGCTCGACGGGTTGCCGCCGACGGGCGGTAGCGTGTACGGCTTCTCGTGGGTCGATCCGTGGTTTTGGTGCATGGGGCCGCGCTCCTCGGGTTCGAAGGACGCGGATCCCTAGTGGTGGGCGGGAGTCGCTTGCTCCCGGAAGCCTTCCCTACGCTCGCATGAACGAGTTCAGGTTCGGAGGGTCTCATCTCAGACCCGGCCCGCTGCTTTCTTTCAGCCGGCCCGGCCACCCCTAGGCTCCGCTCGATAGTGCGACGCTACCACGCGCCCGGCGTCGGAACAACGCGCCAGCCGGGGCTCTGCGGACTTTGTGGTAGCTGCCCGGGGGGACGCGCTCCCGACGGGCAATCGGATCGAACGGGAGGATCGGGCGTCCCCTCCTCGGGCGAATCGCCCTCGCTGCAGCCTACGCGAGCAATCCGGGCGGCGCGGCGAGGCACGCGCGGTCCAACACTCTCGAGCGACGTCATCGCCACGCACCTCGCGTCCGCTTCACCTGCGCCTTCACCCGCACGGAGTCCTCAAGGCTTGCCCGGATGGCGTGCGCTACGGTCGCGGCGATGCGCGCTGCCTCCTGCCTCTTTCTCCTTCTCGCCCTCGCCCTCGTCCTCGGCTGCGACCGGAAGATTGAGCCGTACGTGCCGGGTGAAGAACCTGCCGCTCCGGACCTCTCGAGGATTTTTCCGCGGGGCGCGGAACAGGCGAAGCAGGAGGAGGAAGACGCCACGAAAGCGGGGGGCCGCGCGAGCGCTGCAGCCTCCGGTCCGATGACAGGGGCTCCCCCCGGCGCGGCCGCAGAGCGGGGCACCTTGGGTCCGCCGATCCGCGGCACGGTCAAGATCGCACCCGAGCTCGTGGCGCGTGCGCCCAAAGGAGCTGTTCTCTTCCTGATCGCGCGCCGCGGCACCTCCGGTCCGCCCACGGCGGTAAAACGCATCCCCAACCCCACCTTTCCCCTGCAGTTCGAGCTCGGCCCTGAAGACCGGATGATCCAAGAGATGCCGTGGAACGGTCCGCTCCAACTCACCGCCCGGCTGGACAGCGACGGCAATGCCACCACGCGTTCGCCTGGCGACCTGCAAGGCGCGGCTCCCGGCCCCGCGAACCCGGGTGACGCGCAAGTCAGCATCGTGCTTGACGAGGTGCTCTAGGCTTGCCCCGTCCTTGGGAGGAACTCGAGACCGAGGCGCTTGAGGACTGCAAAGTCTTTCGGGTCAGTCGCACGCTTTTCCGTTCGCCGCGCACGGGCGAGATTTATCCCTTCTTCCGCATCGATGCTTCCGAGTGGGTGAATGTCGTCGCGCTCACGAGCGATGACGAGTTTGTGATGGTGCGACAATGGCGTCATGGCGCGCGCCAGCTCACGCTGGAGATCCCGGGCGGGATCGTCGATCCAGGGGAAACACCGGCACAGGCCGCCGCACGCGAGCTGCTCGAGGAAACGGGCTACCGCGCCCCCGAAGTTCTGCCGATCGGCGCCCTCAACCCGAACCCTGCACTGTTCGGCAACGGGGTGCACACGTTCCTCGCGCGTGGTGCGCAGCGCGTGGCGGAGATCCGCAACGCTGGCGCCGAAGAGACGGCGGTCGAGCTGTTGCCCGTGCGTGAGCTTGAGGCACGGCTTGCGGATGGAACCATTCGACACGCTTTGGTGGTGGCAGGCCTTTACCTCTACCAGATCACGCACGGGCACAAGGGGTAGTCATGTCGCTCTTCGAGGGCAGCGAGCGAAAGCGCAAGGAAGCGAAGATGCGGGAGGCCGGGCGGCTTCCGCCCGGGCAGTCCCTCACGGAAAAGTGGCCGGTTCTCCACTACGGATCGGTTCCGAAAATCGACCTCGCGCGCTGGAACCTGCGTTTTTTCGGGGAAGTCGAGTCTCCCGCCACGTTCTCCTTCGACGCGCTGCGTGCAATGCCACGCAAAACGCTGTGCAACGACATCCACTGCGTCACAAGCTGGAGCAGGTTCGACTGCCAATGGGACGGGGTCTCTGTCCGCGAGCTGCTTTCGCAAGTGCGCCCCACAGCGCGGGCCCACTACGTGATGGTGCACGCAGAGCACGGCTTCAGTTCGAATCTTCCGCTCGCCGACCTGCTCGATGAGAGCGTGCTCCTCGCCTTTGGCATGAACGGTGAGCCCCTCACTCCCGAGCACGGCTGGCCGCTCCGGCTGGTGGTGCCCAAGCTCTACTTCTGGAAGAGCGTAAAGTGGGTGCGCAGTTTTGAGTTGATGCAGCACGATGCGCCGGGATTCTGGGAGCGCAACGGCTACCACATGCGTGGCAACCCTTGGAACTCAGAGCGCTATTCGGATGACTAAACGGCGCGTGCGGGGCATTGAGCCTTCCTCGGCCATGCGCCCGCGCATGGCGCTTGGCGATTTCCTCGTCGCGTACCTAAAGCGCCACGGCGTGACCCATATCTTCGGGCTTCCCGGCGATCTCGTGCTCGGGCTCTTCCACCGGTTCGGTCGTGACCGAGCGCTCGAGATCGTGACCTTCTCCCACGAGCCCTCCGTCGGTTTCGCCGCAGACGGCTACGCGAGAAGCACGCGGCGGCTTGGCGTCGTGTGCGTGACCTACGGGGCGGGCGGAAACAACGTCGTGAATCCCGTGGCCGGGGCCTATGCCGAGCAGGTCCCGATCCTCGTCGTGTCGGGCGGACCGGGCGAGGCGGAGCAGAAGCTCTCCGGCATCCACCACCAAGCCAAAGACGTGGAAAGCCAGTGGCGCATCTTCCAGCAGGTGACCTGCGCGGCCCAAATCATTGAGCACCCGGAACGGGCGGCCCTCGAGATCCATGAGGTCGTGCGCAAGATCGCGATGGAGCGCCGCCCAGGGTATCTCGAGATCCACCGCGATGTCGTCGACGTCGAGATTCCGGTTCCGCGGGAGATCGTGGAGTGGGACGGTACGTTTCCGCGGCCGACCTCGGATGCGCGCAAGCTCTCCGAAGCCGTGGCCGACACGATGGCTCGTTTGCGCGCGGCGCGGCGCCCCGTGGTGATCGGAGGCCTCGAGCTCTATCGCGCGGCCGCCGAGCGAGACTTTCTGCGGCTCGCCGAGAAACTCGGCGTCGCCGTGGTGACCACGGTGGACGCCAAAGGCGTCTTTCCGATGGATCATCCGCTCCACATGGGGATTCATGTCGGCCCCTTTAGCCCCCCTGCGATCCAAAAGCGCGTGCGCAACGCCGACCTCGTGCTGGCGCTCGGCACCTTGCTGACGGACATGAACCTCGGGGCCGCGAAGCCGCAGGTGCGACGCGAAAGATCAGTGTGGGCGCTCGGTGAACGCGTGAACGTGTCGTTCCATCAGTACACCGACGTCATGCTGCGAGACTTCGTGGTGGCGCTGGCAAAGGAGAGGCTTCCGAGTTTCTCCGAGAGGGTGATCTATCAGGACAATCTTGTTCGCGAGAAGTCAAACGGTCGGGAGAAGGCGCGGGGCGACGCAGCTCCCCTGACCAACAACGACCTGTTGCTGGAGGTGAACGATTTTCTGGCCGCGAACAAGGGCTATCACGTCTTTGCCGAGTCGGGCGACATGCTGTTCGGCGGACTCGAGCTCCGGCTCCACGGCGGTGGACTCTACTTCGCCCAGGGCTACTACGCGTCGATGGGTTTCGCGGTGCCAGCGTCGCTCGGCGCGCAGATCGGAACCGGAGTCCGGCCGCTCGTGTTGTGCGGCGATGGCGGTTTCCAGATGACGGGCTCCGAGATTTCCCACGCGCCAAAGCGCGGGCTCTCGCCCGTGGTCGTGCTGCTCAACAACTCCGGCTGGCAGATCTTCCGGCCCGTCTCCCCGCGAGAGGATCTGCTCTCCCTGCCGAACTGGCCCTATGCGGAGCTCGCCCAGGCGTGGGGCGGCGTCGGATTTCGCGCGCAAACGCGGGCCGAACTGCGCGAGGCCCTGCGCGCCGCCCACGAAGTGCGCGAGTTCGTGCTGATCGAGTGCCGGATTGCCCCGGACGACCTCTCTCCGATCACCCGCCGCTACATCCGCGCAAGCGCCCGCCGCGCCCGAACGGGGAAGGCTGCAAGACGCTGACCCCGGTGCCCTGCTCCGGGACGCCGGGAACCCTCCCGCCCTCGGCCTTTTCTCAAGCGAGTAGGCAGTCTGCCGATCCATGAGCGAAGGGGAGGGAACCGAATGGGGTGGCTTGTGCGCACACTCTGTTCGCTAACCCTCACAGCCGCTGGCCTCGCATCCACCTCCCAAGTCGGCTCCGCGGAAGAGCCTTCAACGATCTACGTGCTCACAAGACCGGAGATCGTGAGCCTTGGGGTCCGCACTCTGCCCGACGTCTTGCGCGCGATGCCCGGGATTCGCGTGACCGGTACGGACGAGAGGGTCTTTGCAGTCACCGCCAGCTCTCGGGGCGAGAGCTCGGAAGCTCGCCTTCTCGTCTTGATCGATGGTCGACAAATCGAGAGGCCCTCTGCGCGTTCGCCTTCTTACGGACAGGCGCCGCTTCTGAGCGAGATCGACCGAATCGAGCTGATCCGCGGACGCGCTGCTGCACTCTGGGGCAAGAGCGCCTCAAATGGCGTGATCCACATCATCACCACGAAGGCCCGCTATACACAGGGGGTGCTCCGTCCACACCGCGGGGGCTAGCTCATTCGATCCGGTCGCTTGCCAAGAGAAGACGCCCGGAGGGGATGTCACGCGCCTTGCGTGCCCGGCGTCGACGCACGTGATTGAAATCGCGGGCGCACCCGGCACGTTAAAGCGACGCGACGGCGGCGCGGCCGAGTTTTGGCGGAGGAGCACATGACCTGCGGCCGGTGCGGGGATGGCCAGAGATGACACCCGAGAGCGTCTTCCCCACGGCTGCGCGGTGCGACCTGCACGGTCTGCGTCGGAGGCTTGAGCGGCTCGCGCTCTCCCGCTGCCAGGGCAGGATCATGTCGCTCGTCCGGCTCGCCGCCGCTCTGCTCACGCTTTGCCTCTTGGCGACGCAGGCCATGGCCGAGCCTCTCGCGCCGCGCGATGCGCCCGAGCCTCTGCGTCCCTGGGTCGGTTGGGTGATGCGCGGCCACGAGAGCGAGCTCTGCCCCGCCTTCGTGGGTGACACGGGACGACACGCCTGTGCGTGGCCCGCACGCCTCTTGCTGGAGGCGGATGCCTCGGGCGCGCACTTTAGCCAGGAGTGGCAGGTCTATGCGGACGGCTTCGTGCCGCTTCCTGGGGACGAGAAGACCTGGCCCCAGGACGTCAAGGTGGATGAGCTGCCCGTCGCGGTCGTGCTCCGCGAGGGAGTGCCCAGTGTGCGGCTTCCGATCGGATCGCATCGCGCGAGCGGAACCTTCTTGTGGGACGCTCCCCCCGCGCTCCTCGCGCTGCCGCCCGAAATCGGCCTCTTGTCGCTGCGCTTGCGGGGCGAGCCGGTCCCCTTCCCAGCGCGCGACGACGAGGGTCGCCTGTGGCTCGAGCGCCGCGCCGGTGCGGGAGGCGAGGAGGACAAGATCGAGCTCCATGCCACGCGTCTTGTGGAGGACGAAGTCCCGCTGGTCGTGGAGACGCGCATCGATCTCCAAGTGGCGGGCAAGAGCCGAGAGCTCACCCTGCCCAGCGCACTCCTCCCGAACCTCCTGCCCATGTCGCTCGAAAGCGCGCTCCCCGCGCGCATCGAGCAAGACGGGCGTCTTGTGCTCCAAATTCGGCCCGGCCGCTGGCAGGTCACCCTCAAGGCGCGAAGCGAAGGTCCGACCAACGAACTCACCCTCCCCGTGCCGCCGCAAGTGCCCGCTCCGCCGACACCCAAGAGCGTGGGTCCCGAGGAGGCTTTCGACGCGAGCGAGGTCTGGGCGTTCTCGGCGCGGCCGGAGCTTCGCCTGGTCGATGTGGCGGGAGGGGTCGCGGTGGATCCGCAGCAGACCCTGCTCCCGACGCAGTGGCGTTCGTACCCCGCCTATCTCATGCAGCCTGGTGCAACGCTTCGCCTCGTCGAGCGGCGCCGGGGAGATGCCGACCCGGCGCCCGACCAGCTCACCCTCTCGCGCACGCTTTGGCTCGATTTTGATGGCGCCGGTTACACCGTGCACGATGTGGTCGGCGGAACGATGACGCGGAGCTGGCGCCTCGAGGTCGGACCGGAGATGACGCTCGGGCGCGTCGCCGTCGGCGGGATTGGTCAGCTCGTGACAAAACTGCCCGGCGCACAAACCGTAGGCGTCGAAGTTCGGGAGGCACGACCACAGCTCGAAGCCGACGCGCGCCTCGAAGGACTCCGTGCGCGCATCCCCGCCGTCGGCTGGCGGTCTGATTTCTCGGAGATCGCCGCCACACTGAATCTCCCCCCGGGTTGGCGCCTCTTTCATGCCGCAGGGGTGGATGACGCCTCGCCCACGTGGATTGCGAGCTGGAGCCTTTTGGATCTTTTCCTCGTGCTAATTACCGCCCTCGCGGCTGGACGCCTGTTCGGAAGAACCTCGGGCCTCGTTACCCTCCTTGCCCTCGCGCTCAGCTGGACCGAACCCTCGGCGCCGCATTGGCTGTGGGCCGCCATCCTCGCCGCGGAGGCGGCGGTCCGTGTCCTTCCCCTCGGCAGAGTCCGCGACGGTGCGCGGCTCCTGCGCCTGGGGCTTCTGGTCGCGCTCGTGATCTTTGGGGTTCCGTTCCTCGTGCAGGAGGTGCGTGAGGCCACCTATCCCGGTCTCGAGCCTCCAGAAGCGGGGGCGTCCTCTGCGGCGGAGCCCTCGCCCGCCACCCTCGAGGCGCCGAGCCCGGAGCAGGCTTACACCGCGTCCGGGGCCGCTGCCCCGATCTCGCCGCGGAAAGCGGCAGTCCTGTCCAGCAGCGCGCTTCAAAAGACCGCCCAGCGCTGGGCTCCCGATCCGAGCGCATTGATTCCGACGGGGCCGGGCCTGCCGCGCTGGCGCTGGCAGACCGTGACTCTGCGCTGGCGCGGACCTGTGCAAAGTGCCCAGGAGCTGCAGTTGTGGCTCATCCCTCCTGCGGGCAACTTTGCCCTCGCCTGGCTCCGCGTGGGACTTGTCGCGCTCCTTGCCGGGGTCCTCCTGCGCGCCGCGGCCCGCGGGAACGGCCCTCTGCCCGGCGCGGCAGCCGGGCCGGGCGAGGGATCCGGAAGGGGCCGGGCCGCAGGGTCCGCGGCCGTTTCGGCCGCCCTCGCCCTCGCGGCTGCGACGCTGGCTGGTGACGCCCGGGCCGATTACCCGCCTCAGGCCCTTCTCGACTCCCTGCGCGAGCGGCTCGTCGCGCCTCCGGAGTGTTCGCCGCGCTGTGCCGCGATCCCGCGGCTGCGCGTCGAGGCGGTCCGCGGGACGCTCCGCGCACGGCTTGAGCTCGAGGTTGCGTTTGAGACGGGTGTACCCCTGCCGGGAAGCGCACGGGGGTGGAGCCCGAGCACGGTGATGGCGGACTCAGCGCCTGCCCGCAGCCTGTTGCGGGACAGCGCAGGGGTGCTCTGGATTGCGCTCCCGCCCGGCCGACACCAGATCGTGATGGAAGGGCCGCTTCCAGAGCGTGCTGCGGTCGAGATTCCCCTCCCGCTGCGACCGGCTCGGGTCGAGGCCCCCGAAGATGCGCAGGACGGCTGGCGGGTGGAAGGTATCCACGAGGACGGCGTTCCGGGGGAGAACCTGCAGCTTGTGCGCACGCGCCGCGCCGACGAGAACGAGCAGGCCGAGGCGCCCCTGCAGCTTCCCCCCTTCGTGCGGATCGAACGCCAGCTCGAGCTCGGGCTCGAGTGGCAGGTGACGACGCGCGTCGTGCGCGTCGCACCGATGGGTACGGCCATCGTGCTTGCGGTGCCCTTGCTCCCGGGCGAGTCGGTGACGACCGAGGGAGTCCGCGTCGAGGCCGGCCGGGTGGCCGCGAGTCTTCCCCCCGAGGTCTCGGAGCTCGCATGGAGTTCCGTCCTCGCCCAGGCGGATGTGCTTGCGCTCCAGGCCCCCGACACCGTGCCGTGGACCGAGGTTTGGCGAATCGACGCGAGTCCGATCTGGCACGTCGAGGCTTCGGGCATCCCGCCGATCCAAAGGGCGGCGGCCGGCGAGGGGTCCGGGCTGCGGGTGCGCGAGTTTCAGCCGTGGCCGGGGGAGGAGGTGCGCCTTGTCCTTTCGCGACCGGAAAGTGTGCCGGGCCAGACGCTGACCCTCGACTCTGTCTCGCTCTCCCACGCGCCGGGATTGCGCGCGAGCGACTCCACGCTCGAGCTCGTGCTGCGCAGCAGCCGGGGCGGGCAACACGCCGTCACCCTTCCCTCCGGCGCCGAACTCCAGTCCGTTCAGATTGCCGGCAAGGCGCAGCCCATCCGCCTTGAGGACGGGAAGGTGACGCTCCCCGTCGTTCCCGGTCGGCAGACGGTCGCGATCGCGTGGCGCGAGCCCTCGAGCATCGCCCAGGTGCTCCGCACGCCGGAGGTGGATCTCGGTGCGCCCGCCGTGAACGTGTCGCTGCACATTCGGCCGCCCGGGGACCGCTGGGTGCTTGGCCTGGCCGGACCCCGGCGCGGGCCCGCCGTCCTTTTTTGGAGCCTTTTGGCCGTCGTGGCCCTCATCGCGGCGGGTCTCGGACGGCTGCGCATCACGCCTCTTCGCTCGTGGCACTGGATGCTGCTCGGTGTGGGTCTCACCCAGGTGCCGGTTTTTGTCGGCGCGATCGTCGTGGGATGGCTGCTCGCCCTCGGCTGGCGGCGGGAGCAGGGCGCGTCGCTCGGCGACCGGGCGTTTCGCGGCCTACAGCTGACGCTCGCAATCTGGACCCCGATCGCCCTTGCCGGGCTGTTCTTTGCGATTGAGCAAGGGCTGCTCGGGCTGCCGCAGATGCAGGTGCGCGGCAACGGCTCCTCGGCGAGCGAGCTCCTTTGGTACCAGGATCGCAGCGGTGCCTTTTTGCCGCGCGCCCTCATGCTCTCGGTACCGCTCCTTGTGTACCGGGCCGCGATGCTGGCGTGGGCTCTGTGGCTGGCCTTCGCCCTGCTCGGCTGGCTTCGCTGGGGTTGGACCTCCTTCAGCCAGGGCGGCCTGTGGAGGCCATGGCGCCAGCGACGCGCGGGCAAGGCGTTGGGCGATCGGCTGAGTGCGCGGCCGGAGCCGCCGCCCCAAGCGAGTCCCTAGGCCGGAGCAAACCTCACGACGTAGTGCACGACGTCATCGCCGGGACGGTAGAAGTCGCGCACGCGGGCTTCCTCCCGGAAGCCCGCCGCCTCGTAGAACGCGCGGGCTGGGGCGGCGGGCGTGTCGCCTGAGGCTTCGAGGGTGAGCAGGCGTACCGAAGAGGCGCGGCAGTCGGCAAGCACGCGCTCGATCAGCGCCTGCGCAATCCCGCGACGCTGAAAACCTTGGTGGACGGCAATCCAGTAGAGGTGCCAGCATCCGTCCGTCATCGGAGTCGGGCCGTAGCAGGTGTAGCCCGCAAGGGATCCCTCAAGGAACGCGCCGATCATGCGGTAGTCCTCGTAGGGCCGGAGCGCTTCTTCGAACACGTCGAGCGCCGTACGAATCTCCTCTTCACGGAAGACGCGCGCCCCGCGCAGCACCGATTCCACCGCGTGTTTGTGGTTCGCATGAAGCGCACGCAGCTCGAGCTCAGGCACTGCGTGCACTCCAGGCCCAGTCGAGCTGACGCGCGACGAACTCGTCGAACCGCAAGGCCGCGGCGCGAAGGGCCTCATGGACGCCTTCGGCAGGGGAGAGGTCGGGGTTTGCGTTCACTTCGAGCACCTGCGGAGAGCCGGATTCGTCGAGCCGCAGGTCGAGCCGAGCATAACCGGAGAGAGCAAGTCCCCTCCACGCGCGGCGCGCGATCTCGCGGAGCGCGTCGCCAAGTGCCGGCTCGACGCAAGGCGCGTGTTCGATCCGTGTGCCCCTGTACTCTGCGCTGCCAACCCGCCACTTTGCGTCGTAGGTAAAAAGGCGCGGCGCGCCGGGGGGAAGCTCGAACAGGATCTCGGACACGAGGATGACCTCGGGCTCTGCGCCGCCCGCCAGAAAGACGTGGAGCTCGCGACCGGGGAGATAATGCTCGATGAGGACGGGTCCGCCGAGGGTCCCGGCAAGCTCGCCCGCGCGAGCGGCTGCGGCCTCGGGCGTGTGTGCGAGGCTCGCCGCCGTGACCCCGATCGAGGCGTCTTCGCGGGCTGGCTTTACGACCACGGGATACGAGAGCCGCTCGAGTCCATCCACTTCGAGCGGGCCGAGATCTGTGGTCACACCATGGGGCGTCGGGATGCCGAGCGCGGCAAGCCGCGCCTTGGTCGCGGGTTTGTCGAGCAGCAAGCGAAGGGCCTCGGGCGGGCAACCGGTGACAAGGGTCGCGTGCGCGGCGATGCGCAGAGCGGCCTCGCTCTCACGCGCCGGGTCCCCGGAGAGGGATTCGCACAGGTTGAAGGCCGCGTCGAACCCCGCGCCTCCAAGACCACGCTCGAGGGAGTCCTCGTCGAAGACGGGCACGAGCCAGGCTCGGTGGCCCGCGCGCTCGAGGCCCTCGGCCACTTCGCAGGCTGCAGCCTGGTTCACCTCGCAGGCGGCATCCCGCAGGCGGCCCGACGCCGCGGACACGTAGACGACGGCGACCCGCACGGGAAATGCGCCGTAGCTAGGAGGCGCGCTGCTCGATGGGTACGTACTTCAGGCCGGTGGGCCCGACGTACTTACCGCGCGGCCGGTAGATGCGGTTTTTCGCATACTGCTCCAATACGTGCGCACACCAGCCCGCCACCCTGCTCATGGCAAACACCGGCGTAAACAGATCGGTCGGGATGCCCATCGCGTGATAGACGGTCGCCGAATAGAAGTCGACATTCGGCAAGAGTCCTTTCTCGCGCTGCATCACATCATCGATGCGCACACTCATTTCGTAGAGCTGCGGCTGCCCGATCTCGGCGGTGATCTGCCGGCTCATGTCGCGCAGGATCTTCGCCCGCGGGTCGCCCTCCTTGTACACACGATGGCCGAAACCCATCACCTTGCGCTTTTCCGCGAGGGCTTCCTTCAGGAAGGGTTCGATGTGGTCCATCGAGCCGATCTCCTGCAGCATGCGCATCACGCGCTCGTTCGCGCCGCCGTGAAGTGGACCCTTCAGCGTCCCGATCGCGGCCATGATGCTCGAGTAGAGCCCGGACTCTGTACTGGAAGTGACGCGCGCCGAGAAAGCAGAGGCGTTGAGTTCGTGGTCGGCGTGCAAAATGAGGCAGGTGTCGAACTGCTTGACGCGCCTTGCCTCCGGCTCTTCGCCGAAGAGCATGTAGAGGAAGTTCCAAGAGATCGACCTGCCCTTGATCGGCTGAAGCGGCCACTGGCCGGTTCGCACCCGGTGGTAGGCCGCGATGATGGTGCCAAGCCGCGCCGTCAGCCGAATCGCTTTGCGCCGGTTCGGCTCGTCCGCGATCACGTTCGCATCGGGATCGTGGAGCGAGAGGCCCGCCACCACAGCGTGTAGGAAGTCCATGGGATGGACTTCGGTCGGAAGGCCATGGAACCAGCCGAAGCAGCGCTGGGGAAGCGCCATTTTTTCGTGCAAGCTGGCCTGAAAATCCGAGAACTCCTTCTGGGCCGGAAGCCGCCCATACCAGAGCAGGTAGACCACCTCCTCAAAGGTCGAGTTCGCGGCCAGGTCCTCGATCGTGTAGCCGCGGTAGGTCAGGGTCGATCCCACGATGGCGCTGATGGAGGTCGTACACGCCACCACACCCTCAAGACCGCGATCCACCGCCCCCGCGTACTCCGTTGCCTCTTCCGCCACCGGACTTCTCCTCCTACGCCTTGGCTTTCGCCAGGACCGCTTCCCGCATCGCTCGGGCGGCGATGCGTGCGATCAGATCATCGTAGGGTAGCCCGGCGCGGCCGGTCGCGAACACGATGTCGCCCTTGTCCGGAGAGAGGCCGGGCAGGGGATTGGCCTCCAGGAAATACGGGATGGCGCCTTCGGCGAGGCGGAAGTCCAGCCGGGCCACGTCCCTGCACTCAAGGGCCCGGAACGCGGCGAGCGCTGCGCCGCGCAGGCGGTCGAGGACTTCGGCCGGGAGTTCGGGGGGAACCGCGTACCGCACCCGCTGCTGCCAGTCGCGCTTGGCCTCGATCGTGTAGACAAAGTGCGAAAGCGGGCCCCGCTGGGGCAGGATCTGCATCATCGCCGCGACCTCGGGCTTCTCACAGCCAAGAACCGCAACCGTGACCTCGGGACCTGCCACGAACCCCTCCACAAGCGCGGGCTGCTGGTAGCGGGCGCTTAGCGCCTGCACGCGCTCCTCGACGGCGCGTCGGTCGAAGGCGAGGGCGAGGTCGTCGTGAATGCCCTTGCTCGAACCCTCGAACACAGGCTTTACGATCGCGGGCAAGGGAAAAGTGGCGGGAAGGGCTTCGCCCGGGCGCACCACAACGCCTTCGGGCACGGCGACGGTGCCGGCGATGAGGCGCCGGGCGACGCCTTTGTCGAGCGTCGCGGCCAAGGTGAGGGCATCGGAGCCCGTATAGGGCAGGCCAAGGTGCTCGCAGATCGCGGGAACCACGGCTTCCCGTCCCCTTCCGCGTAAGCCCTCCGCCAGGTTGAAGACGAAATCAGGCGCCTCTTCCAGCAACCGGGGAACGAGGCGTGGGTCGTCCTCGAGCGGGAAGGCGTCCACGCCGCACCTTGCGAGGGCCGCCGCGACGGCCTCGGGCACCGCGGGCAGATCGAACTCCTCGAAGCGATCGTCGACGTCGACGACGGGATCCTCGGGAAGGCGGCTATAGACGACGGCTGCGCGGAGAGTCACGACCCCTGGATAACCCGGAGGTCGCGCGCAGCACGCCGCGTACGCGGCGCGCGCGGTGCGGGCTTCGGCGCCGGCTCAGGCCGCGCTGCGGCCGACACCGCAGCCGCAGCGCCGGCCGGCTCCTGCTCGTTCTGCAACGCCTCGCGTCGCTCATAGTGGGGCAGGCCCGCGGGCACGAGGCGCTGGGAATCGTCGGCGAGCAGATCCGAGACGCTCTGCGCCGCGCTTCGGGTGCGCCTGCGCCGAATCTGGCCATCACCATTGCCCTTTGCGGCTGAGGCCGCAGGCGATTCGTCCGCCACGCTCACCAAAACGCCCTCAAAGTTGCGAAGCACAAGCGTCCTCTCGCCTTGGCTGACCAGGTAATTCGGCATGAGAGGAATCTTCCCACCGCCGTCCGGCGCATCCACCACATAGGTCGGCACCGCGAAACCCGTGGTATGACCCCGCAGGCCCTCGAGAATTTCAAGACCGCGCCGAATCGAGGTGCGCAGATGTGCCGTCCCCTTCACATCATCGCAGTGGTAGAGGTAGTAGGGACGAACCCGGATTCGGAGCAGACCCTGTACCAGGGCCTTCATGACCTCGAGAGAATCGTTCACGCCCGCGAGCAGAACCGATTGGTTGTTCACGGGGATACCTGCGCGGAGCAGGCGGTCGACTGCGGCTGCGGCCTCTTGGGTGAGCTCGTTCGGGTGGTTGAAGTGCGTATTCACCCAAAGGGGCGAGTAACGCTCGAGCATCGCCACGAGCTCCGGCTCGATCCTCATGGGGAGCATCACCGGCTCCCGGGAGCCGAGCCGAACAATCTCGACGTGCGGGATCTCGCGGACCCCCCGTAGCACGTACTCGAGCTGCGAAAGGGGCAGCGTGAGCGGATCACCGCCCGAGATCAACACGTCTCGGATCTCTGGGTGGCTCCGGATGTATGCGAGGGCTTGATCCACCTCCTGTGGACCTCGGGCGGCATCTGAGCCCCGCCAGTTGCGCTTTCGGATGCAGAACCGGCAGTACGAGGTGCAGAAGCTCGTGACCACGAAAAGCACGCGATCGGGGTAGCGGTGCGTGAGCCCTGGGGCGACCTGGTCCGCTTTCTCGCCGAGCGGGTCGACCTCGCCGAGCTCGAGATCCACCTCCTCCTCGATCGACGGGACGATCATCCGCCGAATCGGGTCGTGTGGATCTTCGGGGTCGATCAGGCTGAAGTAGTAGGGCGTGACCGCAAAGCGATAGCTCTGGCCGAGGCGGGCGATCGAGGCCTGCTCGGCATCGGACAGGGGGAGCAGTCGCCCAACGTCGGCGGCCGTGCGGACCGAGTGCCGAAGCTGCCACTGGACGCTAAGCCACTGCGGGCTAGGGATGTCGCGCCAGGCGTCGTAGCGCTGACGGCCGGCGCGCGAGCCGGACGGACCGAAGCCGGACACTTCCGGCGATCTGAGTCGGTCCATTGCACGAAGTCTCCTCATCCTCGGGTGACGTGTCTTCGCGGAGCGGTTTTGCGGGTGCGACTCGGATTCCACTGGCGCGCGATTCTAACGACACTGATGCAGCGGTCCATACTTTTGTGCGACCTTTTGCGACTTCGGCTCGCCATGCGCCTCTCTTGACACCCCGAAGCACCTCCCGTTCCTTCAACCGAGTTCATGTCCCGCCGCCGTCCGACCCAGCTGCGCAGCGATCTGCGTGCCATGAGCGCCGACGCCAGTGCGTTCAGCGTGATGGTGGGGATCGGTGAGACCTATCTGCCTGCCTTCGCGCTTGCGGTGGGGGTAGGCGAGGTCGCCGCCGGGCTGCTTGCATCCGTGCCGCCGCTCGCGGGAGCCGTCTTGCAGCTGGCATCGCCCGCAGCCGTGCGCCGGCTTGGCTCTCACCGCCGCTGGGTCGTGGTGTGCGCGGTGACACAGGCGCTCTCCTTCGTCCCGCTGATCGCGGCGGCCCTCGTGGGCGCCATCCCTACGGTGTTGATCTTCTTGGTGGCCACGCTCTATTGGGGCTCCGGCATGGGCACTGGGCCCGCGTGGAACACATGGGTCGGCACCCTCGTGCCCTCGCGCCTGCGCGCGGGCTACTTCTCGCGGCGGACGCGAATCACGCAGGTCGGCGTTTTGGGTGGGCTCCTGCTGGGCGGGGCTGTCCTCCAGGCCGGAACCGAGAGGGGCCAGCGCCTGCAGGCTTTTGCTGTTCTCTTCCTCGCGGCGGCGGCCTGCCGTGTGGCCAGCGCACGGCTTCTCGCGACGACGAGCGAGCCCATCCCGCTGCCCGAGAACTACCGCCGCGTCCCCGCAACCGAAGTCCTGGGTCGACTTGTCCGCCGAAGCCAGGAGGGCCGACTTCTCCTTTACCTGCTGTCCGTCCAGACCGCGGTCAACCTGTCGGCACCCTACTTCACGCCCTACATGCTGGGACAACTGCGGCTTTCGTATGCGGGGTACATGGTTCTCGTCGCGGCGTCTTTCGGTGCAAAAATCCTGATGCTCCCGGTCCTCGGCGCACTCGCGCGACGCTTCGGCGCACGGCACCTCTTGTGGGTGGGTGGACTCGGCATCATCCCCCTCGCGTCGCTGTGGATCGTTTCAGACTGGTATCCCTACCTCCTGGGGGTGCAGTGCGTGGCCGGGACCGCGTGGGGTGCCTACGAGCTCGCGACCTTCCTGCTCGTCTTCGAAACCATTCGCGAGGAAGAGCGGACGAGCGTGCTCACTACCTTCAACCTCGCCAACGCTTTGGCGATGGTGGCGGGTTCCTTGCTTGGAGGATGGCTTCTTGCGCATCTCGGGGAGCACCGCAGCGCCTACTGGGCGATCTTTGGCCTGTCTTCATTGGCGCGCGCTGCCACGGTCCTCTTCCTTGTGCGCGTTCCCACCCCCACACTCGCCGCGGTTCCTGTGGCGGTCCGCACGGTCGCAGTGCGGCCCTCCGCTGGATCGATCGACCGCCCGATTCTTCCAAGCATCCGACAAGGCGCGGACGAACCCGCTGCTCCGGAGCCTGGGGTCGCCCCGAGCTGTGGGATCTGCGGGAGCAGCGCCGGCGTTCCGGGAGCGCGCATCACGCGCTAGGTCGTTGGACCTCACGCGGGAGGCCACGCTTCTAGCGAAAGCCGCGCACGACTCGGCGCCTAAGGAGCGCCCTTTCTGTCCTTCCGCAGCTTGCCTCCCCGCGGAGGGGCAGTGCAGAATGAAAGCCGGGGAGCCCGTGCTCTTGCTTGGGACGACGGGTGACAACCGCACCCCGCGAGCGGGAGCGAAGCACGCGCCGCCACTCGTTCGCGGCCGGGCCGAGAGCGGTCCGCCCTCGCTTGAAGGGGTGCCACTCCTGCCTGGCGCAGGGAGGTTCGCGGATGGCGATGCAGGTCTGTCACGGCGCCGTACTTCAATGCAGTTTCGGAGTTGCGCCAAGCGCGCTGGTGGTGACCCCTGAGAATCGGGTGATGACGGGAGGGGTGCCTGCGGCAAACATCATGGACAACATACCCATGGTGAACATCCAGTCGTTCGGGATGTGCATGTGCCCGGCCAATCCCGCCGTCGCAGCGGCCACCACCGCGGCGCTCGGAGTCCTGACTCCGATGCCCTGCGTGCCCGTCACCCCCGGGCCCTGGGCCCCCGGCGCACCGACCGTCCTCATCGGAGACATGCCCGCCCTCGACAACACATCCCAGCTGATGTGCGTGTGGGGCGGCGTCATCCAGATCGTCTCCCCTGGGCAAGTCACCCAGATGATTCCCTAGCGGCGCAGCCGTCCTCGCACCGAAGGCCGGACGGGGGCGCGGCCGAGAGAGGGGACGCCGCGGCGGCGAGAGATCGCGCCTTTGGCGAGGTCTCGAGCAGTCCCGGCCGGACCGCTTGGCTCCTGCGTCGCGGAGGGTCGCCTGCCCTTAGCGTTGCCACTGGATCAGCGGGAGTTCAAGGGGGATGCGTGCTCCCGCCTGCACGGGCACGGCCCGCGGCGTGTAGTCACTCGAAGGGCGAGCGGCGGGGACCTGTGCGGTAAAGATGTAGGCATTCGCGGCGCCGGGCATCGCCTCGGTTCGCTCCATCGGGTATACCGCTCCCGCCGCGCCGCCGAGGCCGTCGGCGTAGAGCTCTATGCGAACCAGCTCTTGGTCGAGATCCCCGAGATAGACCTGCACCCGGAAGAAGTGACGGTCCTCTCTGGAATCGACGCGCACAGAGCCAAAGTGCAAGCTCGACCAGTTCTCGATCAGCTTCTGGCGCTCCGCCAGGAGGCGCGCACCGAGCTTTCCGCCGTTGGCCGCGCGTTCGCGGTAGTCGCGCGCGGCCGGGAGGTAGAGCTCTTCGGTGTACTCGCGAACCGTGCGGCTCGTCGAGAAGCGCGGAACCAGCTCCGACATGCTGGCCCGCATGTGGCCAACCCAGCCGCGCGCAATGCCGTGTTCGTCTCGGTCGTAGAAGCAGGGGACGACCACCTTCTCGAGCAGCGAGTAAAGTGCCGCGGCCTCCACCCCGTCCCATGCGACGTCTTCTCCGTGTGCCTGGCCATCTCCCAGCGCCCAGCCGACGTCCGGCTCATACGCCTCCGCCCACCAGCCATCGAGCTCGGAAAGATTGAGGCCGCCGTTTGCCAGGACCTTCATCCCGCTCGTGCCGCTGGCTTCCCAGGGTCGCCGCGGCGTATTGATCCAGACGTCCACACCTTGCACGAGGTGCTGGGCAAGCGTGATGTCGTAGTCGGGGATGAACATCGTCCGAAGCCGGACCGCGGGCTCGTGCACGAAACGCATCCACTCTCGCAGCATGGCCTTGCCCGGCTCATCTCGGGGATGCGCCTTGCCGGCGATCACGAGCTGCACGGGGCGCTGCGGATCGGTGAGGATGCGCAGCAGGCGCGAACGGTCGAAAAGCAAAAGATTCGGTCGTTTGTAGGTCGCAAAGCGCCGCGCGAAGCCGATGGTCAGGACGTTTGGGTCAAAGGCATGCGCCGCCGCCGCGATGAGGTCGTTCGGTTGCCCCTGTGCCGCGAGCGCCTGGGCAAGGCGCGTCCGCACATAGTGCACGAGTTCGTTTCTGTTCTCCGTGCGCAGGCTCCAGAGTTTCTCGTCTGGGATACTGGCCAGAACCTCGAAGCAAGCGCCCGATGGATTGAGCCACAACTCCTCGCCGCAGGCGGCACGCCAGAGTTCGAGTGCCTTTGAGGACACCCAGGAAACCGTGTGGACGCCGTTGGTCACGTGTCCCACGGGCACCTCGCTGATCGGAATGCGCGGGAAAAGGGGGCTCAAGATCTCACGGCTTACCGCGCCGTGCAGACGGCTTACTCCGTTGATGGCGCCGCTTCCGCGAATTGCGAGATACGCCATGTTGAGCGGCTCTGTCGCATCCTGCGGGTGGAGGCGGCCAAGGGACAGGAGCCCACGGGCCCCGATCCCGATCCGGTCGGCGTAGCGACCCAGGTAGTGCGCGACGAGACCGGGATCGAAGCGGTCGAAGCCCGCGGCGACGGGAGTGTGGGTCGTGAAGACGTTTCCGGCGCGCGTCACCGCGAGCGCGACGTCAAAGCTCGTCTGGCTCTCCTTCATGAACTCGGCGGCGCGCTCGATCACCGCGAAGGCGGCGTGTCCTTCGTTCAAGTGGCAGACCTCGGGGCGAAGGCCGAGCCTCCCGAGCAGACGCCAGCCGCCGATTCCCAGCACAATCTCTTGCAGGAAACGGGTGTCGGAGCCGCCTCCGTAGAGCTCGCCGGTGATGCCGCGGTCGGCCGGCGTATTCATCGGGTCATTGCTGTCGAGCAGATACAGGCGCACCCGCCCTACCCGTGCGACCCACGCGCGCAGCGACAACCGATGGCCGGGGAGGTCGAGGACGACGCGGAGCCACTCCCCTCCATCGCCGTCGCGCACCGGGAGCACGGGGAGCTGAACCGGGTCGTTGTACGGATAGAACTCGCGCTGATTCCCGTCTGCATCCACGTCCTGTCGGAAGTAGCCGCACTGGTAGAGGAGACCCACGCCGACCACGGGTACACCGAGATCGCTGGCGGACTTGAGCTGGTCGCCGGCCACGTTCCCGAGACCGCCGGAGTAGATCGGGAGCGCGTCGCTTAGGCCAAACTCCATGCTGAGATAGCCGACACAACCAAGTGGTGAGGCAGGGTGGTTTCGCTGGAACCACGCCGGAGCTTCGAGGCTCTCCCGGTAGGCCCGAGCCGCCTCGGAGAAGCGCTTTCGAAAGACGGAATCCGAGGCCACTTCCTCGAGGCGACGCTCCTCGACGGTCTGCAGCAAGAGCCATGGATTGCGTGTGGCGGCCCAGACCGCGGGATCGATCATCCGCCAAAACTCGCGCGCACCGGGGTAGGAGGTCACTCCGAGGTCAAGAGCGAGTTCGGCGAGTTCCTCGAGACCCTCGGGAAGCGGCGGCGGTAGGTACGATCCGGAGATCGGCATGGCCCGGTCGCCTCCTTGGCGTGGTTGCTCTCCATGTAGCATCCAAGGTCAAGACGCGGCGAGTGGGGCGCGATGCCGCACGCGGTGCCGCGGCGGTCGCCGCGGGAGGTGGGGGTCTCGCGCTGCGCGCACAAAGACCGCGACTTTGCACACCTTGGAAGCCGCGCTTGCGGCCTCGCGTCCGCGAGCATGGCGAGTGCTGCGGCAGTAAACTCAAAGGGATGCGAGAAGCGGTCGGCCGTGTACGCCGAAGCGGCCAGGGATCTTCCCCTCACAGCTCCCCCACGATTGCCATCCTCGGCGCGGGAGTAGCGGGGCTGTGCATGGGAATCCGGCTCCTCAAGGCCGGGATTTCGTCGTTCATCATCTTCGAGAAATCCGATCGCGTGGGCGGTACCTGGTACGACAACAGCTACCCCGGCGCGGGTTGCGACGTTCCCTCGCACCTCTATTGCTATTCCTTCGAGCCAAACCCGAACTGGAGCCGCAAATTTTCGCTGCAGCTGGAGATTCAGGACTATCTCGACCACTGTGCCGTCAAGTATGGCCTGATGAAGCACATCCGCTTTCGAACGGAGATTGCCGGCGCATCGTTTGATGAAGGGCAAGGCGTTTGGCGCATGCGGACCACGACCGGGGAGGAGCTTTGCGCGCACGTGCTGGTGAGCGCGACGGGCCAGCTCAACCGGCCGCATGTGCCGAAGCTCCTCGGGCTCGATTGCTTTGAAGGGACGACGTTCCACTCGGCGCGCTGGAATCACGATCACGATCTGGCCGGAGAGAACGTGGCTGTGGTCGGAAACGGAGCGAGTGCAATTCAGTTCGTTCCTTGCATCGCTCGGGTGGCCCGCAAGGTGACGATCTTTCAACGCTCTGCCAACTACGTCGTGCCGCGCTTCGATCGTGCGTACAAGCCGTGGGAAAGGTGGATCTTCCAAAACGTTCCCCTCGCCCTATGGCTTTATCGCGCGACGATCTACTGGCGACTCGAAGCGCGCTTCTTTGGCTTCTTCCGCGACAGCTGGGTCGGCAAGAAGCTGCGGGAAGGTGCACTCAAATACCTGGGTCAGTGGGTGTCCGATCCGGCGCTCGCAGAAAGGCTGACACCCGACTACCCGATCGGCTGCAAGCGGATTCTGATTTCCGATGACTACTACGAGAGCCTTGTGCGTCCGAATGTGGAGGTGGTTACCGAACCGATTGCGGGCGTCGCGCGCCGCGGCATTGTCACGGAAGACGGCATCTCTCGGTCGTTTGACACAATCATCTTTGCCACCGGATTCGAGACCACGTCCTTCCTGGCTCCCATGCAGATCGAAGGTCTCGGAGGGCGCAAGCTCGCCGAGGAGTGGCGGACGGGCGCGGAAGCGTATCTTGGCGTAACCCTCTCCGGGTATCCAAATCTCTTTCTTCTCTATGGTCCCAACACGAATCTCGGTCACAACTCGATCATTTTCATGATTGAATGCCAGGTGAATTACGTCCTGCAATGCATCCAGCAGCTGATGCGCCAAGGACTCTCATATCTTGACGTGCGGCGGGAAGCGATGGACCAGTACAACCAACACGTCCAGCGCGCGATCGAGAAGACCGCATGGGCCGCGGGATGCCACAGCTGGTACAAGACGGAGTCGGGCAAGGTCACGAACAACTGGTCCGGGTTTACCGTCGAGTACTGGTGGAAGACGCGGCAGCCGGACTTTGGCGCCTACGAGCTCGTGCCCCGCGGCTGAGCGGCCTCCCGGGTTCCCGCCTTCCGCTGCGAGGCCTCACCTGCATAGGCTCAGGCGTGGAGTTTTGCGGGGGATCGTGGTCGCCTGCGGCGCGGCGGTCTCACGACGACTTGGCGTGGCTTCGGGCGGGCGCGAAGCGGCTTTTGGGTTCAAGAAAGTGAGGTTCATCGGAGGTCTGGTGGCTTGCGCCTCTCCAGCCCTCCGCAGCAGGGCTGGCGCCAACGCATGTCTTCGCCCACGGAAAGGTGAGCTCATCGACTCATGGGCGGCATTCGACGAGCTGCGGCAGTGCGGGCTTGCCGCCGCACCACGACTGCCCGGGTGCCTGGTCCGGAGTCCGTTCTTGTCTAAGACAGTGCTTGTCCAAGGCCGGCGTGCTGTAAAATCGACTCCCTTGGGTCGCATGCGCCCTCTCGTGGGGATCGCATCGCTCCTCTTCGGGGTTTTAGCGATGGCACCTCTCCTCTCCTGCGCCGGCAAGGCACCGAAGACCCTCGGGCTCCGGGGTTCTGCACTCTCGCCCTGCCCGGGGAGTCCGAACTGCGTTTCAAGCGACGCCTCGGACAAGGCGCACCAGGTCGCCCCCTTCTCCCTTGCGGTATCGCCGGGGGAAGCCTGGCACGCGGTTCGCCTGGCCGTCTCCGCGCTCCCGCGCACGGATATCGTCGCCGACACCGGTCAGTATCTTCACGCGGAGTGCCGGAGCGCTCTTTTCCGATTCGTCGACGATCTCGAGCTCCATCTCCGGCCGAACGAAGAAGTGATCGCGGTGCGGTCTGCCTCGCGCCTTGGCTATTCCGACTTCGGCGTGAACCGCAGCCGCGTGGAGAAGCTGCGCGGGAAGCTGCTGTCGGCGGGCGTGGTGAAGCCCTAGGGCACCGCCGCTCGGCCTCGCAGCAGGGGGTGCGCGCGTGGAGCGAGGGCGGAAAGCGCGAAGGGAACACCCCGGACAAGCTCGCGGGCAGCGCCGGCGCCCGTGCTACGGGATCGCCCTGTGACGCGCGTGTGGAGATGGATCCTCGCGGGTCTTGGGGCGGTGGCACTCCTCGGTCTTGCCACTCGTCTCGCGACAACGGGTTCGACCCTTGGGGGCGGCAGCAAGCTGCGCAAGGAGTTCCAAACGAGCTGCGTCGAGGGCTGCCAAGGGGTCGGGGCACCGCATGCCTCGTGTCGCTCCGCGTGTGCCTGTCTTGTCGAGGACTTGGCTTCCGGAAAGACGCCCCAGGAGCTCGATCGGATCCTCGCCAAGCTCTCACAAGAGAACGGCGCCTCAAGCCCCGAACTCGACGCGGTCGAGGCGAGCCGCCAGCGCTGCGTGGCCCGCCTCTCGTCGCCCTAAGCAAAAGACGCGAGCGTGACGCATGGCCCTGCGGACCGCGGCCGCCCGAGATGATGGGATACCGACCCGGTCGGAGGAGCGACGAGATCCCACGTTTTTGTTGCATGGCCGGCGCGCATCGGAGAGGATGCGAACTGCCGCGGGGTGGGGGATCCCTGTGCGCACAGAATGCGTTACGGACGCGTTGCGACGCCGGAGGTCAGCGCTATGGGGTCAGGGATGTCTGGACGGATTCTCGCTTTCGCCGCCGCGGTTGCAGTCGTGTGCGGCGCAACCGGCGCCAAGGCCGAGCTTGCGAAATGGGATCAGAAGCGCGCCGCCTCGATTGCACAGCAACTCGCTTCGGCGGTCGGCGAGCTGCGCGAGAACATCCGCAAGCAGCCGCCGGTGGCCAACTCGCCTCAGCGCAAGGTCCGCTACCAAGCGCTCGACGACCTGCGCACGCTGAAACAGGTCTGCGACAACCTTGCGCGAGACCTTAAAGCCGGAAAAGGCCGCGACGAGACCTATCCCATCTATCAGCGGATCCAGACGATTCGGCGCGACCTCGAGGAACACGGACGCAAAGCCGATGTCAAGCTGGATACACTCAATAGCTACGCAAAGGTCGCGGATCTCCTCCGTCAGATCGGGCCCTACTACGAGGACGCGAAGGCGGTCGAAGGCGGGTCCGCACCGTCGGAGACGCCTGCAGCGACGCCTGCTCCGGCTCCCTCCAACTAGCAGGGATCGCATCGGCGGAGGTTGCGAGAGTCCTATACTGTCCGAATGCCAGTGTCGCGGTCTGGCGCGCAGAAGATCCAGTTCTGGTTCGAGTTCGCGAGTACCTACTCCTATCTTGCGGCGATGCGCATCGAGCGCGCTGCGGCCCAAGCGGGTGTCGCGCCGGTCTGGAAGCCGTTTCTCCTCGGGCCGATCTTCAGGAATCAGGGTTGGAGTGACTCCCCCTTTAACCTCTACCCGGCGAAGGGTCGCTACATGTGGCGCGACCTTGAGCGCATCTGCGAGAAGGAGGGACTGCCGTTTCGTCGCCCCACGCAATTCCCGCGCAACGGCTTGCTCGCGGCTCGCGTCGCGGTCGCAGGGCTTTCGGAGCCTTGGTGTCCGGCCTTCGTCCGTGAAGTGTATCGGGCGAACTTCGCCGAGGACCGGGATATCGCCGATCCGCAGGTCCTCGCGGGTCTCCTGCACCGCGTCTCACCCGCCGCAGGGCCGGCGCTCGAACGTGCGAGCAGCGAAGAGGTCAAGCAGCGGCTGCGCGCCCACGGTGACGAAGCCGCCGCGCTCGGCATCTTCGGGGCGCCGAGCTTCGTGGTGGGCCGCGAACTCTTTTGGGGAAACGACCGCCTCGACGACGCGCTCGCCTGGGCCACGGCGCGATGAGAGTCGTTGGCGTGGACCTCGCGGGCCCGTGCAACGTGCGCGATACGGCCGTCGTGTGGCTGCGCGAGCGGGGGGACACCCTGCTGCTCGAGGGTTTCGTGGGGATGAGCGATGATGCTGCGCTTTTCGCCCTGACCCGCAAGCTCACTGCGAGGGGCGAGGTTTCAGTAGGTCTCGACGCGCCTCTCTCCTACAACCCGGGCGGCGGCGATCGGCCTGCCGATGCGTCCCTGCGCAGGGTGATTGTAGACGCAGGGCTTAAGCCGGGATCGGTAATGGCGCCGACGATGACGCGGATAGCTTGCCTTGCGCTCCGCGGGGTCGTTGTGGCGCGCGGCCTCGAAGCCGTGGCGAGCGCAAGGCTGCGCATCGTCGAGGTCCACCCGGCGGCGACGATGGTGCTGCGAGGCGCCCCCGCCGAAATGGTGCGAGGGCTAAAGCGCAGCCGTGATGCGCGGCGCAAACTCGGGCTGTGGCTCCACGACCAGGGGCTCCCGGGCCTGCGCGCGTTGTGCAACCCGAACGCTCACACTCTGGCTGCGGCCGCCGCGGCGCTCGCAGCCTGGCGCTGGAGCCGCGCGAGTCCGGCCTGGCTTTGGCCCGCGGCGCCGCCGCACCATCCCTACGATTTCGCCTGCTAGTGGGCGGACACGGAGCGCTGAGCGGTGCAGCGTCGCATTGGCGCACAAGCTGGGGCGATCCTCGAAACAACGCGGCTCATGCTGCGGCCCTTCGTCTTGCAGGACCTAGATGCCCTGCACGCGTTCTTCATCCATCCCGAGGTGCGCCGCTTTCTGTGGGATGACCGGGTCGTCAGTCGAGACACGGTGCAAGCGCTGATCGCCGCGAGCTTCGCCTCTTTCTCCGTCCAAGGTCTTGGTCTGTGGGTGGCCGAGGACCGCGCAAGCCGTGCGTTCGTCGGCTTCTGCGGCCTGCGGCCGATTGACGAGACGGCGGAGATCGAGCTCCTGTATGGCCTCGTTCGCGAGCGGTGGGGCGAAGGCCTTGCGACCGAGGCAGGGAACGCCGTCTTGGCCCACGCCTTCCTGCGTGTGGGTCTTCCTCGCGTGGTCGGCCGCACGGACTCGCCGAACCTCGCATCGGTGCGTGTTCTCGAGCGACTCGGGATGCAGTTCGAGGGCGAGCGCGTGGTGCACGGCCTGCCCACGCTCCACTATGCAATCTCGGACGCCGCCTTCCGGAGCCGGAGCGAGGTCCGCCCGCGCTTCTAGCCGCCCTCTTGCCACCAGCGAACCGCGGACGGTCCGGTGCTGCCTCTCCACTTACCCCTTGTGGGCAAATCCGTCCGCACCGGGCGGCAGATCGCGCTGCGGGCTCCAGCAATACTCGACGTCGGGTTCGTTCTCCGGCGGGGCGCTCACGCCGAAGCGAACGATCTTAAAGCCGTGCTTCTCATAGAACGCACGGGCAGGAAGGTTCTTGCGGAAGGTGAAGAGCGCAAGGCTCTCGGGCGATCGTTCCATGGCTTTGCTCACGAGCACCGTTCCGACGCCTGTTCGCTGCGCCTCGACCGCAACGAAGAGCTGATCGATCAGATGTCCGTCCAGCGCCAGCATGCCGACGATCCGCCCGTCCCGCCGTGCAAGCCAGATCTCGCACTTGGTCGCGAGGGAATCGCGGAAGTACTCGATGTCGCTCTCGAGCGTGTACTGCTGCATGACGGAAACGTAAGGAAAAGCGGAGCGCTTGCTGGCTCGCCACATGGAGACAGTCTCCATCAGATTCTGGGGCTGATAAAGATCAAGCTGCAGCGTCACGGAGAGAGATGCCTTTCGATGGTACGATGGCAGCCGAAGGAGTTATCGCAGTTGGTGACCCCCGAACACTGTCGACTGATGGCACGCTACAACCGCTGGATGAACGAAAAACTCTATACGCTGTCCGCCGGCCTCCCTGATGCGGAGCGCAAGAAGGATCGGCGCGCCTTCTTTCGCTCGATCCATGGAACGCTGAACCACCTTCTTTTGGGGGACCGCATCTGGCTCGGTCGCTTCGTCGGCCGCCCCTTCCAAGTAAAGTCGCTGGCAGAGGAGCTCTGCTCCGACTTCGACGAGCTTCGAGAGGAGCGTTCGCGAACCGACGACGAGATCGATGCATTTGTGGCGGGCCTCACCAGCGAGAAGCTCGCTGCTTCGTTTGCGTATCGCACGCTGGTCGACCCCCAGGAGCGCAGCACCCCGCTTTGGATCCTGACCACGCACTTCTTCAATCACCAGACCCACCACCGCGGGCAGCTTACGAACCTGCTCTCCCAGTGCGGGCTCGATCCGGGAATCACGGACCTCCTGTGGCTCCCCGACCACCCGGACGCCTCGTCGCACGCTCGACCGGAAGGGGGGCATCGAGGTCGATGAAGAGGCTGCCTCCTTCGACTTTTACGGGGAACCGCGGAATGGGGAAACCATCGTCGTCCCCGGGCCGGAAGCCGGTCCGCAGATCGAAGTCCCAGCCGTGGGCAGTACAAGTGACCACATGGCCCTCGACGATTCCCTCGGAGAGCGGATGGCCGGCGTGGGGGCAGGCATTTTCGAGTGCGAAGAACTCGTTCCCCACGCGAAAGACGCCGACTTCGATGCCGCGCACGAGCACGCACAGTCCGGCGCCGGGCACCAGATCACGAGCCGAGCCCACGCGTACAAACGCCATCGCGTCTCCACCCTGGCCCGAGCCGGCCAGCGCACTCCAGGTCACGTTATCCTGTCGGTTGGCAGATGACGACGGCGCCGCCCGACCTTCTCGCACTCCGAGATGCTGCAAAGCGCATTGCCCACTTTGCGCATCGCACGCCTGTGGCGACTTGCGCGACGCTCGACCGCATGGCGGGTCTCGAGCTCTTCTTCAAGTGCGAGCATCTCCAAAAAACGGGCGCGTTTAAGTTCCGCGGGGCGTGCAATGCCGTCTTCAAGCTTCCCGCCGAGCTTGCGGCGCGCGGTGTGGTCACCCACAGCTCGGGAAACCACGCAGGGGCGATCGCGCTCGCGGCGCGACTGCGCGGAATCCCCGCACACGTGGTGATGCCGAAAACCGCCTCGGCGGCGAAACGGCGCGCGGTCGAGGAGTACGGTGCGCGGATTGTCGAGTGCGAGCCCACCCAGGAGGCACGCGAAACAACCGCCGCCGCCGTCGTGCGGGAAACCCGTGGCGCTCTCCTCCCGCCCTACGACCATCCCGACGTGATTGCGGGCCAGGGAACCTGCGCCCTCGAGCTGCTCGAGCAGGTACCGCGGCTCGACGCGATCGTTGCGCCGATCGGCGGAGGGGGGCTCGTTTCCGGCGTGTGCATTGCTGCACAGGGGGTCTCGCCGGGCATCCGGGTGTTCGCTGCCGAGCCGAAGGCGGCCGATGATGCGGCGCGCTCCAAGGCGGCAAACCGGCTCGTTCTCCACACCGGGCCTGTCCGGACGACCGCCGACGGGCTGCTCACGAGCCTCGGCGAGCTGACCTGGCCGTTCGTGCGGGACTGCGTGGAAGCGGTTGTCGTCGTGACCGAGGAGGAGATTGTGCAAGCCATGCGACTGCTGTGGGAGCGCGCGAAGCTTCTTGTCGAACCGAGTTCCGCGGTCGCGCTTGCCGCGGTCCTTTGTGACGAATTTCGCAAGCAGTACGGTCTGCGCCGTGTCGGCATTGTGCTCTCCGGAGGAAACGTCGACTTGGAACGCCTCCCTTTTTGAGCGGGTCTCTCTACACCGGCGGGAGCGTCCCGCGCCGGCTGAGATCGCCGCTCTCCGTGAATCGGTCGGGTGGGAGGGGCAGGAGAGCGACGATCCCGCGGCCTGAGACCGGAAGCGTTTCCCGCGGTGCGTCTTTGCGGTGGGCGAGGAGATCCATGAACCTGAACCAGGTGACAATCGCAGTGACCGACCTCACGCGCTCGATTCAATTCTATGAAATGCTTGGGTTACGCCGCATCGTGCAAAGCGATCGCTATGCGCGTTTCGTGTGTCCAGAGGGCGGTTCGACCTTCTCACTCGAGGTCGTCGGCGCCGTGCCCGCCGGCTTCCCCGCGGTCGTCTACTTCGAGTGCCTTGAGCTCGACGAGACCGTGCAAGCTCTCAAGAACCGAGGCATGCGGTTCGACTCGGAGCCGCGCGATGAGGCGTGGCTTTGGCGCGAAGCACGCCTGCGAGATCCCGACGGCCACCCCCTGTGTCTCTACTTTGCGGGGGAGAACCGGCTCAGCCCGCCCTGGCGCATCAAGAACGCGTAGCCTCCGCTTCGAGGACTCGTTCGAGCACGACCTCGACAAGCTTTTCGTGCACCCCGAGCGCCCGAGCGATCCGCAGCGTCACGTGCGGGGTGTCTGCCAGTGCGGCCTGCGCAAGGCGCGGAATGTCGTCCGTCGAGTGGCTCCCCGGCGCAAGGAAATAGGGATGGACGACAATCTCCGTCGCTCCCTTCGCAACGCACGCCGCAATCCCCTGGGCGACCGTCGGCTCCGCGAGCTCCATGTGAGCGAAAGCAACGATCCGGTCGGGAAGTCGCGTGCGCAGCCGCCCGGCGAGCTCTTCAAGCACCGCATTGGCGTCGCTGCGCCGGCTGCCGTGATCGATGAGGAGAACCGCCCGCCTCACTTCACCGCGCGCGCTGCCGCGAGGGCCTGATCGAGATCCGCACAAAGGTCGTCGGGATCTTCGAGACCGACGGAAAGGCGCACGGTCGCCTCGCTAATGCCCTTGCGTCGTTTCTCCTCGGGAGGAAATGCGGCATGACTCATGAGCCAGGGATAGCCGACCAGCGACTCGACGCCGCCCAGGCTCTCGCCGAGCGCAAACAGCTCGAGGGCCTCGCAGAACGCGCGCGCGGCCCGCGCGCCGCCCGCCAGATCGAGCGTCACGATGCCGCCCCAGCCGCGCATCTGCCGCCTCGCCACGGCATGACCCGGATGGTCGGCGAACCCAGGCCAGCACACGCTTGCAACCTCGGGACGACCCCGGAGGTGCTCCGCGACCCGCGAGGCACCTTTTTCGTGCTGGCGCATCCGGACCGCCAGCGTCTTCACACCCCGGAGCGTAAGCCAAGCATCCCAGGGGCCGGGAACCCCGCCCGTCGCATTCTGCGCGAACTTGAGCTGTTGATAGAGCTCCTCGTCGTTGACCACGATGGCGCCGCCCACGACGTCGGAGTGACCCCCGATGTACTTCGTCGTGGAATGGAGCGTGACGTGCGCTCCAAGGGCGAGCGGGTTCTGCAGGTAGGGAGTCGCAAACGTGTTGTCGACCACGAGGAGCGCGCCGTGCTGGCGCGCGATCTGCGCGCACGCCGCCACGTCCACGATCCGCAACAAAGGGTTCGTCGGCGTCTCGATCCATACGATCCGTGTGGCCGGCTCCATCGCCTTTGCCACCTCTTCTGGGCGGGTCGCGTCGACGAAGCTGAAACGAATGGCGTAGCGGGGAAGGACGCGCGTAAAAAGCCGGTAGCTTCCCCCGTACAGGTCATCGGCCACGACGACGTGGTCTCCTGCCGACACGACCTGCATCGCGCCCGTCACCGCCGCCATGCCCGATGCATACGCCAGCGCGAAGCGGCCGCCCTCGAGGGCAGCGAGGCAGGTCTCGAGGGCCGTGCGCGTCGGATTGCCGCTGCGCGAGTACGCGAATCCCTTGTTCCGATCGACCGCATCGTGGGTGAAGGTCACCGTCTGGTAGACCGGCGTGATGGTCGCCCCTGTGGCGATGTCCGGCTCCTGCCCGGCATGGATCGCCAAGGTTTCAAACTTTCGGTTCACTGTCGGGCGAGCTCCGCCAAGACTTCGTAGGTACGCTCGAACGACGCCTTGGCGTCGGGCCCGTACGGGAACAGTGCGGCGTTGAGGTCGGTGACTCCCGCTGCGGCCAGTGCCTCGATCTGCCGTTCGACCTCGCGAGCATCTCCGGCGACGGCGACATCTCCGGGCCCTTTCGCGCCTTCGAGGTCCAGCATCGCGCGATAGGAAGGGAGCTGGCCGTAGATCGCGAAAGACTTCGATGCTGCCTCGCGCGCGCCTGCGGCGTCCGAGGTCACCACGACGGGAAGGCCGCACACGATGCGTGGCGAATCCTTGCGTCCTGCAGCACGTGCGGCGGCGTGCATCTGCGGTGCCAGTGTCTCCCCGATCGTACGCCGGCCCGCCATCCAGGTGATCGTTCCGTCGGCAAGGGTCGCGGCAATTTTGCGCATCCGGGGGCCGAGTCCGCCGATCAGCACGGGAAACGGCCGGGCGCTAGCGATCTGTAGAGCTGCGTTCACGCGATAGCACTGGCCTTGAAACGCCACCTTGCCCGTCTCGACCAGCGCTTTCACGACGCGGACATACTCTTCAACGTGTTGGGCGACTTTGTCGAAGGACAGGCCCAGCATGTTCTCGATCACGACTTTGTGGCTCGGACCGAGGCCGAGCACAAAGCGTCCCCCCGTGGCGGCTGCCGTGGAGAGGGCTTGCTGGGCCATGTAAAAGGGATGCCGGGAGAAGGTCGGAACCACGGCGGTGCCAAGCTCGATGGAGCGTGTACGGGAACCGGCGAGGGCCAGAAGCGTCATTGCGTCGAACGAGAAGATGTTGGGCACCCACGCCGTCTTGAAGCCGGCGGCCTCGGCTCTAGAAAATTGCTGGACGGACGCTTCGAGCGCCGCAGTCGCGCCCTCACCGCCGAGATCGCCGAGTGAGATACCGATCCGGATCCCCTTCATTGCCTTTCCTTTCCGGCCGTCACCAGTAGCTCGCGGTGACGTCCACATCGCCTGTCGGGACCACCTGACATGCGAGGCGCAGCTCCGGCGCCACACGGTTGCGTCGTTTGGCTTGACTCTCGCGCTGGGTCTCCGGTGCGATGCCGTCGCCGCCGCGCAGGACGAGCACCGCGCAGCGGCCGCACAGGCCCTCGCCACTGCAGGCTTGCGCGATCGGGAGCCCCGCTGCGCGCGCGGCTTCGAGCAAATTCGTTCCGGGCGTCACGCGGAGGGTCCGGCCGGAAGGGAGGAAACGCACCTGGGGGTCCACGTTCCTATTGTACCCGGTTGAACCGGTCCCAGCCTCTTCGATACCCTGCGCCCATGCCCACCTCGGCAATCCTCGTGATCGGCAACGAGATTCTCTCGGGCAAAGTCGTCGATACGAACTCCCCTTTTCTGTGCCGCGAACTGCGAGTTCTCGGTGTCGACGTCGAACGCATCCACGTGATCCCGGACGTGGTCGAGACGATCGCCCAAAACGTGCGGGAGATGAGCGAGAGCCACGATTTCGTCTTCACCTCCGGCGGCGTCGGTCCGACCCATGACGATCTCACCATGGATGGGGTCGCCCTGGCCTTCCGTCAGCCCCTCGAGCTGAACAAGTCTGTGGCGGAGCGGATTGAGCGGGCACAGGGTCATCCGCCCAATGACAGCCAACTCAAGATGGCTTTCTTGCCCACCGGAGCCGTCCTGATCGACTCCGGGGATCTGTGGTTCCCCGTGATCGTGGTTAAGAACGTGCACATCTTCCCTGGTATCCCCGAGCTGCTGCGCAAGAAGTTTTTGTCTGTTCGCGAGCGTTTCCGCGGTGTGCCGTTTCAGCTGAAGCGGGTCTTCCTGATGCAGCGTGAAAGCGACATCGCCCATTATCTGAACGAGACGCTCTCCGAGTTCCCGGATCTCTTGATGGGCTCGTACCCCCGTACCGGAGAAGGGACCTATCACGTCATGGTGACGCTCGAATCGCGGGATCCCGTGTATCTCGGGCGTGCCCTGGACGCGCTCCTCGCGCGACTGCCCGCCGAAGCGGTGCAGAAGGTCGAGTGACTGGATCCCGGGATCCAGAACCCCCTGGCACGCCTCCTTGCGTATGGCCACCCTGCGTGGATGGTGGGTTCGGTCCTCCTTGCAGGCTTGGCCCTGCGTGCAGGCTTGGCCTTGCGACGCGCGCGTCTTGGCGAGGGGCGCAGGGCGCCCGGCGCGCGCGCGCGCCATTTGCGCCTCGCAAAGCCCGCGGTGGTCGTTGTGCTCGTGGGCTTTGTGGGTGGACCGCTCTCCATGTTCTTCCTGCGCGACCGCACTCCTTTCACGACGCTGCATGCGCTCCTCGGTACGCTCGCAGCGTCGCTTTTTGTGGCGGCAGCTGTGCTGGGGCACCGGATCGAAGAGGGAACATCCCGGGCGGCCGATGCGCATGGGATGCTCGGTGTAGCCGCCTTCCTCGCAGCAGTCGGGGCGGCCATCGCGGGCTTCGTACTCCTCCCCTGACTCAAGATCGCGAGCCTGCCGAGCCCCTCAAGAAGGCAGGAGAAGACGTCCGGAGACGTGGGCTTTGCGCTTTCGGTCTTTACGCCGCGAAAAGCGCGCTCAGTGATCGTGCCGGTGGTGAAGATCGGGGCGATGCGGGTGTGCATGCGCAAGCGGCTTGTGACGGTGCCAGTGCGAGTGACGGAGCCAAGGATTCCCACCGGGATGCGTGTGAAGATGATGTCCGTCGTCGTGCCGGTGACTGTGCGTGTGCTCGATTCCTTGATGAGCGTGGGGGTGTTCGTGCCGGTCGCGCAAGACGAGCGTCACCGAGAGCGCAAATACAACGGACGCTACCGCGTGTCGTAAGCCAAAAGGCTCCCCCAACGTGGCCACGGAAAGCGCCGCGCCCAAAAACGGCGCGCTCGCGAAAAGGGCCTGTGCCCTGGTCGCGCCGAGATCTTGGGAGGCCGCAATGTGGAGCGCGATGCTGGCCCCATAGGAGAGCGCACCCACACCCAGCGCCGCGATCACCGGTAAAGATGCAAGGTGCGATGGCTCGAGCGCGAATCCGAGGAGCAGATTGGCGCCCCCGGCGACCAGGCCCTTCCAGAGCGTGCTCTGCGCAGGAGAGAGCCCATCCACGAGCGCCGTCCACTGGTTGTCGAAACCCCAGCACACACACGCCCCTGCCACGAGCCCGCCGGCGCTGATGCCGGGCCAGCCGCCGCCGGCTGCAAGCAGCGCGCCCGCAGCGACGGCACCCCCCACGCCGAACCAGCCTTGGCGGTGGAGGTGTTCGCCGAAAAACGCAACGCCAAGCAGCGCCGTCGCGGCGAGCTCGAGATTCAGCCATAAGGACACCGCGCTCGCACTCTCGCGTTGAAGGGCGAGCAGCAGGAGGACAGGCGCCACGACGCCGCCCGCGACAATGGCGCCCGCGAGATGCCGCCGGCTCGCGCGCCTGTCATGTACCTCGGTGTCCCCCGGAGTGGCGCGGTTGCGCCCGTACAGCACACCCGGCAGCACGCCGAGGGCGGCGCCGAGATAGAGCAGGCCGGCGAGGGTAAGAGGTGGGAGGTCTCGAAGCAGCACTCTGCCGGCCGGGGCGGCGACGCTGAAGAGGAGGGCCGAGCAGAGGGCGAGAAGGGTTGCGCGGCGCGGGAGCGGCATCACACGCCTGGCGCCGCCCTTCCCTAACCGGAAGGGGAGCTGCGCGGCAGCACGTCGACGGTGCGCTGGCGCAGCCAGTGATCGGCCAGAACGAGACACACCATCGCTTCAACCATCGGGACGGCGCGCGGAAGCACGCAGGGGTCGTGCCGCCCCTTCGCCTCCAGGACCACCGCGTGGCCCGCGCGGTCCACCGTGTTTTGGGCAGAGGCGATGGTCGCCGTGGGCTTAAATCCAACGCGCAGCACGATCGGCTCCCCATTGCTGATCCCACCCTGCACGCCCCCGGAGCGATTCGAAGCGGTGTGGGGGACTCCGTCGCGCCCGGGCACAAACGGGTCATTGTGCTCGAGACCCGTCATGGTGGTGCCCGCGAAGCCGCTTCCGATCTCGAAGCCCTTCGAGGCCGGAAGTGACAGCAGGGCCCGGGCAAGGTCCGCTTCGAGCTTGTCGAACACCGGTTCGCCGAGGCCCGGGGGTACGCCACGCGCCACGCACTCCACCACGCCACCCAGCGAGTCGCCGCGCCGCCGGGCGGCTTCGATGCGCTCGGTCATCTGCGCCGCCGCGGCCGCGTCGGGGCACCGCACAGGGTTCGACTCGACGGCCTCGAGCGTCACGGCTGCCGGGTCGATCTTGACCTCGACTTGGTGCACGCGTGACACCCATGCGACCACCTCGACGCCAGCCGCGACGCGCAAGAGCTTTCGCGCCACCGCCCCGGCGGCGACGCGGCCCACCGTCTCACGTGCGCTCGCCCGTCCGCCCCCCTGCCAATTGCGAATGCCGTACTTCGCCTCGGTGGTCCAGTCCGCGTGAGAGGGGCGGAAGAGGTCCTTCATATGCTCGTAGGCCTGCGGCCGGGCATCCTCGTTTCGGACCACGATGGCGATCGGAGTCCCGAGGGTGTGCCCTTCGAAGATTCCCGAGAGGATCTCCGCGGTGTCAGACTCCTGTCTTTGGGTCGTGAGGCGGCTTTGGCCAGGCCGACGACGATCGAGGTCGTGCTGGATCTCGGCGAGCTCAAGGGGAAGGCGCGGCGGGCAGCCGTCGACGATGACGCCCACGGCACCGCCATGCGATTCACCGAACGTGGTAATCCGAAAAGCCTGCCCGAAGTGGCTCGCCACGGGTTCCTCGGGATTGGGTAAAGCCCCAGCCCCTGCAGGATACGTCCCAAAAGGAGGTCGGGCTAGGTGCGCGAGCGCCGGAGGAGCACATAAGTCGCGCCCTCGCCCCCGTCTCGTGGTCGCGCGGAAGCGAACGCCATGACGATGGGAGCGACACGGCTTTCGGTCAGCCAGCGGAGCAGAAAAGCGCGGAGCACCGGCCCCTCGGGTGAATGCAAGCCCCTGCCGTGCACGACAAGCACGCAACGCCGGCCGTCTGCGTGCGCACGTTCGAGCGCGCGTCGTACCGCCGCGTGTGCCGTGCGTGCATTTAGGCCGTGCAGGTCGACACGAGACTCGACCCGCACGTCTCCAGCCCGCAGGCGCCGCAGCCATGCGCGGTCGACACCCACGGCAACGCCCTCGACGCGTTCGCCGCTCGTCACAATCTGGAAGCTCTGCTCTTCGCTCCCCGACTCTTCACGCACACGTGGCGCGGGCTTTGTGCCGGCGCGGTTCGGCGTGCGCGCAAGCGCCGCTCCCCGACGCAGCGGCTTGACGCCCGCGAGCGCCGCATCGAGCGCGGCGCGATCGGTAGGGTCGGTCTCGCTGCCGTCGCGGCGCCGCACCGACATCAGCGTCCCGCCGCCGAGAGGACTGCGCTTGGCGTCTTGCGGAGCCGGGTCGGCGAGGGCGCGGCCCCGGCCACGCGGGCCAGTGCCTTGCGCGTGAGTGCTCCCTGGGCGAGCCGGCGAAACGCCGCAGGCGTAAGCCAGCGGTGCGCCTCGAGTTCGCGCAGACGCAGACGCCCGCGGCAGCCAGCGCAGCGGAAAAGCTGAAGCCGCAGGTGACGGTGCGTGAAGGTGTGTTCGACGGACCCTGCAGCCTCGACCTGCGCGAGCTCGAGACCGGTCTGCTCGCGGATCGCTCTGCGGAGCGCATCCTCGGGCGCCTCGCCCCTTTTCACGGCTCCGCCCGGGAGCTCCCAAAGACCGCCGAGCAGTCCGCCCGGCGGCCGTCGGACGGCGAGCACGCGGGGACCTCGCTGCACGAGCGCGGCCACGGCGCGCATCGCGCGGGGTTTGGCGCGCGCGGTCTTTCGCGGGAGCAGGTCCGCATCGCCGTCGCGCTCGGCGGTGCAGCAACTGCGGAGAGGACAGGCGACGCAGCGGGGAGCCCGCGGGCTGCAAAGGGTCGCGCCGAGCTCCATCAGCGCCTGGTTCAGCTCTCCTGGCTCCGGGCCCATCGCGATGCGCGAAGCAGCATCCCACAGGACGGCGGCTCCTGATGGCCCGCGCACGTCTTCCCGGATCCCGAGGTAGCGAGCAAGCACCCGCTCCACGTTCCCATCGAGAACAGGCACTGGACGGTCGAAGGCGATCGAGGCGATCGCTCCGGCGGTGTAGCGGCCGATTCCCGGCAGCTCCAGCAGCTCCTTGCGCGTGGTCGGCAGCCGCCCGTCAAAGCGTTGGAGGATGGTGAGCGCCGCCCGGTGAAGGTTTCGCGCGCGGGAGTAGTAACCGAGCCCGGCCCACGCTGCGTAAACGTCTTCGACGGACGCGCGCGCGAGAGTGGCGACGTCCGGAAAGCGCTGGAGAAAGCGTTCGTAATAGGGAATCACAGTCTCGACGCGCGTCTGCTGGAGCATTGCCTCAGAAATCCAGATCGCGTAGGGATCGCGCGTCCGGCGCCAGGGAAGATCACGACGATGGGCGCGGTACCAGGGCAAGAGGGCGACACGGGCCTTTGCAAGAGCAGCGGCCCGCGCGCTCACAGTCGTACCTCCGCCGGACACTCCAAGGAGAGGCCGTGGGGACTGACGCGCCCGCACACGGCGAGGAGTTCCACGCCCTCGGCGGCGGCGCCGCGCAGTGCGCGGCCGTAGTCGGGGTCGATCTCATCCGCCGGCTCGACGGCGTTGCAATCCGCGCGCTGGATCACGAAGAGCAGGGCGGTCCGCGCGCCCTGGCGCTGGAGTTTTGTCAGCAGCTCAAGATGGCGGCGGCCGCGCCGTGTCACGCTGTCGGGAAAACGCGCAACGCTGCCCTCCGCCAGAGTTGCGCTCTTCACCTCGAGCCAAAGCGGTCGTGCGTCACGCGAATGGCCGGAGAGGAGGAAGTCGAAGCGCGCCCCGCCGCCCACCGATTGAGGCACGGCCTCTCGTCGGCGCAGCGTATATCCGCAGAGCTCGGGGATCGCGCCGGCGGCGAGTGCCGCATCGACCAGCGCGTTGGCGCGAGTCGTGTGAAGACCGATCCACGTACGACGCACGCGAATCATCTCCAGGGTATGGGCCAAGCGGCGCCGCGGATTCTCACTGGTGGAGCAGCGCACCGCCGAGCCCGGGATGGCGCAGCCGAGCATACTCCCGGGGTTTGGGCAGTGGACGGTGAGGCGGCGACCGTCGTCCGTCTCGATATCCGCGAGAAAGCGCTTGTAGCGTTGCAAAAGCCGGCCGGCGAGATCGGCCTTGAAGGCCACTCCGACGGCGGGGCTCACTGGCCCGGCGCCGCGGCCGATGCGGCGGCGGGCGCCCCCGACGCCGGCGTCAGCAGCGAGTCGATCTTCTCGCGGACCCACTTCGGATCCCACCACTCGACCGGGTCGACATAGGTGTCGTCGACGAGAATCGCGAAATGCAGGTGATCACCGCCGGCGAGACCGGTCGATCCCGAGAGCCCAAGCTGTTGGCCCGCCCGAACGAGATCCCCCACCTTGACATCGATCCGCGAGAGATGCCCGTACAAGCTCGCCACTCCGTAGCCGTGATCGAGGATCACGCAGTTGCCGTAGATTCCGAGATCGTCCGCCCACAGCACGCGTCCGCTGTTTGAGGCGGTCACGGGCGAAGCCACCGTCACGGCAAGGTCGTATCCGAAGTGGGTCGCCTGAGAGATCTTCTTGCCATCGACGAAATACGACCGCTTTTCCGCGAACTGGCTCGTGACCTTCGAGTTCTTGAGCTGTTCGAAAGCACCGCTCCACAGACGCTCGTCGCCCGAGGCTTTCACGATCTCCCGCACATGCGCCTCGTCGGCCGCGCGTCCCTCGCTGTTGATCTTCTGGAACGCAGCAATCGGGTCGCTCCCGTCGATCCCCTTCGCCTCCGCCAGCTCCGGCACCTTGGTGGAAAGGAATTGCTGTGAGAGGTTGAGCGTCACGTCGGGAAAGCTCCGCTCCTTGAGATGCGTGGCCCAGCCGAGGGCGGCGCGGTTTCCCGCAGCGTCTTCGGCGACGACCCGGATCGCTGGGTCCTGCGGAGCGTCATGGGGGATGGCAAAGAAGGCGAGATGCCGCAGAGCGTCCTTGCCGAGGGGCCGGCCGGGGTAGAAGTGCCCCGCAACCTCAACGCCGTCCCGTGTGGATGGCTTGGACAAGGTGTAGACAACGAGCCCCGAGCCGCCGCGCTCGAGATAGGTCTGCCCGTTCTCGATGCCGATGCGCGGCGGCTTGAGATCGACCGTTACGGGAAGATCGACTGTGGTTTCGTTGCCCTGGAGCAGTCGGACCCACGACCAATCGCGAGCCACGACTCGCAGCTTCGCCTCGCCCTCGCGCAATCCGAGCGCCTTGGCGTCGATCGCGAGCTCCACGCGCTCGTGGGAGGGTCGGGTCGCCCCGCCGGTGAGCGGGCTGCCTGGATAGTCCCGCTCGAACACCGTCGCTTCCCCTTTCTCGGTGACGAGGATGGCGCGCACCTGGCGCAAGCCCGAGCCCTCGTCATCGATCTCGAGCACGAGCGGCCGCGCTTCCTTGCCCACGATGAGCGCGCTCGGTGCGCGGATGACGGGGGGCTGGCGCTCGCAGCGCACCACGGTCACAGCAACGCCACCTGCCAGCAGAGCCAACACCAAGGCCGCGATGAAGGCGCGCAAATTTCCCCCCCCTTCCCGACAGCCGGATTCAATGCCCTTCGCCGCGTTGACGCAAGGCCCGGCCTCGCCGATCCTCCGCCGCCGTCCGCGCCCTAGGCGCGGCGGGATCTAGAGCTGGAGGCCCGATGAGCACCCTGCGCCGGTTGATCCTCGTCCGCCACGGCCAGACGGACGGAGACTCGGGTACGCGCTACCACGGGAGTGCAGACGTCGACCTCTCCCCGGTCGGCGTCGAGCAAATGAAACGGGCGCGCTCCTCGCTGAGGGAGCCGGGCTTTGAGCTCGTGGTAGCGAGCCCCCTGCGCCGAGCGTGGAAATCTGCATGGCTGATCGGGCAAGGTGCACCGGTCCGGCTCGAGGACGGATTTCGGGAGATCCACTTTGGTCGCTGGGAAGGCCTGAGTGCCGCGGAGATCGAGGCAAGCGATCCCATCCTCTTTCGCGACTGGAAGGACGGCGCACCCGGATTTGAATACCCGAGTGGGGAACCGCGAGCCCTGTTTCGCGAGCGGGTCAAGAATGCGCTCGCGAAGCTCCTCGCCTTGCCCGCACACAGCGCGCTCGTTGTCGCGCACAAGGGCGTGAACCGGACCATCATCGAGTTCCTGAGCGGTGCGGTGCTGGACCCCGAGCTGCCGCCGCTTGGCGGTGTGATCGAACTGACGCGCGACGCAGACAAGTGGTTCCTGGGTCGCCACTCGAGCAATCCGCCGGGGCTCGATCCTGCCGCATAGCATACCCCCTCGGACCTTTACTCGAGCGCGCGCAAGGCGAGGCCGCTTGCCACCGAAGTGAGCTCGGCCCCCGCCCGCAGACGCTCCTTCCCGAAGCGCCGCTCGAAGATGCTGCGCACGGCAGGCACGAGGGACGAGCCGCCTGTCAGAAAGACACAGTCGACGTCGCCGGCGGCTACGCCCGAGGCCGCCAGCAGGCGTGCGACGGCGGTCTCGATCGCCTGGAGCTCCTCGCCGATCCATTGCTCGAAGTCAACTCGGGCGAGCGGTTCGTCGATTTCGAGGGGTGGGTCGGTGAAGGCAAAGCGGGCGAGCGGCGCCTGCGAGAGGGCGAGCTTCACCGCCTCGATGGTCCGATACAGCGGGAAGCCGAGGTCGTGGTCCACGAGGTGCAATAGGCCGTCCAGGGCACCCGGCTCGACGCACTCTTTGCGCAGGGCGTGGAGCAGGTGAAGCGTCTCCGGAGTGCGAAGCTGCGAGAAGTGGTGCCAGCGCTCGAGGTGGCGGTAGAGCCAGCTTGGAATGGGGAGTACGCGGCCGAAGATCGAGCGGAACTCGGCGCCGAGGCCGAGTTGCGGCGCCACCAAGTTTCGGACGACACGGCCGTCGAAGGCATCCCCCGCGAGCGCCACGCCGTCGGTACCGAGCACGCGCGCCCGGCCCTCGCGCCGGACGGTGGGCCCGACGCGCAGCAAGCAGAAGTCGCTCGTGCCACCCCCGAGGTCTCCAATCAGCACGAGTTCGTCGTGGTCCAGCCCAAGCTCATAGTGGTAGGCAGCGGCAACCGGCTCGTACTCGAATTCGATTTCTGAAAATCCGGCGGCCCGGAACGCAGCACGCAGGCGCGCGAGTGCCAGCGCCTCGTCTTCGTCGCTGCGGGCATGGACGAAGCGCACCGGGCGTCCGACCACCGCACGCGCGCCGAGGTCGCCAAGGTCCGCCTCCGCCCCCGCGCGCAGCGCGCAAAGCACGTATCCGATCAGCGTTTCGAGCGAGAGGTTCGTGCCGTAGACATTGGTGGAGAGGAAAAGCCGACTCGCGAGGAAGGACTTGAGGGACTGCATGAGACGACCCGCGCCCCCGCTTTCGCGGTAGAGCTCCATCGCCTCCGGACCGGCCGCGGGCACGAGGCGCCCGCTTTCCTCGCGTCGCTCAGGGTCGAAGTAGAGAATGGAACGAAAGACCGGGGTCTCGCCCGCAGGAGTTCGAAAGCGCGCCAGCGCGGGATGCCCTCCGTTCTGAGCCACGGACACGGTGCTGTTCGTCGTCCCGAAGTCGATGCCGATCGCCCGCGCCATATCCGTCCCTCTTGGATTCCGTTCCCGGAACGCAAAAACACGACCGCCCCGCCGGCGCAGGGCCGGGGGGTGTCGTCGAATCCGAGGCGGCAGGATACGCTCATGTTCGTGACCGCGCCTCCCCGGTCGGAGCCCCGGCGCGCCCTTCTCTCCTGGAGCAGCGGCAAAGACAGTGCGTGGTGCCTCCACGTGCTCCGCCAGCGCGCGGACGTCGAGGTGGTGGGTCTCGTCACCACGGTGAACGAGACATATGGGCGCGTCGCCATGCACGCCGTGCGCGAGGTGCTGCTCGAGCGTCAGGCCGCAGCCGCCGGGCTGCCGCTCTGGCGCGTTCCCATTCCGAGCCCGTGCAGCAACGCGCAGTACGAGGAAGCGATGGAGCGCGTTTTGGTGGGCGCCGTGGCCGAGGGCATCAGCGCCATGGCCTTTGGCGACCTGTTCCTCGAAGACATCCGGCGTTACCGCGAAGCGCGGCTCGCCGGGACCGGCGTCGAGCCGATCTTTCCCTTGTGGGGACTTCCCACGGATGCGCTGGCACGCACGATGGTGGGCGCGGGCTTGCGGGCGCGGATCACGTGCGTCGATCCCGCGCAGCTTCCCGCGCATTTCGCGGGGCGCGAGTTCGACGAAACGCTTCTCACCAGCCTCCCGCTCGGCGTCGATCCTTGCGGTGAACGCGGTGAGTTCCACACGTTCGCGTATGCGGGTCCGATGTTCCGTGGCGCGGTTGGAGTGCGCAGCGGCGAGATCGTTGAACGCGATGGCTTCGTCTTCGCCGACCTCACCCCAGCGTCGGAAGAGTACGCGTCATGATGGTCGAAGGGGTGCTGCTCGGGGCGCTGGCTCTCGTCGCTTGGCTCTGGTTGCGCCCCAACCGGGCCCGCGTCCATCCGGCGCTCGGGGCCAAGACCTGGGACGTCGTGGCCGATGGGCTCCACAACTCCAATACCGACCTCATCCACTACCGCGGGCAGCTCCTGCTCGTGCATGCGGCATCGCCCTACCACATGGGAACCTCGGATTGCAGGCTTGTCGTCCGCCGCTCGGCCGATGGCCGGCACTGGGAGAAGCTCGCGGAGCTTCGCATGCCGGGAGAGGACATCCGAGATCCCAAGTTCGCGGTGATCGCTGGAAAGTTGTTTCTCTACGCTCTCCCGAACCGAGGCTTCTACGCCCTGCCCTATGGCACCGTGTATTCGACCAGCGATACGGGCGAGCAGTGGACACCTTTTGAGCGTGTGGTGCTCGTGGGCAGCGAGCCAGAAGGATGGCTCTTCTGGCGGCCCAAAACGCGCGATGACATCACATGGTACGTGCCCGCCTACTGGAAGCACCACGGCCGCTCGATCCTCCTGCACTCGACCGACGGTGTGCGATGGAACCTTGTGTCGGAGATCTGGCGCGGGGAGGGCAACGACGAAACCGACATTGAGTGGCTGCCCGATGGACGCATGCTCGCCACCGCGCGCCTCGAAGTGACGCCCGACCGCATGCTCGGGAACCGGGAGGCGTCGACCCTGCTCGCGACGGCGGCGCCGCCCTACGAGCGTTGGAGCTATCACAAGAGTCGCGTGACGCGTCTCGATGGTCCCGCTCTTTTCGCCCACGACGGCAGGATCTACGCGGTGGCTCGCTACCAAGCTGGAACCCGGGGAGTTCTCACGCGGCTCGGCGGGACGTTCTCGCGCAAGCGTACCTCCCTCTTTCTCGTGGAGCCCGAGCGCCTCGTGCGGCTCTCCGATCTCCCGAGCGCAGGTGATACCTCGTACGCCGGGGTCGTCCTCAATGACGGAGCGCTCTTCGTGAGCTATTACACGAGCGAAATTCGGCGTGACTATCCCTGGATCCTTGGAATGCTCTTGCCCACCAATATCCGCATGGCCGAGGTACCGCTCGACCGCCTCGCGCAACTCGCGCGCGAGAAGGCTGGGCTCAAGGAGGCAGCGAGTCCCACATGACCTCCCCCGCAGCGGCCTTAAGCCGACTCTCGGCAAAACCGATTCCGCGCCGGGAACGCCTCATCGTCGCCCTCGATGTCCCGACGCCCGATCAGGCCCGGGCTCTCGTACGGGAGCTCGGAGACAGCGTGCGCTTCTACAAGCTGGGTCTCGAGCTGTTTTTGACCGACGGCTACTTTCCGCTCTTGGCGGAGCTCATCGGTCAAGGCAAGAAGGTCTTCGCCGATCTCAAGTTCTTCGATGTCCCGGAGACCGTGGCGGCTGCAGTCCGGCAGATGCGCGGCCGAGGGGTCTCGTTTCTTACCGTCCACGGCAACCAGAGCATTCTGGAAGCTGCATGCCGCGAGAAGGGGGATCTTGGAATCCTGGCGGTCACGGTGCTTACGAGTTTTGATTGCGACGACCTGCACGATCTCGGTTTCCCGGCTGCGACCTCGGTGGAGGACCTTGTGCTCTCCCGGGCCAAGCGAGCACTTGCGGCGGGCTGCGACGGCGTGATCTCGTCTGGCCTTGAGGCGAAACGGCTGCGCGGCGAGCTCGGGGCGCGGCTGCTCGTGGTGTCGCCGGGGATCCGACCGTTCGAGAACCGGTTGGCCGATGACCAAAAGCGCGTGATGACGGACCGCGAGGCGTTTCTCGCCGGCGCGGACTACGTCGTGGTCGGCCGCCCCATCCGTAGGGCACCAAACCCGCGGGAGGCGGCGGAGCAGATCCAGGCGACGATCGCGGAGCTGTTTCCGACCTAGCTGACGTTCTCTGTTCTTTTCCGCTTGAGCAGCCGAAGGGGTGAGGCTCCTCGAAGCGCTGCGCCGGCCGACCCGTTGAAACCCCCGATCGCGCGCCGCGTTCCACTTCACCTCCGACGTTGCGCGAGGAGAGTGCGGGCAGGGGCCTCATCCTTTTGCGACAGCGGCGAGTCAGTCTCGCCCGAGCCCGGGTTACACTGCGCCGATGCCCCGGACCCGCAGCACGACGACCCTACCCTGGACCCTGCGCATGATCGAACGCTCGCGGGTCACTCCTGTGTGGCTCACGCTCGGAGTCACGGCGGCGTACCTCGCGCTTTCCCTCCTTTGGCACAACCTCGCGGGTCCTTACCATGGGATCTACGTGCACGATGTGCCCTTCTGGCACACGAGCTGGAGGCTCGAGCTCGTCTTCGGGCTTCTGTTCGCAGTCCCACTCTCGCTTGCGACCTGGCTATTCCGCGGCGCCCGGCGCGATTTCGACGCCCTTCGCCCGGTGCTCCGGCTCTCGGAGAAAGAGGCTGCCGCCATGCGCGCAGGGCTTCTGCTGTTCCGTCGGCGAGATCTCCTCATCGCCGGACTTTCGGGCATGGCGGCGGGCTTCGGCTTGAATCTGGCCGTATCTCAGCTTCTCCACAGCGAGGTTGCCCGCGACCTGTTCTGGCGTGTGCCGCGTGACCTCCTGCTCTCCTGGCTGGTGGCGCGCCTCGTGTTCATCGCGCTCGAGCTCGGGCGCCGCTTCTCGCGACTCGGCGAAGAGCACGCGCACATTGACCTGCTCGACCCGCGTCCGCTCGCACCGTTCGCGCGGTTCGCCCTTCGATCGGCGGGTTCGATCCTCGTTAGTGCATCGCTGTGCGCACCGCTCTTCGAGGAGCTAGAGGCACTTCCCGTCACGATCGCGATCGTGGTGTGGATTGTGCTGCTGGCAGTGGGAGCGCTGCTGCTACCGGTGCGCGGTGTGCACCGGCGCATTCGCAGTGTGAAGCAGGCCGAGCTCTGGCGCGTGCGCGGCATGATCTCGGCGACGCGGCAGAATGCCCTCGCCGCGGGCCATCCTCAGGCGCTGGCCTCGGCGGCGGCGCTGCAGGGCCTCGCCGCGTACCTCACACTGGTGGCAGGCCTGTCGGAGTGGCCGTTCGAGACGGCGACCCTGGTCCAGTTCGGCGCCTATCTCGCGTTGCCTGTGGGTTCATGGCTCGGGGGAGCGATCGTGGAGCGCCTTATCGCACTGTGGTTCCACTGAGCGCTGCAGCTGCCGCTAGGCCTCCTGCGCCTCGCGCAGCCTCGCCAGCACGCTGTAGTCCTCCAGCGTCGTCGTGTCCTGGCCGGTTTCCTTTCCGGCCGCGATGTCGCGCAGCAGGCGGCGCATGATCTTGCCCGAGCGGGTCTTGGGGAGGGCGTCGGTGAACCTGAGATCGGCGGGCTTCGCAATCGCACCGATTTCCTTCGCCACATGGTCGCGCAGCTCCTCGCGCAGCTCGGCATCCGCGCGAGCGCCCGCCTTGGGTGTCACAAAGGCGACAATGGCGGTGCCGGTGAGGTCGTCGGGTCTGCCGACCACGGCGGCCTCGGCCACTTTGCGATGGGAGACGAGGGCGCTCTCGACTTCCATCGTACCGATGCGATGCCCCGAGATGTTCATCACATCGTCCACCCGGCCCATCACCCAGAAATATCCGTCCTGGTCCAAGTGTGCGCCGTCGCCCGTGAAGTAGGAGCCGGGGAAGCGGGTCCAGTACTGCTCCCGATAACGTTTTGTGTCTCCCCAGATGCCTCGCAGCATCCCCGGCCACGGCTTGCGCAGCACGAGGAAGCCGCCCGCGGGCGCCTTCACCGGCTTGCCGTCGGCGTCGACCACAGCGGCGTCGATGCCGGGAAAGGGCAGCGTGCAGGATCCCGGCTTGGTCGGCACCGCCCCGGGGAGCGGAGTGATCAGGATCCCGCCGGTTTCCGTCTGCCACCAGGTGTCCACGATCGGGCAGCGCTTGCCTCCAATCACGCGGTGGTACCACATCCATGCCTCGGGATTGATGGGCTCCCCCACGGTTCCAAGCAGGCGGAGCGAAGTGAGATTGTGTCGTTGGGGATGCTCGTCCCCGAGGCGCACGAAGGTACGAATGGCGGTCGGAGCGGTGTAGAAGACGCTGACGCGGTGCCGTTCGATCATTTGCCAAAGACGGTCGGGACCCGGATGAATCGGTGCGCCTTCGTACATCACCGAGGTTGCGCCATTGGCGAGAGGACCGTAGAGCACATAGGAATGCCCCGTGACCCAGCCGACGTCCGCCGTGCACCAGAAAGTGTCCTCTTCTCGCAGGTCGAAGATCACTTTCGCCGTCGCGGCGACGTGCACGAGATACCCGCCCGTGGTGTGGAGGATGCCCTTGGGCTTGCCGGTCGACCCGCTCGTGTAGAGGATGAAGAGCGGATGTTCCGAGTCGAGCTTAGCCGGCGGACAATCCGCCGAAGCGCCGGCCATGAGCTCGTGCCACCAAAGATCCCGACCCGCGTGCAAGACGATCGGCTCGCCCGTGCGCTTGACCACGACGACCTTCTCCACGCCCGGTGCGTGGGAGACTGCCTCATCGACCGCGTTCTTGAGCCGGATGGGCTTCCCGCGTCTCCATCCGCCGTCGGCCGTGACAACGATCTTGGCGCCGACATCGATGATCCGGTCGCGCAGTGCCTCGGCAGAAAAGCCGCCGAACACCACGCTGTGGGGAGCCCCGATCCGCGTGCAGGCAAGCATGGCGACCGCAATTTCCGGAATCATCGGCATGTAAATCACGACCCGGTCGCCCTTGGCGACGCCAAGACCCTTGAGCACGTTCGAGAACTTGCACACCTCGCGGTGGAGCTCACCGTAGGTGAGGATCCGCACGTCCCCCGGCTCCCCCTCCCATAGGAGGGCCGCCTTATTCCGCCTCCACGCGTTCGGGCCCTCGAGGTGGCGATCCAGACAGTTCCAGGAGACGTTGGTTTGTGCGCCGACAAACCACTTCGCGTAGGGCAACTTCCAGTCCAGCACCTTGCGCCACGGTCGGAACCAAGACACGTGCTCCTTCGCCATCTGCGCCCAGAACTTTGCGGGATTGCGGGCCGCTTCGCGGCGCAGCGCTTCGAGCTTTGCACGGTTCCAGTGCGCCCGCTCTGCAAACTCAGGCGGCGGCTTGAAGACGCGCTTTTCCTTCAGGAGCGATTCGATGTCAGCCATCGGACGCATTCCTCTCGCTGGTCGCGGCGCCTACGCGCCGCGCACCCAGGCCTCAACGTCCTCAGGACGCTTGGGGATCGCAGCCGTCAAATTCTGGTGACCGCTGGAGGTGATCAGCACGTCGTCTTCGATCCGCACACCGATGCCTCGAAAACGCGGGTGTGCGGCTTCTGCATCGGCTGAGATGTAAAGACCGGGCTCGATGGTGAACACCATCCCCGGTTCAAGCGTGCGAGGCTTTCCATTCGCGGTGTAGGCACCGACGTCATGCACGTCGAGGCCGAGCCAGTGGCTCGTGCGGTGCATGTAATATTTGCGATAGGCGTCGCTCGCGACAAGGTCATCCAGATTTCCAGAAAGCAGGCCCAGCTGCACCATGCCGTCGGTGAGCACTCGCACCGCTGCCGTATGCAGCTGGTCCAGCGTGGCGCCCGGTTTGGCGAGCGCGAATGCCGCCTCTTGTGCCGCCAGCACCACCTCATAGACCGAGCGGGCTGCGCCCTCGAGCTTCCCGCCAATGGGGTAGGTTCTCGTCACGTCCGACGCGTAGCCTTGGAGCTCACAGCCGGCATCCACCAGCACGAGCTCTCCTTCGCGCAGCGCCTGATCGTTCGTGATGTAGTGCAAGACTGTCGCGTTCTTGCCGCCGCCCACGATCGTTGTGTAGGCAGGCCCCGAGCCGCCGCGCCGGCGGAATGTGAAGTCGAGCACGGCCTCGAGCTCGTACTCATAGGCGCCGCCATGGGCCAAACGCGCGGCGGCTGCATGCGCCTCGCGCGAAATATCCGCCGCCTCGCGCATGATGTCGAGCTCGCTGGATTCCTTGAGAAGTCGCATCTCGTGCAGGATCGACCGCGGATCGACGATTTCGGTGGGCGGGACAAGACCCATGCGCGAGCGCAGACGCATGGCCTCGAGGGATTCGATGAGCTTCGCGTCGAGCGCGGCATCCCGCCCGAGCACATGAAACACCCGTCGCACCTTCTCGAGGAGCTTGGGGAGCGCCGCGGCGAGCTCATCGGACGGGAAAGCAGCGTCGGCGGTGTAGTCGCGTACCGCGCCCTCGACCCCGGGGCGGTAGCCGTTCCAGACTTCGGCCTCGGGCTGGCGCGGCTCGACGTAGAGCGTGAAAGCGGGTCCCCCGTCGGTTCGCAGGACCGCTGCGGCGTGGGGATGGTTGAAACCCGTCAGGTACCAGAAGTCGCTGTCTTGCCGAAACGGGAAGTGGGTGTCGGCCGAACGCGTCGCGAGGCGGGCGCCCAGGATCACTGCCACCGCATCGGGACCCATTGCTTCGAGAAATCGGCGTCGCCGTTCCGCGAACACGTCTTTAGTCTAGCCCAGGCGGCTCAAGGTGCGGCCGTGCACACCACCGTGACGCCCGCACACAGGGTGGCGCACAGGTGGTCGCCATCCAGAACCGCCGTGTAGTAGAGGCTATCGGCCGGCCGGGGCAGCTCGACCGTGCGGACCTCGCGGCCGCTTGGCGCCGCGAGGTCAACCACATGAATGCGCCCGCTCCAGCGCGTGATCACGACCCGCTGGTCTTGCGCGACCCGAATCTCCTGGGCGAAGTCGCTCGTCGCGGGGAAGCGATCGTCGAGCAGGATGCGGCGGCCTGCGGTCGCGAGAGAACCCGTCTCGTCCGGACGAACGATACGCAACGTGAGCTGCGTGCCAGCGCGCTCCGCCAGATAACCCGTTCCGGCCGCATCGAAGGTAACGAACTGGAGCTCAGGGAACTCAAATCGCACGAGCTCCCGACCGGCGAGATCGATCACCCGGGCGTCTTGCCGGACTTTCTCCCTCCGATCGTCGGGGATGAGGTCCGTCGTGAGCCACACCGCCCGCCGCGTGGAGTCGTATGCGAGAGACTTTGGCGCGACCTTCCAACCGGTAGGGCCGTCAAGAGCCAGCTCGGCGATGAGCGCGCCGTCAGACTCAAACTGCACGACCGAACCACTCCCGCCCGCAAGTCCCGCATAGCGTGTGGCAACGATCGACCCTCCCGGTCCCAGCGCGAGCTCGTTCAGGCCGACGCCGAGCTTGCCGAGCGCGACCGCGTGCCCCGTCGAAAGCTCGACGTAGCCGGACTCTTCGAAATACGTCGAGTAGTAGATGCGCCCGTTGGGGTGGGCAAGGACATCCCACACGCCTCCGCGGGCGGGGACGCTCGGGTTGGGGGAGGCGGTGAGGGCTGGCAGCATACGCTCGGCGCGCAAATCGAAGCGGCCGATCAGCCGTGGTCCCTTCTGCCTCAGGTCTGCACTGGGGTCGCCCCCCGCGGCTCGCATCGCACTCCAAAACGCGGACTCGCCGAAGTAGAGGACGCCATCCCGCGCGTCGCCGTACCAGGCGCAGTAGCTCTCTTCGATGCTCGGCGCCGGGGCGGTCTCCATGAGAACCGGCGCGCGAGCAGTGTCGCGCTCCGTAGTGGGGAGCTCTTTGCAGCCCACAAGGAGAGCCGCCGAGAGGGCGAACCCGGCAAAGACATGTGACAACCCGTGCGGCAGTGCTGCATTCTGCGGCAGAGGTCCAATCATCCTAGGAAACTCCCGTTAAATCGGTAACTTAGGTGCTAGCTGGGGCGGGGCTGAACGGCGGCCGATGCGTCCGTCCGACGCACTCAATCGCGGCACCCATCGTCCCCGAGAAGCGCATGCACGCGAAAAATCAAGGAGTTGAAGGGCACGGGTGTCTGCACTCAGGCTGGCACGAAGGATGCAATCGCCTTAAGCCGGAGCCGATCTGGTACGGAAGCAGCGAATGAACGTGGGCGCGCTCAATCGCTGAATCCGTCCCGAAGATCCAGAGACCCTGACAAAGGCGCTTTCCCCCAGAACGGCACCCCGCCTGACTCAGGATCCTCGGGACACCAGGTCGAACGGCCCTCCGACCTTCGCGGTCGGAGGGCCTTTTGCTTTTAGGCGCTGGCCGCGTCGGCGTCGGCGGCTCCTGCCGCCAGTTGCCTCGCGACCTCTTCGCCGAACTCGCGCGCGAACCAGCCCTTGAGCTCCGGCAGCTCCAATACTTCCTCGGCGTTCGACGGGCAGCGCCAGGCGATCGCCTCGAGCGCGGAGTTGGGACACAAAACACCGGGGTCGAGCGCAAGCTCCGCGGCCCGGATGGCCCGCCAGCGCTTCAGGGCGGCGACGATCCGCTCGGTACGGCGGTCCATGCGTCGGCGTCCGCCGCCTTCGGGGCGGGTGATTGGACCGTGCTGGCTCTTGCGGCCGCGGCCGACGGCGGCGAGGACATCGCGACCGAGTCGGCGAAGGATCAGCTCCGTCACGCCCTTGATCTGCGAGAGTTCCTCCAGCGTGCGCGGGTGCCGCTCGGCGATTTCGAGGAGCGTGCGATTGCCGAGCACCTTGAACGGCGGGCGATCGATCTCACGGGCCCGCGCGTCACGCAGCAAGAAGAGCTCGCGCAGCACCGAGAGACTGACCCGGTCGAGGCTGCGGGCGCCCTTAATCCGCAGGTAGCCGAGCTCGTCGAAATGGCGGCTCGGCCATTCGCGCTTGGTCAGTGTCTCGAACTCTTCTTGCGCCCACGCCAGGCGCCCCCGGTTCCGAAGCTCCCGTTCGAGCTTCTCAGCGAGGGGAATCAGGTAGGCGACATCGGCGGCGGCGTAGCGGAGCTGGCTCTCCGAAAGCGGCCGCACCGACCAGTCCGAGCGTTGCTCATCTTTGGGAAGCGACACCTTAAAATGTCGCTCAGCGATCGCCGCAAGTCCGATCGCGGGGTAGCCCAGCAGCTGTGCACTCACCATCGTGTCGAACAAGTTGACAAAGCGGAAGCCGCAGTCGCGCTTTAGGACATAGATATCGTATTCCGCGGCATGGAAGATCTTTCGGACCTCGTTGGAGCCCAGGACCGCGCCGAGGGGAGCAAGCTCGCTCGGCCCACCCAGAGCGATCGGATCGACCAAGAAAATGTTGGTGCGCGTCGCGATCTGGACAAGGCAGGTCTTGTCGAAGTAGTGGTAGAAGCTGTCGGCCTCGGTGTCGAAGGCGACGACCTGTTCTGAGAGCAAGTCGTGCGCGAGCGCCTCAAGGGCAGCGCGGTCTTCGATGCGCTGAAAGTCAGCCAAACCCTTGCCCCGATCCGCGGTGGCTTTCATTCCGAGAACCGCATGCGTTGCGTCTTTTTGTCCCGGACTGGTCAGTGCGCGAACGAATCCCGATGCACTCGCTCGAGGGGGCACGCCGGCCCCGAGGAGGGCCGAAGCCGGCAGGGCCATGCTAGCCGAGGCGGCACCCGGCCGTCACCCCGACTTCCGGCGGCGGCGGGCCGCCTTGCGCGCGCCCCCAACTCTTATACTCGAAGGGTGATCTCGGCCGGATCGGGCATTTCAAGCGAGGCGCGCGGGGAGGCGGCGGCTGAGGCGGCCGTTGCGGCGGCGCTCGCCGCGGCGAGCCTCGAGCGTGCGGAGGCAGCCCTGCTGTTTGCGACCGCGAGCTACGGGAGCTCGTTACCCACGATGGTGGAGGCAGCGGTCGCCGCCCTTGGGACCGAGGCCGTCGTGGGCTCGACGGCTCACGGTGTGATGAGCGGAGGGCGCGAGGAAGAGGGGCAGGGGGTCGGCGTGCTGGTCTTGGGCGGCATGGAGGCGCATCCCTTCCTGGTTCCTGAGCTGCGGCGCAATGGAGCGGCGGCCGGAGCCGAAATCGTTCACGCGGTCGGACGCCCGCCCGATGAGCGCGATCTTGTCCTCCTCCTCCCGGATGCGGCCGGGGCGGATCTCGCAGGGCTTGTCGCGGCGGTGCGTGCGGCGGTCGCACCGGCCACCATTGTCGGTGCCGGTGCCGCCCAGCCGCTGGAGGCCCCTTCGCTTCAGTGGTGGGGACGCGAACTCGCTGCGGGTGCCTTGGCGGGCCTCGTGCTGCGGGGTGACGCTCCGCCGCGGATTGGTGTCACGCAGTCGTGCCGCCCCGTGTCCGATCTCATGACCGTGACCCGGGCGGAGGGCAACTGGATCGTCGAGCTCGATGGGCGGCCTGCGCTCGACGTGTACCGCGAGGTCGCCCGCGGCCCGCTTGCGGCGGACCTGCGCCGCGCGGCGGCGTTCGTGTTGGTGGCGCTCCCGAAAGATGCAAAAGACCCCTTGCGACCCGGCGGCTATCTGGTGCGCCATGTCGTCGGGTTCGCCGAAAGGCGCCGCGCATTCGCCTTGCCCGAGGCGGTCGTGCGGGGCGGGAACCTTGCCTTCGTGCTCCGCGATGCCGCCGCGGCACGCGAGGATATGAAGTCCATGCTGGTTTCGCTCGGCGAGCGGCCCCCTGCCTTCGGCATCTATCTCGATTGCTGCGCCCGCGGCGTTTCCCTGTTCGGAATCCCTGGTCTCGAGGCCGCCTACCTGGAGGGCGCCTTCGCGGCGAGACCCATCCTCGGCATGCTCGGCTCCTGCGAGATTGGACCGATTGGCGGCACCGCAGAACTGCTCACCTACACCGGCGTCCTCGCGCTGATCGACTCCGCCTAGGCGGCCTCGCCCCACTTCGGATTCTCGCGCTGCGCAAGGCCTCGGGCGGGCTTTGCCCTTGCGCCGGCCCGCTTCACCGGCGTAAGCTCGTTCCAATAAAATGGATGGTGTTCCGAATAATGGAACAATCCGGAACTGTCGAGAAAGCCCTCGACGTGCTCTTTCATCTGCATGAGGCCGCTCAGCCCCGCGGAGTGACGGCGATCGCCCGCTGCCTCGGCCTTCCCAAGTCCAGCGTGCATCGGCTGCTCGCCGCGCTCGGCCGACGGGGTCTGGTCGAGCAAGACGCCGAAGGCCGCTACCGCCTGGGCTTCGGTCTTGTCGCCCTCGGTCTTGGCATGCTGGAACGGGAGCCCATCGTGCTCGCAGCCCGTCCCGTCTTGGAGGTCGCAGCGAAAGCGCTCGCCGAGACCCTCTTCCTCACCGCTGCGCGGGAGGGCGAGATCACGGTGCTCGACAAGGTCGAGGGTCCGGGCTTTCTGCGCGCTGCGCCGCGCATCGGAGAAAAGGTCCCCTTGCATGCCACGGCGGTGGGAAGGCTCCACCTCGCCTTCGCCCCCGACCTCGTCGCGCTCCCCGAAGGCCCCCTTCACAGCTTTACGCCGCGCACGCCGACACAGCGGGCTGCCGTGCTGCAAGCGGTGGCGCTGGCGCGGCGGCGCGGCTGGGCGGAGAACCGTGAGGAGTGGATCCCTGGCCTTGTGGTGGTGGCAGCTCCCGTGCTCGTGGGCGGACGCCTCGTCGCGACCGTTGCCCTGGCCGCACCGACGGTTCGGCTCGCCGCGCGCGAGAGCGGACGGGTGGCCCAGCAGCTCCTCGCTGCGGCGGGCCACATCGGTGACCGCCTGCAGGGTCGAGGCGAAAGGAGGACAGCGTGAAAGTCTGGATCGACGGCAAAGTGGTGGAGGGCAGCGAGGCACGCATCCCCGTGACCGATCACGGCCTGCTGTACGGGGACGGAATCTTCGAAGGCATCCGAGTGTACGGGGGCCGCGCCTTCCGCCTGGACCTGCATCTGGCCCGGCTCGCGACGTCCGCCCGCGTCATCGGGCTCGCCCTCCCCGGCGGAGTCGAAGCCATGCGCGAGATCGTCCTCGCGACGGCGCGAGCCTTCGGCTCGGAGGAGTCTTATGTCCGGCTCATCGTTACACGGGGCGAGGGCGCCCTCGGCGTGGATCCGTCGAGCTGTCCGCGCCCTCGCGTTTTGTGCTTGGTGGATGCGGTGCGGCTATTCCCCGCCGAAAAGCTGGAGCAAGGTCTTGAACTCGCTACCGCGACCGTGCGGCGACCGCCCGCGGACGTGCTGGACCCCGGCGTCAAGAGCTTGAACTACCTGAACAACGTGCTCGCGAAGCTCGATGCCAAACGCGCAGGCGCCGACGACGCTCTGATCCTCAACCTCGCAGGCGCAGTGGCGGAGGCGAGCGTCGCCAACGTCTTCGTGGCCAAGGACGGCGAACTTTCGACCCCGCCGCCCTGCGATGGTGCGCTCGCCGGCATCACCCGGCGTAGCGTGCTTGAGCTTGCGGCGGAACTCGGGATTCCCGCTCGCGAGCGCACCCTCGGGCGCGTGGATCTGCTTGGCGCGGACGAGGTCTTCTTGACCGGCACCGGCGCGCGCATCATGCCCGTCCGCTCGCTGGACGGTTGCCCAATCGGGAAGAGGGCGCCCGGTCCCCTCACGGAGCAGCTCACCCAAGCCTTCGCGCAACTCGTCCACAAGCCTGAGCTGGGAGCGCCTCTGTAGCCCGAGCCCCGCGCTGCTAGGCTCGGGCACTGCCCGAGGAGGAGCCCGTGCGCTGGTCTGCCGCCTTCATTCCCACGCTGCGTGACGACCCCGCCGACGCCGAGGCGGTCAGTCATCGACTGCTGCTCCGCGCGGGCTTCGTGCGGCAGCTCATGGCGGGCGTCTACACACTGCTTCCGCTCGGCCACCGCGTCTGCCAGAAGATCACCGCCGTGATTCGTGAGGAGATGGATCGCATCGGTGCCCAGGAGTTCAAGTTGCCTGCGCTTCATCCCGGTGAAATTTGGAAACGGTCGGGGCGCTGGGAGACGATGGGTCAAGAGATGTTTCGGCTGCGCGATCGCAAAGACGCCGACCTGTGTCTGGGAATGACGCACGAAGAGATCTTCACGACGCTCGCCACGGAGCTGCGCTCCTACCGTGACCTGCCGCAGATCTGGTACCAGATCCAGACCAAGTTCCGGGACGAGCCTCGGCCGAAAGCGGGCCTTTTGCGCGTGCGCGAGTTCACGATGAAGGACTCCTATTCGCTCGACCAAGATCGGGCGGGCCTCGACCTCGCCTTCCAGAAACACTTCGAGGCGTATCGCAGAATCTTCATGCGCTGTGGGCTCGACGCCCTCGCCGTAGAGGCGTCGTCGGGCTCGATGGGCGGCAGCGAGTCGATTGAGTTCATGCAGGCCAGCGAAGCGGGCGAGGATCGAATCGTGTCCTGCGGAGCCTGCGGCTACGCCGCCAACGTCGAAAAAGCGACGTCGGTGCTGGCGGCCGTGGAGGATCCACCCGGGCTGCCTGCGCCCGAACGCTTTCCCACTCCGGGCGTACGCACGATCGAGGATCTTGCAGGCTTGAACGGGGGGACGCCTGGGACCGGTCAGATCAAGACGCTGGTCTACGTAATCGATGGCGCCCCAACCCTCATCCTGCTGCGGGGAGATCACAGCCTTGTGGAGCAGAAGCTGCGGGACGGCACCGCGGCCCGGGAGCTGCGTCCGGCTCGGCCCGATGAGATCCGCAGCCTCCTCGGCGCGTCGCCTGGCAGCCTCGGCGCAGTCGGAGTCTCGGGCGTGCGAATTCTGGCCGACCCCGCGCTCCGGGGCCGCCGGGCCATGACCACCGGCGCGAACCAGGATGATTTCCACGTTCGCGGCGTGGATCTGTCCCGGGACATCGCGGTGACGAGCTGGCTCGATCTGCGCGAGGTACAGGCGGGCGAGCCCTGCCCCATGTGCGAGGCGCCGCTCGCCGTGGGCAAGGCCATCGAAATCGGTCACATCTTCAAGCTCGGAACAAAGTACAGCGAGACCCTGGGTGCTGCGGTGCTCGACGAAGCGGGCAAGGCGACGCCCATCGTGATGGGCTCCTACGGAATTGGCGTCGACCGCACCATGGCGGCGATCGTGGAGCACTCCCACGACGACGCCGGCATCATCTGGCCGGTGAGGGTTGCTCCCTACGAAGTCGTGATCACGGTGCTGAACCCCAAAGACGTCAACACCTCGGAGACAGGGGCGCAGATCTACGAGGCGCTCCGCGCCAGCGGGGTGGACGCCATTCTCGACGACCGCGACGAGCGCCCGGGGGTCAAGTTCAAGGACGCCGAGCTCGTGGGCATCCCCTATCGCGTCACCGTGGGGCCCAAGGGGCTCGAGCATAAGCAGGTCGAACTCCTGCGCCGCCGCGATGGTCGAAAGGATGCCCTCGACCTTCACCGCGCAGCCGAGATTGTGCTGGAAGCCATCCTCGAAGAACGCCGCTAATCCCCCGCCAAATCGTGTCGCAAGCCCGAGCGTTGGAGATAGAATGGCGCTGGACCGCTCTTGGAGGGACTCATGGCAATTTTCAGCATGGACGGCTTCCTCTTTCTGCTCCGCTGGCTTCACTTTATGGCGGGGATTACCTGGATTGGGATTCTCTACTACTTCAACTTTGTGCAGACGCCCTTCTTTGGCAGCGCCGACCCCGCCGTTCGGAGCGGTATGGTGCGGGGACTCGTCCCCAACGCACTGTGGTGGTTCCGCTGGGGCGCCATGGTCACGTTTCTCACGGGCTGGCTCATCGTGCTCACAAAATGGGGGCACCAGGGCATCCCGCTCTCCGATCCCTACATGACACGCATCTTGACGGGCGGCCTCATGGGTTCGCTCATGTGGTTCAACGTCTGGTTCGTGATCTGGCCCGCCCAGCAGATCGTGATCGCGTCGGCGGAGGCCGTGGCGAGCGGCGGACAGGCGAACCCGCAAGCCGCTCCCCGTGGTGCACGCTCCGGTTTGGCTTCACGCACCAACACCCTGCTTTCGATTCCCATGCTCTTTTTCATGGGATCGGCGAGCCATTTGCCCGCACTGGCGAGCAGCGGTGGCGGAGTGCTGTACTGGATCGTCTTTCTGGCCATCGTGGCGGCGGTGGAGTGGAACGCGCTCGTCGGGAGCGGGCAGGCGCGCCAGAAGTTCCTCGGAACCGTGCGCGGCACGATTCACGCAGGGCTGGGTCTGACCGTGCTGTTCTACGTCGTCGCTTCGGTTCTTGCTTAGCGGGGCGAAACCGACGCCAGGTAGGCGGCCAAATCGTCGATGCTCCCGGCCAGGTGCGGCAGCGCCACCATCGCATGGGAGGGTCGCTTCGGCGTGTAGCCGGGCGGATATTCCGCTCGCAGCACGCGAGCCTCGATCAGCTCCCGCTGGGAACCCGCGACGGCGGGTCCGATCGCGCCGGGGAGCGCAGGATCGGTGTTGTGGCAGGCTGTACAGTTCGCGAGATACACCCGACGTCCGCGCTCGACACCGGTCGTGTCGTCCTTTTTGCCTTCCCCGCAGCTGGCGGCGAAAAGAGCGGCGAGCGTTCCGCCTGCCGCAAGCGCGAGCCCAAGCGCCGCTCCTCGTCCCCGTGTTCGCATTGCACGCGATCTCCAGCGGCAGTCGGCCGGGCGCGAGAGTAGCGGCGGCGCGCTGCGTTTCCAGGAACTCTGAAGCCTTGGCAAAGCTCGCCGGACGCATCGCGCTCGTCACCGGCGGCGCCCGTGGCATTGGCGCCGCCACAGCCCGGCGCCTCGCGGCCGACGGGGCGCGGGTCGCCGTTCTCGACCTGCTTGAAGAGGAAGGCCATGCCGTCGCCGAGGCGGTGCAGGGTGTCTTCGTGCGCTGCGATATGGCGATCCCCGAAAGCGTTCGCGGGGCCGTTCGCAGCATCGAGCAGGCCTTTGGCGGCCTCGACGTTGTCGTCTCCAACGCCGGCATCGACATCGTGGGACCCTTCGCATCCAGCGATCCTTCGACCTGGGAGCCGGTGCTGGATGTGAATCTTCGGGGCCCGCTGCACCTGTGCCACGCTTCGCTGCCCCTGCTTGTCCGTCGCGGCAGCGGCCGGGTGATCCTCGTGAGCAGCGATGCGGCGCGCGTCGGATCGAGCGGCGAAGCCGTCTACGCGGCGTGCAAGGCGGGCCTCATTGCGCTCGCGAAAACCCTGGCACGCGAGCATGCGCGCGATGGCATTACGGTCAACGCGGTCTGCCCCGGTCCCACGGATACCCAGCTTCTCCACGGGCTCATGGGTTCGAGCGAGGAGGGCAAACGCATCCTCGACGCGGTCGTGCGTCAGATCCCGTTGCGCCGGCTCGCCCGACCCGAAGAGATTGCGAATGCGGTGGCATTCCTGGCCGGGGATGAGTCCGCCTACATCACCGGTCAGACTCTTTCGGTCTCTGGCGGCCTTACGATGGCATGATGAGCGAGCGCTTGGCGGAGCGCGGGCCGCGCTGGCTCACGCTCGCGAATTTCTTCACCCTGCTGCGCCTCGCGGCAGCTCCGCTGCTCGCCCTTGCGGTTTGCCGCGGCGCGACGCTCGCCGCCGGTGCCCTCTTCTGGGGCGCGGTGGCGAGCGACTTCGCCGACGGGAGGATTGCGCGCAGCCGCGGGGAGGCTTCGAGCCTCGGCGGTCTTCTGGATCATGCGACCGATGCGACCTTCGTCTCGCTTGGTCTTCTCGCTTTCGCTGCGAAGGGTGCGCTGAGTTTCCTGCTCCCCATCCTCATCGCACTGGCGTTCGCGCAGTACGCGGGCGACTCGCGCGCCCTTCGGGGCCGTCCGCTGCGGACAAGCCTCTTGGGTCGTTGGAATGGCATCGGCTACTTCGCGCTGCTCGGGACACCGATTACGCGGGATCTTCTCGGTCTCCGCTGGCCAGGCCACGGTCTGGTAGCGGCGCTCGGCTGGATTCTGGTGGCGACGACGCTCGCATCGATGGTCAACCGTGCGCACGCCCTGCTGGCGGTGCGCCGACGCGCCACGCTCTAGCACCGGCTAGCGCGACCCGCTCTCGGCCAGACGCTCGCGTGGGTCGATCGCGAGCCAGCACGCGGCGGACAAGACGTACAGGCAGGCCACCGAGACGAGCGGCGCATTCCACGATCCGCGCGCCTCGAGGCACCAGCCCACGACGAGCGGCGAGAGTACGCCGCCCAGATTGCCGAAGGTGTTCATGGCACCGCTCACCACGCCGGCATGGAGCCCGCCGATCTCGAGACACACGGCCCAGGCCGGCGCGACTCCAAGCGCAGCCAGGCCTGCCGCCGCCGCGAGCAGGGACGCTGCGGTTTGCGGCGCGGGGGTTCCTACCGCCCCGAGCACACAGAGCGCCGCCGCGGGGAGTCCCACAAGCCCGGGCAGTCTGCGGCCCGCGGTGGGCCCAAAGCGCCGACACAGGAGGTCTGAGAGCCAGCCTCCGGAGTAGACGCCGAATGCGATCGCGAGGAGCGGGAGCGCGGCTCGCCAGCCGACGGAGCGCAGCTCGAAGCCGCGCGCCCGGAGAAGGTAGGTCGGGAGCCAGGTCAGATAGAAATACCAGCCGTAGATTGCACCGAGGTACATGAGGCAGAGGGCGAGCAGTCCGCGATGCTGCAAGATCGCCCGCCAAGGCACGGCGGGATGCGGCACGGGTGGGTCGGTGCCGATCAGCCGGAGCTCCGCAGCATTCACTTCCGCGTGGGTATGGGGGTCATCGCGAAACCAAGAGAACCATGCGAAGGCCCACCCGAGTCCTACGACCCCGAAAATCGGGAAACTCGAGCGCCACGAGAGCCACCCGATCAAGAGAACGACAAGCGGCTGTGCGAGCGCACCACCCAGGGCGCCCGCCATGATGGTGAGACCGAAGCAGTGGCCGCGCTCGCGCGGTGGGAGCCAGCGTGCGAAGGCGCGGCTTGTGCTCGGGAGTGCCCCCGCCTCGCCCATCCCAAAAAGAAGTCGTAGCGTGAGCAGAGACGCAAAGCCGGTCGCCAGCGCGGTGGCTGCGGTCATCACGGACCACCAGACGACAATCCGCGTCAGCATCCAGCGCGCCCCGAACCGGTCCGCCAACCAGCCGCTCGGTACCTCGAACAGGGCATAGCCGAGCGTAAAGGCGCTGAAGACATACCCCATCTGCGCATCGGAGAGCACGAGATCCCGCTGGATCGATGGCGCAGCGGTCGAGATGCACACGCGGTCGAGATAGGCAATCGCCATCATCGAAAGAGCGAAGGCCACAACGCGCTGGCGCGCCCTTGTCGGGCTCGCTTGCAGCGGACCCGGGCGAGCAGGGAGCGCGGGATGTGGCTCGGCGATCATCGGCGGGTCCTTTTTTTGCGAGGGTCCTAGGAGGGGGGTTCACTCGCAACGCGGAGGCGCCCCTCCTCGAGGGTCACCGTCGGACAGTACGGACCGCCCTTCTCGCGTGTCCACCACACGCCCTGGTGTCGATCCGCTGCGGTAGAGAAATGATACTGCCAGAGGGTACTTCGCAGGTAGCGGGGCGGAGTGTCGGGAAACGGGTTTACCGCAAGCAGCTCGCTCACGGTGGGGTCGCCTTCGAGCAAGCGGCGGAAGAACGCGTGCAGCCAGGGTTCGTGCTCGCAGCTTCCAAGTGCCGCGAACCACATCTGCCAATCCAGGCGTGGCATGTGCGGCGTGGTGAAGCGCGGCCTGCGATCCACCGCCCCGGGTTTCCAGCGGAACTCATAGGGCCGCCACGAAAGGCCGTCGGCGCTGCCTTCGATCACGATCTCGGGGCGTTCTTTGGTCATGACGGCGAAAAGTCCATAGCTGTTGAACGTGCGAAGCGGTGCCAGGGAATCGAGGAGATCCTCCGCCGGGCCCGGGACGAGCAAGCCGGCGCCCAGACGCTCGAGGGCCTCGCAGCTCGTGAGGGCGAAGAGAACCGCTGCAAGCAGCGTCGTCGCAAGCCGGGCAAGCCGGGGCTGCGGGACGATGCGCGGGGAGGAAGCGGGCGCCGCAAGCCACCCTCGCAGGCCCGCGGGCACGAGAGCGCGCAGCGCTCGGTCGTCAAGGAGTGGGATACACAGGGCCAGCGTCAGCAGGTTGAAGAAGCCATAGTTGCCGGTGAGGGCGATCGAGAGCTGGAGCAGAACGATTGCGGCGCAGGAAACGAGGCGTACCCCGCGCGGCCCGAAGATTCCGAACGGTGCCACGAGCTCGATCGCAAGGGTGACAGCACAGGCGAACCGCTGCACGAAGACCGGGAGGTCGTTCACGTACGCGCTGGTCCAGGTGGGGAGCGGTTGTGTCCAAAAGTGGTAGGTGAGTGCGCTGAGGTCCCGCCACGACTCGTCGCCGGAGAGGAGCTTCACCATGCCCGAAAGGAAGAGGAGTCGAAACAGAAGCCAGCGAAGGAGAAGGAGCGCGACGCGCCGGGGTGGACGCACCGACGCCGCGAAGCCCACCGAGAAAAAGCACGTCTCAAGCAGCAGCGTATCCCATTGGTAGCCCAGAAATACGTCGCCGACGCTCGCGAGAGAGAGGTAAAGGGCCCACAGCAGCGCGAGGAGGAAAGCGGGGCGACGCGCGGTGATCGCGAGGACGATGCCGAGCGCAACGCCGAGCGCACACAAGAGATGAAGCGACGCATCTGAAGGGTCGATCCAAAGGATTGTCGGAAGGCGCCAGTACGCCTCGGGACCGAGCCGTGAGACCGCGAATGCGAGCAGCTCCCGTGCGGGACTGATGCCACGCGAGCCGATGAGGCCGTCCACTTGGACCCAGATCGATGCGAAGGCGCAGGCGAGAACGAGTCCGAGAGCCCGGAGGAAGAGCGCACGAACGAGGTCGTGCGAGTCGCGGGCGCGGGAGGAGTCGTCCGACATCGCGCGCCCGCGCCCGCGCTACGGCGCCGCTCCGAAGATCTCGCGCTGCGCCCGCCGCAAGAAAAGGAGCCCGATCGCCGCGTTAAAGAAGATGAAGAAGTTGTGCATCACGAGGCCGAAAGCCGCCATCTCTCCGGCATGCGCGGGGACGAGCACGGTCCAGAGCGTGATTGCTACCGCACGCAAGGGACCCGGGACGGCAGCACCGAAAAACACAACCGGGAGGTAGCCCAGCACCTGGCCGAAGCTGAGCGTGACCCCGAAGAGTCTCATCACCAGCGTATACGCGACGACTCCCGCCAGTAGCGCCGGTGAGCGCAGCAAGACGATCGTGGCGTATTGCCAAGGCTTCGCCCGGCGGAAGGCATGGAGAAGGGGCCGCTCTCGCAGCTTCGAACCCGGAAGGATCGACCCATTGAAGTAGAGGAGATGGAAGACGAGCCAGAGCGCGGCGACAAGGGCGACCAGCGGGATCACGTGGAAGACCGGCGGAAGCGAGTCCCAGCGGAGCGCCACGCCGAAGGTCGCCCATGCGAGCAGATAGTAGAACTCGCAGAACATGATGAACAGCATGCTTGAACCGACCTGCCAGCCTGGAACACCCTCGCGGCGGTGGAGGTACACCGCCATGGCACCCTTGCCGACTTGCTCGTTCACAATGGAGAGGATGTATGTGCTGGCGCGCACCGGGAGGATATCCAAGTAGCTGACGCGTGCGTTGAACCAGTTGACCACCCGATAGAGCACGAGCGAGTCGATCGCGAAGTAGAAAAGCGAGTAGGGGATGACGATCATGAGGAAAGCGCCCCAGTCGACCCGCTCGAAGATGCCGAGGAGATAGGGGACGAGCTCGTGGTGTTGCCGAGCCGCCGCGGTGCTCACGTTGTGGTAGAGCCAGAAGAAGCAGACCGCGGTGATCCCCCACGGCAGGAGCCGCTGCCATGCGGCTCCGCGGCGCCGCTCGAGAGGGACCGCGCCCGCCGACTCGGTGTGCGGGCCGTTGCGGGCGCCGCCTTCGCTCACGAGCGCACCGGCGCGAGGATGCAGTGGCGGAGCGTCTCGTCGAGCGGAGTCAGCGCAAGCCCGAGCACCCGGCAGGCGGGAGCCGGGTCAATCTCGTCATCGTGTTCAAGCACCTCGAGCATGGGTCGGGTGATCGGCGGATTCGTGAGCGTGCGCTCTGCGAGAAAGGCGAAGGCGCGGGCGAGCAAAAGGGGCAGCGGCACGATGCGAGGCCGTCGGTGCAGCAGCGAGGCCGCGCGCAGGACGAGCTCGCGGTGCGTAACGGATTCCGGTCCTGCGAGATCGAGGCTCCCTCCCCGCTCGTCGTCGTGCGCGGCGGCGAGGATGGCCGTTGTCACGTCTTCGGCGTCGATCGGCTGCTCCCGACTCGCGCCGCCGCGTACGAGCGGCACGATGCGACCCATGGCCTTGGCTCGCAGCGCGAGGGCCGCGGGTTCGCCGGCACCGAGCACCATCGGGAGGCGGATCACCGTCGTGGGAACCGCGCGTCCGAGGAGAATCGCCTCGGCGCGGCCCTTGGAGGCCAGACAGGCGTTTCCGGAGCCCGCGTTTGCGCCAAGGATCGAGAGGTACACGATGCGCCGGACGCCGGCCTTCTCCGCTGCGGCCACGATCGCGTGGGCCGTGGACTCGTGTGCCTCGGCATAGCGCGTGCGCGAACTCTCTTTCAGGATGCCGACGAGATGCACGATGGCGTGGCAGCTCTCGGCGGCCCGCGCCAACCCGTCGACGTCGCGATAGTCGACGACCGCGCAATCGAAAGGCGCTCCGAGCGCGCGCACGGCGGAAGCGGCCTGCTCCGAGCGCACCGCCGCGCAAGCCGCCGCCGCAGCTCCAGGGGGACTCTGCTCGGCTACGCGTCGCAGCAGCCGCTGACCCAGGTGGCCATTTGCTCCCGTGATCAGGATCCGCTTCACGTCGTCCCGGCCTTTTCCTGGCGTTGCGACGCCGGACAGAGAGCGCCGCCTTGGGCTCGCGGCCCGTGGCGTGCGACCATAGCACCCGGATTCGTCCTTCTCGTAAGGGAGCAGCCGTGAGGCGCGTCGTCCAGCTGGTCTTTGGGGCTGCCTTTCTCGTGTGCGTCGGTGCAACGGTCGTGCTCGCGCGGCGGGACCGAAACGGTCCGGCCCATGCCGATCTCGAAATCGCGGGCGGCATCCCGGCAACGCTGTACCTGCCCGCCGAGCCCGTCCCCGGTACTCCGATGCTGCCCGCTCCGCCTCCGCGCGGCGAGCGTCCACCAGCGGTCGTGCTGGTTCATGGCTTTGCGGGCGACCGCATCGTCGTGAGCAGCCTTGCGCGCCGGCTCGCCCAGAGTGGTTACGCGGTGCTGGCGATCGACGTGCGGGGCCACGGGGCCAACCGCAACCCGGTTCCCGACGGTCGCGCGCGTCCGGACTGGCTGTTTCAGGATCTCTCCGCGGCCGTCGAGTATCTGCGTGGCTCTCCCTATGTGGATGGCTCTCGCATCGTGCTGATGGGGCATTCGATGGGTGCCGCTGCGGCGCTCGACTTCGCGACGCGCGATTCGGGCATCGATGGCGTCGTCGCCATCTCGGGAGTGCAGACCCTCGTGGGCCCGTACCGCCCGCCAAACGTCCTTTTCCTGTCCGCCTCCGCGGATCCCCCCGTGCTGCGAGGGCGCACCGCGGCACTTGCGGGTCATCTCGCAGGTGTCGACCCGGCGGAGGACGGCAAGACCTACGGCGACTTGGCACGCGGCACGGCGGTGCGGCTTGAAGAGGTGCCAGGCGTCAATCATTTGACGATCGTGTTCTCCACTTCCGCTGCGTCGCGGATCCTTCGCTGGCTCGATGCCGTGTTTCGCGTGGATCGCGGCTCCGGTCCGCCGTCCGACCTCGCGGATCGGCGCCTTCTGCCACTCGCCGTTGCGATGGCGGGAGCTCTCGTCCTTCTCGCCGGGGTCGGCTTCGTGTGCGGTCGCCTCGCGCACGGGCTCGAGGATCGACCCGCCCGCGGAGGCGCCGCAGGGCTTGCGATGCTCGCCGCCGGGTTGCTGGTGGCAATGGCGGTCCTCGCCGTTGGTGTGCCGGCCGCCTTCCTTTCCCTCGAGGTCGGTGATGTCGTGGTGTCACTCTTCGCGGTCGCCGGAGGTCTCTTGCTTTGCGCAGGTGCTCTCCGCGGCTTCCCTATTCCTGTGCGGGAGCTGCGTCTTGCGCTTTTGCCCGGTGCGCTCGGCTTCGCGGGCGTGTACCTCCTGCTGACGCCGCTTGGCGTTGTGGGGCACCGGACGGCACCCACCGCGGCGCGTTTTCTCGTTGCGGCTGGCGCCACTGTACTCTTGCTGCCTTTCTTCCTCGCCTTTGAAGCAGCTCTTCGGCGTGGCGGCCTCATGAGAGCGACGCTTCTCGGTGTGAGCGGGCGCGTCCTCGTCGTCGCAGCGGTCGTGGTGGGCGTTCGGACGGGGGTGGTTCCCCCGGTGGTGATGCTGATGGTTCCGATGCTCGCGATCCTTTCCGGACTGTGCGAGGTCTTTGCAACGGGTGTCTATGCCGCATCGGGCAATTGGCTGGTGATCGCGGTTGCAGAGAGCACGTGGCTCGCCTGGGTCGTGGCGACCATCTTTCCCCTGCGCGCCGGCTAGCGTTCCGGTGCCGGGGCGCGACGCATGCGCGCCAGGGCGAATGCGGCGGCGGTAATCGCGAGGCACCAGAGGCTCGAGGTCGCGAGTCCCGCGCCAAGACCCACGGCGTCCCCAAGCGCGCCCGTCATCCAGGGGATCGCGAACCCGCCCAGGGCGCCAGCGCCGGCGACCAGACCCGCAGCGGTGCCGCTGGCGAACGGGAACTCGGCGCCGGCGAGCGCGATCATGACGGGATAGACGGCGCCGAGGGCGAGACCGGAGGCCAGGGTCACGAGTTCGAGCTGCGGGATTCGCGCCCAGAGAGCAGCGGCGAGGATCAGCGCACCGCCGATTCCAGCGGCCGCAAGGAAGCGAGTCCCGAGGCTTCGGCCGAGACCGAGCATGGCGAGGCGGCCGCCCAACAGGCCGAGCCAGAAAGTGCTGATCGCCATCTGTCCACGCGCTGGAGGGAGCACCAGGAGTGTGTGCGCCCATGGGACGGCGAAGAGTGTCACCGCGGTCTCGACGCCGACGTAGGCGAACCCCACCACGGCCAGCGCGAGGAGGGGAAGCGTAAAGATGCGATCGCCCGCGTGGGCGGCTGCACGCTTGGGTGGTGCTGGCAGGCGAACCCAGCTTGCCCAGGCAGCGAGCAGCACGAAGATCGCGCCGGTCGCGTGGAAGCTCCACGTCCAGTCCCCTACACGCGCAAGCCATCCGATGAGGGGAGGGCCCGCGACCGCGCCTGCGGTAGCGCCCGCATGCAAGAGGGCGAGCGGCTTTGCGGCGTGGGCGCCGCTTTCGCGAATGACCACCGCATTGAGCAGCGTATCGTAGAAGCCCGCTCCCATGCCGAGCAGGACGAGGTGGGCGAAGGCTTGCCAGAAGCTCACGTTGTGGCCCAGTGTGAGCAGGGCGAGGGCCGCGACGAGGAGCGCGGCCACAAACAGAGGCCGCCGTGGGAAGCGATCGACCAGCGGTCCGGCAGCGGTGACCCCTGTTCCCGCACCGAGCGCGACGGCGGCGCCGAGAAGCCCGGAGCGGGAGAGGTCCATGCCGAGCGCCGTCGCCAGATCGGCCTGATTGGCGCCCACAAGGACGAGAACGACGCCAAAGGCGAGGAAGGCCGCAAAGCCTACAGGGAGCAAGCCGACTCGGACGTCAGGTGAGATTCAGCTCGAGACGCGCCGCCTCGGTCATCATGCTCGGGTTCCAAGGTGGATCCCAGACGACCTCCACTTTCGCCTCGGCGACACCAGCGAGCGCGGCCACTTTCTCTTCCACCTCGGGCGGCAGGCTGCCCGCGACGGGACACATGGGAGAGGTGAGTGTCATGCGGATCTGCACCGCGTTCGTCGGGCTCACGTTCACCTCGTAGATGAGGCCGAGCTCATAGATGTTGACGGGAATCTCCGGATCGTAACACGAGCGCAGCACTTCGATCACTCGATCCCGGAGCGATTCGTGGGTGACGGCGGGCGCGGTCTCCATCGGGTGTCCTCTCGTGGCGGCGACCCTACTCCGTCGAGACGGGATCGGCCCGTCCCTCAAGAGCAGAGTGAAGGGCATGCCAGACGAGTGTCGCGCACTTCACGCGCGCGGGATACTCGCGAACCCCCGAGAATACAGTGAGCTTGCCGAGGGCCTTCTGCTCGTCGGCCGAGGGCTCTGCCCGGGACTCACCAACAACCAGGAGGTCGTGAAATCGCTGGAAGAGCTGTTCGGCGTCTGCGAGCGACCGGCCCTTCACGCTCTCTGTCATCATGGACGCCGACGCCGTCGAGATCGCGCACCCCGAACCTTCAAACCCCACGTCGCGCACCACGCCGTCTTCCACCCGCAGCTGGACGGTCACCTTGTCGCCGCAGAGCGGGTTGTAGCCTTCCGCGCGCCGATTGGCGCCCTCCACCTTGCGGAAATTCCGGGGCCGCTTGTTGTGGTCCAGGATCACGGATTGGTAGAGCTCGCGGACGTCCGACATTTAGGCGAAAACCTCCGCCACCTTGCCAAGCCCTGCCACAAGCGCGTCGATCTCATCCCGCGTGTTGTAGAACGCGAGGGAAGCACGTGCCGTCGCGGGAACGCCGAAGCGATCCATCACCGGCTGCGCGCAGTGATGGCCGGTGCGGATGGCGATGCCTTCTTGGTCGAGGATCGTTCCCACGTCGTGGGGGTGCACGCCCTCCATGACGAACGAGAGCACGCTCGCCTTCTGACGCGCCGTCCCAATCAGGCGCACGCGACGCACGCCCTCCAGTGCCCGGGTGCCGTAGGCGAGGAGCTCCGTCTCGTAGGCCGCAATCGAGTCGATCCCCACCGACTGCACGTACTCGATCGCAACCCCGAGCCCGATGGCGCCTTCGATGTGGGGCGTCCCGGCCTCGAACTTGTACGGCAGCACGTTGTAGGTGGTTTTCTCAAAGGTCACGGAGGCAATCATGTCGCCACCGCCTTGCCACGGCGCCATCGCTTCGAGCAGCTCGCTTCGCCCATAGAGCGCGCCAATCCCCGTCGGCCCATACAGCTTATGACCGGAGAAGCAATAGAAGTCGCAGCCGAGATCGCGAACGTCCACCCGGGTGTGGGCGACGGCTTGTGCGCCATCGACCAGCACGGGCACACCTCGCTCGTGCGCCAGCTCGGTGATTTCCCGCACGGGGTTCACGGTGCCGAGCGCATTCGAGACGTGGGCGAGGGCCAAGAGCTTTGTGCGTGGGCCGAGTAGGCGTGGGAGCTCATCCAGCATGAGCTCGCCGCGGTCGTCGATCGGCAAAACGCGCAGGCGCGCGCCCTTCTCCTCGCACAGCATCTGCCAGGGAACGATGTTCGAATGGTGTTCCATGGCAGAAATCAGCACCTCGTCTCCCGAACCGACGTTTGCCCGGCCCCAGCCCTGGGCTACGAGATTGATGGCCTCCGTCGTTCCACGGGTGAACACGATCTCGCTCGGGTGGGCTGCGCCGAGGAAGCCCTGAACCTTTGTGCGCGCGTGCTCGAAGGCAGCCGTCGAGCGCTGCGAGAGCTCGTACACCCCGCGGTGAATGTTTGCGTTGTCGCGCTCGTAGTAGTGCACGAGCGCGTCGATCACGGCGCGCGGCTTTTGCGTGGTGGCGGCGTTGTCGAGATAGACGAGGGAATGGCCGCTCCGCAATGTCTGATGCAGGATCGGAAAGTCCTCGCGCAGGCGCTTCACATCAAGGTTGCCCCTCACAGCACCCCTGCCTCCTCGCGCGCGAGGCGCTCGAGCAGGAGCTCCTCGATCTCGTCCCGCAGCGGCTCTTGCTGGATGCGGGACGTCACCTCGGACGAAAAAGCGCGCATCAGAAAGCGTCGGGCGGAGGCCGCGTCGATGCCGCGGGTCTGCAGATAGAACAGTGAAGCCTCGTCGAGCTGCCCAATGGTCGAGCCATGGCTGCATTTCACATCGTCCGCTGCGATCTCAAGCTGCGGCTTACTGTCGACCTCGGCGTCTCGGGAAAGCAGCAGGTTCTTGTTGGTCTGACGCGCGTCGGTCTTCTGGGCACCCTCACGCACCACGATCCGGCCGTGAAAGACACCCCGTGCCGCTCCGCTCAAGATGCCCTTGTAGAGCTGCCGGCTTGTGCCATGGGGGCGGGCATGGTCGATCAGGGTGTGGTTGTCCACGAGTTCGCGGCTGCTCGCGATGTAGAGACCGTCGAGCGTACATTCTGCGCCCTCGCCTGCGAGATGCGCCGATACGTCCTTGCGCACCAGAGCGCCACCGAGGGAGAAGTCGTGCGCCGTAAATCGGCTATCGCGGGCCTGCTCCACGTGGACGTCCGAGATATGAAAGTTGTGGCGACTGTCGCGCTGAAGTCGCACGAGATCGAGCTGTGCGTTGGCTTCGAGCCGCACCTCCGACACCGCGTTTGTGAAGCCGGGACCGGCGTCAAGGGAGACGTAGTCTTCGATCACCGTGGCGTGGCTGCCCCGTCCGATCAAGACCAGCGTGCGCGGATACGAGACCCTCTCCTTGTGGTCGGGACGCGAGAGGTACACCACATGGATTGGGGCCTCGACCGTGACGCCTTCGGGCACCTGCACAAGTGCGCCGTCGTGCAGAAAGGCGGTATTGAGCGCTACAAACGACGCGGCGTCGTAGGGAGCGAGCTTCGCCAGCTGCGGCTCCAGTCGCTCGGGCGCGTGTTCGAGCACGTTGGCGACGCTCTCGACATAGGGACTCCCCGAAAGCGCACGCGGCGCCGAAAAGCGCGGCGCAAAGCAGCCGTTCACGAAAACGAACAGGCTGCAGGCATAGACTGGGAAGGAACTGTGTTCGACATCGTCCCGGGAGAGCTCGGCAGCGCCATCGGAAGCGAGCTCGAATGCGCGCTCCGCGATCGGTGTGACGCTGGTGTAGCGCCACTCCTCCTGCTTTGTGCTGGGGAATCCGAGCTCGGCGAAACGCGCGAAAGCGTCCTTGCGTAGCGCTTTCAGCCAGCCGGGAGCCGTCGCGCCGAGCGTGCGCTCGAAGCGCTCGAACGCGTCGCCGTAGTGCTGTCGGGGATCCAGGGCTGCCATTTCAGCGCCCCGCACCTCCATCGATCCACGCGTAGCCCTTCTCCTCAAGCTCCAATGCCAGTTCCTTGCCACCGGACTTGGTGATCCGGCCCGAAGCGAGCACGTGGACGAAGTCCGGCACGATGTAATCGAGCAGCCGCTGGTAGTGAGTGATGACAATCATGGAGCGATCGGGCGAGCGCAGCGAGTTCACGCCGTTCGAGACGATGCGCAGCGCATCGATGTCCAGACCCGAATCCGTCTCGTCCAGGATGGCCAGCCGCGGCTCGAGCACGGCCATTTGCAGCACTTCGTTTCGCTTCTTCTCACCACCCGAGAAACCTTCGTTGATCGACCGGTTCATCATCTTCTCGTCGATCTGCATGAGCTTCATCTTTTCCCGAACAAGCGCAAGGAAATCGATTGCGTCGAGCTCCTCCTGGCCCCGGTGCCGACGGCCGGCGTTCAGGGCCGTCTTGAGGAAGTACATGTTGGAAACGCCGGGGATCTCGACCGGATATTGAAACGCGAGGAAAATGCCTTCCCGCGCGCGCTCTTCCGGCGCAATGTCGAGCAGGTTTCGGCCGAAGTAAGAGACCTTGCCGCGCGTGACCTCGATCGAGGGCTTGCCCGCAAGCACGCCCGCGAGCGTGCTCTTGCCGCTACCGTTCGGGCCCATCACCGCATGGACCTCGCCCGCGCGCACGACGAGGTCGATCCCGTGCAGGATCTCCTCACCGCCGGCCGAGGCATGGAGGTCCTCGATCTCGAGCAGGGGCGCGTTCATCCCACACTTCCCTCCAACGAGAGCCCCAGCAGCTTTTGCGCCTCCACCGCGAACTCCATCGGGAGCTCCCGGAGCACCTGCTTGCAGAAACCATTGACGATCATGGAAACCGCGTCCTCTGGCGAGATGCCGCGCTGCTGGCAAAAGAAGAGCTGGTCCTCACCGATCTTGGAAGTCGTCGCCTCATGCTCAACGGTTGCGGTCGGGTTCTTCACTTCGAGATAAGGGAAGGTGTGCGCGGCACACTTGTTCCCGAGCAAAAGGGAGTCGCACTGGGAGTAGTTGCGCGCGCCATCGGCACGAGGACCGATCTTCACGAGGCCGCGGTAGGTGTTCACCCCGCGACCTGCCGAGATCCCCTTCGAAACGATCGTACTCCGCGTGCGCTTTCCGAGATGGATCATCTTGGTCCCTGTGTCCGCTTGCTGCCGGTTGGCGGTGAGCGCCACGGAGTAGAATTCACCGATCGAGTCATCGCCCTGGAGGATGCAGCTCGGATATTTCCAGGTGATCGCGGATCCGGTCTCCACCTGGGTCCATGAGATCTTCGAGCGCTTGCCGAGACACTTCCCGCGCTTTGTCACGAAATTGTAGATTCCGCCGCGCCCCTCGGAGTCACCGGGATACCAGTTCTGGACAGTCGAATACTTGATCTCGGCGTGGTCAAGAGCGACGAGTTCGACGACGGCCGCGTGGAGTTGGTTCTCATCGCGCTTGGGTGCTGTGCAGCCTTCGAGGTACGACACGTAGCTCCGCTCTTCAGCGATGATGAGCGTACGCTCGAACTGACCCGTGTTCTCCGCGTTAATCCGGAAGTAGGTCGACAGCTCCATCGGACACCGCACGCCCTTGGGCACGTAGACGAAGGAGCCGTCTGTAAAGACCGCAGAGTTGAGGCAGGCATGCTTGTTGTCGGAGTAGGGCACGACTGAGCCGAGGTAGCGCTGCACGAGGTCGGGATGCTTCTGGACCGCCTCCGAGAAGGAACAGAAGACGATGCCGTACTTTTCGAGCTCGTGTTTGAACGTGGTGGCGACCGAAACGCTGTCGAACACCGCATCGACGGCGACGCCTGCGAGCCGCTTTTGCTCCAGTAGGGAGATTCCGAGCTTCTCGTAGGTACGCAAGAGCTCGGGGTCGACTTCGTCCAAGCTCTCGGCCTGCTTGCGCTGCTTCGGCGCGGAGTAGTACACGATGCGCTGGTAGTCGATCGGCGGGTGCTGGACCATCGACCACTCGGGCTCGGGCATTTCGAGCCAGCGCCGATAGGCACGAAGCCGCCACTCGAGGAGCCAAACCGGCTCGCCCTTCTTGTGCGAGATCAGGTGGATGATGTCCTCGTTCAACCCAGGGGGCGCCTGATCCGCTTCGATGTCGGTCACGAAGCCCCACTCGTACTCGCGGTTGGCGAGGTTCTCGAGTGTCTGTGTGGAGCCTGCCATTTCGTCTCCTCAATCCCTGCTTCGCGTCAGTTTGAAGCGCGCGCGACGCGATCCAGCGGAACGAACGAATCGCCTGGCGGTCCCCCGCGACTTCCGGGTGTCGGGGCGATCAGCTCCGCCAGCGTGACGTGGCTGAGCGCATCGCGGATCACCTCGTTGATGCGCTGCCACGGTGTGCGGACTTGGCACAGCTGCTCCTGCGCGCAAAGACCGGGGTGCGTGCCGCACTCGGTCAGGGCGATCGGGCCTTCGAGCACGCGGATCACCTCTGCCACCGAGATCTGCTCCGGTCGGCGCGAGAGGCTGTAGCCGCCCTTTGCCCCACGGTGCGAGAGTAGGACCCCCTCTTTCGCGAGCGCCTTCAGCAGCTTGCTCACGACGGGGAGCGGTAGGTGGGTGCGCAGCGAGAGCTCCCGTGCGTTGTGCGGCGCGGCGTCGTGCTGCGAGCCGAGCTCTGCAAGAAGCACGATCCCGTAGTCCGTGAGCTTGCTCATGCGAATCACTGGTCGCTCCCGCGCATCCCGTGGCCGACGATAGGGGACCAGGGCGGTCCTGTAAATATGGGACCCCATTAGTCCAAGTTCGGCCGGAAGGCCCTCTCCGTGGGTTTTGGCCTTCCCCGTGGGGATCTTAACTGGGCATCCGCCCTCGCGGCGGCTCTTGCCACGAAGCTCGGGTGCCTTCGAGGGGGGTGCTAGGCCGGCTGGAGCTCGTCCGGTTCTGCGCCTCGCTCGAGCTCGGCAATCGCAAAGTCGAGATGGCGCGCCAAGGCCTCGATGTACTCATGGAAGGCCTTGTGCACGATGGCGAACGACACCGCGTCCTTGAAGACCGACGGACGTCGCACAAGCGTGGTAGCGAGAAGTGAGAGCGTGAACCACGCTCGCCGCGGGTTCGCGCGAAGCACCGTCTCACCCAAGATGCGCCCGAGCAAGCGAAGCTCTCCGGACTGGACGCGGAGCCCCTTCGCGACCTGGTCGCCTTTGTAGAGCAGGAAGTCGAGCGTGCGCCGGCGGTAGTTCTTGAAGTCGTAGAGCTGTGCGATCAGCGTGCGGTAGCCCCGGTACAGCTCGAGACGGCTCATGCTCTTCGGAAAGATGTTCGAGAACACGAACTGGTCTCCGGTACTCTCGGCAACGAGGCGCCCTTCCTTCGCCATTCGATCGTGCAGGGGGGTTTTGGGCATCGCCTGCAGCATCCCGGTCATGGACACGGGGATGCGTGCGTCTTGAATGAAGCGCAGCTGCTCCTCGAAGATCGTCGCGTCGTCGTGGTCGAAGCCGACGATCATTCCCGCCTGCACCTGGATTCCGTAGGAGTGAATCGTCCGTACGTTCTCTACCAGATCGCCGCGCACATTCTGTGTCTTGTGGGTCTCGCGCAGAGACTCCTTTCGAGGACTCTCGATGCCGATGAAGATCGTCGTGAAATGCGCAGCGCGCATCAGCTCGAGGAGCTCCTTGTCCTGCGCCACGTTGAGGCTCACCTCGGTGTTGAAGTCGATGGGATAGCCGTGCTCGACGCCCCAGGCGGCCATCTCGCGCAGCAGTTCCTTCGCCAGCTTCTTGTTCCCGATGAAGTTGTCATCGACGATGAAAACCTGCTTGGCTCCAAGTCGGTGGCACTCGTCGATCTCCCGCATCAGCTGGGCCGGCGTCTTCGAGCGGGGCCGCCGGCCATAGACGACGATGATGTCGCAGAACTCGCAATTGAAAGGGCAGCCCCGGGCGAACTGGAGGGTGAGCGCGTGATAGCGGTCGACCTTCAAGAGGTCAAAGCGCGGAGTGGGAGAGGTCGTGAGATCGGGCTTCTCCTCGGGACGGTACTCGCTCTTCCAGATGCCCGCCTCGAGATCCTCGAGGAACTGCGGCCACGTCTCTTCCGCTTCGTCGACAAAGAGGACATCGCAGCGGCCGCGCAGCTCTTCCGGGCAGAGCGACGCGAAAGGGCCTCCCACCACGACGAAGCGTCCGCGCCGCTGGAACTCTTCGATGATCTGAAACATGCGTTCGCGGTGGACGATGTATCCGGTGATTCCGACAATATCCGCCTCCACATCGAAGTTGATCTCCTCGACGTTCTCATCGCACAGCGTGACCTCGTGCCCGGAGGGCGTAAGGCCAGCCACGGTCGGCATGGAGAGATTGGGGAAGATGCAGCGCTTGCCGAGCGCCGGGAGAATGCGGTCATAGGTCCAGAAAGACGGCGGGTTCTTCGGTGTAACGAGGTGGATTTTCATGGGTTCCCCTTGGGACGTGAGCCTCATCGTGGATCAGTTTGGGCCCAAGTGGGTGTAGAAGTTCGGTAAATCTGCGAGAAAACAGGGCCAGAACGGCTTAGTCCAGCTCGAGGTCGCTAAAGCGACACAAAGGAGTCAGGATCCCCTGTCCGTCGTGGTGCCAACCGAGGGGAGGGGCCTGCATCCGACCGGGAGCACAAACCCGCGAGGCGCCAAGATCCGCGAGCCGCTGGGCAGCACTCCGCGAGTCGGTCCCGAAGCCGCTGACCGCCACCGCGGCCAGGGAGGGGGCGAGCGGTCCAAGCTCTGAGGAGAGCGCTGCGAGGTCCGCCACGGGATGGATGCGCACGAAACGATAGAGCGGTGCCTCCCGCGGCTCCGGAGAGTCCTCGCTCACCACACACCACGGATCCCGCGGACTGCCGTAGACCGCAACGCTGCGCCCGGCTGCAGCGCGAACCTCCGCTTCCGCGCGGGCGCGTGCGAAAGCCGCGCCGGCGGAGATCGCGATCCGTCCCCGCGGGAGTCGCAGCTCCGCTTCTGCCAGAGCCGAGGCCAGAGCGGCCGCGAGATCACCACCCGCCGAGCGATCGGCGGCGACGGTGTACACCGCGAGCGGGGAGAGGCAGCCCAGCTGGTCCCAAAGCGCGACGTCAAGGGCGAGGCGCTGGCAGGTTTCGGGGAGGGCGGACGGGGTGAGGGCCAGAGGGCCGACGACCGCTACCGACGCGCGGTGTCCATACGCGACAAGGCGTCTTCCTGGGCGGATGCGTGCGGCGATGGCGCCGATCGTCGCGTCCGAACCACTTGCAACGACGCAGTCCGCCGAGAGCAAGGCGTCCAGCGCGGCGAGGTCGCCGGCGGGAAACCTCACCACTTCCACACACGCTCCCAGTCCCGGGTCCACCTCGGCAATCGACGCTGCCACGACGCGCGCTGTGACGGGATCGCTGGAGGATGTGCGGACAAGGACGGGCGAGCCCACGGCAAGAGGCGCAAGGATGGCGAGCAGCGTGGGTGACGGCAGGGCCCCCGCCAAGAGGACGGAGGTCGTCTCAAACCCCCCGGCAAAAGTGCACTCGTCCTCGCCCACTCCCGCGCTCTTGCCGAGCTCACGCTGAACCACTGCGCGGAGTGCGTCGCCGGTCCAGCCCTCGAGGGCGTGGGCCAGTCCCGCCCGCACCACTTCGCGCGAGAATCCGGTTGCCTCCGGCAGCGCAAGGTCGAGGGAAAGCCGGGCCTTCGAAGTGGGATCGCGCCAGCGATCGAGCACCTGCGCCAGGGAATCGAGAATCTGTGCTCGGGAACGAGCGCGCAGCGCTACGCCTGCATGGCGAACCCGCGTGAGCGCAGCAGCGACGTTTTCGGCGCTTGCCGTGCTCAAGCCGGTCCCAGGCCGGTCAGCATCTCGTCCGCAGCGAGTGAACAGCCGCGGGCTTCGGCGCCGGGCTCGCGCCCAATCACCTCGAACCCATCACCGATGGAGCGACCCAGGTCCGCGGTCTCGACTGCACACACGCTGCCCGTATTGCCGAGATCGTGGATGACGATGACGCCGACCTCTCCGGGCAAAGCCTCATCCCCCGTCGCCGGATCCACGAGACGCACGCGGGCCCAGGGCGGCGCGAGCTTGCGGCGCGGCGCACCGGGAAACCGAAGAACAGAGTCGTGAAACTGGCTCGCGAGTTCGGTCATTCCGTATTGATTCACAACTCGCGCGGGCGCGATCGAAAGACGCTCCTCGATCAGCGCATAGAGCGCCTCGGGGGAGAGCTCACGGGCACGGCCCTTGAAGCCGCCGGTCTCCATCACCCGCGAGCCGGCGGGCAGGGCAAGGCGCGCCCCCCGGCGCGCCAGTTCGTCGAGTGCATGCACGAATGCGAAGGCCGTGCCGCAAAGGACGAGGGGTGCGTCGTGCGCCATCGCATCTTCGAGCGCGCTCAGCCAGCCCTCGAACCGCAGCTCGCCCCCTGCCACGTCGAAGCCGCTCGGTCCGATCGCGCCCTTGGATGCGAGCTCGCGCAGGAGCACGCCAAACATGTGTGAGAGGGAAGAATCCGGCGCTTCAAGCGGCGCCGGTGCGAGTACGCGCAGCCGGGGCCGTGAGGCGGATTGGCCGAAAAGGCTCCCGCGGACCAGCTCCGGGAGTACGTGCACAACGAAGCTTGGCAGAACGGACGCCTCGTAGAGTGCCAGCGTGTCGAGATAAAGCTGGCCCCGCCGCGTTGCCGAAGTACCGCTGGTTCGGAACACGTGCACGGTTGCTTCGGGCGCGAACGAGCGGAGGGCAAGCTCTTTGAATGCGCCGCTCGGCACCGGCGGCACGTCGCGCCAGCTCTGCACCGTGGCCGGGGTCCGGCCGCGACGTGCACAGAAGCGGCCGTACGGCGCACAGCGCTCGAACTGAAAAGCGAACAGCTCGCGGGCGAGCCGGTCGAAGCGCTCTTCTTCTTGCGGCCACGCGATGCTGGCCGGCTCGCGCATCCACGCAAGGACCTTTGCGTCGAGCGCAGCGCGTGCGGAGTTGCTCACCGCAGGCACTCCACCAGGATCGCGAGCGCTCCGTCGAGGATCTCCCGCTCGATCGAGAGCGGGGGCGTAATCGACAGGACCCGGCCGTCGTCACCGGAGGACAACACGATGACACCCCGCTGCAGCGCCCCCGCGCACGCGCGGGTCGCACGCTCGGCCGAGTCACACTCGATGCCCAGCAGAAGACCACGGCCTCGCACGTCGCGCACACCCGCGCTGTGCGCCGCACGCAAGCGGCCGAGAGCGTACTCGCCGAGCTCCGCGGCGCGCTCGACCAGCTTTTCCTCTTCGAGGACCGCGAGCGTCGCGAGGGCCGCGGCCGCACCGGGGGGATGCCCGAGGAAGGTTTGGGTGTGCAGCGCTTCGCCCTGCGAGGGCGGCCAGGCGTCCATCAGGCGGGCGCGACCGATGCAGGCCGCGACCGGCATGCCGGAGGCCAAGGCCTTCCCCACACACAAGAGGTCGGGGACGACACCCTCATGGTCGCACGCGAAGAGCCTCCCTGTTCGACCGAATCCGGTGTAGACCTCGTCCGCGATCAGCAACCAGCCCTCGCGGTCGCACAGTGCGCGCAGGTGGCTCAAGAAGCCCGCGGGGGGGACGCGCTCCCCGCCCCGGCCCTGGATCGGCTCGACAATGACCGCTCCGACCGGCGCCTTCGCCTCACGCGCGGCGCGCATCGCGTCCTCTGCGTCGCCAAACCGTGCGAAGATCGCTCGGCCGGTCAGTGCGGCTGCGAAGGGCTGCCGAAAAAAGGCACGCGAGGTGACTTCGAGAGCCCCGAAGGTAAGGCCGTGATAGGCACCCTCGAACGCCACGACCCCCGGGCGTCCCGTCGCCAGGAGCGCAGTCTTGAGCGCGATCTCCACGGCGTCCGAGCCCGAAGAGCCAAGCACACTGCGTGCGGGAACGCCGCCGGGAAAGCGGGCAGCGAGCGCCTCGAGGAGCTCGACCTTCGTCACGGCGGGATGCACGTCGCCCATCGCATGGGGAAGCGCAGCGACCTGGCGAGCGACCGCCTCCACCACGCGGGGATGCGCGTGTCCCACGCCGGCGACGCCAAACCCGGCGCCAAGATCGACGAATCGATTGCCGTCGGCGTCCCACACGTTCGACGCGAGGGCGCGCTCCCAGAAGATGGGGGGTAGGGGCTCCTGGCAGGTGACATTGCGCGACTCGACGGCGGCTAGGCGCATGGCGAGAGCGCGCGAGCGTGGACCAGGGACCGTGGTGACGAGCGCCGGGGGAAGGGTCCGAAAGCCTGACACCCGGCAATGGTAGCGTCGGCGCGTAGCGCTGTAGACTTGCTCGGGTGAGCCCCTCGGGCACTACGGTCTCCTTGAGCAAGGAGGAGATTCGCGCACGCAGACGGGCGGGCCGCGTCTCGCTCGTGGTCGGCAGTGCGATTCTTGTGGGCAAGTTCGCTGCCTACCTCTTGACGGGCTCAACCGCGGTCCTTTCCGACGCACTCGAATCCATCGTGAATGTCGTCGCGGCCGCGCTCCTTCTGTACAGCCTCGCCGTTGCGGCGCGCCCGGCGGACCACAGCCATCCCTACGGACACGGAAAGGTCGAGTTCTTCTCCGCGGGCGTCGAGGGCACGCTGATCGCCGTGGCGGCAACGCTGGTCCTGATTGAGGCAGGGCGCTCGCTCTGGTTCGGGCCGAGCCTTCGCCGCGTCGACCTGGGCTTGTTCCTGTTCACTGGGCTCACCGCCCTGAACGGTGGACTTGGCGTATACCTGCTGCGGATCGGGCGGCGCACGCAGTCCCTCGCACTCCAGGCCGATGGGCACCACGTGTTGGCCGACGTCGCCACAAGCCTCGGTATCGTGGCGGGTCTGCTTGCGGTACGGCTCACAGGCTGGACCCTGCTGGATCCGCTGGTTGCGATCGCGGTCGCGCTCAACATCCTGCGAACGGGCTGGACCTTGTTGCGGGCCGCAGTCGGGGGTCTCATGGACGAGGCCGACGACGAGCTGCTCCGCAGCATGGCGCAGGCGCTCGATGAAAAGCGCGCGCCTTGGTTGATCGACGTGCACAGTCTGCGTGCGTGGCGCTCCGGTGCCTTTCAGCACGTCGACCTGCACGTGACGGTGCCGCGCTACTACGATGCAGAGCGACTCCACCGCATCGACGGAGAGGTCACAGACCAGCTCTTGGCGGGGGCAGGGCGGTCCGGGGATGTGATCGTGCATTTCGATCCCTGCCGCCCGAGGGAGTGCGTGGGCTGTGTGATCGCCGACTGTCCGGTGCGCTCGGCAGCGTTCCTTCGGCGGGAGAAGCTTACGCTCGAGCGCGCCACCCGCGAGGACGAGGTTGTCGAGAGCGAAGCGCGAGAGGCGCTCGACGCCGCTCTGTCTGCCAGAGGCCCCGGTTGACACAGGATGATGACCTGCGCGGGGACCGCTTCGCGGTCCAACGAGCGCGGCCGCGCGGCTTCGAACTGGCCTTCGCGCACGAGGGCAGGGGTGGCTTGCCTCTCCTGCTCGTCCACGGTTGGCCGGAGACCAAGCGCATCTTTTGGCGGAACATCGGGCCGCTCTCGAAGGCGGCCTTTGAGGTGATCGCGCCGGATTTGCGTGGCTTCGGGGATTCCGAACTCGCCCCCGACGGCTTGTGCGACATTGCCGCCCACAGCCGCGACCTCCATGCCCTTGTGCACGACCATCTCGGCCACTCGCGTGTCATCGCCGTGGGCGGAGATCTGGGTGGCCCCGTCATCCAAGATCTTGCGCTCCGCTTTCCGGGTTTCGTCGAGCGCATCGTCCTGTTCAACTCACCGCTCCCCTACCTCAAAGAAAAGATGCATGGCCTGCGAACGAGGCCGCCGGCAGAATCGCTCGACTATTTTCTGCGCCAGGGCACCGACGCAGACGGGCTCGCGGCCGAGCTCGACAGCCCCGAACGGCGCCGGCGCTACATCGCGACTTTCTACACCTCGCGCTACTGGGCGCACCCCGGCGCATTCTCTCCGGCCGCCGTCGATTTCATGACGGAGCCTTTTGCGGACGGCAGGAAGTTGCGCGCGAGTTTCGGGGGATACGAAGCAGCCTTCCGGTCCGAGCGGCGCAGCGAGCCGCCGCTCTTGGCCGAGAATCCGACGCCGACGCTGATTCTCTTCGGCCCCTCGGACCACGTGATCTATCCCGACTTTGATCGCATGGCCGCCGCGGTCTTTCCAGACCGGGTCGGGCCGTTTTTGGTGCGCGATGCGGGGCACTTTCTGCAGTGGGAGGCGGCGGAAATCCTGAACGGCGCGATCCGCGCCTTCTGCCGCGACCTGCTTCGCACTTGAGCGAGACGCGGCCGCGACATCTTGCCCTCACCCTCGCCCTGGTGCTGGGCGTCGTGGGCTACGTCCAAACCGTAAACGGTGCGGCCGCTCCATTTGAGACGATCACCTTCGGCCTCGACGACGCGGGGATCGCGCGGGCCTTCGGTTGGATGTCTCTTTCTGCCGTCGGGACGCTCGTCCTCACGCAGCTCGTGGACCGCTTTGGTCGGCGGCGGCTTTTGCTCTGGTGCGTGGTCGGTCTCGCTGCAACTTCTCTCGTGAGCGCCATCCCGCAAGGGCTCTTCCTCTATGTGGTGACGCAGATTCTTGTTCAGGCCCTGGCGGGGGCCGCCCTCGCGGCGGCGACGGTGGTGATTGCCGAGGAAATGCCGCTCGAGCAGCGGGCGTCGGGACAGGGATGGGCGGGGGTCGCAGGAACCTTCGGCAGCGGTATTGCGCTCGGTTTCACTGCGCTCGCGACCCCGCGGCTTGGCTCGTGGCGTTGGGCGTGGCTTCCCGCGGTCCTCGGGATCGGGATTCTCCCCCTCGCACGGCGCGCCCTCCCAGAGACCGCGCGATGGCGTGACGCCTCAGCGCGCGGCGAAACAGCCACCGTGCGCATGCGAGACGTATTCGAGTCGCGCTACCGCGAGCGCGCGGCGGGAATCCTCGCGTTTGTGCTGCTTGGCAACGCTGCGGCCATCGCGACCGGCTCTTGGCAGTTCTACCACGTCGTGCATGCCCTCGGTCTCTCGCCGGATTGGGCATTCCTGATGATGGCCGGTGGCGGCACGCTCGGTCTGGTCGGATTTCATGCCGGCAGTCGCTTGTCTGACCGAATCGGCCGCCGCCGCACGCTCGCCTGGGGCGCCGTACTCTCGACCGTCGCCTTCGTGGCCTACTACTGGGTGCCCCCACCCGCGCCTGGCTCGCAGCTCTTCGCACTTCTGACCCTCGCGGGGCTCTTTGCCGTCGGCTCGGCCGCCGGGAGCGCGAGTATGGTGGCGCTCCGCGCAGCGGGAACGGAGCTCTTCCCGACGCGGCTTCGCAGCACGATCAACGGATGGGGCGCCGTGATGGCTGCGGTCTCCGGGGTGGCCGTCCACTTCGCGACTGCGGCGCTGGCGCAGCGCTTGGGAGGACTCGTTCCCGCGATTACCCTGCTGGCGTTCCTCATGCTCCCCGCCGTGGCGGCGTTCCTGTGGTTTGTGCCTGAGACGAGCGGACTCGAGCTCGAGGCCGCGGCACTCGAGGCGGTGGTGTGGGAAGCCTACGTCGCCCTCGGTTCGAATCTCGGCGATCGCGAAGCGTCGCTTCTCTTTGCGGCCTCGGCGCTCCGCGAAACGCCTGGAATCCAGCTCGCCGGGGTGTCCTCGCTTTGGGAAACTGAACCCGTCGGCCCGGGGCCTCAGGGACCGTATCTCAACGCGGTCCTAAAGCTGCGCACCACCCAACCGCCGCGCGGCCTGCTGGAGCGGCTCCTCGCGATCGAGCGCGAAGCGGGTCGCGTGCGCACGGACGAGCGCAACACGCCGCGGGTGCTTGACCTCGATCTCCTGTTCCATGGCGATCAGCGGCTCCAGGAACCCGATCTCGTGGTGCCGCATCCCCGGCTGCATGAACGCCCCTTCGTTCTCGAGCCGCTCTGTGAGCTTGCGGCCGATCTGGTTCATCCGCAGTGCGGCGAAACGGTTGCAGAGCTCGCCGCGCGACGCCGCGACCCGGAGCGGGTACGCCGAATCGAAGGAGGAGAGCGATGGCGATCGTTGCTGTGAGCATCTCGCCCGTGGGCGAGGGACCGAGCGTTGCGCGCTTTGTGGCTGCTGCGCTGGGCCCCGTGCGAGCGCAGTCGCGCATCCGTTGGCGCTTGGATCCCATGTTCACCACGCTCGAGGGCGATCTTGGAGAGATCTTCGGACTCGTCCAGCGCATGAATGAGGCTGTGTTTGCAGCCGGTGCCCGCCGCGTCTCGCTCGTGCTCAAGGTGGATGACCGGCGCGACCGGAGTGCAGCGATGGAAGACAAAGTGCGCGCTGTGGAAGAGGAGCTTGCGAAGCCCCCCGGCTAGGCCGTGCCCAAAGCCTCGCCCCGGAACGCGGGAAGGAAGAGGCGCAGTGTCAGCGTGTTGCCCGTGCGGACCGACTCGACCTCTGCGCCTTGTTCGCTCGCGAGGTGGTGGAGTGCCAGCGCCGCAAGGGCCGCCGCGCGGCCCTGGGCCGTGGGGCGAGAGCCCGTCGCGGACTCAGGCGCGAGATCGGGTGAGCGCAGCTCAACGCTTACCCCGTGCCGACCCCCCTCTGGGTCGTCGATCGCGCACAGCCGCAGCTCAGCCGGGGCCGGAGAGCAGGCGGCTGCTCGGTGGACCATCAGAATCACCAAGAGCTCGATCGCCGAGGCGCGCCCCCTGACGAGGAGCAGCTCCTCCGAGGTTTCCACCCGGAGCATCAGGCGGCTCGAGAGTGTCGCCGCCAAAAGACCCGAGAGATCGCGCACGATTCTTCCAAGATCCGGTGCTTCGGCGGTTGCGGCGGCGGGAGGGGATCGGCGAGAGAGGAGTGCGCGCGTAAGGCGTGCGCACCGATCGATCTCTGCCCGGATCAGTTGGCAGGCCTCTTCAAGCTCAGGGTCGCCCTTGCGCTTGCTCTCAAGGAAGGAAGCCTCGCCGAGGACCGTCGTAAAGGCATTGTTGAGCGCATGGACAGCCCCAAGGGCGAGACGCTCCAATGCGACGAGTTCCGCGAGTTCCGTGGGAGAAAGCTCGGCGAGGGTCGGCGTGGTCTGCACCGCGATCGTTCGTGTCCGCGTCTGCGAAGAGTTCACGCAATCGCTATCGGCCGGCCAGCGCGCCCTCCTTAACTCGGGGGCGGCCGCCACACCCGCGGCGGGCGGCCCTTTGTAAGATCTTGGAGCGACCACAGCTCGACGCGCCAGGGCGAAAGCCTCAAAAGGCCGTAACTCGGGTCGTCCGGCGCTCCAAAGAACTGGGCAAGATCGTAGCCAAGAGGTGGCGGAGTCGAATGGAAGAGTTGCCAGATTCGCTGTTTTTCCTGCGTTCGCTCCTCCCATTCCGCGCCGCAGTCGACATACACCTGCTCATGCTGCGGGTCCCAGTAGCTGAGCGAGACGTATGGAATGTCCTCGATGTGCTTTGCCTTAAAGGACCTGCGCCCGGTCGCGATCCAGCCCGTGGAACCCTCCCAAATTGGATGGAGGATGCGAGAGCGAGGACGACCGAGCGCGTCCACACTGTTGCGGATTGTCTCTCAGGGGTCCTGGCGAGTCACACGGATTTCTCGGAGCTTTCGAGTGGAAGGGCTTCCGTCAGCCCGCGGCGCTGCGAGGAGCGGCAATGAGGTATTTTGGGTTCGTGCGGCGGACCTGCGCAGTCATCTTGGTCGTCACCTTGGCGCTCGTGATCGGCGTGGTCGCCTTGGCGGCCGACCCGACGAGAGTCGCCGCGCCGCCCCCGGTTTCGGTGCCCGAGCCTACGGAACTCGCGCTGCGCTGGTACCGAACGGGGGTCATCGTCTGGATCGTGGGTCTGGTATGGGGGATCGCCGTTCCCGCGGTCATCTTCGCGAGCGGCCTGTCCGCCCGCCTTGCTGCGCTGGCGCAGCACGTTTCGAGACGTTTTTTCTTCGTGACGGCCCTTTATGCGCTGCTCTACACCACAGTGGTCTTCCTGCTCGGGCTCCCATTCGACTGGTACGCGACGTTTGTGCGGCCCCACGCCTACGGCCTTTCGGGCCAGACCGAGGCGAAGTGGATTTCTGACGCCCTAGTGAGCTTCGTGCTGAGCGGCGGCGTCGCGGCTGCGCTCTTGTGGGTGCCCTACCTGCTTGTCTCGAAAAGCCCTCGTCGCTGGTGGCTCTGGCTTTCCTTCCTATCCATCCCCTTGCTCTGCTTTTTCATGGTCGTCGAGCCTGTGTGGGTCCAGCCCCTTTACAACCACTTTGGTCCAATGAAGGACACATCGCTCGAAGGGCGAATTCTCACGTTGGCGCAGCGCGCGGGGATCGAAGGAGGCCGCGTCTTCCAAGTAGACAAGAGTGTCGATACGAAGATGGTGAACGCCTACGTGAACGGCCTCGGCGCGACCAAACGCATCGTGCTCTGGGACACGCTCCTCGCCAAGCTCGAGCCCGATGAGGTGCTCGCAGTGATGGCCCACGAGATGGGTCACTACGTGCTCAATCACGTACTCCTCTCGATTCCCGTCTTCTTTCTCGGAATCCTCGTGACCTTGTACGCCGTGCATCGCACCGCACCGCCCCTCCTACGGCGTTTTGGCGCGCATGCGCACGTGACCGCCCTCCAGGAGGTCGCGTCCCTTCCCCTCGTTCTCGTTCTTGTTCAGATCTACGGATTCTTGCTGGCTCCATTCGGCTACGCGTTCTCGCGCCATCTCGAGCATGAAGCGGACCGCTTTGCCCTCGAGATCACGCGCGACAATCACGCGATGGCAACCGCATTCGCGAAGCTCCAGAGCAGCAACCTCTCCAATCCGCGCCCCGCCGCGTGGCTGGTCTGGCTGCGGTCCACGCATCCGTCCCTTGGGGACCGGATCGACTTCGCAAACCACTACCGGCCGTGGGAGAGTGGAGCACCGCTGCGCTACGCCAAACACTTCCGCGGGGAGCAGACCGCGCGCTGAAAGCCGCCTTCCCTGCCCGGACGCCCCTCGCACGCCCACCAGCGCCCAGCGGAAGGGCCCCGTTCATAGATCGCAATTCGCGGATCCACAGTTCGCCGCGGAGCTCAGTGCAGCTCGTGGCCGCCGTTCACATCGAGGGATTGACCCGTCACGACTCGCGAAAGGTCGGAGGCAAAGAAGACGACTGCTCCGGCAATCTCCTCTGAGGTCGGGATGTGGCCGAGGGCAATCTGCTTTGCGACGCTGTCATACACTACCTTCGCGTCCACCCCCTGCTGCTTGGCCTGCATCGCAAAATAGCCTTCGAGCGACGGCCCCCAGATGTAACCGGGGACCACGGAATTGACGCGAATCCCATAGGCCCCGACCTCTCGTGCAAGCGTCTTCGTCGCCGCCATGAGGGCCGCTTTCGAGGCGGCGTATCCGGCCATCGTGGGCAGTGGCTGGCGGATAATCATCGAGTTGATCATCACGATCGATCCGCTGTGCTGCGCCTTCATGACGGGCAACACGGCCTGCGTAAGCTTGATCGTCCCGAGCACGTTGACGTCGAAAGGAGTCCGCCATGTGGCTTCGACGTCGTCGTTCTCGATCGGGACATAGCTGCCGGGATGGAAGGCGTTGTTCACGAGCACGTCGATCTTCCCGAAAGCCTTGCGCGTCTCTTCCACAAGCCGAAGGCAGTCCGCCCTTTGGGTGATATCCGTCCGCACGCGGAGCACGCGACGGCCGAGGGCCTCGACTTCCTGCTCGACACTCTTGAGACTCGCTTCATTTCGGGCCGCAATCGTGAGGTCGGCCCCTTCGCGCGCGAGGGCAAGCGCCGCGTCGCGACCCAACCCAGGTCCGATGCCGGAGACAATGGCGATCTTCCCGCCGAGCAGCATCATCACTCCTTTATCGATTTACCGCTGCGCCGTCGACGATCAGCGAAGAGCCCGAAACGAAGGAAGCCCGGTCCGAGCACAGCCACACCGCAGCCTCGGCGATCTCCTCGGGGCGGCCCAGTCTCCCTCCCGGCTGCCCGGCGCGGATTAGCCTCTCGATTCGTGGATCTTTGCCCATGAAGCGCTGGAGCATCGGTGTGTCGATGCTTCCCGGGAGGATCGCGTTGATGCGGATGCCCGTGCGTGCATTCTCGAGCGCTGCGGTCTTCGTAAGACCCAGCAGCCCGTGCTTCGACGCGCAGTAGGGCGAGAGGCCCGGTGTCGCGACGACCCCCGCGCCGGAAGCGGTGTTTACGATCGCGCCACCCCCCTGCTGTAGCATCGCTCGGATCTCGTGCTTCATGCACAGGAACATGCTGGCAAGATTGGTGGTCAGGGTGCGCTGCCACCCATCAAAATCGATCTCGTGCACGGCACCCACCGCGCCCGTAATGCCGGCGTTGTTGTGAGCACAATCGAGTCGGCCGAAGGCCTCGATCGTGCCGCGCACCAGCGCCTCGACCTGCATTTCGTCCGTCACGTCGCTGCGCAAGAAGCGCGCTTCGAAACCGGCCTGGGTCAGCGCGTCGACCGAGGCCTTCCCGCCGGCCTCGTCCACGTCGCTGACCACGACCTTCGCCCCCTCGCGTCCGAAGGCGAGCGCAGAGGCGCGCCCGATCCCGGAGGCAGCGCCCGTCACGAGCACGACCTTGCCCTCCACCAATCCCGCCATGCGCGCCTCCTGGGAGGCCCGGATTTTCGAGCCTCCAAAATAGAACGCGTTCTATTATACTCCGCACAGCCCATCGGAGGAGACGCCGTGCCGCGCATCACTCTACCCCCGTTCCCGAACGGCTGGTTTGCGGTTGCCCATGTGGACGAGCTTGCCGTGGGAGAGGTGAGGAGCATTCACTACTTCGGCCGCGAGCTCGTGCTCTTCCGGGGCGAGGACGGGCGGCCGAGGATCCTCGACGGCTACTGTGCACACCTTGGCGCCCATCTCGCGAGCGGCGGCAAGGTGGTTGGAAACACACTTCGGTGTCCGTTCCATTCCTGGCGCTTCGATGGTGAGAACGGGGGCTGCGTCGAGATTCCCTACACCAAAAAGATTCCGCCGAAGGCGCAGGTGCGAGCCTGGCCTACGATCGAATGCAGCGGGATGATCCTTATCCACCATCACACAAAGGGCGAGAAGCCAACTTGGATGCCCGAGGTGGTAAGCGAAATCGGTGACCCGAACTACCTCCTGCGCCGTAAGAAGGAGTGGGTGATCACGAGCCACCCGCAGGAGATCATGGAGAACGGCGTGGATTTTGCTCATTTCGAGACGCTCCATGGCTGGAAGTGCAAGAGACTCGATTGGCAGCCCGACGGGCCCTACTACCGCCTCAAGATTGACGTCGACACCGACGCCCAGGAGCAGGCCGCCACCGCCGACAACATCACGGACGCCGACTCCTTCAACTCGGGCCCCGGGTTCCTCTACACGCGCTTCCGCGGCGCCTTCGATGGCATTGCGGTGAACGCACTCACGCCGATCGAGCCCGAGCGTCTGCATATCATTCACCGCTACTACGCGCACAAGCGCTGCGCCCCGGAGCTCGTGAACGCATTCCTCGATTTCTACGTGCGCGACTACGAGCTCGATATCCCGATCTGGAGCAATAAGATCTACCGCCCGCGCCCGAACCTGACTGACGGGGAGAACGATTTCGGTCGCTTCCGGCGCTGGTACGCACAGTTCTACTCTGAGGAGGGAGCGCAGTCATGAGCCGACTCGCGGGCAAGGTCGCGCTGATCACGGGCGCCGCCCGCGGGCAGGGCGAGGCGGAAGCGCAGCTATTCGTCGCTGAGGGTGCCAAGGTCGTGCTGGGGGATGTCATGGATGACCTCGGCAAAGCCGTGGCGAAGTCCCTTGGCGATTGCGCCGTTTATCTCCATCACGACGTATCGCGCGAGGAGAGCTGGGCGAATTTCGTCGCGACCGCACTCCAGACCTTCGGTCGCATCGATGTGCTGGTGAACAACGCCGGCATCCTCCACGTAGCGCCCATCGCCGAGATTAAACTTGAGAACTACCTGCGGGTGATCCACGTCAATCAAGTCGGGTGTCTGCTCGGCATGAAAGCGGTGATCCCGCACATGGCCAAGGTCGGCGGTGGCTCGATCATCAACATTTCTTCGATCTCTGGGATCGAGGGCGCGATCGGCCTCGTCTCGTATGTGTCCAGCAAGTTTGCAATCCGCGGGATGACCAAGACGGCGGCGCTCGAGCTTGGCCGACTCGGGATCCGCGTGAACTCGATCTGCCCGGGCGGGATCGACACGCCCATGGGCCGGGGCGACAGCGAAGGATTCGAGAACATCGACAGCAGTGCGTGGTATCGCTCGCTGCCTCTCCAGCGCATCGGCAAGCCAGAGGAAGTGGCGAAGCTCGCGCTCTACCTCGCTTCCTCGGACTCCGCCTATTGCACAGGAGCGGAGTTCGTGATCGACGGCGGCGCCCTGGCCGGTGAGCGCTTCGCCTGAGTTCCGGGACCCTTCCGGGTGCGCTCGAGGCCATCGAGACCTGCCAAGCGATGCGCTACCTGCGCGCCGACCCTGTCCCCGAGGAGCTGATCCTTCGTGTCGTACGCGCGGCCACCTGCGCCTCGAGCCCCGGCAATTGCCAGGGCTGGGATTTCGTCGTGGTTCGGGAGGCTCCCCAGCGCGAGCGGATCGCCGAAACCATTCGCAGTGCGGTCCTGCCTGTCATGCCGAAGGTGCCTGAGGGCGGTGACCCCGTGCGGCGTCGCATGCTTGCGGGAGCGCACCATCTTCTCCAACACCTCTCCAGTGTGCCGGTGTGGATCTTCGTGTGTGGGGCACCCGTCTACCCCCCGAACGCTCCGTCCGCCGAATGGATCCCGGCGACCCTCTATCCAGCGGCCCAGAACCTGATCGTTGCGGCGCGGGCACTGGGCCTCGGCAGTGTGTTCACCGCATACCACGCGCTGGCGGAGAAGAGGATCCGCGAGCTTCTCGGGCTGCCCGCAGCCGTGCGGATTGCGGTGACGCTACCCGTCGGTTGGCCGGCGCGACCCTTCCGGCCGGTAAAGCGCAAAGCCGTGAACGAGGTGCTGCACTGGGAGCGCTGGTAGGCGGGTCGCTCCTTCCGCCGCCGAAATCCTCGGCCGAGGGGAAGACGAGACCCCTCGCGAGTTCGGGTCCTGCGGCGCGCGTCGTCACAGCGGTCTTCGGAGGGCTCAGCCCTGCGCTACAGCGCGCCAGAACTCCTTGCGCTCGAGCTCGATCGCCTGCGCAGCCTGACCCGCGAATGTGCGGAACTCAGGATCGCTGCGGATCCGCAGGGTCGCGTCCTCGTACGCCTGCATGCTCGCTGCAGACCAAAGGTGGATGATCTCGCTCTCCGCGAAGTTCTCGAATACGCCCTCGCTGCGCACGCCGTGCTTTTCGAAGAATGCGATCAGTTTCGGTGCGTTCGCCATTACGGAGCCGCGATTCTTCGGCGCGACCAGAAGCCGAGTGACGATCCGGATCATGGCGTCTCCCCTTTGCGCTGTGAGACCGCCCCGAAAACGCGATCGGAGCGCGCCCTAAGATGGCATGCGGATCGGGCGCCGTCCCGCGAGCGGCGACAGGGGGAGCCAGCCGTTTGCCAGTGCGCCGCCCGCCTGCCTCGGGCGAAAAGGAGGAGCCGCGTCACGATGGCTCGGCTGTCGAACGGGCGCCATCAAATCTTGATGAAGATCTTCAGACGCCACATGAGAGCCGCGACGCCCGTCCACACTCCGAGGAACGCCAGCGCATAGATCAGGGAGCCCAACGTAGGCTCACCGGCGAAGTCGGCAATCCAGCGATTGACCAGTTCCTTGAGCACGAGTTCGCCGCCTTCGCCCGCGACGAACGCGATCATGAGGGTGTTCACAAGCGTCGATCCCACATACAGCACAATCGCATTCGATCCCAGCATCTCGAGGGGGAGCCCCCAGCGCTGAAACCCCTGCACGTCCACCACCGCGTGCAGCAGGGCAAGGCACAACATCCCAAGGCCCGCCGTGACGAGAACGAAGCTTCCGCTCCAAAGACTCTTGTTCACCGGGATGATCGGATCGAGCGCGACGCCGACGATCACGCAAACGAGGCCCGCGATCAGAAGGCCCGAGATCACTCGTCCCGCCTCACGGCTCTCGCGGAGCCACGTCCCACAAAGAACACCGATCAGCGCTGTCGCGATCGTGGGCAGTGTGGAGAGCAAACCCTCGGGATCGAAGATCGGAGTGAGAAGGTGTCCGGGCAACACGAGCTGGTCCAGATACCCGACGAGATTGCCCTCGGGGGTACGCAGGCCGCGACCAAAGCCGGGGACAGGAACAAAATGGAGCAGAGCCTCGTATCCCAACACGAGCAGCGCAGCGACCCCCGCGCGTCCGAAGCTGCTGCGAACCACGAGCAGCACTGTCGCCGCGCAGGCATAGGCAAGAGCGATGCGCTGGAGTACCCCAGGAATCCGGATCGTCGGGAGGTCTAGGCTTGGGAATGAGTTGCACAATAGGCCTAGGGCAAACAGGATGAGCGTGCGGCGCGCGATCTTCGGCATGAGCTGCCACCGTGTGGCGCCAAGCTCAAGGGCTCGGCTCAGCGCCAGCGCGAGCGAAACGCCCATCACGAACACAAAGAACGGGAAGACGACGTCGGCGAGGTGGAGGCCGTCCCATGCAGCGTGGTCGAGCGGCGCATAAACGTGCTCGAAATCGCCTGCCGTATTCACGAGAATCATCCCGGCAATGGTGATGCCTCGCATAATATCGACCGAGGACACGCGTGCGGGGGGTCTGGAGCTACTCGTCCTCAGCATCATCTCCGCTGCCTGTGAAACCGCCGATCCAGCCACGCCGCCGGAAGTAGACAAACATTCCCGTCGCAATCCCGAGCATCACAATCCAGAGCGCGGGATATGCCCAGGGCCATCCGAGCTCCGGCATGTTGTGGAAGTTCATGCCGTAGACGCCGGCGAGAAAGCTGAGCGGTAAGAAGATCGAGCCAATCACTGTCAATACCTTCATGACTTCGTTCAAACGGTTGCTTACGCTTGAGAGATAGACCTCCATGAGACTCAGGGCGAGCTCCCGGTAGGTTTCGAGGAGTTCGCTGATCTGTGCCGCATGGTCGTAGGCATCCCGGTAATACACGCCGACGTCCGCCGACCTGCGCGAGCCCTCTGCGCGCATCAGCGATTGAACGGCGTCACGCTGCTGACGCATGATGCGGATCAGCGTAAGGATCAGGCGGCGCCGGTCGTGGATGCGCTGGAGAGTGCGCTTCGTCGGCTGGCTCACAGCCTCGCTTTCGAGATCCTCGAGTGCGTCTCCGAGCTGTTCGACCACGGGGTAGTAGCCGTCGATGAGCGTATCGATCAACGCGTACGCAAGGTAATCTGCCCCCTTGGTTCGAATGGGCGCACCCGAGCGAATGCGCGTTCGCACCGGGCCAAACAGGTCCTCCCCCGCTTCTTGGAAGCTCAGCACCCAGTGCAGCCCAATGACGAGACTGACTTGCTCGAACTGGCACTCCCCCTGTGGGTCGATGGTGGCCACTCGGCAGATCACAAGATCGTGCGTCTCGAACGCATCGAACTTGGGCCGCTGAGGAACATTGACGACATCGGCAAGCGCGAGGGGATGGATCTCGAAGGTCTCGGCGATGCGTCGCAGGCCGGCTTCGTCCCCGAGGCCCCGGATCGCGATCCACGACACTCTGTCTGTGCGCGTATCGCGTGCGAGCTCAGTGAGGTCGGTGATCTCGCGCTCCTCGTACTCGTCCGCGGTCCAGGCGATGGCGCAAATGTGGCGGGGGGGCGGGTCGGGCGGCAGCGCCAGGGTCCCGGGGCGCGAGCCGGCCGGAGGCTGGCGCTTGCGGAATGCGCGGCGCGCGCTCAGGCGGACTCTCCCGGGGACCCTGCGGCGACCGGCATGCGCTCGGCCGGACCGAGCACGCGCGGCGAAAGGCCGGCGAGGGCCTGCCGCGTGTCCGGCGAGGCCGCGATCTCGTCAATCCGCCGCTGCATGCGCCGCGACCAGCTCGGGTACTTCTCGACCGGCACGCCAGGGAGATTGACAGGTTCTGTCTCACCGGCCAGATCGTCGAGGGAGACGCCCACGAGTGGCGCGGGAGTTCGACACAGAAAGGAGTTTACCGCAGCACAGCGCTCCGTTGGCCCTGCGAGAGCCGGCTCGCCGCTCATGCAACCCTCCTCTGCCAGACGGTGCAGAAGTGCTGCACGTTCGGCATCTCGCCGCGCGCGCGCGGCCGCCAGCTCCTCGTTGCTCGCGATCTGACCCACCGCGCGGCGCAGCACGAGATCGCGGTCGTTCCAGTAGCCCGCCAGGGGCGGGAGGTCGTGAGTGTTCGCGGTCACCAGCGCACGTGAGGAGTAGGCCTTCGCAGGATGGAACCCTGTCCAATCGTCGCGCTCGAAGTAGAGAACGCGTGAGGAGAGAATTCCCCAGGACGAAAGCGCGCCGGGCACCTCCTCGGGTACGGTGCCGAGATCCTCTCCCACGATGAGCGCGCGGTGTCGGCGGCTTTCGAGGGCGAGAATCCCGAGCAGATCGTCCGCCGGATAGCGCACATACGCACCTTCGGAACCGGGCCGGCCGCGGGCGATCCAGAACAGGCGGAACAGGCCCATCACGTGGTCGATGCGCAATGCCCCAGCGTGGCCCAAGGCCGCGCGCAGGACCAGGATCCAGTAGCGGTAGCCGTCGGCGCGCAGTCGGGTCGGATCGAGCGGCGGCAGGCCCCAGTCTTGTCCTGTGCTCGAATAGTCATCGGGCGGAGCGCCAATGGTTGCCCCCCGCACGAAGAGTCCTGGGAAGGACCATGCATCGCCCGAGTCCGGTGCCGAGCCGATTGCGAGATCCTCATACAAGCCAATGGGGAGTCTCGCGGCACGACCGAAAGCCGTGACTTCGCTGAGCTGGCGGTCGAGCTCAAATTGGAGCCAAGCATGGAATCCGATCTCGTCGGCATGTTCGGCGCGGAACTGCTCTACTTCGGACGAACGCGGGTCCTGCAGCGCCGTGGGCCACCGTGCAAAATCTCCCAGAAGCGGATCCTTTCGCTCGAGGCTGGCGCGGAGTGCCGTGAACGTGGCGAAATCAGTCAGCGTGTCGCGCCAGCGTCGCTGAAAGCCAAGCCAAGCCCGACCGCGCGGTGTGCCGCCAGGCTCGTGGCGCGCGCGGAAGGTGCGGTAAAGCGCGCGCAGCACGGGTTCACGCAGCGTCTGAAGCTGCGCGTAGTCCAGCATCGGGGCTGCGCGCAGCGTAGCGAGGGCGGTGCTGAATCCGCTCTCAGCGAGGATCGCGCGCGCCTCCGCGGACTCGGACAGTTCGGGGATCGCAGCCATCTCGAGGTAGAGCGGGCTCTTGAAGATCCGGCTCATGGGGCTATAGGGACTGATCCCTGAACCGCGGCCCAGCGTCGCATGGAGCGGGTTCACGCCGACAAAGGCCCCTCCTACGTCGGCGCACAGTCGCAGGCACTCCCGCAACGTGCCGAGGTCGCCGAAGCCCCAGTCTTGTCGTCGTCTTACCGTGTAGAGATTCGTCCAGAGGCCAAAGGCGGATGGTTTGCCTAGGCACTCGGCCACCGTCAGGCAAGTGCGCGGCGCGAGAATGAGAGTTTGCTGGGCGCGTCGCTCATCCACTTCCCCACGCAGACGGAGGCGGACGTCGTGGTAGCCTGTCGGCGGCTTGCCGGGCAGTGGCAGCTCGAGAGGGTCGCCTTCGCCACCGCGAGCGATCTCGCCCTCATTCCGCGTAACGCCTCCGTCCTCAAGTGCAAGCTCCACCTCCCAGCGGAGCCTTCCGCGCGCAAGCTCGGGTGGTAAAGACACGCGCAACGTGGGCTGGGCTTGCTCGTACTCCCGCCACACCTGCACTGGGGCCACAAGGCGCGCTCGCTCAGCGAGCTCGAGCCCCCCCAGCCTTTGCGCCGCGGCACTCTCGGTCGAAGCGTCGTGGCCGAGAGCCGCGAGGAGCGCCTCCCGCGACGCATCCGTGGTTTCGCGCACGTCTCGCCCGTTCTGATCCAGATAAGACGGCAAAATCCCGACACGGTCTGCCAGCGCACGCAGCGCCGGGCGCATGGGCCGGCTACCCCACGCCGGGTGCGAGAATGAGAGCGCCCAGCGGGGGGAGGCGCAGCACGATGGACTGCTCCCTTCCGTGCCAAGGCACCGGCTCGGTATTGCACCGCTCGTGGGTCCAGAACTCGCTCCCTCCGAATGCCGGGTCGTCGCTCGAGAGCCTGCGCAGATAGGTGCCCGCGGTCGGTACTCCGATCCGATACTCTGTGCGAGGCACCGGCGTGAAGTTGAAGACCGCGACGAGGTGCGCGTCGCCGTCCCGCCGTTCGAACGTCAGAACCGAGCTGCTTCGATCATCGCAGTCGATCCAGCGGAAGCCAGCGGGGTCGTGATCCCAGCGCCAGAGGCACGGCGATTCGCGGTAGAGACGGCCCAGCTCTTCGAAGAAGCGGACAAGGCCGGCTCGGGCGGGGTCAGCGAGCAGATGCCAATCGAGACTCACCTCGTACCACCATTCGTGGTCCGGTGCGAGTTCGCTGCCCATGAAGACGAGCTTCTTGCCCGGTCGCGTCCATTGGTAGGCGAAAAGGAGCCGGAGATTGGCGAGCTTCTGCCAGAAATCGCCTGGCATCTTTTGGAGCAGTGAGCCCTTGCCGTGGACCACTTCGTCGTGAGACAGCGGCATGATGAACCGCTCGCTGTACTCATAGAGCATCGCGAAGGTCAGCGTGTCCTGGTGCCACTTCCGGTGGATCGCATCCTTCTCGAAGTAGCTGAGCGTGTCATTCATCCAGCCCATGTTCCATTTGAAACTGAAGCCGAGACCGCCCTCTGCGGTCGGCTTTGAGACGCCTCCCCATGCGGTCGATTCCTCGGCGATGGTAAGGCAGCCGGGATGCTCGGCATGGATCACATCGTTCAGTCCCCGCAGAAAGTCGATCGCCGCGATGTTCTCGCGGCCACCGTATTGGTTCGGGATCCACTCACCCTCTTTCCGGCTGTAGTCTAGGTAGAGCATCGAGGCGACTGCATCGACGCGCAGGCCGTCGACGTGAAACTCCTGCAGCCAGAAGATCGCGTTCGCGATGAGGAAGTTCCGCACCTCGTGGCGGCCATAGTTGAAGATGAGTGTTCCCCAGTCGGGGTGTTCACCGAGGCGGGGATCTTCGTGCTCGTAGAGCGCTGTCCCGTCGAATCGGCGCAGTGCAAAATCGTCCCGTGGAAAGTGCGCAGGCACCCAATCCAGGATGACGCCGATCCCATGCTGATGGCAGTGATCGACGAAAAAGCGGAAATCGTCGGGCGTGCCGTAGCGGGATGTCGGCGCGTAGTAGCCCGTGACTTGGTATCCCCATGAGCCCGAGAACGGGTGCTCGGCCACTGGCAGAAGCTCCACGTGGGTAAAGCCAAGGCGCCTTACGTGCTCCACCAGCTTGGGAGCGATCTCGCGGTAGGTGAGGGCGCGATTCCCTTCCTCCGGGACACGGGCGAAGCTCCCGAGGTGGACTTCGTAGATCGCAACCGGCTCGCGCGCAGGCTCGCGCTTGGCGCGAGCGGTCATCCACTCCGCGTCTCTCCAGTGATAGGACGACGTGGTGACGCGCGCGGCGCAGCCCGGGGGAAGCTCCATCGAGAAGGCCATCGGGTCTGTCTTCAATCGAATCGCGCCTTCCCGCGTCTTGATCTCAAACTTGTAGAGCGCACCGGCGGCTACCCCCGGCACGAAGAGCTCGAAGACGCCGGAGCTGCCGAGCACGCGCATGGGAAGAAGGCGCCCGTCCCAATTGCAGAAATCGCCGACCACGGAGACCCGCCGAGCGGAGGGAGCCCAGACGGCAAATGAGACACCATCGACGTGGTCAATGCGCCGCGGATGCGCGCCCAGGGCCTCCCACAGCTTGCGATGGGTGCCCTCGTTGAACAGGTGGAGGTCGAGCTCGCCGAGAGTGGGAAGGAAGCGATACGGGTCTTCGCGCAACCACGTGTTGGCATCGGCGAACCGCAGTCGCAGCCGATACGAAATGGGCGGTGAGACCCGGGGTATGAATCCCGCAAAAAGACCCGCGCCGAGAGGCTCCATGGTGATCACGTCGGTACCGGACGCCGGGTCGAGGAGGCACTCGCATCCCGTGGCGTCGGGATGCCAGGCACGCACCACGCAGCCAGGTGTGCCTTTGTGCACGAAAGGATGGGCGCCAAGCACGCGATGCGGTTCGGGGTGCTCACCGGCGAACAGGCGCGCTGCGTCCGAAGGGTCAGGGGCTAACGGATGCGCGGACGGCGAGGAGCGCGGCCGGGTCATGGGGACTTCCTCACGGGGACGCTCGCTCGTGGCACAGAAGGATAATCGAGTGAGCGGCCAGGGTCACGCCAAGGCTTCGCAGCGTACGCCTTGCCGGCTGGGCGGTATTGAGGAGTTCGCGCCACTCGCCTTTCGCACCGATTTGCGGGAGGGTGAAAGGGCGGGAGCGAGCGCCCGAGTTCAAGAGGAGGAGCAGTGTCCGAGCGCAGACGGAGACGGTCTGAAGGGGTCGACCCCGGGGATCCGATTCGTCGCCTGCGTCGCCAGGCACCAACATGCCAAGGATGTGATTGTCTGCATCGTCCCAACCCGCCTGCGTAAGCTCCAACCCGTCGGGTCCGATCCAGCTCACGTCCTTCACCCCACTTCCGGGGAGGGCATCTCCTTGGAAAAAGCGGCGCCGGCGGAAGACCGGGTTGTCTCGCCGCACAAGGAGTGCCTGCCGAACGAATCCAAGAAACGCCTGTTGCGCCGGGTCGAGGTCCCAGCGCAGCCAAGTGAGCTCAGAATCGTGGCAGTAGGCGTTGTTGTTGCCATCTTGCGTACGCGAAAGCTCGTCACCGTGCGAAAGCATGGGCACACCTTGGGACAGAAGGAGCGTCGCGATGATGTTGCGCTTTGCACGCTCGCGCGCCCGATTTACCGCGTCCGGCGCCGGGATTCCCTCATAGCCCCAGTTGGAGCTCCAGTTGTCGTTGCTCCCGTCGCGGTTTTCCTCGCCATTGGCCTCATTGTGTTTGCGCTCGTAGCTCACGAGATCCTGGAGCGTGAAGCCATCGTGGCAGGTCACGAAATTGATGCTGGCGTGCGGCCCGCGGCCACTCCATGCGAAGATGTCGCTCGAGCCTGCGAGCCGTGATGCAAGCTCGGGCACCTGCCCAGAGTCCGCGCGCCAGAATCGGCGGACCGCGTCCCGATAGCGTCCGTTCCATTCCGACCAACCAAATGGGAAGGCACCGAGTTGGTAACCGCCGGGCCCAAGATCCCAGGGCTCGGCCACGAGCTTGACCCGAGAGAGCACGGGGTCCTGCCTCACCACCTCGAGGAAGCGGCCCTGAGGCGTCACGGCCTCGGGCTCGCGAGCGAGCACCGTCGCAAGATCGAAGCGGAAGCCATCCACGTGCATTTCACTCACCCAGTAGCGAAGGCTATCGAGGACGAGCTGGAGCGCCCGCGGGTGGAGGACGTTCCAGGTATTCCCGGTACCCGTAAAGTCCACGTATTCGCGCCGGTCCACCGGCTTGAGCCGGTAGTAGGAGGCGTTGTCGATGCCGCGGAAGGACAGGGTGGGCCCCTGGGGTCCACCTTCGGCGGTGTGGTTGTAGACGACGTCCAAGATGACTTCGATGCCGGCCCGGTGCAGTGCTTTCGTCATCGACTTGAATTCGCAGACGGCGCCGTTGGGGTCTGCGCCGGAAGTTGCGAAGCGCATGTCAGGTGCGAAGAAAGCGAGCGTGTTGTAGCCCCAATAATTGGTGAGGTTGCGCGCCGCAAGAAACGGATCAATCGCCGACTGATGCACCGGCAGAAGATTCACGGCGGTGACACCCAGCGAGAGGAGGTGGTCAATGACCGCCTCCGAGGAGAGACCGAGGTACGTTCCACGGAGCTCGGTCGGAACCTGCGGGTGGAGCTTTGTCATCCCTTTCACATGACACTCGTAGAGGACGCTCCGATTCCAGGGCACGCGAGGCGGGTGGTCCTCTCCCCAGGAGAAGGCAGAGTCAATCACCACGGACTTCGGAACGGCGGACGCGCTATCGCGGGGATCGGGGGAGGAGCCTGGGGGATGCGTGGCTGGGTCGTGTCCAAAGAGCACGTCACTCCAGCGTAGAACGCCGGACAGTGCTCGCGCGTAGGGGTCGACGAGCAGCTTGTTGGAATTGAATCGATGTCCCTCGGCTGGGGCCCACGGCCCACGCACCCGATAGCCATAGTGCTGACCAGGCCGCGCATCGGGCAGGTACGCGTGCCAGACGTCCCGCGAGCGCTCTGGGATCGTGATGCGCGCGATCTCCTGCCCAGACTCTGGGGGCGCACCGGGTGGGGGCGGATCGAACAGACACAGCTCGACCGCAGAAGCATGTTCGGAAAAGAGCGCGAAGTTCACGCCCTCTCCATCCCAGGTCGCGCCGAGCGGCGCGGGCTGCCCGGTCCACACACGGAAGCGGTGCGTCGTCAAAGACGTCCTTTCGCCTCGTAGACGGCCGTTTCGAGGATCTTTTCCCAGCGCGCCGCCGGCCTTGCCCAGGAGACATCGAGGCGCAAGAGACGCCGCTGGAGGGCCTCGAGCTGGCCCCTGTCCCCCAAGTGCGCGACCCGGGCCACGGCTTCTACCAGACCCGCCGCGGTAAGCGGGGCGAAGAGGATTCCAGTGGCCCGGCGTGCCGGCGAGGTCGCCGGTTTCCGCGGCAGGTGGACTGCCTCGAACTCGGGATCGTCGATCGTGTCGGCCAGTCCACCCACGCGGTGTGCCACCGGCACGGCGCCGTATCGTTGCGCGATGCGCTGCACGAGCCCACAGGGCTCAAAGCGCGAGGGAATGAGCACGCAATCCGCACCGCCATACAGGCGTCGCGCGAGCGCCTCGTCGTACCCGACGCGTACTGCGACTCGACCCGGATGGCGCGCCGCGGCATCCCGAACCTGCGCTGCGATTTCAGGCTCGCCGTCTCCGAGCAGAGCCACGGAGCAATCGTCGGCCACGAGTCCATCGAGCGCGGCGGCGAGGACATCCCAGCCCTTTTGCTTGGCGAAGCGCCCGATTGCCGCGCAAAGGCGGCCCGGACCCGGTTCGCGCAGGCCCAGCTCCTTGGCCATGGCCTCGCGGCAGTGGCGTTTTCCGGAAGGACATAACGCGTCAAAAGGTTCAGGAAGAGCAGAGTCATGACCCGGGTCGAAGCGGTGGATGTCGATGCCATTGGCGATGCCGCACAGTCTGTGCGCGCGCGCACGGTAGGCGCCCTCGAGTCCCGCGCCAAACTCCGGCGTTTGAATCTCTTCCGCGTAGGTTGGCGAGACTGCCACAATCCTGTCGGCCCAATGAATGCCGCCCTTCAAAAGGCACAGCCGGCCCCACGCCTCGAGGCCTTCGGGATGGAAGAGCTCGGAAGCGAGCCCCGTCAGCGCCATGGCCTCTAGCGGGAAGAGTCCCTGGTAGGCGTTGTTGTGAATGACTTGGACCGTACCGATCGCCCGGTTCGGGCCGCGGTCGAGGGCGGTGCGAAGCACACAGATGGCAAGCGCCGAGTGCCAGTCATGAGCGAGCAGGATCTCGGGAGGGGCCGAGTCGCAGCGATAGCCGACCGCGCGCGAGAAGGCGATAAAGCGAAGCGCGTCGTCCGGCTGACCGTACAGGCTGGGGCGGTCATAGAGCGCCGGAGCATCCAGAAAACACACGGTCACGCCCGGAGCGAGCAGCCCGCGGAGCCAGCGGCAGCGCAGGTCGCCGGAAAGGAATGCCACAGTCACATCGCCGTCATCAACCAGCGGTGTGGTGCCCGGCAGCGAGGCGTACGCCGCCAGGCTGGAGCGGTAGCCCGGAATCACACACGTGATGTCGTGCCCGCGCGCCGCGAGCGCATGGGCAAGCCCGGAGACCGCGTCGCCGAGGCCACCGGACTGCGCAAGCGGCGCAAGCTCGGCGCTAGCAGAGAGGATTCTCAAATGTCGAACTCGTCGGTCTGGCCGAAGTCCGCACGGCCGACCACGACGATCCCCCCCTCACTCACAGTGAATCGAGCGCGGTCCCGCTCGATGTCCTCTCCGATCACCTCGCCCGGTGGAATCCGCACGCCCTTGTCTACGATACACCGTCGAAGCCGTGCTCCCCTTCCGACATCTACACCCGGAAAGAGCACACTCTCCAGCACGCTGCTGTAGCTGTTCACGCGTACATTGTGGAAGGCGATGCTTCGCTCGACATGACCGCCCGAGATGATGCTACCCGCTCCCACCAGCGAGTCATGTGCTTCGCCGACGCGTTGATGCTCTGCATCCGCGAACACAAACTTGGCGGGCCCTGAGAGCGGCTGGACGCCGCGGATCGGCCACGCATCGTTGTAGAGATTCAGTTTGGGTTCGATCGAGACCAGATCCATGCTGGCCGCATAGTAGGCGTCGATGGTTCCCACATCCCGCCAGTAGCCCCGCGCACGCGGGCTTTCCCCGGGGCACAGCTGCGACGCAAAGTCATAGGCCACGACGTTCATGCGCGAATGCGCCGACGAGAGAATGTCCCTGCCGAAATCATGGGACGTGGTTTCTTGGGATGCATTGCGTCTTAGCTCTTCGAGGAGCGTCGACGTGCGAAAAATGTAGTTGCCCATGGAGACGAGGGACATGTCGGGTCGACCAGGAATTGCCGGCGGTTGGAGCGGCTTCTCGAGGAAATCGATCACGTGACCGGAAGGATCGACCTGTACGCAGCCGAATGCCGATGCCTCGCTGCGCGGTACGGAGATGGTGGCCACCGTAAGATCGGCCTTCTGGTCGTGATGCTCTCGCAGCATGAGTGAGATATCCATCTTGTAGACGTGGTCGGAACCGAAGATCAACACGTTGGTGGGGTTCACGTCCCGCAACAAGTCGAGGTTCTGCCAGATCGCGTCCGCCGTTCCGCGGAACCATGAGGGCCCAAGATTCATCGCCGCCGGGACCACCTCGATGAACTGGTCGAGGAGGGATGAAGCGACAGGCCACGCGCGGGTGAGGTGTCGGACCAGAGAGCTCGACCGGTATTGGGTCAAGACCTTGATGCGGTGGATGCCGCTGTTCACCAGGTTCGAGAGCACAAAGTCAACGAGCCGGTAGCGGCCCCCGAAATACACCGCGGGCTTGCTCCGCTCCCTTGTGAGCGGCCAGAGCCGCCGACCTTCGCCGCCTGCGAGAACCAGTGCCAAATGGCCACGCAAGACCCTTGTCCTCCTCGAATGACGAGGCCTAGCGCGGGCTGCTGTCGACCCGCGTGCGGAGTGGAGAAAAGCATCTCCGGTGGGGCTGCGCTAGGTAATCGCCCGGCGCCGCTCGGAGCTTCATTGTGCGACTGCTGAACAACTTTGGCATGATCGACGCGCTCGACATCGTGTTCGTGTCGGTGGCGCTCTACGTCGGCATCGTAGCACTGCGCTCCGCCCGAGCGGGCCCCGCCCTGGGCGGCGTGGGCGTCCTGGTCGCCGCATACCTAGGCGCTCGTCAGCTCGGCATGCAGCTCACGGCCTGGCTCTTCCAAGGCTTCTTTGCGGTCCTCGTGATCGTCCTGGTCGTGATCTTCCAAAGCGAGCTGCGTCGGCTGTTCGAGCGAATCGCGGTCGTCGGCTTGCGGCGGGGCCGTGCGGACGAGCCCCACCCCCAAACTGCGGACGCGCTGGTGCGGTCCGCCATCGAGCTCGCGCGCAATCGTGCGGGCGCGCTGATCGTGGTGTGCGGGCGCGATCCGGTGGAGCGATACGTGGAAGGCGGCGTGCTCCTTGGCGGTCGGGTGAGCGACGCGCTGCTGCTCTCGTTGTTTGAAAAACACTCGCCGGGCCACGACGGCGCTGTGATCATCGAGGGCGATCGCGTCGCGCGCTTCGGCGCGCAACTCCCCCTTTCCAACGACTTTGCTCAGCTCCGCCGCCGCGGCACACGCCACAGCGCCGCACTCGGACTCGCAGAACGCACTGACGCCGTTTGTCTCGTGGTGTCGGAGGAGCGCGGCCAAATCTCAATTGCGCGAGAAGGCGTGCTGCGCAGCTTGGAAAAGCCGGAGGACGTGGCCGTCGAGTTGCCGCCTCTACTCCGCCTCCGAGAGCCACGGAGTGGGAGACGCGAGCTCGTTTGGCGAGCGCTGCGCGAACGGTGGGTCGAGAAGCTCGTGGCGCTCGGCCTTGCATGCTTTTTGTGGATCGCCTTCGTGCCGGGCGCGCAGGTTGACGAAGTGTCGTATGACTTGCCGATCGCAGTCGACAACCTCCCTGCGGGGTACACCTTGGAGAAGGTGGATCCGCCGCAACTCGAGGTCACCCTCTCCGGTCCGCGCCGACGGTTCATCCTGCTCGATGAGAAGCGCCTCGAAGTGCGCCTCGATGGCTTCCTCGTCGAAGCGGGCCGCAGAAGCTTCGATGTCCCGGACGAAGCCGTGGTTCATCCGGCCGGCCTCAAGGTCACCTCGGTAACGCCCCGTCGTGTAAAGCTGAGCATCCGCCGGACAGGGGAGGCTGGGACGGAGACCCAAGGCTGAAGTTCCATCTCCTCTCCCGGCGGCCCCAGGTGATTCCGGCAGCGTGCGCTCCGCCTTTGGCGACGCGTTGCCGAGATCTTCGCCAAAGGGGGCTTGGGATCGCGGGGGCGGCCCTTTGTAGGGGGTCGTGAACAGTGGCCGGAGCAATCCCCGGCCGGGAGAGCCTCGCGCCGAGGCTCCCGTCGCGGGGAGGCGCTCTTTCCCCAGACTCGCCGTCCTCCCTGCGCGAGATTCTCGAGTAGCATGGTGGTTCTGACCTTGTGCAAAAGGGTGCGGCCCAACCGCTCCAAGCACTCGGGGGGGAATCTGGACTCGCAGCAGCTCGTCTTAGGGGTCGTGTGGTATGTGGTCTTCCTCTTCTCTACGACGTGCCATGAGGCTGCACACGCCTGGGCCGCACGCCGGGGAGGCGACCCCACCGCCTACCTCGGTGGCCAAGTCAGTCTCGACCCGCGCCCCCATATCCGGCGTGAGCCCTTTGGCACTGTGGTCGTGCCGATCCTGTCTTTCGTACTCGGGGGTTGGATGATCGGGTGGGCGAGTACCCCCTACGATCCGCGCTGGGCGGAGGCCTACCCTCGCCGCGCCGCCTGGATGTCCCTCGCAGGCCCAGCCGCCAACCTGACGCTCGTCCTGATCTCCGGAGTCCTGATTCGAACGGGTGTTGCCGTCGGCGTGCTGGCACCACCCATCCTTCCCGGCATCGGCCAGGTGGCGATGGCGCACGGCTCGGAGTTGTGGGCAAGCGCGGCGCTCCTCGTGAGCGTGTTCTTCACGCTGAATCTCCTGCTCTTTACTTTCAACCTGCTGCCCCTGCCTCCGCTCGACGGCAGCGGTGCGCTGCCCCTGTTCCTCGGGGATCGGGCTGCGGCGACATGGCAACGGCTGATGCGCCAACCGGCAGTCGGCCTTCTCGGCCTGCTGTTGGCATGGAACCTATTTGGGCCAGTCTTCAGAAGATTTTACCGGCTTGCGCTTCAGCTGCTCTACTCGGGAGGGACCTTTGGGTGATTCCAGCCGGTGTAGATGACGAGGAGATCTAATGGGTGAGATTCTCGATCTGGCGGAGCGTGCCTGGCAAGGGAGCTACGACAAGCACTGGCACCCAAGCGGTGCGCAGGAAGAGATTGCGCCGAATCTGTTCTTCCTCCATACGTTCGCCAACGTAAGCATCGCCCGCACGGCCGCCGGGCTCGTGTTGGTCGATACCGGGAGCCACATCGGACGCTCACAAACCTTCCATGCCGTGCGTCAGTGTGACCCTGGCCCAGTGTTCGCGAGCATCTATACGCATGGCCACGTAGACCATGCTTTCGGTCTCCCTCCGTTCTTGGCCGAAGCACGAGAAAAAAGCTGGGAACGCATGCGGATCATCGGTCACCGAAACGTGGGTCCGCGCTTTGATCGCTATCGCGCGACTTCCGGCTACAACTCCGCCATCAATACACGGCAGTTCAGCGTACCTGTGCCATGGCCTATAGAATTCGACTACCCCGATATGACGTACGACGAAAGCCTCCAGCTCGACGCCGGCGGCAGCGTTTTCGAACTGCATCACGCCCGGGGTGAGACGGACGATCACACCTGGATTTTCTGGCCGCAGCGCAAGGTGCTCTTCACGGGCGACCAGTTCATCTGGGTGACACCCAACGCAGGGAATCCGCAGAAGGTGCAGCGCTATGCCGCCGACTGGGCACAGTCGCTCCGCATCATGAGCAAGTGCGAGGCGGAGGTTCTCGTTCCGGGTCACGGCTTGCCGATTTTTGGCGTGAGCCGAGTGCGCCAGGCGCTCGATGAAACGGCCGATTGGCTCGAGCATCTCCTGCGCGAAACATTGGAGCGCATGAACGCGGGCCTTGCCCTGGACACGATTTTGCACGAGGTAAAGCCACCCACGGAGCTCGCAGACCGGCCCTATCTCCAGCCCGTCTACGATGAACCGGAGTTCGTGGTCCGGAATATTTGGCGCCTGTATGGCGGCTGGTATGACGGAACGCCCTCTCATCTCAAACCCGCGCCGGAAGCTCAGCTCGGGCGGGAGGTCGCGTCGCTCGCGGGCGGTGTGCGGGCGCTTGTGGCGCGCGCTCGAGAGCTCGCGACGGTGGATGACCTAACGCTGGCCTCTCACCTCGCGGATTGGGCGGTGGCTGCCGCTCCGGAGGATCGAGATGCCCACGCAGCGCGGGCGGAGATCTACGCGGCCCGAGCCAAGAGCGAGCGCGCACTCATGACCCGGGGTGTGTTCGGCGCGGCAGCCCGGGAATCGGACCAAAAGAGCGGCCGAACCTAGGGCCAGAGAGTGAGCGGCTCGGTGCCCGGCCGCGGAGCCCGGCAATCCGATCACGACCCCTGTCCCTTCGGACGCTGTCTGCTGTCCTAGGTCCGAAAGGCGAAGTAGACGGCGCCCACGAGGCACAGGCCCGACCGCAAAAAGTCACTCTTTGGGAGTTCCTTCATATAGACGATCGCAAAGGGCACGAAGACTGTCAGTGTAATCGCCTCCTGAAGGATCTTGAGCTGCCCCACGGAAAACACGCTGTGCCCGATCCTGTTCGCCGGGACCTGCAGCAAGTATTCGAAGAGTGCGATCGACCAACTCGCCAGCACCGCGACGTACCAGGGCCGCCCCGCAAGATTCTTGAGAATGCGCGTACCAAGCGAACAGCATGAAGAGGTTGGAGAGGGCGAGAAGGACTGTGGTCTGCAAGATCACCGGCATGCCGTCGAAGTGCCTCCTTTTGCTGCGGTCCTCACACCGACCAGGATGAGTCGGCCGCGTCGCCCTGGAGATCGGTTTCCGCCGTGCGGACGTGTTCGAGACCTGGCGGAAGGCCGAGTTCGTCTTGCACCTCGCGCAGGGCGGCCGCGAGCGAAGCGAAAGGCCGATCGCTGGTCTCAAACAGAGCATGGCGCCCAAGGGCTGCAGCAAGGTCGCTGCGTGCGATGCTCACCTCGAGCTCAGGACGCAGCCCGCAGAGGGCGAGGACGCCACCTCGGGCGCGATGGGCGATCGCGAATCGTGCTAGGGCAGCGGCCGCTGCGCCATCGATCGCGAGGGTGCGCTTTAGCCGCAGCACGATGCCCCGGGCGCCGCGGTGGGCGACCGTAGCGAGACGCTGCTCGAGCTCGTCTGCCACGCCAAAGAACAAGTCGCCCTCGGCCTGGAGGATTGCAATCGGCTCGCGGCCTGTTCCCTCGTCGATCGGGCGTTCGACCAAAAATCCGGCGGGTCCTCGCTGCAGCTCGGAGACGCGCAGCAGGCTGGCGCGTGAAATGACAAGGCCGAGCGACAACGCGACACCACCAAACACGGCGATATGCAGGTCGACGGTCAGCGTAAGGGCCGCTGTTACGAGAAGCACCACGAGATCCGCTGTGTTCGACCGGGTCACGCGACGGAGCTCGGCGATGCTCACCATGCGCACCGCGATCCAGATGACGACACCGGCCACGGCAGCAAGTGGTACAAAGCGCGCCAGTGGAGCCGCGAAGAGCATCGTCACGAGTACAGTCAGGGATGCGAAGGTCACCGAAGCCGGCGAGCGCGCGCCGGCCTCGATCGACGCTGCGCTTCGCGTCCACGAGACGGAACTCGGAAGGCAAGGGAACAGCGACGATGCCAGATTCGCGAAGCCCTGGGCGCGGAGCTCCTGATCTGCGTGAAGCGGCTGTCCCGTGCGCAGCGCAATCGCCTTCCCGATCGAAACCACCTCGCTCATGCCGACAAGCGCGATGGCAAGGCCGGCGGGAAAGAGCGTCGCAAGGGCGGCCGGCGAGAGGGCCGGCCAAGACGGCCGCGGGAAACTGCTCGGAATCGAGCCCACGGTGAGTAGCCCGCCCTCGCCGCCCCAGCCGATCGCGTGAGTCGCGAGTGCGCCGGCAATCAGTGCAAGGAGCGGCGCCGGGACGCGGGGCGCGGCACGTGAGGCGAGCGCGATCACTGCGACGGTTCCCGTCGTCAGCGCAACCGCGCGCGAATCGAGTGAGCGCAGCGCGATCTTGCCGGCTGCGATGGCATGGAGCAGCCCTTTTTCATCCGCGCCGTGGATCCCAAGGCCGTTCGGGAGTTGACCGAGGCAAAGCAGTGCGGCAGCGCCGAGCGTGAAGCCCAATACGACAGCCGGCGAGACATACCGTGACAAACGTCCGAGGCCAGCGAATCCCACAGCGCACTTGATGAGCCCGACGATGACGCAAAGGCCAGACAACACCGCAATCTGACCGTATGCCGGGACGAGAGGTGTCGTCGCCAGAACGCCACCCACGAGGAGCGCTGCGGTGTTTGTGGCCCCCGAAGCGAGATGGGGCGAGTCGCGGAAGAAGCCCGCGACGAAGCCGGGAACAATCATTGTCAGCAGAGCGACCTGCGGCGGTACGCCCGCGATCAGCGCGAAGGCCATGGCTTGCGGAATCGACACGAGACCCACTGTGAGTCCCGCGACTAAGTCATGGCCCATGACGCGGGGGTCACGCAGCGCTGTCCGCCACCCGATGTGAGCCGGAGCAGAGAGTTGCGTGTTTTGCGCAATCGGCGCTGTCAACGTGCCCAGCCCGGTGGAGCCGTGACTACGACGATCGTGCTTTCGCTATTTTCAAGGAGATACTCGACCCCGTGTCCAAGGAAGGGACGCCCAGAGAGTTGCCGAAGGTTGGCGGCGAGCACGATCAGGTCGACTCCGCGTTCACGCGCGAGTGCCAAGATCTCTTCGGGTGCTGAAACACCGGTACGTATGGCAGTCTCGGCCCGTACACCCATCTTCTCGGCGAGCGCACGCGCCTCTTCTAGCACCCGCTCGGCCACCTCGGTGCGCTCAGAAGACGCCGGGGTATCAATGTCTTCGCGCGCCGCCTCCGGCCACGCCGGCATGGCGAGCTGCTGGCCGAGGGTGGGCATGGTGACAACGTGCGCAATCAGCACCCGCGCACCCTGCCGTCGCGCCACGCTGTAGGCCATTTCCTGCGCGGCGCGCCCAGGTTGCGTTCCGATGGCGGGCACGAGAATACGGTGGAAGCGCGGCAGCGAGTTGGGGGACACGCGCGCTCCCCGTCTCACCATGATCACGGGGAGCGGGCTGGCCGCAAGCAGTGCATCGACCACCGGCGAAATCAACCGACCTTCGATCTTGGTGTCGGTGGCGCCGACCGCGATTGCGCCATAGCCCAAGACGGCCTGTTCGAGGATCGCCTCGAGCGGCTCCTTGGCCGCGGCGTGCTCGATGGAGATCGGGCGCGATGCGAAGACCGCACGAACGCGCTCGAGATCCTCAGCAGGAACGTCCTTTCCAGCGGAGAAGAGCGTGACTTCGGCGCCCTCGGGCCAAGCCAGATCAAGGATACGCGCCGCGAGGAGCGAGTTCGGTCCGCCGTGACTCGGGAGCAGGAGACGGGAGGGACGCACGAGCACGTTGTCGCCGAGGATCCGTTCGCGCTCAAGGCGTTCGCGCTCTTCCTTCGAACCTGTCCACCCCTTCAGTACAGCGCGGAGCAGCGGCGGGGCCATCATGGAGGTCACCATCGCCATCAGAACGACGACAGTGTAGGAGCTCCGATTGAGTACGCCGAGCGAAAGCCCCACGGTTGCGACAACGATTTCTACGGCGCCTCGCGCGTTGAGGCCCACTCCGAGCGCAAGGCCCTCGCGCCGTGGGAGGCGAGCGAATCGTGATCCGATGTAGGCACCCAGAAATTTCGACGCACTCGCAACCAGCAATACAATCAATCCCCACATCACGACCGTGGGATCGCGCAGGAGCGCAAGATCGGCTCGTAGCCCAGCACCGGCGAAGAAAAGCGGCGCCATGACCGTAAACGTGATCGTCTGAAGAGTCGAGAAGACTTCGTGCTCCTGAAATCGCGAGTGACCGAGGACGATGCCGGCGATGAAGGCCCCAAAGACAGCCTCGAGCCCGAGCGAGTGTGTCAGGGCACCCGCAAAGAGCGCGACGAGGATGGTGATCGTGAGCGCTGCGCTCGATCCGCCGCGTCGTCGCCGGGCCTCACGAAGCAACGCGTCCACGATCCGCTGACCCAGCGTGAAGGCAGCAGCGAGAAAGAGCGCCAACCCGAGGAACGTCCAGATCACCCGACCGACGGCGATCTCACCAGACTGGGCGAGACCGGCAACCATCCCGAGCAAGATCCAGCCGATCACGTCGTCGGCCATCGCCGCGGCGAGGATCACCTGCGCGATGTTGCGGCGCATCAAATCAAGCTCGGACAGAACCTTCGCGATGACTGGCAGCGCGGAGATTCCGAGCGCTGTCGCCATGAACAGTGCAAAGACCACACGCCGCGCATTGGGCCCAAGGAACGCGTCTGGCATCACGAAGCCGACGCAAAATCCGCAGAGAACGGGGATGACGAGACTCCCGACCGCGACCCGGGCGGCTTTGGTGCCGAGGCGTCGCACCAGGCCAAGATCGGTTTCGAGGCCGGTCACGATCAGGAGGAGGAAAGCGCCGAGCCATCCCACGCTTGAAAGCAGCGCACGCTGGACGGGCTCGGAGGGGAAGAGCCAAGCCTCGGCGGCAGGTGCGAGTTGGCCAAGCATGGACGGGCCCAGCAAGAGGCCCGCCGCGAGTTCGCCAATCACCGATGGCTGTCCGATCCGCCGCAAGAGCGTCCCGAGCCCACGCGCTGCGAGGAGCAGCACGAAGAGCTCAAGCCAGAAGACGAGAAGTTGATGCTCGGTCAGCACGTGAGGGAGCGCCTCCAGGCTTCGTGCGACGCGGACGAAACGTATCCCGTGGCCGCCGAAGATGCTCGGCGTTGCGCCGGGGATCCCTACCCTGTCGGCGCCCCGCGAAGCACGATCTGAGCGACAGCTCCGCCCTCGGCGGCGGCGCGTGCGGCGAGCACCACGTCGTGGCGCGGGGCCTTCGCGCACGCGGGATCGGTGGCCGCCGCATCCCCCACCAGAGCAAAGGCCTGGCAGCGGCAGCCTCCGAAGTCGCGTCCGCGCTCCGGGCACGAGCGGCAGGGTTCCGGCATCCAGGCCTCCCCGCGAAAGGCGCGCATGCCTGGGGCGTCTGCCCAGCACGCACGAAGCCCCCGCTCGTCTGCATGCCAAAAAGTCAGGCCCGGCAGCTCGGCGGCGGCATGGCACGGCAGAACGACACCCGAAGGCGTCACCACGATGGTCTTGCTGGCCCAACCCCCCATACAAGGTTTTGGGCGATCCGCCCAGTAGTCCGGCAGAACAAAGACGAGTTCGGGGGCAGGGCTCTCCTGGCGCGCCTCGGCGACGACTTTGGCGGCTTCCTCGAGCTGGGCACGGGTCGGCAGCAAGGCGGCACGATTTCGCAGTGCCCACCCATGGTACTGCGTGTTCGCGAGCTCAAGGCGCGATGCTGCAAGGGTTCGTGCGAGCGCGATGAACTCCGGCACTCGCGCGAGGTTGTGACGGTGGAGCACAACGTTCAGAATGAGCGGCAGGTCAAGCTCCTTTGCCCAGGCGGCGAAGGCAAGCTTCGCCTCGAGAACACGCACCCCTGCAATCTGCTCCGCGGTCGCCGAGTCCACGTCCTGCAGCGAGAGCTGCACGCTCCGAAGCCCGGCGCCGCGCAGGCGTGCCAGCCCCTCGCGGTCCAGGGGCGTTCCCGCGGTGACGAGGTGTGGATAGAGGCCGGCCTTCGCTGCGGCTGCCACGATGTCTGGGAGGTCGCGCCGGACCGTGGGCTCGCCGCCCGTCAGTCCAACGTGTACACAGCCGAGTTCGGCGGCTTCGCGGAATACGCGTCCCCAGGCCGCAGCATCGAGCAACTCGGGAATATCTCGGAAGTCCAGTGGATTGGAGCAATACGCGCAGCGCAACGGACAACGGTAGGTGAGCTCGGCGACAAGGTTGTACGGTCGCGGAGGACTCGGACCGCTCAGGGTGCCACCTCGAGGACACCCACCCGTTCCATCTGCTCTAAGAAGTGGTGCACGTCCGATTCGACTTGCTCGATCTCCGGGTACCGCGAACCGAGCGCGCGAGCGATCTCGCCCGCGCTCCGTACGCCGTCACACATTTCTAGGATCTCACGGCCGCTTGCGTTGAGGCGCACGGCACGCTCGGGTAGCACCACCAAGACCTGATCCGTGGCACGCTCGCTACGGAGCTGGGCGTGGCGGGACAGGCGGGGCCGGCGGCTCGCGGCCTCAACCGCGTCGAGCAGACGCCAGAGGATCTCGCATTTTCTCTCGAGGGCTGCGACGCAGCGCGTCTGGTCGTCGGCGCTGGTCGCGTGCTCGAGCACAAAGCGTAGACCAAACGCTGCGTCTCGTGGCGCCAGCCGGGTACGATTTTGGAAGTAGCGGAGCCCATCTGTCAGCACCCAAGGATAGTGCTTCTCGAAGGCTGCGATCCGCTGGCGCATGATGTCGCCCGCGAACATCTCCGTGAGCGACGCCGCAACGCTTGCCAGAAGATCGTTCGAGAGAACGAAGCCCACGTAGTCGTCGCATGCAGCTCGCACGCCGGGCAGGACGCCCCGAAGCGCTTCGACCTCGGCGCGTTCAAGGCCCACTGCACAGGCGAGGTCCAGCCATTGTTCAAGGCCCCCTTCGCCGGGCTCTTGGCCATCGTGGTCCTGCAGACGATGCACCCACTCTCGCCGAAACGCCGGATCTAGCGCCTTGGAGAGGATGAGGCCGTCTTTGACTGGAATGCGGGTCTGGTAGTAATAGCGGTTGCGAACCCAGGTCTGCAGTTCCTCGCGAGTTAGCGTTCCGTCATGCATCCGCACGTTGAAGGGATGCTTGTCGTGGTAGCGCTCTTCGCCGACGCGCCGCAGGCGTCGCTCAAACTCTTCGGGGCTCCACATCAGCAGGAGCTCCGCCCGCGCGAAGAACTCGCCGTGCGCGCCGGACTTTGTCGCGTGATCGGGTCCGCGCGCATCAGATCTCGACCTCGAGTCCGTCGTGCGCCACCTCGACACCGGCAGCCTCGACCCAGCGCCGTTCGGGCGAGGCCCCGTCGACCAGCGGGTTTGTGTTGTTGATGTGCGTGTAGATTCGCCGACCCGCAAGCACTGCGAGGCGAACGAGGCTGCCGCCTTCCCCGGAGATCGGCGCATGGCCCATCGACAGCGCATCCGGTGCGCCCGGCCTTGTGGCAGCGAGTTCTGTTGCCGTGAAGAAGGTTCCGTCCACGAAGGAGCACGTGGCGGCTTCGAGCTCGGCCAGGGTGCCGCTGTCCAGCGCGCGCACGCCGGGGACGTAGACGATTCTTCGACGTGCTCGAGTGTCGGTGATGCGCACCCCAACCGTAGCTTCCGGCGCGTTCGATACCAGGTTTCCGAGATGTGTCGGCACCTTGCCCGGGACGGGGAAGAACCGAGCTTCGAGACCGCTTGCGCGATCGAGATACAATGGTTCGTCGAGCTTGAGAAGGCCCCAGGCCGGCTCGAGGATTCGGAAGACTGCGTTGTGCTCCAGCAAGGCGTCCCGGACCCATGCAGTCGACAGGATCCGGTAAGGGAGAGACTCACGAAGCACAAGCAGTCCGAGCACGTGGTCGAGGTCGGCGTTCGTGAGGACGATGGTGTCCAGAGGAAGGTCTCGCGTACCGGGGCGCGGGTGGAGCGCGGGAAAGCGAGCCAGTTGATCTCGCACGTCGGGGCTTGCATTGATCAGGGACCAACGCACCCCATCCGCCGAAACCGCGAGAGAGGGCTGGGTGCGCATCGGTATGGAGGGGTCCCCGGCGCGGGCACGCGCGCAATTCGAGCATCCACAGTTCCACTGCGGGAGCCCGCCGCCCGCACTCGATCCTAGAACGCGTGCCCTCATTTCCGGCAATATGCCACTGTGGGGCACTCCTTGCCGGACCGCCGGTGGGCCGATCGCCTGCCATCGCCGCGCGACCCGATGCGTATGCTCTCGAAAGCATCACGACAGGTGCAATTGCAGCGGCGAGCCGCTCGCCAGCGGTACGGATCAGAAGGACCTGCGGGCCCAGCGCTCGGCCCACCCGTGGAGCGGAGCGAGGGCGGCGAGCAGCTCGCCCCCCTCGGCCGTCAGTGCATATCCCGCGGCTTCCCCCCGAACAACGATCCCGGCCTCGCGCAGCTCGCCCAACCGCCGGTTCAGGACGGTCGGGGAGACCCCACTGCACCGCTCTTGCAACGCCCGAAAAGTCTGATTGCCCTCGCGCAGCTCCCACACGAGGCGCAGCGCCCAGCGGCGCCCGAGCAGGTCCAGTAGCGTCATGATCGGTCGGCCGCTCTTCGATCCTCGCGCGGGCAAGCCGGGTCGAATCCGGGCCATCGGGCCTTCCTCCGAGAAGCGCACCCCTTGCGCTACTTAAAATGTAGCGGTACGCTACTTAAACAGTAGCAAAGAAAAAACCGCGCGCCGCACCATCGGCAAAGGAGGCTTCATGCAGCGTTCGCGCATTGCGCCGCTGGATCCGCCTTACGATCCCGAACTCGCGGAGGAGCTGGCGCGCTTCATGCCTCCCGGCGTACCCCCGCTCCGGCTCTTCAGAACGCTCGCGCACAATCCGCGCGTGCTCCGAAAGTTCCGGTTGGGCTCCCTGCTTGATCGTGGATCGATTGAGCGGCGGGACCGCGAGATCATCATTCTACGCACCTGCGCACGCTGTAGGTCCGAGTACGAGTGGGGCGTTCACGTCGCCGTCTTCGCGGCACGCTGCGGCCTCACCGAGGTGGAGGTAGCCGCCTCGCTCCGCGCGGGCGCCAACGACGCGCTCTGGTCGCCGCGCGATCGCCTGCTCGTGCGACTCGCAGACGAACTCCACGACTTCGCGTCGGTTTCGGACGCGCTCTGGCTCGAGCTCACGCGCTGCTTCCGTGCCGATCAGCTGATCGAGCTGCTGGTGCTCGTCGGCTTCTATCACACCGTGTCCTTCGCAACGAACGCTCTTCAGGTCGAGCTTGAGGAGGCGGCGCCGCGGTTCGGCTGACGATCCGGTGGGCGGCAGGAGTGGTCGAGAAGGATCGGGGACGAGGTCGACCTCCGATCCCTCCCACGGACCCGGGGGAGTGGCTTTTTTTGATAGCGCACTCCCGTCTCGACCGATCGTGCGGCCAGGGTCGACCTCGGGCTGCTGCCGCCAGCCACGCCGCTCATCGGGCAGCTCTCCTTGCCGCAACCCTCGTTCGTGCTCCGGTCGACCGATCAAGTGTTCTCGGCGCCGGCCCCCACTCCCCATGCGGCGAGAAGGCGCGCATCACGATCCATGCGACCCTCATGGTTCTCCTCGATGCGGCGCGCCGCTAATTCGACCTGCAGCCTCCGTCGGCGCACGTAGCTCTCGGCGAGGTCGAGTCTCGTCGCGTCCGCGCCCACCTGGCGCAGCAGCTCGATTGCGGCGAGGACATCGATTACCATCTCGGCCAACAGCTTCGCGCGCAGCAATGCGTAACCGACGTCGGCGAACAAGACTTTTGTTGCGTTCTCGATCCGTGGGATCTCCTGCTCGACCTGCGCCGCCAAGGCGCTGCGCCGCGGATCGCCTTTCATCGCCTCGAGCTCACGACGCGCCTCGGCAAACACAGTGCCAAGTGCGCCCTTTCCCATCTCGCGCAGGGCAAACGAGGCCTGAATTTCACTCGTTCCCTCATAGATCGTCATGATCAGGCTATCGGCGTGGAGCTTCGCCGCGTCTACGTCCATGGTGTAACCGATCCCCCCGAAAACTTGCATGGCATCGCGGGTCACGTCTGAGCAGATTTCGGTCGCATAGTACTTGCACAAGGGAGTCAGCAGGCGTACGCGGATGTGCTCGCGTTCGAGCCGCGCGGCGACCTGCCCGCGCTCGGTCGCGCTTCCGCGACCTGCAGCAAGCCAGTCTTCCGCGGCGAGCGTGAAGTCGTAGAGTTCAAACGCGCGGTAGAGGAGCGCGCGCGCCGCCTCGATATTCACCACCATCTTCGCGAGCATGCTCTGCACGAGCGGCTGCTGAGCCACGGGCTTTCCGAACTGCTCGCGCTGGTTGGCGTAGACGGCTGCCTCGTAGAACGCCGCTTCGGCGAGTCCGAGCGCCTGGGCCGCTACGCCAAGCCGCGCGTTGTTCATGAGCTCCAGCATCGCGCGGAAGCCCCTGCCCTTCCCGCCCAGACGCTGACCGATCGCACCTTCGAACACCACCTCGCAGGTCGGTGAGCCGTGGATGCCCAGCTTTCGCTCGAGCCTCGGCACCCGGACGCCGTTCGGTGTACCGTCGGGTCGATGACGCGCGACGAGCACAAGGGACAGCCCGTTCGTGGTGCCGCGAGACGACTCAAACGTGTCCGCGTCCCGGGCAAGAACGAGGTGCACCTCGGCGCCGCCGTTCGTAATGAAGATCTTTTGGCCATCCACGCGGATCGTGCCGTCGGGAAGGTCCGTCGCACGCGTCGAGATTTGGCCGAGATCGCTCCCGGCCTGGGGCTCCGTCAGATCCATGCAGCCCTGGACCTCGCCGGACGTGAATCGCGGGAGCCAGGTGCGCTTGAGCTGCTCGCTGCCGAATTTCTGAATGTCCCCCGCCGTACCCGACTGCAATCCAATGATGGTCATGAGGCTGGTGTCGGCACGCGAGATCATCTCCAGGACCATGCCGTTTATGATGAGGGGAATCCCCGGGCCCCCGTACTCCTCGGCAATTGGCAGAGCGACGAGGCCGTTCTCCCGGAGTGCGTCGTACGCCTTTCGGATGTGCGCAGGCGGTTGAGCTCCACCATCGGGCGTGAGCTCGGCACCTGCATCCCAGGCCTCTCGCGCAGGACGCTCAAAGGTCGACGCGAGGGCCCCCACGGTCTCTAGAACCGTTCGATAGGCGCCGACCTCGGCCTCACGGTCCACCTTTCCTTCGCGCAGGAGGTCGAGCAGGCTGTTCCAGTCGACCAGCTTCTCGAGATACAAGCGCATGGTGGCGTCGAAGTAGTCGTTCATGGTGGAGGGGCTCCTTGGCTCAAACTTGCAGGATGTTAGCTTCTGGGCCATGGCACCGCGGTTCGAGCGCGTAGCGCCGATCGTGAAGTTTCCGGACTTGGAGTCACGGATTCGCGCCTTGTGGAACGAGCGCGATGTGTTTGCCCGCACGCTCGAAAAGCGTCGGGGAGGCAAGCGCTTCGTCTTCTATGACGGCCCCCCCACTGCGAATGGCCTCCCGCACAATGGCAGCGCCCTGACGCGCGTGTTCAAAGACGTATTCCCACGATATCGGAGTATGCGCGGCTACGACGTCCCGCGAAAGGCGGGATGGGATACCCACGGCCTTCCTGTCGAGATCGAGGTCGAGAAGGAGCTTCGCATCTCAGGCAAGGAAGCGATCGTTCGATATGGAGTCGAACCCTTCGTACGTCGCTGTATAGAAAGCGTCTTTCGTTACACCAAAGAATGGACGCAGCTCACACAAGAGCTCGGCTGCTGGCTTGATCTCGAGCATGCCTACGTGACCTACCACGAGAGCTACGTCGAGAGCGTATGGTGGGCCCTGTCGGAACTCTTTAGGCGTGGGCTGCTCTACCAAGGGCACAAGGTCGTGTGGTGGTGGGCGCAAGGTGGTACGGCGCTCTCGGCTGCGGAAGTGGGTCAGGGCTATCGGACCGTAGAGGACCCGTCGCTGTACGTGCGTTTTCCGCTGTCTGAAGACCCGGAAACCGCGCTCCTGGTATGGACCACCACTCCTTGGACGCTCCCTTCGAACAGCTTCGCCGCGGTCAAGGGCGACGTAGACTATGCGGTGGCGCGCGACGGTCCCGGGAGGCTGATCGTTGCGGCCGCCTTGGTAGGACAGCTCGCAGAGAAGGTCGGGCGCGAACTCCCGGTGGAGCGGACGCTTCGCGGTTCCGAGTTGGTAGGGCAAAGATACCTTCCTCCTTTCGACTGGTTCGGGCGCGGGGGAGCCCACCCAAAGCTCTGGCGGATCGTCGAGGCGCCCTTCGTTGAGCTCGACGCGGGAACCGGAGTCGTCCACGTAGCGCCCGCATTCGGTGAGGTGGACTTCGACCTGCTGCGCCGCGAACGCACCAGCGATCCCGACCTCCCACTCTTGTGTGCGGTCAGGCCGGATGGCGGTTTTGACCCGCAGCTCGCGCCGCCTGAGTTCGCCGGCCGTTGGGTGAAAGACGCTGACCGTGACCTGATTCGCGAACTCAAGGCGCGCGGTCTTGCTTGGCATGTCGAGCAGATCCGGCACGAGTATCCCTTCTGTGAGCGTTCTGAACAGGACCCGCTGATCCAGTACGCGAGGCCGGCGTGGTACGTGCGCACCACGAGCAAGGTGGGCGAAGCCCTCGCGACAAACGCACGCATTCAATGGTTACCTGAACACATCCGGGAGGGCCGGTTCGGAGACTTTTTGCGCAACAACGTCGATTGGGCCCTCTCCCGAGAACGCTTCTGGGGAACGCCGCTCAACATCTGGGTGAATGACGCGACTGGTGCGACCGACGCACCCGCGTCGGTCGCGGAGATCCTCGCGCGGAACCCCCGCGCCTTCGATGGCTTCGAGGCTGCGCGCGCCCAGGACCCCACCCTCTCGCCACATCTGCGTGTTCACAAGCCGTGGATCGACGCCGTCACGTGGACGAAGCCGGGAGAGGCCGGTGTATGGCGCCGGGTGCCCGAGGTGATCGACGTCTGGTTTGATTCGGGCTGCATGCCGTTTGCGCAGTGGGGTTGGCCGCACCGCGGTCGCGAGGAGTTCCGCGCGAACTTTCCCGCCGACTTCATCTGCGAGGCCATCGATCAGACGCGCGGCTGGTTCAACTCACTGCTGTGGGTCTCGACGCTGCTCTTTCCCGAGGCCGAAAAGCCGCACCCCTATCGCACCTGCATTGTGCTCGGCCATGTGTGCGATCGCGAGGGAAAGAAGGAATCGAAGAGCAAGGGCAACTACACCGCACCGTCGGTCATTCTCGAGCGCGTTCGTCTCGAGTTCGCAGTCGGTGCAGTCGATGCCGCGGGGAATGGACCGCCTGCCGGCGAGGCGTGGGTCGCACGCGAAGACTATGACGGCCTGGACTTGCAGGGCGATCACGCCAAGGTGCGGATCTACCGTGCGGGCGACGAAGCTCGCTCGGTCGAGCTCGCGCTGCGCCCGATCAAGATTCCTCGGCGGATCGTTCTTCTTTCGGACGTAGACCGAAGAGCGCTTGACCTCTCTTGCGCGCCACACGGATTGGAAACGCTGCCGCCCGAGGTGCCGCGCCTTCCGAACAGCGCACGGGTTTTCGTCGAAGATCCGAGCTCACCTGCGCCAGGCGCGGACGCGTTCCGTTGGTTTTTCTTCGCCGCGAGTCCGCCCGGGAACAACACCCGCCATTCTCTCGGCGGCGTTCGCGCGCTGCAGCGCGAGCTCCCGCTTAAGCTTCGCAACGTCTACGCTTTCTTCACGATCTACGCGAATATCGATGGTTTCGATCCGACCGAGCCCGGGTGCAAGCAAGGCCGCCGACCCGCAGCGCAGCGCGCGCTTCTCGACCGCTGGATCCTCTCCGAGCTCGCGCTCGCCACGGCACGCGTCGTCGAGCAGATGGATGCGTATCGCATCTACGAAGCCACGGGAGTCTTGACCGATCTGGTGGATGCCCTCTCGAACTGGTACGTGCGTCGTAGCCGCAACCGCTTCTGGGTTTCCGGTCTCGAACAAGACAAGCTCGACGCGCACTGGACGCTCTTTGAAGCGATCGTCGCGCTGGCGAAACTGCTTGCACCGTTTTTGCCATTTCAGACTGAGGAGATCTGGCAGAATCTGATGGTCCGAAGTTTTGGATCGAAGCTGAAGGACGACAGCGTCCACCTCTGCGACTACCCTGAACCGGACCGGACAGCAGTCGATGAATCGCTCTCGCGGGCGATGCGAATCGTGCGCGAGGTAGTTTCACTCGGGATGCAGGTGCGGACTGCGCAGAAGCTGCGTGTGCGCCAGCCACTCGAGGCGGCCGAGGTTGTGTTGGCCGACCCCACGCTCACGGCGGCTGTCGCAGATCACCTGGAGCTGGTGCGCGAAGAACTGAACGTGCACGCCGTTCATTTCGTGCCGAAAGCAGACGAGTATGTGCGCTACCTCGTGAAGCCCAATTTCAGGGCCCTCGGGCCGCGCGTCGGAAAGCACATGCCGGCGGTCAAGGCCGCGTTGGCGGCGGCCGATGGTGCCGCGCTCCTGCGCGAACTCGAGACCCACCAGCGCGTCACGATCGAGGCGGATGGCCGGCAATTCACGCTCGGCCCGGGGGAGATCACCGTGGCCCTCGAGGCGAAGCCGGGATTTGCGGCGGCGAGTGGTCCGGCAGGTGTTGTGGTGCTTCGGACAATCCTTACTCCGGAGCTTGTCGAGGAAGGGCTCTACCGCGAGGTGCTGAATCGCGTGCAGCTGCTTCGCAAGGAGCTCGAGCTCGAGTACACGGGTCGGATCCGGCTTTGGCTGGATGGCGACGCCACCTTGCTCGCAGCCGTTCGGCCGCGTGTGGAAGCGCTGGCCGGAGAGACGCTCGCCACCGAGGTGTTGGTCGGCGTCCGGTTGGCGGAGCCTGGGGAGGTTCGCGAGCTTGAGATCGATGGCCGGCCGCTCGTCTTGGGGTTGGTGAGGGTCTGATCGCGCGCGGCAGATGGCACTTCGCGAAGGAACTGATCTCGGCCGGGCAGGTTGCAGAGTTCCTCCCACTCGTGAAGCACGTCGGGCGAGCTGCGCCTTCGTACAGGCATCCTCTTGCAGATCTTGATTTTCACAGCAGCGGCGGGCAATGACTTCGTTGGAGAAGGGGCAGATAATGGCCGCCATGGTGAGCGAGCCCAGCGCGGAGCTTTCGAATTCGGTCGAGGTCGAAGACGCGATTCACCCGGTCTCCGTCGTACGCTTTGGTCGTGGCAGCATGGCCGAAGGCCGAGATGCCGTAGCTTGCGAGGAGCCTCTGGAGATCCAGCTCGCTGGCGCTCCGCTCGCTGTGGTGATGCGCACTCCTGGCCATGACGAGGAGCTCGTGCTGGGTTTCTTGATCACCGAGCGCGTGATCGACTCGCTAGATAATTTGCTCTCATTGCGACACTGCAGCATCGCGCCGCATCCCGAGGCTGAGGGCAACGTGATGCGCGCCCTCCTACGGCCTGGGGTGCGCGTCGACCTCGAGGCCTTGCGGCGCAATCTCTATGCCAGCTCAAGTTGCGGGATTTGTGGCAAGGCCACCATCGAGAATGCCCTCATGGTCGCAAAGCCGCTCGACGACTGCGCTCGATTCCCGCGATCGTTCTTCGCGAAACTCATGGAACGGATGCGCTCGGCCCAGTGGGCCTTTGAGCGCACGGGTGGCATCCACGCCGCCGCCCTTGTCGCTCCGGAAGGTGCTCTGCTTGTGGTGCGCGAGGACGTGGGGCGGCACAACGCGGTGGATAAGGTGGTGGGCTGGGCCGCCCACCGAGGAATGTTGCCGCTCAGCGGCCATGCACTGCTGGTCTCGGGCCGCATTTCCTATGAAATTGTCCAGAAGGCGCTCGCGGCTCGTGTTCCTCTGATCGCTGCGGTGTCCGCCCCGACATCCCTGGCGGTTCGCCTCGCGGAGCAGGCGGGCATTGGGCTGGTGGGCTTTCTGCGGGGGCCGGGCTTCAACGTCTATGGGCACCGCGAGCGTGTGACAGAGGACGGCGCGTGAACGGGAGAGATCAGGGCGCCGCGGCGGGCGGGTTTGCCTCCGTGCTTTCGGCGGCCGAAGCGGTGACGAGGAAGGCAGGACTTGTCCGGGGAGCGAGAACGCTCTTGCGGATGAATCAGGAGAGCGGATTTGACTGCCCGGGCTGTGCGTGGCCCGATCCGGAAGGGGGAGGCGCGATCGAGTTCTGTGAAAACGGGGCCAAGCACCTCGCGCACGAAGCCACGCGCCGTCGCGTCGGGCCCGAATTCTTTTCCAAGTGGTCGGTGTCCAGGCTGCTCGAACAGCCGAACCAGTGGCTCGAAGAACAGGGCCGCCTGACATGTCCGGTCTGGAAGCGCGTCGGTTCCGACCACTATCAACCGATCGAATGGACTCAGGCTTTCTCACGGATCGCCGGAGTCCTCGGGTCACTGGATTCTCCCCACCAAGCAATCTTTTACACCTCGGGCCGTACGAGCAACGAGGCTGCTTTCCTGTATCAGCTGTTCGTGCGGCAGTTCGGTACCAACAACTTGCCCGACTGCTCGAACATGTGTCACGAATCAAGCGGAACGGCGCTCAGCGAAACGATCGGTGTTGGCAAGGGTACGGTGAGTCTGGCCGATTTCGCGCACGCCGACGCGATCTTCTTGCTCGGCCAGAATCCGGGAACCAATCATCCGCGCATGATGACGACGCTCGAAGCCGCCAAGCGCCGGGGCTGCCGGATTGTTGCGGTGAACCCGCTCCGCGAGCGCGCCCTCGTGCGCTTCGCACATCCGCAGCAGGCGCTGGAGTTGATGGGGCTCACGAGCACGGCGATCGCCGACCTCTTCCTCCAGGTACGCGTCGGCGGTGACGTGGCGCTGCTGAAGGGCGTGATGAAGGAGGTGCTCGAGAACGAAGCCCGTGCGCCGCGTCGAGTTCTGGACTGGGATTTCCTGCGCGATTCGACGCTTGGCTTCGACGAGTTCCGTGATGCACTTGAAGCGGAGCGCTGGGAAGACCTTGTGGAGCAGAGTGGCATCTCACGCCAGGAGATGCGGCAGGCGGCGGAAATCTACTGTGCGGCCGAGCGGGTGATCGTGTGCTGGGCGATGGGTCTCACGCAGCATCGTCACGGTGTCGCGAACGTGCAGGAGATCGTGAATCTGCTTCTTCTGCGCGGGAACCTCGGCTTGCAGGGAGCGGGCGCATGTCCGGTGCGCGGTCACAGCAACGTGCAAGGTGACCGAACCATGGGCATTTGGGAACGGCCAGCCCCCGGGTTCTTGCAGCGTCTTGGCCGGGAGTTTGACTTCGCACCCCCGAGCGCTCACGGCTTTGACAGCGTGGCCGCGATTCGAGCGCTATACGATGGGCGCGCGCAGCTGTTCTTCGGCCTCGGCGGCAACTTCGCGGTGGCGACTCCCGATGCCACCTACACGGAGCAAGCACTGCGCCGCTGTCGCCTGACCGCGCACGTCTCTACCACACTAAATCGCTCTCACCTCGTGGCTGGTCAAGAAGCTCTGATTCTCCCGTGTCTTGCACGGAGCGAACGCGATGTCGCGGGTGGCATCCCTCAGTTTGTGACGATCGAGGATTCAATGGCCGTCGTTCGCCGCTCGCAGGGACAATGCGAGCCCGCCTCATCCCATCTTCGAAGCGAGGTCGCGATCGTGGCTGGGCTCGCCCGGGCCGTTCTCGGCGAGAAGAACCCGGTGCCGTGGGAAGCCTTGGCCGGCGACTATGACAGGATCCGCGAGCACATCGCGAACGTGGTTTCGGGGTTTGGTCAGATGAACCGCCGAGTCCGCGAGCACGGGGGGATGGTCCTCCCGGTGCTTCCTGCGGGTGGGAAGCGCAGGATCTTCGCGACGGCATCGCGAAGAGCGCACTTCACGGTGCACAAACTTCCCCAGTTCGCGCTCGAACCTGACCAATTCTTGCTGACAACGCTGCGAAGCCACGACCAATTCAACACCACAATCTACAGCGAAGACGACCGCTACCGTGGAATCCGTGGCGGGCGCCGCGTCGTATTCCTCCATCCCGAAGATGTGATCGCGCAAGGGCTTCGTGACGGCGACCGCGTCGATTTGACCAGCCACTTTGCCGGCGAAAAGCGGACGGTGTATGGGTTTCGTGTGGTCGCCTACGACCTGCCGCGCGGATGCGCGGCAGCCTATTTCCCGGAGGCCAATCCGCTGGTTCCAGTGGGGAGCGTGGCGGAAAAGAGCAGAACGCCCACCTACAAGTCGATCGTGATTTCTCTGCTGCGGAGTGGGGACGAGCCTGCCCCGGCTCGGCCCTAGTCGGAAGGCGTTCGTGGCAGGCCTACAGCGTGCCTGAGCTCCCCGAAGTCGAAGTGACGCGCCAACGGATCGCTCCACTGCTCCTCGGTCGACGTATTGCGTGCGTCGAGACCACGGGCGACAGCTACTTCTTCCTCACGAAACCCGCGAAGCTGCGGCGGGCGCTCCCCGGGCGCACAGCTGTGGCCCTCGATCGACACGGCAAGTACCTTGTGGTTACACTCGACAATCGGGCGCGCCTCGTGCTGCATCTTGGCATGACGGGTCAGCTGTTTGGGGGCGGCGTCACGAGTGTGCGTCTGCTTTCAGCCGCCGCGCGCGCGTCCCTCGCCCCCGAGGCCCAGCCGGTGTTTCGGCCCGATTCCCACACTCACCTGCGCCTGCGCTTTGCCGATGGAGTTCCAGACATCCTCTTTCGCGACGTGCGCAAGTTTGGGAAGGTGTTTCTGGTTGCGGAGGGCGAGGTAAACCCGCGCCTCGCCAAGCTGGGAGTCGATGCGCTGCGCGCTACCAGCGGCGATTTGTTCCCGCTGCTTCGGCGGCGGCACACCGCGATCAAGAATGTTCTCCTCGACCAGAGTGTGATTGCGGGTGTAGGAAACATCTACGCCGACGAGGCGCTGTTTTTGGCCGGGGTCCGACCCCTGCGGCGCGCGAGCCGCGTCACTCGCGCGGAATGCGAGCGGATTGTCGAGGCCCTACACCAGGTTCTGCGGCGCTCGATCGAGACTGGAGGCTCGAGCATCAGCGATTATCTTGCGCCGGACGGCAACGACGGAGGATATCAGGATGAGCGCAGGATCTACGCGCGCGAAGGCGAGGCATGCCGGCGTTGTGGAGGGCGTGTGCGACGCATCGTGATTGGTCAACGGAGCGCGCACTTCTGTGCGCGGTGCCAGCATTGATCGAAAATCGAGAAAGGCGTGAAACGAAGGACCGATATGATCTTCGGGGACCCGCCTAGCCGGGTCCGGAGCCGAGGGGCCAGATGTTGTCGCTGAAGGAGCTGCGCCGTGCCGCGCATGCGCTCCAGCAGATGCTTGCCGGGCACCGGCTCGAAAAGATTGTCCAGTATGGCGACGATCGCATTGTGCTCTCCTTTCACGGCCGCGCGCCGGCTCCGCAGGCCGCTCGCGCACGGCACCACCTCCTGTTCTGCTGCACTCCCGGATTTGCTCGGGTGTCGGAGCTCAAAGACCCGCCGCCCGCTCCGGCGCGGCCGCTCGCGTTCGCGCAGTACCTGCGCGCCCACCTCGACGGCTCTCGGTTCGCCGGAGCGCGCATCCTGGACAATGACCGCCAGCTGGCTCTTGCACTCGACACGCGCGAAGGTCGACGCGAGCTCCTGCTTTCGATCCTGGGTGGCCGCAGCAACCTCTACCTTCTGAACGGGGAAGGATGTGTCGAGGCCTTTCTCCGTCCGCTCGAGATCACGATGCGCGGACTTGTGCGCGGCGCCCCGTGGCGAGGTCCCGAGACGCCCCCGCCGACGGAGGGAGCGGACCGCTTCGCGCCCGTTCGCGATGAAGTGTTTCTGGTCGAGATCGAGCAATTCTACGCCGAGCGGGAGCGCGCACTGGCCCGCGAGACTGAGACGCGTGCTCTGCAAACCGCCCTGGCTCGGGAAGCGGCAGGTGTGATCCGCAAGCGCGAGCGATTGCGCGCGGAGATGGAGGCCGCGGGCGATCCCGAGGACCACCTGCGGCGCGGGCAACTCCTGAAGGGTGCGCTTCACCTGGCCCGGCCCGGTGCGGCGAGCGTGGCCGTGCGCAATCCGGAGAGCGGTACGGAAGTTACGCTTGAGCTCGATCCCGCGCTTTCACCGGTCGAGAATCTTGAGCAGTGTTTCGCGCGCTACCGCAAGGCGAAACGGCGTGCGGCAAAGCTCAGCGGTGAGCTCACGTCGCTCGATCTACGCGAAGCGAACCTTGCAGCCCTTCAGGAAGCGCTGCAGGTCGCGCTCGCTTCCTCCGCATCGGACGCCATCGCGGTTTTCGCGGCGCAGCCCGCGGTGCGGCCGCTGCTCGGCCGCGCCCGACCGCAGTCCGCCCCTGCGCCCTCTATGGGGGAGCGGCGGGCTGCAAAGCGCCGCGAAGCCCTTCCCGCACGATTGCGACCGCGTTGTTATCTGAGCGCGGACGGGCTCGAGATCTGGGTCGGCCGCAGCGATGAGGGGAACGACCACCTCACCACCCGCCTCGCGCGGGGTCATGACGTCTTCCTCCACGTTGAAGGGGGCGCGGGGAGTCACGTGATCCTCTGTACCGGGGGCCGCACAGATGCTCCCCAGGAGTCGCTGCTCGATGCATGTGAGCTTGCCCTGCATTTTTCGAAACAACGGGGCTCCCCGCGCGCCGCGATTCACCTGGCGCCCATCAAGCACGTCATGAAGCCGCGCGGCGCGAAGCCGGGGCTCGTCCACGTGCGCGGCGGACGGGAGTTGATGCTTCGCCACGAGCCTGCACGCCTCGCCCGCATTCTTGCCACCCGCCTTGACGAATCCTAGGCGAGTTGCGTCCCGCACAGCGGCGTTCGGCTTGACAGCTGCGTTAATTGGTAATAATATGCGACTGCAATGAGTTATCATTGTACTCATGAGGGAGCTCTCGAGGCCGAAAACGCTCTTGGCCGACTTGAGCGGGCATGCCGAGAACGGGGTCTCCCGGTGACGGTACAGCGGCGCGCCGTCCTTGAGGCCCTGGCGCCGCGCGACGATCACCCGAGTGCCGATGAACTGTTCGAGGCGGTGAGCCGGAAAGTACCGGGCATCTCGCGAACAACGGTGTACCGTGTGCTTGAGACCTTGGTCGAGCTCGGGCTCGCAAGTCGCATTTCGCATCCCGGCGGGGGAGCTCGCTTCGAGCTGCGCCGAGAACGTCACCATCATCTCCACTGCCTCGGATGCGGCTGCGTGAAGGATTTCAGCTCTGCGGCGCTCGAGGCCATCGAGCTTCCGCGCATCGCAGCCTATGGATTCAAAGTGGACGATTGGTCCATGCATGTGACGGGATTTTGTGCGGACTGCCGCGTCCGCTCACGACGCACGGGGAAATCCCGAATCTCAGACTCGTGAAGGAGCGAGGAAGGAAAAAGCCGATGATGACAAAGACCCAGGTCGGACTTACTGACAAAGCGCGCCAGGGCGTTGTGAAAATCCTAAACGTGCTGCTGGCAGATGAGTATCTGCTCTACACGCAGACCCGGAACTACCACTGGAACGTGGTGGGGCCTCGCTTCCACGATTTGCACAAGTTCTTCGAGGCCCAGTACGAAGAGCTCGACGAGATCATCGATCAGGTCGCCGAGCGCGTGCGGGCTTTGGGCGGCAACTCCGCCGGCTCCCTCGGTGAGTTCTTGGAGCTTGCGCGCAACAAGGAATCGAGCGGCCTTCCCCGCGACGCTCAAGGAATGGTGGGAGCTCTGCTGGCCGCCCATGAGGCAGTGATCCGAAGCCTACGCCCGGACCTGGAGAAGGCGGATGAGCTGGGAGACGCCGGCACGGACGATTTTCTGACCGGGCTCCTGGAGCAGCACGAGAAGATGGCCTGGATGCTGCGCGCGACACTCGAACGCGGATAGAACGACCAAGCAAACGTCGTTGCGGCCCCCGTCGCAGGCTTTGGAGGCCGGGTATCGAAAGACAGACTCGCGTCGCCCCCCACGTGGGGGATTGGATGCGCGCCCAGCTTGAGCCATCCTGGAAAGGTGGCGAGTCCTCGGCTGGAACTGATCTATTGCCGGCAGTGCCGCTGGTTGCTGCGCGCCTCTTGGATCGCGCAGGAGCTGCTGACAACGTTCGACTCAGAGCTGGGCGAAGTAGCTCTCGTGCCAGGTCAAGGGGGTGTTTTCGACGTACGCCTCGACGGGGAGCTTCTTTTCTCGCGCGCCCAGCAGGGTCGTTTCCCGGAAACGAAAGAACTCAAACAGCTCGTCCGCGATCGTGTGGCTCCGGGGCGTGACCTCGGGCACTCCGACCGCTAGCGCGGTAGCGTCGCCGCGCGAGTGGCGATGGAGCCCGGTGGAGGATCCGATGGGGATGCCGAGCGGAATTGGCGTGATCGATCTCATGCTCCAGATCCCGGCGGGCGACAATACCGCTTGGTACGAGTTCATGAAGCCGCTTTTGATGGATCAGGAAAGCCGCCATCAGTTCAAGATGCCGGCGCAGTATATGTTTAAGCAGATCCCCACGACCCGTCCCTCCGACGACTATGTTGGCATCGCGCTCGATGAAATGAACAAGTATGGGATCGAACGCGCAATGATCGGCGTGGGTGCGCAAGACTCCGATGCTCGGCGCGCGCTGGCCAAGTACCCGGACCGCTTCTTCGGGAGCTATGAGGTGAACCCGAACCTCGGGATGGATGGGGTACGAGATCTGCGGCGGGCGGTTAAGGAGCTGGGCGTCAAGGCCGCGACTGCATTCCCGTCGGGGCTATGTCCTCAAGTCCCCATCAACGACAAGAAATTTTTCCCGATCTACGCGACCTGCATCGACCTCGACATCCCGATTTGCGTGTGCGCCGGCGTCCCAGGCCCGCGCCTCCCGATGGCGCCCCAGAAGGTCGAATTGATAGACGAGGTCTGCTGGTATTTCCCCGAGCTTCGCTTTGTCACCCGCCACGGCTGCGAGCCTTGGGCGGATCTTGCCGTAAAGCTGATGCTCAAGTACCCGAACCTTTACTATTCGACGAGCGCGTTCGCACCCAAGCACTACCCGAAGGCAATCATCGATTTCGCCAATACCCGAGGCGCCGAAAAGATCCTCTACGCAGGCTATTTCCCGATGGGACTATCGCTCGAGCGGATCTTTGGCGACATGCCCCACGTTCCCTTCCGCGATCCCGTCTGGTCGAAGTTCCTGCGCGAGAATGCCCTCCGGGTCTTTAAGCTCGAGGCGTAGCGACAGCCTTTCATCTGAATCTGAGAGAGGGCCGAATGGCGCTGTAGCGGGGGGATGGCCTGTGCGGCGCAGCGCTCGGCCGGCATCGGTGCTGAGCCCTTTGGATGCGCCGCCCGAAAGCGCCCGCTGGCGCGGGATGCGGGAAGAGGGCGATCGAACGAGCGCCGAGCGTTCCTTTAGCGCTCCCGGTTCGGGCCGAGCTTGACGGCGGTCCCATAGGCGAGCACCTCCGTGGCCCCGGTCAGGAACTCCGTCGCGTCATAGCGCATGGCGATGACGGCGTCCGCACCAATCTGCTGCGCGTGCTGCACCATGCGCTCGAAGGCATCCTCGCGTGCCTTCTCGCAGACCTCGGCGTAGCGCTCGATATTGCCGCCGATGATCTGCCGAAGTCCGCCGAGCAATCCCTGCCGAATGCTCGGCGATCGCACCACGATCCCCCGGACGATACCGAGCCAACTTGTAATGGATCGGCCCCCGACTTCGTTGCCCGTCGTCACCACCATGCAAGGCGCTCCTTGCGCGCAGCCATCCGCGCTCGCTTGAAAACTGCACACGCCCGTGTCCTGCTTGGCGGGACGGCGCTCGGATCACGCACGTCCGAACATCGCGGGGACACCCAGGCCTCTCTGCCTTTCGCCTTCCCAGGCAATCGGCAAAGGGGACGACTTCCACACGGCGTGCATACGTCTATATCGGCGCGCCCGGCCTGTGCCTTAATCGTGCACGCGACGGATTCCCACGTGCAGTGGCGCTGTCAGCAAAGGTTCGGACGCGCGTCTTTCGGTTCTCCGCGGAAAGCAAGTTCTGTGAATGTCATAGACCCATCAGTTCGGTGACATGGTGATCGCGCCCCGCCAGATAGCCGCCGTCTACAGCGAGGGCTTGCCCCGACACGAAAGAGGCGTCCGGAGAAAGCAGGAAGCACGCGACCGATGCGATCTCCTCGGGTCGACCGAAGCGGCGCAGCTTGTGCTCCCGGCGGATTTCTTCACGCACCGCCGCCATGGCAGGGGTTTGAAAGATGGCGTCCGACATGGGCGTCTCGATAAAACCGGGACAGATCACGTTGGCACGTATGCCCTGGCGCCCGTAGTCAATCGCGATGTTTTTGGTGAGGAGCACGACGCCTCCCTTGGATGCGTTGTAGGCGCTGCCGCCTGCGGTGCCCTCAAGGCCCTCGATACTTGCGAGGTTTACAAGCGCGCCGCGCTCTCCGTCGATTGGTGCCTGAGCAAGCATGTGCACGAGGGCGTGCTTGCACACGAGGAACGTCCCTTTAAGGTTGACCTCAAGAACCTGGTCCCACGCACTCGCATCGAGCAGATGGACCGGGCCGCCGCCCGCAACGCCTGCGGCGTTCACGACGGCATCGATGCGGCCGGCCTGGGAGACGATGGCCCCGATCGAATCCTGTACAGCTCGCTCATCACGAACGTCGAGCCGCAAAAGCTGAAGGCGTCCCTGCCGGTTTTCGGCTTCACGTTCAGCGCGGGGGACCTCCGCAATATCCACACCGTAGACCCGCGCTCCTTCTCGCAGGAGGCGCGCCGCACAAGCCTTACCGATCCCCGACGCGGCACCCGTCACGAGAGCGACTCGCCCTGCGAACCGTTCGACCGCCGTCTCCACGACGCCGTCCCTCCCATTGCTCGATGCTGTACAAATAAACTAGATTTGTGCAGTCGTCTATTCGGGAGTGTCGGGCCGATGGCCCCTGCAGCACGCACTCATCTCGCCTTGCACCGCAAGCATCGCGTGTCGCAGCTCGCGTCAAGGGCCCCGACGAAGGCGCGAATTCTCGAAGCAGCCGCCCGTTGCATACGGCGTGTCGGTCTGTAGCGGCTCTGCATGGAAGAGGTGGCGCGGAACGCGGGAGTCTCGCGAGGCTCGGTATACCGGTACTTCCCGGAGTGCGCGGAACTGATTGATGCGGTCCTCGAGCGCGCGGCCGAGCGCTTTGTCGCCCAAAGTCGGCCCGCGGTGGAACGCCGGCGCACATTGGCAGCCCAAGTCGGTGAGGCTGCAGCGTTCATCCGGGCTCACCTGCATGACGAGATGATGGCTCTTCAGCTTCCCGCCGAGCGCGAGACGCTCCTTGCGACCCTCCTCACCGCCCGTGTGGGCGGCCTCGTGGATCGCTGGGTGACCTTCTGGCTGCCCTTTCTCGAGGAAGCAGAGGCGCGCGGCGAGGTCCGACCGGGACTCGATCGTCGCGAGGCGGCGGAGTGGATTGTGCGAGCCCTGGTCTCCCTCGCAGTGATGCCGTCCGCCGTGATCGATCTCGACGAACCCGCAGCGGTACGCGCCTTTGTGCAGAAATACATCGTGAAGGGTCTCGGCGGGTAGTATTTGCCCATTGCCGCAGGGGAGGGTCATTCGTGCCGATGCAATTTGCGCTCTTCTACGAAATCCCGGTCGCACTCCCTTGGAGTCGCGAGAGCGAGCATCGCGCTTACAAAGAAACTCTCGAACAGGCAGTCTTCGGCGAACGCTGCGGATGGCACGCTGTGTGGACAGTCGAGCACCACTTTCTCGAGGAATTCTCGCACTGCTCAAATCCTGAGATCCTCTACGGAGCGATCGCGAGCCGAACCTCTCACATCCGGCTGGGTTACGGCGTCCGACTTATGCCGAAGCCATACAACCATCCCGTGCGCACGGCAGAGTCGGTGGCCGTGCTGGATCTGCTCTCCGACGGTCGCGTCGATCTTGGAACTGGCCGCTCGTCAACGCGGGCCGAGCTCGAGGGATTTGGGGTTGACCCCCGCGAGACCCGAGACTCATGGAGAGAGGCGATCGAGCACGTGGTCGGTTGCTGGACCAATGACGAGTACGCATTCGAGGGACGCTACTGGCGCATGCCGAAGCGACGCGTACTGCCCAAGCCGCTTCAACAGCCTCACCCGCCGATCTGGGGCGCGACTTCGAGCGAAGACGGTCATCGGCAGGTGGGCGAGCTCGGGCTCGGCCTGTGTTCGTTCGCCGTAGGCGTTTCGCCGGAGGAGGTAAAGAAGAAGATCGACATCTATCGATCGGCGGTGAGAGGATGCGCGAACCCGATCGGCAAGTGGGTTCATGATCGGGCTGCGACCTTCACCATGGCGGTCTGCGCGCCCACGGAGCAGGAGGCTTGGAGCGTCGCACGGAAATCCTTCGAATGGTACCCGAAGAGCGGCGCGCGACAGATCGCGACGCTCGCGGACTGGATGACGGAAGAGGGACGCGAACTTGGCAACTACGCATACGCGGCGGATATGCGGAAGATCGATAAGAGCGGCGCCTTGGACCTTCTCACTCTCGAGTATCTCGCCGGTGCCGGCGCATGCGTCCTTGGCACACCCGCGCAATGCCTCGAAACCTGCAAGCGCTACGAGGCGGCGGGGGTGGATCTGCTGCTGTGCTTGGTCAATCCCTACGTGATTCCGCACGAGAAAGTCATGCAGACCATCGAGTTGATCGGCCGCGACGTGATCCCGCAGTTTAAAAAATGAAGCAATCCCGAGGTAGCTGAGCGCGGCGCTGCAGCTGCAGGTCGGTCGACGTGTCTCTCCACGGGAATGCAACAGGGGGCCGCTCGTCACGCCAAGACGCCCCAGCGGACGGAGGGATCATCATGGGTTTTCTGGTCTTGGTTTTCTCGATGATCATGGTTGTGATTGGTACATACGGGATCACAAGTCCAGCGGGGCTCGTCTCGTTTACCCGGAAGTGGGAAGGGCAGCTCGGGCTTTGGATCGGGGCTGCAAGCCGAATCGTCTTTGGCTTTGCCTTGTGGAGATCGGCGCCCTCCTCGCACACTCCCGCTGCGCTCGAGGTCTTTGGCGCGATTGCACTGATTTCAGGGATCGCGCTCCCGTTCATTGGAGTAGAGAGACTCTCGAAGATCATCTCTTGGTGGTCGGCGCAGTCTTCGACATTCATCCGCGGGTGGTCGGCGGTAGCGATTGCACTCGGTGCCTTCTTGTTTTGGTCAGCCGCCACGTAGCGTAGGTGTCGCCGAGCTTAGTCTCGCAGACCTCTGGCAAACCTGCGCCAGCGGGAGGGCCAGCCGCGACGAGCCTGCGCATTGACCGGCGTCGCGCCCGCTTCTCCGCGCATGCGAAGACGCGGGCCTTCGAGGCGGCGCACTCTCCTCTCTCTGGTCCGAAATCCCTCCGCTTGCGCGGTCTGGGGCCTCTCCCCTGCGCGAGGGTTGCCCGAGGGGATGGGGTTGGCGCTCCGTGCTCAGCTCCAAAGGCGCGCGTCAACCAGACCCCTTGGGATCTCGTCCGAGGAGATGGAGAGGCAGCGCCCACCCAGCGGGATGCAAGCGG
>DATGZK010000019.1:0-24582 GCA_035489755.1 Myxococcota bacterium
TCTCGAGGGCTGACGCGCCTGAGCACGGCGAATCTCGTCGAGATCTTCTCTTCCGTGCAGGGAGAGGGCCCGCACGTTGGTGAGAGCACACTCTTTGTGCGCCTCGGCGAGTGTGACCTGCGCTGCAACTGGTGCGACTCCGCCCACACCTGGCGCCCGGCACGCGAGTTTCGCATCGAGCTGACGCGCGGGAGTGCACGCTTTCGCAGCCGGCCGAACCCGGTACCCCTCGCGGAAGTCCTCGAAGCGGCCGACGCACTGGAAGCGCGATCGCACCGTTTCGTGAGTCTCACGGGTGGGGAGCCCCTCTTGCAACCAGACGCCGTCCGCTTCCTTGCTCGGGGCCTGCGGGCTCGCGGCCCCCGAATCCTGCTCGAGACCCACGGGGTCGCTGTGGATGCGCTGGCTAAGGTCATCGAAACGATCGATGTCGTCTCGATGGATTGGAAGCTGGCGAGCGATGTGCGCCGGGAGTCGGATCCAAGGACCGGCCCCAGTGCTGACTTCCACGAGATGCACGAGCGGTTCCTGCGAATTGCCGCGACCGCGCCCGAGGTTGTCGTAAAAATCGTGATCACTCCCTCGTCCCAAGACGAGGAGATCGACGAAGCGTGTCGGCGCATCGCCTCGGTGTCGGTCTCGACCCCTCTCGTGCTCCAGCCCGTCACCCCGGCCCTGCATGTTCGCGAGCGACCCACAGCCGAGCGCATGCTCAGCTTGCAGGAGCGGGTGGCTCGCTTCCTTCCAAATGTCCGCGTGATTCCCCAGACCCACAAGCTCTACGGAGCGTGGTAAGCCCTTGCGTCGCGAACTCAAGTGGGAGGGGCCGCAGGTCGATCCAAGACGCGGGGGCGTGGGCAGCGGGGATGGGTGTGGACAAGAGCAAACGAGCCAAGCGCATCAAGCGGCGGATTACCTGTGAGCTTGTGATCGACGGCAAGCGGCAGTCGGGCATCGTGCTCGACGTCTCGGCCAGTGGCATGTTCGTGCAGACCGCCGTCAGCGCCACGGTGAGCCAGGAGGTGGAAGTCCACCTCGCAGCGACCCGGACGTCGCCTAAGCTCACTGTCCGGGCACGGGTGGCGCGCGGCCTGCGCGTTCCGCAACAGCTCCTACTCGCCTCGGCCGGAGGCGGACTCGGTCTGCGCGTGATCGACCCTCCCCCAGCTTTTGCGCAGCTCATCGTGGGGGAGGACGAGGCCGCTCCCCCGCGGACACGCTCTTCCCCTGCGGTCGCGGCAGCGCCGGAGAGCCCAAAGCGTCCCGTCGCGCAGCGGCGTTTCCAGGTGCGGCTCCAGGCGGCCGGGAGTACGCGCTCGCGCGTTGTCACCGTCCAGTGCCAAGATGCGAAGGCGGCGCGGTCCGAAGCTCGCGCCGTCGTAGGCGGAAACTGGGAGGTGCTCGACGTGAGTGAGCTGCCCTAGGCGAGCTCTCCACCTTTTTTCTCGGCGCCGTGCGAGAGGATGAGCTCCGCCGCCTCCTCTAGGTCCCGCACCGCCGGTGTCTCCCCAAGCTCGCCGAGCCGGGTCACATCCTCGCCCACCAGCACCGCGCCACGACAGCCCGCGCGCTGCGCAAGTTCAACATCGGAGACTCGGTCACCCACCACCCAGCTCGCTGCAAGATCTGCCCCGAGCTCCTCACGTGCGCGCCACAGGAGTCCCGGGGCGGGCTTGCGGCACGTGCATCCCGCATCCGGCACATGCGGACAAAACAAAGTGCGCTCGAATCGAACTCCACTGCGTTCGAGATCGGCAAACAAGTGCGCTTGGAAGGCCTGAAGGTCTGCCTCACCGTAGTAGCCGCGGCCAATCCCGCTCTGGTTCGTCACCACTGCGAGGGCGAAGCCCGCCCGGCTCATCCGCAGGAGACCCTCCCGCACACCCGGCAGGAGCTCGTAATCCGCGAGCTTGTGCGTGTAGCCCTTGTCGCGGACGAGCGTGCCATCGCGGTCTAGGAACACGAAGCGCCGCGTCACGAAGCGCTCGAATCCGTCACGATCTCTCGCATACCCGATGCGATCGCCCCGCAAACATCATCCCGTACCGCCTTGGCCGCGACCTTGACTGCGTTCTCGATGGCACGTGCGTTGGAGCGGCCGTGCGCCTTGATCACAATGCGCTCGAAACCAAGGATCGGTGCACCTCCATAGCCCGACGAGTCGAAAAACCGAGTCAGCGATTCGATCCCGTCACCAAGGAGCCGGCGACCCATGCGCCAGCGCCAGCGCCGCCGAAACGTCTCGTGGCCGAGTGCGAGGACCACATCCCCCATGCTCTCGAGCAGCTTCAAGACGACGTTCCCGAGGATCCCCGGACACACAATCACGTCCACAGCTCCGAGTGGCACGTCTTTGCCCTCGACGTTACCGACAAAATGGATGCCAGGCGCCGCACGCAACAGCGCGTGGGCCTCGCGCAGGAGGGCGTCACCCTTGTTCGCTTCCTCCCCGATGTTGAGCAGACCCACGCTTGGCTCCTTGACTTTGGAAATGCGGGCGGCGTAGGCCGTCCCCATGGCCGCGAACTGCAGCAAGTCTGCGGGAGTGCAGGTGGTGTTCGCGCCGACGTCGAGCAGCAGGGCAAAAGGATCCGGGTTGTGGGGACGCGGAAGTGTGGGGTAGACGGCGGCGAGTGCGGGTCGGCGCACCCGCGCAAGGCGTGGGATCGTGGCGGCGGTGTGGAGCAGGAGGGCTCCGGTGTTGCCCGCTGAAACGAGAGCCTCGGCTTCACCAGTGGCGACGGCGCGCACGGCGACTGCGATGGACGACTCCCGGCGCGCGAGCGCCGCTCGAGGAGACTCGTGCATGGGCACGGCATCCGGAGCGTGCTGCAGATCGATGCGCGCCAAGTCCGCGCCGTGCTGACGCAGGAGCGGACGGATCTGTCCTTCGTCTCCCACGAGCAGAAGCTGAATCTCCGTGGTGCGGGAGAGCCGGGCAGCCGCCTCGGTCACGACCTGCGGCGCGAAGTCGCTGCCCATCGCATCGAGAGCGATGCGCCGTGAGACCGCACGCGGGGAGGGGCTGGGAGATTCCGCGAGCGGTCGAGGCTGCGCGCTCACGCCCTCAGGCTATCACGCAGCGCCCGCAGGCAGGCGTCCGCTCCGCCGCCGAGTCCCTCTGGCGCCCGGCCGCCGAAGCGCTCCGCGAGGTAACGCTCCGTGAGGGCCGCGAAGGCGGCGCCTGCGGCCGGGGAGAGCGCCTTGGCCGCTGCGCTTGCAAAGCCTCTTGCCGTATCCGCCCGGCCGCGCAAGAGGCCACGGCGGGCGAGGAGCCGGAGCGCGGCGAGATAGGCGGCGCAAACACGTGGGGTCTTGCGACTCCGGGCCCGGTGCCGCCACCCCCACACGGCGCCCGCCCCGGACGCGAAGACAGCCAGCGAGAGGAGCGCGGTCGCCTTCCAGCGCTCGAGCGCGAGGGGCTGCGGGGGAAGGGGCCTTTCGGGTCGGCTCTCGATGTGCCCGCTCGAGCGCAGGAAATGCCAGGCGCGCCAGGCCGCCTGCAGTGCGCGAAGCTGGTCGACTCGGTCGAACTCGACCACGTTGCGGAACCACCAGAGTTCAAGCGCGCTTTGCAGCTCGTAAAGGCGCTGGCCGATCGATGGAAGCGCCCCGGCCCGCAGGCGTAGATCCGGTGGCGTCGGGTCATAGGGTACCCAGCCCGCCCGGGCGTAGTGCACCTCGACCCAGGCGTGGGCGTCCGAACGCGTCACCTCGACGAAGGCCCCAAACCGGTTTTCCCGGCCGCCCGCAAAGCCATTGACCACGCGTGCGGGGATGCCAATGGCGCGTGTCAGCACGACCATCGCGCTCGCGAAGTATTCGCAATGTCCGCTGAGCTCTCCCAAGAGAAAGCGCTCGATGGGCGAGCGCGGATCGGAGGGATCGGACGTCGGCGGCGAATCGCTGTAGTGGCCGTGCGAGCGCAGCCAGCCCTCGATCGCGAGCACCCGTTCCGCATCGGTGTCGCCAGCTCCGGCAGCTTCGAGGGCGAGAGTTGCGACCTCGGGCGCGAGGTGGGGGAGCGCAAGCCAGCGGGCATCGTCCCCGGGCACCAAGGTGTGGTCTGCGCGCAGGGCGACTTCGTCCCTGCCGCGCCAGCGACTCTCGACGACGTAGCGAACGCGCTCGTCAGCGCGCGTCGGGCCATAGAGACCACCATTCGCGTCGCGCTCGAGCCGCCCCATGCTGCCTTCGATGTGGACCGCCTGGCCCATGCTGAAAAGCACGCCGGCTGCGACCGGCTCGCGCAAGACGCGCTGGCTCAGGTTCGAGCGTGCGGGGTCGAGCGCGAGGTCGACGCCGAGTTCCGCGTCCGCGGAAAGGATCGATCGGCGCGGGCGCGAGATCGACCAGCTGCGGCCGTCGAAGGTGTCGAAGGCCAGACCGCGCCAATAGCGCGCCTCCGCCGGCGGATCCACACCACGCTCCGTTTCGATTCGCATCACTACCGTCGGGTCTCCCCGGATCTTTCCGAAATCGCCGAGCTCCATCCGATCCGAGAAGCCAGCGGTGGCACTCGGGCCTCCGAGCAGGCGGCCGCGGACGAGTCCAGAACTCATGCGCGGCAGCACCAGGAAGAGCGCGAGCCCGACGAGCACCGACAGTCCGGACGCCGCGAGCGTCACCCGCAGCAGTCCGGGTGTAAGCACGCGGCTTGCAGCGGCAGGGTCGCCCGCTTCGTGTGCCTCGGTCCGCAGCGTGTGTACGAGCAGAGTCCAGACGGCGGTCGGCAAGAAAGCGATCAGCAGCGGCGGAAAAAGAACGCTGTCGGTGAGGTTTGAGGCGAGGACCACTTGAAAGAGAGCGAGGGCGACCAGCAAGAACTCAGATCGGCGTGGGCGCGCGTCTAGGAGCTGGAGACCCTGCGCAAGGGTGGCAAAGTGGGCGAGGGCGATGAGCGAGGCGGCAGTATCAAAGGCGATCCAGGCCGTGACGAGGGAGATCGCGGCCATCGCAAGATTGAGAACGAGCGGACTCCGCTGCCAGGCCATGGGCCGCTCGCGGAGGAAGACGGCCGCGACAAGCATCAAGGCCTGCAGGACCACGCACCACAGGAAGAGCTGGCCTGTCATCGTGAGGGTGAGACTCGCGATGCTGACGAGCAAGAGCGCAGCGATCGGGCGCGGCGCATCCAGTGCGAAGCGGAAGGAGCGCCGCGTCACGGGATCGGCTCCGGCGCAACCTGTGCCAAGAACGACAGCAAACGCGCGCGCTGCCCCGGGCCGTCCGCCGCCGCGAATCGGTGCGAATCCGTGCACAGCGCGACGCAGGCGCCGGCGTCAAGCAGCGCGACCGCCTCCGAGGCTGCCCGGCGAACGGCGGACTCGAACGCATCTCCGGGCGCCGCACCATGAGTGCGGAGTCGAACCTCCTGTTCCGTTCGGTGCTCGCCTTCACTCTCGCGGACGACGAGGCTGCCGCGGCGCAGCGAGGCGCGCCAATGAATGCGTCGCAGGGGGTCGCCGGCCCGGAAGTCGCGCAGCCCGCTGATCTCGCTGCCCGGCGCAGGCGTCGCCACCGTGGCGCGGCCCTCCTCCTCGCCGCGCCGAGGGGTCCGCAGCGCGAACGCCTCGAGCCCGGGGTAGACGAGCGCTTCGGCGGGGTTCTCGAGTTCGAGCGACTTGGAGAAGAGTCCGAATGGGTAGCGCGTGGAAACGCGAAACCCTCTCAGCCGCAGGACGCCTCGGAGCGGCCATCGCAGACTATAAAAACGTCGCTCCGTCGCCCGAGGAGCGATCCGAAGCACGAAGGCCCGACCCAGAGGCGTGATTGCATCCGACCCATCGGGCGCTTCTGCGAGATCCTCGACCACGAGCGCGAAGGCCGGGACGCGGCGCTGGGCATTTGTGATATCGAGCGCGACGAGGTGGCTTGCCTCAGCGAAGATCTCGCCCGGGAGTCTGCGCTGCACCGAAATGCCGCGGAGGGCGGACTCCGACAGGACCCCGGAAAGTACGAGGAATGCCAGCATGAGGGAGAGCACCAGATAGAGCAGGTTGTTCCCGGTGTTGAGCGCAGCGAAGCCAACGCCGAAGGTGAGCGCAAAGAACACCCATCCTGCGCGGGTGGGTCGCAGGGCGCGGGGCGGGCGGAGCCGGCGCGCAACGCGCCGGCTCAGAGCGGAACGGGTACCCGCTCGAGGATGTCGCGTACGATCCACTCGACCTCCTCGCCCCCGTGACGGGGACCGTTCTGCGGATCCACCACCAGCCGGTGGGCAAAGACCGCGACGGCGAGGTCCCGCACATCTTCCGGGATGCAATAGTCGCGACGTTCACAAAGCGCGCGGGCTTGAGCCGCCCGGCGCAGCGCAACGGCGCCGCGTGGAGATACGCCAAGAGAAAGCGCGTCGTGCTGGCGTGTCGCGTCCACGATCGCGAGCAGATACCCGGCGAGCACGTCCTCAAACTTCACGGCTTCGGCGGCCGAGCGAAGTGCGCGCACCTCTGTCGTCGAGAGGACCGGTGCGAGGCGAGGCAGCTCCGTGGACGCGGGGTCGTCGCGAAGGACCGCGATCTCGTCGGCATGGCCGGGATAGCCAATGCGCAGCCGCATGAGGAATCGGTCCAGCTGCGATTCCGGAAGGGGATGCGTCCCATAGTGCTCGAGCGGGTTCTGGGTTGCGATCACGAGAAAGGGCTGGGGAAGTTTGTGCGTAACGCCGTCTACGCTGACCGAACCCTCGCTCATTGCTTCGAGCAGTGCGGATTGTGTGCGTGGGCTTGCACGGTTGATTTCGTCGGCCAGCACCACGTTGGCGAAAAGGGGACCGCGCTGGAAGACGAAGGCTCCGGTCGAGCGTCCCTCCTCATGCTCGGGGACGGCTGTACCCGTGATGTCGCTCGGCAACAGGTCGCTCGTGAACTGGATTCTGCGGAAGCTCGCTTCGACCGAACGAGCCAGGGCAAAGGCGAGCGTCGTCTTGCCCACACCTGGTACGTCCTCGAGCAGCAGGTGGCCGCCCGCGATCAGCGTCTCGACGGCGCAGCGCACGACCTCGGGCTTTCCCCGCAGCGCACGCGCTACATTTGTGCACAGGCGGTCGACAGCATCGGCGGCCTGTGCCGCCGTCAGCAGTCCGAGCTGCCGCTCTCCCTGCACGCGCTCCACCTCCCCGCGTCGCTGCGCCCGCATTGCGCTCTCTTCGGCCTTGCAGCACGCAAGCCTGAGACCGGGAGGAGCCTGAGAAAGACACTCCATGCGCATGCAACGCGCAGGCAGGAGGGCGGCACGCGCTGCGCAAGCCGCGGGCTGGTTCGCAGGAATTCCGAGGGAACGCGCGAAGTCTCGGATCAGGGCGCATCCCACAGCGCCCGCCTCGGATCGGCGGCGAGCGCAGCCTGCTTTGCGCGAACGATCAGGGTCGGAAGATCACCGGCACGCACGAGGGCCTGTGCGTAGTGGGCAAGATCGCGCGTGTAGGTGCCCTCCAGGGCGAGGCACGCGTCTCCCAGCTGCACGTCGCGCGCGAGCGCCAGGGGGTCTTGTGTGGTCAAGGCAAGCCCGGCCAGCGCGACTCTTGCGTCCGCCTCGATCGCGGCGCGGGTGGCCTCGCGCTTCGGGCCGGGGGACTCCGTTCGGTAGAGTCGCTCGACCCTCCCACGCGTATCTTCGAGCGTAGCCGAAACCGCCCGATCGTCGGCCACGAGCGCGCGCGCTCTTGCGGCAGCTGCGCTCGAGGGCCCGTCACGAGCCTCGAAAAACCGAATCATCCCCTCCTGGCCCACGAAGGTAGCGATGCCCTCATTGAAATCGGCGGCATTGCGCGCATACACCGTCCGGTGGACGAGCTCGTGGATGAGGGTCTCAACAAGGTCGGATTCTTCGCCGCGCAGCATGGGACCGGTTACAGGATCTTCAAACCACCCGAGGGTCGAGTAGGCGGGCACTGCGGAAAGGCACGTGGTGAAGCCCTCCGCTTCCATCTCCCGGGCGTCTTGCTCGGCGCGCTCTTGGTCGAAATAGCCCTTATACGGGACATGACCGACGAGCGGAAACCAGAACTCGTGGGGCTCGATTTCACCCGGGCGAGTGGCCACCAAGGCAGTCACAATCCGATCTCCGGGCCACGGGGCGTAACTCGTATACTGATCGCCGACCTCGAGGCCGAGCCTCGATGCGAAGATGCGCACGTCGGACACGAGCCCGAGGCCCTCGCGAACCGGAGCCGGGGTCGCGGGATTCGCAAGAACACTCGCGATGGGTGTTCGGGCGCGCATCAAGCGCGCCTGTCCTACGCCGATGTGGGCGAGATAGCAGCCGGAGGTCAGCGAGACGAGCATGGCTGCGGCGGCGAGAGGGACGCCCCTTGTGCGCATCGAAGTTCGGGCACACAGCGTCGCCGCAGCCGAGCGCGCGATGGGAGAGGCATGGGAAGCCGGTGTCGTCGGCCTTGAGGAGCGCGAAGCAGCGGGGGGCGCGGTTCTTCTCATCCTCTATGCGCCAGCGGTGAAGGGCGACGCCGTACGGGACGAACTTGTGAAGGCTCTGGCGGGCGCAGCCGAGGTGACGCAGCCCCTGCCCGAGCCCGAGGTGGACTGGTCAATCGCCTGGCGCGCGGGTCTCGAGGCCATCGAGATCTCCCCGCGACTCGTGGTGCGGCCGCCCTTCGCAAGCTTTCCGGCCCGCCCCGGGCAGGCGTGCATCGTGATCGAGCCCGGCCAGGCATTCGGAACCGGCGGCCACAATTCCACGCGACTCGCGCTTGAGCTCTTGGAGGCACTCGGGAAGGACCGAGTCGATGGCGCGCGCGCCCTCGACGTTGGCTGCGGCTCTGGCGTTCTCGCGCTCGCGGCGCTCGTGCTCGGCGCGAGAGCGGCGGTGGGCTTTGATCTTGACCCGCTGGCGGCACAGGCGGCCGCGGCGAATGCGCGGGCCAACGGTCGCGACGGGCAGTTCCAGGTCTTTGTCGGGCCAGTCGAGGCGATCATGGGACCACTCTTCGATCTCGTGCTTGTGAATCTTCTGCGCACCGAGCTGCTTCCGCTCGCCGGCGACCTTGCGCGCCTCACGCGGGCCGGGGGGACCCTGATTGCCTCCGGCCTCTTGGCGTCGGAGCGGGCTGAGGTCTGCGCGTGCTTTGGCGCGAGCAAATTTCGGGTCGATGGCGCGCGCACGTCGACGGACTCGAGGGGCGAAAGCTGGCTCGGCCTCGTCATGCAGCGCTAACCGCAGCGCGCCAGCTGTCGAGAAGGCGCGCCAGCGTGTCGCCCAGAGCGCGGACCGGTCTCCAGCCCGTGGCCGCCTCGATCTTTGCGGCACTCCCGACCGACACATCCGTCGGGCGGAAACGCGCCTCGTCCACGCGGATCTCGGGCGCGAGAGTCGCCCGAGCGAGCAGAAGATCCAGCACCTCACGCATGGTACGGCCGCGTCCACTCGCCACATTGTATACGCCGCGTGGTACCGCCCCCTGTAGGAGTCGGACATAGGCGTCCACTACGTCCTCCACGTCCATGAAATCGCGCACACTCTGAAGATTGCCCACGGCGAGTACCGGCGGGGCCTTGCCCGCTTCCATCTCAGCAATCTGGCGCGCCATCGCCGATGCGAAAAACCCGGGGCCTTGGCCAGCCCCGGTGTGATTAAAGGGGCGGACGCGCATCACGTCGAGCCCGCGATCGGCATAGGCACTGCCGAGAAGATCTCCTGCGGCCTTCGTCCAGTCGTACGCCGAGCGCGGTCGCAGCGGTGCGCTCTCGTCAAAAGGCCGCGTGCCTGGCGGCGCGGAGCCATACACCTGCGCCGAGCTCACAAGGAGCACCCGAGCTCCCGGCGCGTGGATCCGCGCGGCCTCGAGCACGGCACGCGTCCCGAGGTAGTTCACCCGGTACGCCTCCGCGGGGTCGGCCGCTGCGGCTGTGACCGAGCTCTGGGCGGCGAGGTGAACGACTGCATCGGGGTGCGCCTGGGCGACGGCCTCGGCGACGGCGGCCGCCTGCGAGACCTCGAGCTCGCGATCCACGGCCAGCACCGTGGCGCCCTCGCGCTCAAGGCGCGGCACGAGCCATCGGCCCACGAACCCCCGGGCACCTGTGACGAACACCCGCACCATGCGCAGGCTGCCAGAGCCCTTTCGGCGCTGCTACGGGAGGGGGGGCAGTCGTGCTTGACGGGCGGCAAACTGAAGGGGTAGGAGGGAGCATGATCCTGGGTATCTCCGGTCCCAACGGCGCGGGCAAGGGCGAGGTGGTGGCTTACCTTGTGGAGCGCAGCTTCTATCCGCTCTCGCTCTCCGATGTGATCCGGGACGAGCTGCGCACCCGCGGCCTTGAAGAGACGCGGGAGCGGATGATCGAGACCGGCCGCGCCCTGCGGGCTGCGGGCGGTCCGGGCGTGCTGGCGGAACGCCTCGCCGCGGCCCTCCTCCCTGACCGCAACTACGTCATCGACTCGATCCGTCATCCCGCCGAAGTGGAGGTGCTTCGCCAGGCCACAGCAACCTTCCGGCTGCTTTGGGTAGACGCGGGTCCCAAGACGCGGCTTGCCCGCATCCAGAGCCGCGGGCGCACGGGAGACCCCACGACGCCCGGCGAGCTCGAGGCGTTCGAAGCGCGCGAACTCGGAAGCCCCGACCCGGCCGCGCAGCAGCTTCTTTCGGTACGCGACCTCGCCGACTTTGTGCTGCACAACGAAGGGAGCCTCGCGGAGCTTCACGACGCGACCCAGCTTGTCCTCGAGCGCAGCCTGCACTTCGAGCGTCCCGGATGGGACGAGTACTTCATGAGCATCGCGCGCGTCGTGGCGAGCCGGAGCAACTGTGTGAAGCGGAAGGTCGGGGCCGTGATTGCGCGCGACCGCCGCATCGTCTCCACGGGCTACAACGGCACCCCCCGCGGTGTGCGCAACTGCAACGAGGGTGGCTGCCCGCGCTGCAACGCGTTCGCCCACGGCGGGACCCGTCTCGACGAGTGCCTGTGCTCGCACGGGGAAGAAAACGCCATCACGCAGGCCGCTTACCACGGTGTTTCGGTACGGGGGGGGACGATCTACACGACCTTCTGCCCATGCCTTATGTGTACCAAGATGATCATCAATGCTGGGCTCGAGGAGGTTGTCTACAACGCCGAATATCCGCTCGCAGAGACGTCCCTCGCGCTGCTGCGTGAGGCGGGTGTGAAGGCAAGGAAGGTCGTTCTCCCGTAATCGTGTGTCGCGACCTACGCCCCTCGATCCACTGGAGGGGCTCTGGGAAATGCCCGAGATGGGCAAATGGACCCGACGCACTCCGGACTCACACCTGCCGTGATTTGGCCCCGCCACCATGGTGGTTTTACGGATGCCGCTGCGTCATCGGAGGGCAACTCCCCCTAGACCACCCATCTGAGGGACCGCGCACAAGCGTGTTTGAGGGTTTTGCCCGGTTGATATCATCCGCGCTCCGCGAATAGAATGTCTCCGAAAGAACAAAGTGGATCTCGCTTGCTGGGCGCGCGCTGTTGAGCGAGGACTCCACGGAGGCGGCGACACGATGCAGCCGATGCTGCGGCAGGCTGATCCGATCACGCCCGATCAGTTGCGCCGGATTCAAGCCCGCGTCATCTCCGACCTGGCGTTCATTCGCAGACTTCTCGATGAAGTACGACGCACCGGGGTGATCCTGCGACGCGGGATGAACTCCCAGGTTCTGCCCGAGAGTGCGCGAGTGGTGCAAGTCGCGGATCGCGAAATCGTTTTGGAAACGCGCAATTTCGAGCGCGTAGCGCATGAGCATGTTCACCTGAACTTCTCTTTTGAGGGCATACCCTACTTCTTTTCGACACCTCCGATCGGCGAAGCCACGGGACCTCTTCTTCGGCTTGAGATTCCAAGCACAATCTACCAGGCGGAAAGACGGGATCGGCTACGCGCGAGCGCCGCGGAGTTGCCTGAATGGCCTCGCGTAATCTCCCTCTCGACCGATGCGGGCTTCCAAGAGCACGGCGAGGTGGTTGATGTGTCTCCGGGTGGCTTGAGTGTGTACTTGCCGGAGGCGGCCGCTGCAGAAGTGGGCCGAGCGCGACGCGTCCACATCCGGGATCATGCTGGTTTTGCCAAGGGTGTCTTCGGTCAGGTGAGAAACCAGGTTCCCGCGGCGGAGAGACCCGGCTGGGTCCGCATTGGTTTTTCTACCGCCAGCGATGCTCCGCGAGAGCCCCTCCAGGTCGAACGCCGGGGTCGGATCAGTCCAAACAGCGGACTCACCCAGATTCGAGAGCGACTGAGCCTGCTCGGAGAAGTGGCAGCGGCTCGGCTGCAGCGGACCGTGAGGGCCGTTAAGCCTACCTTGGCCCAGACGCGTCAGGTGCCGGTGATCGAGTATGCAAACCTCCGCGGGGAGAGGATCCGAGCGATCGTGAGCTCGTTCGGTCCAACAGCGGGCGCCCCAACAGTCATCATCCCTCCGGCTTGGGGACGTACGAAGGAGACATTGCTTCCGCTAGCGGAGACTATCGTTGAGACATTTCGTCGCAACGACACGCCTGTGTCCGTGATTCGCTTCGACGGCATCCGGAAGCGAGGCGAATCTTACAATGACGACGGTTGTCGCGAGCCTGGACGTGAACATCTTCGATTTTCGTTCTCTCAAGGCGTCGACGACATCCGCGCCACCCTCGACTTCCTTGAGCAGGACCCGCGCTTCAAACCGAGCCGGAGCGTTCTCGTTACTTTCAGTGCCGCATCGGTAGACGGACGAAGGGCAGTTGCCTCTGACAATGGCAAGCGGATTGGCGGATGGGTGTGCGTCGTTGGTACCGCGGATATGCAATCGATGATGCGCGTCATCTCAGGCGGAGTCGACTATGTCGCCGGGATCGATCGGGGAGTTCGATTCGGTTTGCAGGAGATTCTCGGGGTCCTGGTCGACATAGACCATGCGGGGCAAGACGCCTTAGATCACCGGCTTGCTTATCTCGAGGATTCGTTGGAGGACATGCGACGAATCTCGGTTCCGGTCACGTGGATTCACGGTCGACACGACGCCTGGATGGACCTTGAGCGAGTTCGCCTCGTACTCGGAGCGGGCGATTGCTCGAAGCGCAGATTGATCGAGGTTCCCACCGGCCACCAACTACGGACCAGCCGAGAAGCGCTCGAAAGCTTCCAGCTTATCGCCTCAGAGATCGGACGGATGGTCACCGGGCGAACACTCAGGCCCGCGCTGCCGAGCGTGCGGCGCTTGGAAGAGCTTCGGAATGCTGAACGTGCGCGCCTGCCGAAACACAAAGTCGAACTGCAATCGTTCTGGAAGGACTATCTGTTAGGCCGCTCGGAAGGTCGCCTCGGCATCGAGCTGATGACACGAACGACGGCGTATCAAGGTCTCATGGAAGCCCAAACCAAGCGGCTCGCGCTAGGAAGGGGTCTCCGCGTCGCTGACCTTGGTGCCGGCACAGGATCCTTCCTGGAGTTCCTGGCACGCCAAGGGGAGACTCCGAGCGACCTCACAGTCGACGCTCTCGATTTCGTGCGTGGCGCACTGGACAGGGTACGAAGTGGTTTGGCTGCCGTCTCGTCGCGGCAACCCGCAACCGTGCAGTGCATCGCGTGCGATCTTGGGGCTCCGCGGGTGCGTGCCTCGATCCCTATGCGCGACAACACCTATGATGCCGTGCTGGCTTCACTGCTCCTTAGCTACGTCCCAGACCCGGAGCAGTTGCTACGAGAAATCCGCAGAGTGCTGAGACCGGGCGGACGCGTCGTGGTCTCAAGCCTCCGGAAGGATGCTGATATCTCAAAGATTTTCCTCGAGGGCTACTCAGAGCTGCAAACCACTGGTGGCACAGCTCCTTCGATGCGCCTTGCGGCAGATCACCTCGCCGTATCCGCTCGCGAGTTTCTCAACGATGCGTCGCGCTTGCTTGACCTGGAAGAGTCCGGCCTCTTTCATTTCTGGGACGAAGCCGAGCTTGCGGCGCTCGTCGAAGCAGCAGGCTTCGAGAAGGTCGAGGCGACCTCGGCGTTCGGAACTCCCCCGCAAGCGATCGTGGTTTCCGCGCGGCGCTCCTAGAGGGGCCAGGAAGCCATCACAGGACGTGGTCGTCCTCCGTCTCAAGTAGGGCGCGCCGCACACCGAATTCTCCCCGGTGGACCCCGGTCAAGCCGAGAGCGCCCTCTGGCGGGAATATCGCACAGAGATCCAAGGCGAGAGGATGGGGCGGTCCGTACGGACCGCGGCGTTCGTCCTGTTTGCGATTCAAACCGTCTTCATCGGGGTGGACTTCCTGATCTTTCCCGATCGAGCTCGCAGCTTCCTCCCTGTGCGGCTCGGTCTCAATGTGGTGCTCGGGGTGGTTTTCTTTCGAGCGAGCTACCGCCACCCTGTGATGTCGACACTGGTGACCGCGTTCGGTGGGGGAGCGATGCTCCTCACCGTGATCTACGGGACCGGTGGCCCGAGTAGCGAGTACTATACGGGTCTCGTGCTGCTCTTTACGGGCATGCCTGTCCTCGTGCCACTATCGGGAGTTCAGGCAGCCTGGATTGTCGCATCACTGTTCGGTGTGTTCGCTGCTTCCCCATTGTTCGCCGCACCGCCGATCGATTGGAATGCATATTATCTCCATTCGTTCTTTCTTGGTGCTGCCGCGTTTGAAAGCGTGACGAGCTGTAGTTTGCTCGATCGGGTTCGGTTCACCGACTACAAGCAGCGCCATGAGCTCGAAAGAACTCGCGACGAACTCAAAGAACTTGACCGCGCAAAGTCTCGTTTCACTGCCAACATTCACCATGAGCTTCGAACCCCGCTGACACTGGTCCTTGCGCCGCTCGAAGCGATGCTTGGGGGCGAGTTTGGTGAGATCGGCGAGCGGCCGCGGCGCTACTTGCACACCATGCAAGTGAATGCACTGCGCCTCCTAAAGTTGATCAACAATCTCCTCGACCTTGCGCGGGCTGAGAGCAAAGCGCTGCGGTTGCATCGCCAAGGCATCGATCCGGGCCGCTTGTTGCTAGAGATGGTGGCCGGGGCGCGGCCCATGGCAGAGCAGAAGGGCATTGTGCTGGAGACCCAGGGTCTCGAGAACCTGCCAGCAATCAAAGCCGACCCCGACGCCTTCGAGAAGATCGCGATGAACCTCGTGGGCAACGCGATGAAATTTACGGATGCGGGAGGGCGGATTACGCTGGCGGGGCAGCGAGAGGGTGATGGTCTGCACCTGACCATCAGAGACACGGGCGCGGGCATTCCTCCTGAGCAGCTCGAGCGCATCTTTGATCGCTTCGCACAGGTCGACTCCTCGACGACGCGCAAGTACGAAGGCACTGGAATCGGACTCGCGCTGGTGAAGGAGCTTGTAGAGCTTCACGGCGGGCGCGTCTGGGCAGAGAGCGAAGGTCTCGGCCAGGGCGCGTGCTTTCACGTGGTACTCCCGCCCGGAGAAGAGGACGCCGCTGCCGATGAAGCCGTGCTCGAAACGGAGACCGGCCGTGTTCCCTTTGGCCGCTCGCTCGGTGCCCTCAAGGCAGAGCTCAATCTCACCACAATCGGGAACGGGGCGCAGAGCTCCGAGGCGTACCGAAATGTCGATCTGGAGCGCACGGTGGCACGCTGGGAGGGAGGGCGGGCCGAAGCCAACTCCGTGGATCCGCTTGCGGATGCACCAGAGATCGTCGTTGCCGAAGACAATGCGGAAATGCGCGACCTGCTCGCCCATCTCCTATCGCACGAATTCCGCGTTCGCGGAACGCGGAACGGCCGTGAAGCGCTCGATGCCGTTCGTGAGCGAGCCCCGGACCTCGTCCTTACGGACGTCATGATGCCTGAGATGTCGGGCACTGAACTCTGCCGCGTTCTCAAGGCCTCGCCCGAGACGCGGGGTATCCCTGTCGTGCTCGTGACCTCCAAAGCTGAGCGCGAAATGAAGGTGGAGGGACTTGAGCTTGGCGCCGACGATTACGTGACGAAGCCCTTCCACCCGCGAGAGCTCCTCGCACGGGTGCGATCTCTTGTCCGCCTGCGCCGACTGCAGGCACAACTCGAGGAGCGCAACCGCGCCCTTCAGGAGGCGAACGAGCGCCTCGGGCACACGCTCCAAGAGCTCAAGGCCGCTGAAGTGCAACTCGTGCAGGCCGAGCGACTCGCCGCGGTGGGTGAGCTTGCCGCGGGCATCGCGCACGAAGTGAACAACCCCGTGAATTTCGCACTGAACGCGATCCGCATGCTGAAGTCTCACGTCGCGAGCCTGCGGGAGATGGCGACAGCGATCGCTGCCCTCGAGTTCGACGACGCCGCGAAACTCCCCAGACGAGCGAGGGAGCTCGAGTACCTCCGTGACGAGCTCGGCGTGCAGGAGGTGGCGCAAGACCTTGCGGAGCTTGTCGAAATCGCAACCGAGGGCCTCGAGCGGACGCAGCGTTTGGTGGGCGATCTCAAGGACTTCGCCGGGCCGCAGCGCTCCGCGCACGGATCGGTCGACCTCGAGCGTTGCTTGCGCTCGACGGTGCAGCTGCTCGGGTACTCGCTCCAACGCGCGGGGATTCGTATCGATGTGCAAGTCGAAGGCAACTTGCCACGAGTGCAGGGTGACGCCGGCGCGCTGAACCAAGTCTTCTTGAACCTTCTCAAGAACGCGGGCGAAGCGCTCGAAACGAGGGGGGGAAGAATCGGCGTGGATGCGCGCCGCGAGGGCACGACTGTCCTGGTGGAGATCCGGGACGACGGGCCGGGCGTCGCAGCGGAGGTGCGGGCGCGGCTCTTCGAGCCCTTCGTCTCGACGAAGGACGCGGGCCGCGGCACCGGGCTTGGCTTGTCGATTAGCCACCGCATCGTGACAGAGCACGCCGGAACGCTCGAGCTGCGGTCGGAGCCGGGGGAGGGCGCGGTGTTCGCGATCCGTTTACCCGCAGGGGAGCGTGATGCGACCTAGGCCCCAGCGGCTGCTCGACTACCGCGAGTACCCCATCCTTTACGTGGATGATGAGCGCGAGAACCTGCGCGTCTTCGAGCTCGCGTTTAAGCGAGACTTCGCGGTCGTGACCGCCGAGAGTGGAGAGCAGGGTCTGCGCCTGCTTCACGAGCGCCCGATCGCGATCGTGCTTTCCGACCACCGCATGCCCGGCATGACAGGCGTCCAATTCCTGTCGCAAGTGCGCGAGGTGGATGCGAAAACGATCCGCATGCTGGTGACCGCGTACGGCGATGCCGAAACGCTTGGCGGCGCCATTAACGACGGCTCGATCTACCGCTACCTCGCCAAGCCCTGGCGGCCAGACGAGATGCGGCTCGCCCTGAAACGGGGCATCGAGGTCTATGCCCTGGACCGCGAGCGCGAAGACCTGCTGCGAGAGCTCACGATCCTAAATCGCGTTTCGCAGTCGATCACCCAACAGCTCGACCTCTCGCGGCTCCTCGATCTGCTGCTCAAAACGGTGACACGCGAGCTTGGCTTCGATAGCGCGACTCTCTTGTTCTTTGAGGCAAAGTTCGAGCGGCTGGTCCAGGAAAGGAGCGACTCGGGCGGCCGCGGCGGCTCAAACGAGGTGCCTCCCCTTGCAATCCGCAGGAGCGAAGCGCCTCGATTCTTCTCGCGACTTCGCGCGGGAGAATCGCAGATGCTCCGGATCGAGTCTGCCGACGACCTTGAAGCTCCGATCCGGCGCTGGGCACTCGACGTCGCCGCCGACCAAATCCTCGTGCTGCCTTTGATCGGCAAGCAGGAGGTCGTCGGCGCTCTAGCGGTGGACAACCGCCGAGGCGGCGAGCCTCTCGGCGTACCCGAGCACACGCTGCTCGAAGGCTTCTCGAACCAGGCGGTGATCGCGCTTGAGAACGCGCGGCTTGTGGAAGAGCTGCGCCAATCGCGTGCGGAAGTGCTGCGTGCCGATCGGCTCGGCCGTCTCGGCACGCTTGCGGCCGGTCTCGCCCACGAGATCAACAACCCCTTGGTCGCCATCCGCACCTTCCTGTCCCTGGCACCCTCTAAGCGCGCAGAAGACGACCCGGAATTTTGGAATGGTTACCACGCCCTTGCGTGCCGTGAGGTGGACCGCATCGGCACTCTGGTGTCGACGATGGTGCACCTCGCGCGCGGCCAAGGAAACGACGCGCCGCGCGAGGCGTGCGACCTCGGCGCACTTGTGCGCGAGGGTACGCTCCTTCTTCAGCGTGAAGCCGACCGTGCTGAAGTGAAGCTCGCGGTGGAGTGCGCACACGACACGCCAAAACTGTTTGCGGTACGCGATCAGCTTCATCAGGTTCTGCTCAACCTCGTGATGAATGCGATCCACGCGACTCCCCCGCACGGGCGGGTTGCGGTGAGCACTTCCGCGGGTGAGGGAAGAGAAGGGGGCGAGGCGGTGCTCGAGGTCAGTGATACCGGCTCTGGTATCCCGCCCGAAGACCTCGAGCGAATCTTCGATCCCTTCTTTACAACGAAGGACCCCGACCAGGGGACGGGCCTCGGTCTCATGATCTGCCACCGCATCGTCACGGATCACGGTGGAACGATCGAGGTCACAAGCCGCGTGGGAGAGGGTTCGCGCTTTCGCGTCAGGCTCCCAGCCGGCGGATAAGCGCTTCTCCGCGGCTTTCGGCAGCTTGACCCCGCCACCCTCGAATGGTAGAGAAACCCGGGACTTAGACCGTTCCGACCGTCTGCGACACCCCCGGGAGACTTTCCATTGTATCGCTGGAAGCTTGCGCTCTGCGTTGCCGCTCTATGCGCGGCGATACCTCTTCCGTCGCTGGGTGCCGGACAGACCCGAGTGGCCATCTTGCCCGTCGTCGTGCACAGCACGGACAGCCCCGACTTCTTGCGGGCGGGCCTGTCCGACATGCTCGCTTCGAGACTGAGTCAGGTGAAGGAGATTGCCGTGATCCGGGTCGATGATCCAGCGCAAGCGACGACGGATATCGCTGCCGCGCAGGCCGCTGCACGCACGGCCGGGGCCGAGTACGTGCTCTTCGGCTCCTTCACGCGCTTCGGAGAGGGTGCGAGCCTCGACCTCCAGTGCGCAAGCGTCGCCAGCGGCGAGAACGCCTCGCGCCAGGTCTTCGTGCAGGCCGGAACCCTCGGAGAGATCATCCCGAAGCTCGACGACGTCGCGGGTCGGGTCGCGGCCTACGTCGAGAGCGGCGGCACGAACGCCCCGGCGGTTTCAGCCCCACCCCCGCGCGCGGCGGACGTCTCTCGGAGTGAGGTCGACGACCTGAGGCGCCGCATCGACGCGCTTGAGAAGGCGCAGCGTGCTGCGACGCCCCCCACTTCGGGCGCATCCGGCTCGCACACCGGGTCGGAGACCGTGCGCGAGCCCATCGGGCAGCGCTAAGGTCGCTTCACGCCCGCGCGGTGGGTCCAGGCGGTGTAGCTCAGCCGGTTAGAGCAGCGGTTTCATAAGCCGCGTGTCCCCAGTTCGAATCTGGGCACCGCCACCATTCCAAGCCATTGTATTTGTTCTGTTTCTTAGCGAGGGGCCGACACAGCGGAGCGACGGTCGAGGGCGGTTTGTGCACATTAGGTGCACAAGGGAGGAGGGAGAGAGGCGATGGTGGACGCTGGCAGCGTGTCCGCCGCGGTCGGAGTCGGGAAGCTCTTCGCGGACGTGTTCGGTCTGCTCTCGAAACGACCGGACCCGGAGATCCTGGCGAAGGTGACCCAGCTCCACGTGGAGTTTCAGGGGGTCGTCCAAGAGAGCGCCGAGCTTCGCGAGAAGGTCCGAAGTCTGCGCGAGCAGCTCGAGGCCCCGGCGGGGATGGAGTTTCGAAAGAACGTCTATTGGCTCGGGGACGACGGTCCCTTCTGCCCGTCGTGCCTCGATGGGCGCAGGTTGCGAGTGCGGATGGCGACCCAGCACAGACAGTGGCACTGCCCGGTCTGCAAGCATCACCAGAGCACGCCCGAACGAATCGCAGAGACCGAGCGCGTAGTCGAGGAGGATCGACGCAGGCGCAGCGAGGCGCGCCCGAGACGTCCATGGATCGATTTGCCTTGATCGGGCGTTAACCTCGCCCGAAGAGCATCTCTTCGAGCCGCTCCGCGGCCCGCTCCTGCATCCCGGGCAGCACGTGCGCATAGAGGTCGAGGGTGAGCGTCACGGCTGCGTGCCCGAGGCGCTCCGAGACCACCTTCGCGTTCTCGCCGGCGGCCAGGAGCAGCGTGGCGCAGGTGTGGCGGAGGTCGTACCAGCGCAGCCCCTGCGGGAGCCCCGCCCGGCGCAGGATCGCCTTCAAATCGCGCCCCGTGAGGTTGTGCGAGTCGAGCGGTCCACCCGTCAGGTTCGCGAAGACAAGCCCCTGATCCGCGTATTCCGGGCCGAGGAGGAGCCGCAGCTCCGCTTGCTCGCGCCGGTGCGCCCGGAGCCGCTCGGCGACCGAGGAGGGGAGGGGGAGCACCCGCCGGCTCTTCGGCGTCTTCGGCTCGTCGAAGCGGACGACGCCGCCCTTAAGGCGCACGAGGTTGCGCCGTACGGTCACGCGACCGGCCTCGAGGTCGCAGTCCTGCCAGCGCAGCGCCAAGACCTCGCCAGGCCGCATTCCGGTCGCGAGGGTGAACGTGAAGACGAATCCGTGAACCGAACGCCCGGCGGGGCGCTTCTTGCCGGCCGGCACGCGGTCCTCCCGCTCCAGCTCGTCCGCTGCGCGCCGGAACCGCTCGGCCTCCTCGGCGGTGAGCGCGCGCATCTCCTTCCGCTCACCCTTCGGGAGCGTCACGTTCGCGGCTGGATTCTGCGGGAGCATCCGCCACAAGACGGCTTGCTTGAATGCGTTTCGCACGACGTTGTGGGTCGATCGCACCGTGCGCGCAGTGACCCGCTCGCCCATGGCGGTGTAGAGCGCCTGAATGTCGAGCGGCGTCACTTGATCCAAGCGGCGCGCGCCGAGGGCAGGGCGGACATACTGGCGAAGCAGCCACGCGTAGTCCTGGAAAGTCCGCGGCCGCACGCGAGGCCTCGCCGCCGTCTCGAGCCACTTGTCGAGGTACGCGTCGACAGTCATGCGGGCCGGCTCGACGAATGTCCCGAGGTCGCGACTGCGCAGCGCAGCGTTCAGATAGCGCTCGGCGTCCCTCTTGGTTCCGTGCACGGTGTGATTGTGAAAGCTGCGCTTTCCGTCGGTGCTGCTGGAGATGCGCACCAGCCACGTGCGCTCGCCGCGTTTTACGATTGAGCCTGCCATTGCTTTAAGTCTCCTTCGATTCGGAATCCGGCTCGCTCAGCACCAATTGCCCCGAGCGCAGCTCGGCAAGGATCTGGGCGGCGACGCCGTCCGCGAGCGCGTCGAGAAACGCCTTCACCTTCGGATCAGCGGGAGGCGCGGGGCGAGGCATCGCGTCGAGGTCGTCGAGGGTTCTCGGCGCTTTGGGCTTCGACTTCATGCTTCGTCCTCCTCAGTGTTCCGGGACTCGAGGACCTCGAGCGCTCGCCCGTAGCTCATGTCAACCATGATCCATTTCGTGGGGACGGTCCCGAGATACAGGAACCAATTCTCCTGTCCGCCGCCGCCGGTTCGGTTGAGCGTGCGCCGCCATTTCCCAGAGACCCCCCGCTGCCGGGCGAAGGTCAGCCAGGGCACAAGCTTCGCGTCACCAGCGGGAACCTCGATGATGAGCCTGACCGCGCGCTTGTCGGCTAGGAAGGCCCCGGGAGGCACTGGCCTACCTTTCAACTTGGCCGCCAGCTCGCGTTCGAGATCGGTCAGCACGTGACCCTCGCCTGCCCAGCCCTGGCTGTCCGGGTCGGGATCGCGTGTGAGCCAAACGGCGTTCTCGGTCTTCATCGGACCCAGCGGCACCTCTCCGCGCGTGAGGCCCGCGGTGGCAATCTCCTCGAGGTACTCGACCCCCGTGAAGTGGTAGAGCTTCATCGCGACGCGAGCGAGTGTCGGCGCGCGCAGCCCCTACCCAAGGGTGCGACCCCCCTGGAGATCGTCGCGCCTCGGGCATCCTGGCGCGTCACCCTCGGGGCGCTCTTCACAATGTCGCCCCGTCGTGAAGATCCGGCTCGGCCTCGACAATCTGTCGCGCCTCTTCGCGTGTCAGCGTCTCGCGCTTAAGGAGCGCCGCCGCCAGGGCTTCGACTGCCGGCCACCGACCGAGGAAGAGGTGCGCGGCGATGAGATCGGCCACCCGAAGCATCGCGGACGCTCGGTCCTTGTCGCCGCTCGCTTTCAGTGCGAGAGCGCTGGCAGCGCGATATTCCGCTGCGTTGTGGTCTGCTCGGCCGGCGAACCGCCTCACAGCGATGCCGCCCGCGAGTAAGCACACAATCCGGTCCAGGCGGCGCTGAGTCTCAACCTCGCTATCGGGGCTGAGAGTCGGAGACACGTGGCCGACGCTTCTCCTCTTGGGAGCGTCCGAGCCGATGGTCACTCGGCGCGGCGTCGGGCACGTCTCCGAGAGGAGAGCTGCGACGAAGTAGCCAGCCTCGCGGTAGGCGGCGAGTTCGAGCTTGCTCGGCTTTCGCGGCTCGCTCGGCGGCTCGAAGCGGTAGCCCATCACGCCGCCCTCTCGCTGCGCCGCTGGTAGCGCTCGATCAGCTCGCAGATCGGGGCGAGGTACGTGACCGTGGTCTCATTTGCCTCGGCGCAGTCGAGGAGCGCCCCGAGGCGCTCGATCGACTCGCCGCCGAAGTCGGCGTCCCAGGTCGCGGCGATCGTCTTGCCCTCGCCGGCTGCCGTTTGCGCCAGGGCGCACAGGTCGCTCTCGATCCAGAAGGCAGCACCACGAGCGCGCTCGGCGAGGCGGCTCACGAGCTTGCCGCCTTGATGCCCGAGCACGCTGCGCACCGCGACCGAGAGCGCCTCGAAGGTGCGCGAGAGCACGAAGTCGCGGACGGCGAGGCGCGTGGGGAAGTCGGCGGGGTCCAGCGTCGTCAAGGTGAGAGTGGTCATCGGTCCTCCTCGGGAGCGGGAGTCACGGCCGCCGGGTAAGTCCTCGTGCGACGAACTCGTACGCCACGGTGCCAAGCGGAAGCGATTTTTCTTCCGCCAAGCGATGTAGCTTCGCAAGCTCGCCGTCGGTGAGCATCACCACGATGCGGTTGCGCCGAACCTGCCCCGTGGGCTTCGCCTTCGGACCCGAACCGGGGCGGGCTCCGCCCCAGCTTCCCTTCTTCTTTGCCCCCATCCTACCTCCGCTGTATGCTGCTCTGCAAGTCGTTCAAGATTGACCCAGGAGGACCCCATGCCCCGCGTTGCATTCTACGCCCGCGTCTCGACCAGCGAGCAAACGGTCGAGCCCCAGCTCTTCGCCCTGCGTCATTACGCCTCGGCCCGCGGGCTCGAGGTCGCCGCGGAGTACGTCGACCACGGCGTGAGCGGGGCGAAGGACCGCAGGCCCGCGCTCGACAAGCTCCTCGCGGATGCTCGGCGCCGCCGCTTCGATGTCCTGGCGGTCACGAAGCTCGACCGCCTGGCGAGGTCGGTGCGGCATCTCACCACACTGGCCGCGGAGCTTGAAGCGCTCGGCGTCGACCTGGTGGTGCTCGATCAAGCGATCGACACGAGCACGCCCGCCGGCCGGTTGCTCTTCAACGTCTTGGGCAGCATCGCCGAGTTCGAGCGCGACCTGATCCGCGAGAGGACACGCGCAGGCATGTCCGCAGCGAAAAGACGCGGCAAGCGCGTCGGGCGGCCGTGGGCCATCCGGGGCTCCGATGCCTTCACGCTTGAGCAGCGAGTCCGCGAAGGCGGGTCGCTGCGCGGTATCGCGAAGGAGCTGGGAGTCTCCGTCCCGACCGTCATCGCGGCGAAGCGACGCCTCGGGATTCGAGCGGCATAGCGCGACGGCGCCCCGGAACCTTCCCGAGGCGCCGTGCTCACCCCCGCTCACGTCGTCGGCGCGCAGTAGTCGGTTCTCAGCGTCGGGTCCGAGGGCAGCGTGTTCGCCGAAGCCTTGTAGGCTGTGCCCCCGTCGCCGACCGACACCGCGAGACCCTTCGAGATGAGCTTCGCGGCCTGCGCATCGTCGAAGGTCGCAGTCTCGCCTGCGTTGTAGGGCGGGACCATCGCCACGAATCGAACTGTCGTATCCATTTTGTCTTCCCTCCTAGTGCTGGGTCGGAGCCAGCTCGGCCACCTTGGGCGCCGCTGCCGGCTTCGTGTTCTGCTGGATCAGCTGATCGAGGCGCTCTGAAAGCTCTGCCGTTTGCCTCCAGGCTTCCGCAGTCGGCATGTACTCGTGCTCCAGGGACTTCGCTCGCTCTCTCATTTCGTCCGGTGTCATAACTCTCCCCTGTGTGATGGGGTGCGCCTGCGCCGCTCGAGGATGAAGCCCGAGCGCACCGAATTTCGGCCGGCAGACGCACCCCGCAACCCTCACCCCTCGACCATGAACGGGCGCACATAGTCGCGCCAAACTGAGAGCTTCGAGCTTTGGTGCGCCGAGTCCGGGCCAAGCTCCCGCCAGGCCGCCTCGACCAGGCCCATGTCAGACCCGATCAGGCGCGATGCCGTTGCCGCCAGCTCGTGGATCGCGGCGTTCGTCTCCGCCGCAGCGGAGAGCGCCCGCTCGTGCGCCTTCAAGACCTGACCGACGCGCTGCCGCAACGCCTGTTCTGCCTCCGCGCGCACCTCGCGCATGGTCTGCTCACTCACGAACGCATGCCGCTTGTGAGCGAGCGTCGCGATCCGGTGTGCACTCGTCGCGGCGTTAAGCCGCGCCT
>DATGZK010000020.1:0-125030 GCA_035489755.1 Myxococcota bacterium
CTCGCCCAAACCTAAAGCTCGCCTGGATCCCTTCGCCAGCGCCTCCTGCGGCGCGGCACTCGTATGCGCGAAAGTCGGATCGCCGCAGGCTGTGCATCCCGTTCGGGCCCCTGCGCGCCCGCAGCGCCGCAAAATCAGCCACCCGCGCTTCCGGGCCTCGCTCGATCCGGCGAGAAACGCCGAAGAAATGGAGCGTTTTGGGACGAGAAGTAACTAAGTCGCTGGACGCGCGTCGAGGCAGTAGGTGAGGGCGAGTCTGGGTAGCTTTTGTGACGGGATCGAGACCTTGCCTTCGGATTCCTTGGATTAGAGGGATCCGAATGGTGCCGCGGCATTCCCGACAGGGTTCTTCTCCCCCATGACGTGACACTTAGGGTCCGCGATATTCATGGTGCTGCGAAGCGAGGCGAAAGGACAATCGAACCAGGATGGGAGGAGAGCGCTCTATGATCGACCTTGCTCGTGAAACCGACCTCGATGCTCTGGTTCAGCTCGCGATCGCCTTTCGCGACTACCTCGGTCAGTCGCAGCCATCTACCGCCGAATTTCATGATTCGATCGCCATCCTCCTCAAGGATCCGGATACAGACTTCTTGTTGGCGCGAAGTATTGACGGAGCTCCCCTTGGATATGCGCAAGTCCGATATCGCTACTCGGCGTGGATTCCAGGCCTTGGAGCCGAGATCGAGGATCTCTTTGTTCTTCCATTTGCCCGACGTCAGGGCATTGGCCTCGAACTCGCCCACTCGGTGAGTGAGCGAGCGAGGCAGAGGGCATGTCGCGTCATCGGTCTCAATACCAACGAGCGCAACGAAGCAGCGCTCGGGCTTTACCAGCGACTCGGCTTCACAGCGGAGAGAGCATTGTGGAACGGAAGTCGTCAGCTGTGGCTCGAGAAGCGAGTTGAGCCCTAGCGCATTGACGCCCGCGCCGTGCCCCAGTGGTTGCGCGGCCCGCGAGGCTGTGAGCGAGCCGAGGGAGAGATTCGCCAGGGCAAGTGTGGATTCAGAATGGAACGCATCCTCTCCACCGGTCGTATCTACGCAAATGAAGCCACATCCGCCGGGTGTCCTTGGGACCCTCTTCTTGGAGGACGGGTGCAAATGAGACGGGGCGGAGGCCCTCGTGGTCCTCAGGCAACGGCTGCCTCGCCCACCTTGGAGGTCACGATGGGGCTCTCGAGGGCGACAGCCGCAGCGTGGACGACTGCGGCGATCCGTACCGCGTCGTGGACTTGCTCCTCGCTGAGGCCTCCTTCGAGTACGGCCTTCTCATGCGCCCGCAGGCAGACCTCACATCCGTTGATTGCGCTCACCACCAAGCAGAAGAGCTCGAGATTGATCTTGCTTGTGCTCGGGTTGGCGAGGCGGTTCATGCGCAATCGCGCCGCCTTTTCCGAGTAGCCCGGCTTCCCGATGAGGTGACGGAATCGGTAGTAGATGTTGGTCATGGACATGAGCGCTGCAGCAGCCGCAGCGTCGTCAATCACCGCAGCGCCCACTTCACGGGACGCCTCGGCGAGGATTGCGTCCCGGAAGGGCAGGTTCCGGGACGCGATCGCCGAAGCCACCGAGACGCCCCAGCGCTGGGCGGCCGAGAGCGACCCCGACTGAAGCAGCGTCTGGAAATTGAGCGCGATGTCTTTTGCCGCCGCAGGTATAGAGGCCGCGATGCTTGCGAGTCCGTTCACGGCTAGGCACCTTCGAGCGTCGGCTCGCCCTTCGTCCAGTTGCAGGGGCAAAGCTCTTCCGTTTGAAGCGCGTCGAGAACCCGCAGGACCTCGTCGACATTCCGGCCGACTGAAAGGTCGTTCACGCTCACGAAACGGATGGTGCCGTTCGGGTCTACCACGAACGTCGCACGCAGCGGCACACCCTCTTGCTTGTGGAGTACACCGAGGGCGCTCGACAGCTCTCGCTTCGTGTCCGCGAGCATCGGGTAGGGCAAGTCTTTCAGGTCAGGGTGGTTCTTCCTCCACGCGAGGTGGACGTAGTGGGTATCCGTACTCGCGCCGAGGAGCTGCGCGTCCCGTTCCACGAAGTCGCGGTTCCGTCTCCCGAATTCCGCGATCTCGGTCGGGCAGATGAAGGTGAAATCCATGGGCCACAGAAAGAAGACCTTCCACTTTCCCGGATAGCTCCGGTCCGTGATTTCCTCGAACTCCTCGCCCCGCTCAAGCCCAGTCACGGCTTGGAGTTGGAACTGCGGGAAGGGATCGCCAACCGTCAGCATGAGATTTCCTCCATTATATTAGATACAGAGTTAGATCTGGTCTCATCACTTCTAAAAAAAATTACCGCTGCCGTCTCGACTCCGCCGTTCGGCCGCGCATCACCACCTGGTATTCGCGCACGTCGTAGCCCTTCAGCGAGTCGATCCTTCGAACCTCGAGCGCTTGCCAGGGAACGTCGTGGATGGCTCCCGTCGCTTCATCGATGAAATGGTGATGCGGCTCGACGTTGGGATCAAAAACCACTTTGCCCTCAGCGAGCACAAGCCGGCGGAGGAGCCCCTTTTCTATGAAAAAGTTGAGCGTGTTGTAGACGGTCGCACGAGAGAGCATGGGGAACGTCTTCTTGACCCGCGCCCAAACCTGATCCGCCGAGGGATGCTCGGTGGTCACGAGTACGTACTCCGCGATCGCAACGCGCTGGGCCGAGGGCTGGATCCCGTGCTCCTTGAGCGCATCCACGATCTGTTTCTTCACGTGGATTAGACTATATCTAAATATCGACTATGTCAAGACACCTGCCGCGGGTCGACTTTCGAAGGCGATTCGGTCGCTTGGGCATGCTCGAGCCGATTGGTGCCGTCCTCGGAAGCCGTCTTGGCCGAATCGGAGGCGGTCGAGAGTTTCGGTTTGCCTTCCTCGACCCGCATCCAGCATCGGCCGTGCGAACCAAGCGGCCGAAGGACCACGGGGAATCCGGTTCTCGAATGGGCGCGCCCCCGCCACCGTGGAGCAGCAGCGGGAGCCCCTCGGAGCTTCGCGTTTTGGCGCCGAGCCTAGACGAGCTACACAACGGGCCTCGCGCGCAAGCGCGGTCGGAGGTCTCTCAATGGCTGTCCGTCGCCCCGCCTCTCAGCTCGCCCTCGTTCTCGCTGCGCTCGTTCTCGGTGCGTGTCAGTCGCTCTCGCCCTCCCCCGGCCACGCAAGCGCTCGGCTGCCGCAAATCCTCTCGCGGGGTGCGTTGCGCGTTGGGCTCACGGGCGATCAACCGCCCCTCAACATGAAGACCCGCAGCGGCCAGCTCGAGGGCTTGGAGGTCGACCTCGCAACGGCACTCGCGACGTCGATGGGAGTGCGCCTCGAGCTCGTCCAGAAGCCGTTCCCGGACCTCCTGCCCGCGCTTCAGAAGGGAGAAGTCGACGTCGTGATTTCGGGGGTCACGATTACGCCGGAACGCAATACACAAGTCGCCTTCGCGGGCCCGTACTTCGTCACAGGGAAGTCGATCCTGACGAAGCAGTCCACTCTAAAGGAGGTTCAGGACGCGCGGCAGCTCGACGATCCGCAGCGCACCTACGTGACGCTCGGGGGATCGACCAGCGAGCTATTCGTGAAGACGACGTTCCCCAAGGCGAAGCTTGTTACCACCGAGAACTACGAAGCGGCGGTGCAGATGGTGATCGATGACAAGGCCGACGCCATGGTTGGCGATTTCCTTGCCTGTGGGCTCGGGGTCTGGCGCAATCCCAACGCCGGCCTCTTCACTCCCCCCACACCCTTCACCACTGAGGCGATTGGCATCGCGTTGCCCGCAGATGACTTTCTGTTCGTGAACCTGGTCCAGAACTATTTGACGATGCTCCAGCAGACCGGTCTTCTCACCCAGCTCCAGGCGAAGTGGCTTACCGAGGGCAGCTGGCTCAACGACTTGCGCTAGTGCCGATGGGTGGCCCTCGACGTCTGCTTCAATTCACTGCGCTCGGCCTGACCCTCATCTCCTGCGCCTCCGCTCCGACCTCCAAGCAGCCGCAGCGTACCATTCTCCTTACCGAGCAGGACGACGTGCGAGCCGGCCGCGAGGGCGCGGGCGAGGTGGCGGCCCAGATCGGCGTCCTCGACAATCCGGCGCTCAAGGCCTATGTCAACGGGATCGGACGCAAGCTACTGCGTGGCGTGCCCAACCGCGGCTTCGACTTTGAGTTTAGCGTGGTTGATCAGGTGGAGCCCAACGCCTTTGCACTCCCTGGCGGATTCATCTTCGTATCGCGCGGCCTCCTTCTGCTGGCGAACAACGAGGACCAGCTCGCGTGCGTCATGGGTCACGAGATTGGACACGTCGTGCGCCGCCACGCCGCGCGTCAGCAGGCGATCGCGCTGAACGGTCCTTTGTCGCTGCCTTGGGTGCGCGCTGGGCAGATGGCAGCCTATTCCCGCGATATGGAACGACAGGCTGATGAGGATGGGCAGCTCTTGTGTGCCGCTGCGGGCTACGACCCGCGCGCGCTCGGGAGCTTTCTCACGACGCTTGAAATGGCCGAACGGCTTAGGGCGGGGACGTCCCACACGCCGGGCTTCTTCGACACCCATCCCGGATCGGCCGACCGGGTGGCGGCGAGCGCCGTGCACGCGAGCGAAATTCGCTGGCGGCGCGACCCCTCGATCGGCGACCCGCGTGCTGCGCTGCTCAGGCACACCGACGGCCTCGCCGTCGGGCCCCGTCCGGAATCTGGCGTCTTCGTGGGCGATCGCTTTCTTCACCCTGTTCTTGGCTTCGAGATCCGTTTTCCGTCGGGCTGGCGCACCGCCAACACGAATCAGATGGTTGGTGCCATGGAGCCGAAGGGAGAGGCGATGGTCTATCTCACAGGCGATCTGCCCGCGGGCGGCGCAGAGCTGGTCGCGCAGACGTGGCTGGCCCGCGCGCAAAAGGAGGCGCCGCTCGACGTACGGGAAGCGGCCCCGGTGAAGGTGGGCTCAATCGACGCGTATCGAATGCTGGTCGAATCGAAGGGCCGCGGCCGCTCGATTCGCGGCTACGTGACATTCGTGCCCTACGGCCCTACCACCTACCGCATCGCCGGAATCGCGCCATCCCTCCTCGCGGACCAATATCTCTCGCGGGTCCTTGTCACCATGCGAAGCTTCCGCCCGCTTTCTGAGGAAGATCGCCACTCGATCAGGGCGATGCGTCTCCGCGTCGCGACCGCGCGGCCCGGCGAAGACCTCACCGCGCTCGGTCGCCGGACGAGCAGCGCGTGGGACTCCACGACTGCCGCTGTCTTTAACGGCTTCCAGATTGATCAGCGATTTAGCGGGGGCGAACTTGTGAAGACGGCGCAGGTCGAGCTCTACACGGCGCGAAAGAACTGAATCGCCGGCCTCGCAGCCACTCGAGGTGCGTCTGCGTCCAGGCGTCCCAGAGTCCAGCGCACTCCCCGGCGCAAGAGAAACTTCGACAGCCGGTGCCGCATGCGGATCTGATCCCGCTTCACGGCCTCGCGTGCCCGGGACAGGTCTCGCACCGCTTCCTGCTCTGCCGTCGGCGCGTGCACCTCGGTCAGCAGCCCCGCTCGCAAGAGTTCCGCCAGCTTCCGCGCGTCGCGGTCCGTCTTGATCCGGTCCCCAGGCTTGACCGGGATCAACGCCGGCGCCACCACCACGCACTTAAGACCCAGCGTCTCGAGTTCCCGCATCAGGCCGTAGCCCAGCGGGCCGGCCTCGTAGCAGCACACCACCGGCCCTGGCGCGCGCCGCACGAGTCGCCGGGCCCAGCGCCGGATCGCCTCCGGCGTATTCGCGAACGGATCTTCGGCAGCCTTCTCCACGCCCGGCAACAGCGCCGCCGCATGGATCGTCTCCTGGTGGGCATCGAGACCGATGTAGGTGATATCCTTCGCCACGACCGGCTCCTTTGCGTGCGGCTCTGCCGCCCTCGGGCGGTAACCCGCGGAAATGGGCCTCACGGCCCCGTCCTCAGTTTCGACTGAGCACGACACTCGCAAACGGAGTCGGTCGCTCCATATGGTCTAGGCCTTCTGCGCGAGACGGCGGGAGTTCCACGACTCGTGCGCCCGAACGCTTGGGCCGCCGCAGGACCCTTTCCATTCCGCTCCGCGGGCCAGCCGCGCGACTCAGCAATCAGTCCACAGACGTGCAGTTCATTTGGCAGGTCCCGTAAGACCGCTGTGCCGAATCCATACATGCCTGAATGGAATCGACTCCAGTAGGATCTTGAGGTGCCGTCTTGCAAGCCGTCATCGCAGCCTCGTACTCGCGGCTGCAATCGGATGGGCAGGAGCGGGAATGCGGAGGGCTGGTAGGCACACAGGCGGCGAGGGTTGCCAATCCGAAGAACGCGATCGCTTTCGCGAGGCACCCGCGCCGCGAACTGAGGTCCGCGCACGGATCAGACAGACTTGCGGTGCGATCACGAGGCATCGGGGTCCGTTACATCCTCTTGAGCGAGCCGCCTGGAATTGACCGAAGCAGACCGGGCCCCAAGAGGCTGGATGGCCAGCCGCCGAGCCTTCGCCTGGCAATGTGAACCAGGGCGCTGCAAAGATCAACGCGTGCGGCGGCAAGGTGATCTGCAGTCTCATTCCCCGTCGACCTCCCGAGCCTGTTCGCGACCGAATGGCTAAGCCTCCGCGGGACCAGCTCTGGCCGGTCGCCGAGGAGTCGCTGGCGCGAACTCACAAGGGAAAGAGGCGCTCACGCGGTATACCGGCCTCCCCCTCGCTCGAACCTGAGCCTCGGTCGAGTGCCTGGATGTGCCGGAGGCTCGCCGGCAGGGCCGCACCGAGCCAACGAAGGGCGTCCGTCGCCGAGCCGGGGGGCGGGTGCGCAAGGCCTCCGGGTGCACCGGCTCCTTCTCCCGGGCACGCTGAAGCGCCACCACGTGAGTCGCATGCGTCGAGAGGCGGTAAACCGCGGCAACCGCGAGGCCTTCCGCTCCGCGGGTCCACCGTAGCCGGGCAAATTCCTTCCACGGAGCTCCACCCGGCCGAAGGTTCCTAGCCAAGAGATCGTCGACGACGCGAGCGGGCAAGCCGCTCTACCGAATGGGCGACCGGCCGTGGCCGATTCGACGCACACACCGGCACGGCCTCTACGCGATAGGTAGTATTGAATCTCGTCCGCGTAGGGGTTGGCGGGATATGTGGATTGTCCGAATTGCTCTGGAGCGTCCGTATACGTTTCTCGTACTCGGACTCGCGATCCTCATCTTGAGCCCGGTTGTTATTTCCCGCACCCCGACGGACATCTTCCCGAATGTCGACATCCCCGTGGTTGCCGTGGCATGGCAATACACGGGTCTCAACCCCGAAGAACTCGAAGGCCGGCTCACCACCTCATACGAGCGCGGTCTCACGACCCTCGTCGACAACATCGAGCACATTGAATCGACCACAATCAATGGGCAGGCGCTCGTCAAACTCTTCCTTCAGCCAAAGGCAAGTCTGGACACGGCGAACGCGCAGATCACGGCGTTCTCCCAGACTGCGTTGCGCAGCCTTCCACCCGGCACTCTGCCCCCCCTCGTGATCAACTACAGCGCCTCGAGTGTTCCGATCCTTCAACTCGGCCTGTCCGGCAATGGACTTTCCGAAGCCCAGCTCAACGACCTCGGTCTCAACTTCTTGCGTACCCAGCTCATCACAGTTCCGGGCGCGGTGATTCCCTTTCCCTACGGCGGAAAAGTGCGCCAGATCATGATCGACCTGAACCCGAGCTTGCTCCAATCCAAGGGTCTTTCACCCCCGGATGTGTTGAACGCACTCCAGAACCAGAACCTTGTGCTGCCTTCCGGTACGGCCAAAATCGGCCTGTTCGAATATGACGTCCGGCTAAATGCCAGCGTACGCACAGTGCCAGAACTCAATGATCTGCCGATCAAGGTGGTGGGAGACTCGACGATCTATCTGCGGGACGTCGCGAACGTCCGAGATGGCTTCTCGCCGCAAACGAATATTGTTCGCCAGGACGGTCGCCGGGGCACCCTCGTCACGGTACTCAAAGCGGGCAACGCCTCGACGATCGATGTGGTAAAGGGCATCCGCAGTCTGCTCCCGCGTGTCGCGGGCACCCTCCCGCCAGAGCTCAAGATCCAACCGCTAGCGGATCAGTCCATTTTCGTTCGTGCAGCCGTGAACGGAGTGATTCGAGAGGCCATCCTCGCCGCCTGCCTGACAGGCCTCATGATCCTGATCTTTCTTGGCAGCTGGCGCAGCACACTCATCATCGCGACCTCCATTCCGCTATCGATTCTGACGTCGGTCATTCTGCTCAGCTTTCTCGGCGAGACCATCAACATCATGACGCTTGGCGGACTGGCTCTGGCGGTAGGGATTCTGGTCGACGACGCCACGGTCACCATCGAGAACATCGAGCGGTACCTCGAAGAAGAGCACCCGCTGCACGAAAGCATCCTCCAAGGTGCCGCCCAGATTGCGGTGCCAGCTCTGGTCTCGACCCTGTGCATCTGCATCGTATTCCTCCCCATGTTCTATCTCGGCGGTGTCGCGCGCTACCTCTTTGTCCCCTTGGCGGAAGCGGTCGTATTCGCGATGCTCGCGTCGTACGTCCTCTCACGCACGCTGGTGCCCACGCTCGCGATGTACTTGCTGAAGGCCAAAGCGCCCGCGGGCGAATCTCCCCGCAATTTTTTCGTAAGGTTTCAGCGAGCCTTCGAGCGCAGATTCGAGCGTTTTCGGGCTGGCTACCATTCCCTGCTGACCACACTGGTGCGCGCGCGAGCCATATTCATTCCCGCGTTCCTCCTGATGTCACTATCGGCGTTTCTCCTCGTGCCGCTGCTTGGGCAAGACTTCTTTCCGAGCACCGATAGCGGGCAGTTCATTCTGCATTTGCGAGCGCGAACCGGGACACGAATCGAAGAGACGGCGAACCTCTGCGATCGAGTCGAGAATTCGATTCGGCGAGCGATACCGAAGGAGGAGCTCGACAGCATCCTCGACAACATCGGTCTGCCCTACAGCACGATCAACACCATGCATGCCACCTCGGGGCTTATTGGCGCGGGTGACGCCGACATCCTGGTGTCGCTCAAAGAGAGCCACACGGCGACGGCAGACTACGTGCGCACGCTGCGCCAGAGTCTCCCGGGCGAGTTCCCGGGAGTGACCTTTTACTTTCTCCCCGCGGACATCGTGACCCAGATCCTCAACTTTGGTCTTCCGGCACCGATCGATATCCAGATCGACGGAAACGATATCGAGGGGAACCGACAGCTCGCCGATCAGATATTGACGGATGTACGGAAGATTCCCGGCGTCGTTGACGCGCGGATCCAGCAGGTGTTCGACTACCCTCAGTTCAATATCGCGGTGGATCGAACCAAGGCGGCGCAAGGTGGCTATACAGAAAGGGACGTCGCGAGCAGCATGCTGAATTCCCTGAGTGGAAGTTTCCAGATCACGCCGTTGTTTTTCTTGAACTGGACGAACGGAGTGAACTACAGCCTTGTGGCGCAGACACCTCAGTACAATATTCAATCGCTTCAGGATCTGGAGTTGACTCCCATAACGTCGGCCACAATGGTGCACCCGGAGATTCTCGCGGACGTCGCGGCCATTACGCGTGCAAACGAAATGCAGGTGGTGAACCATTACAACATCCGGCGCGTTGTGGACGTCTATGCTTCGGTGCAGGACCGTGACCTCGGTGCTGTGGGCGGGGAAATTGGGAAAATCGTAGATGCGAATCAGAAGCTCTTGCCGCGGGGAAGCTTCATCACGGTCCGCGGGCAACTTGCCACGATGCGGTCGTCTTATATCGGTCTGATTGGTGGGCTTGGCTTTTCGATCGTCCTGGTCTATTTGCTCATCGTCGTGAATTTCCAATCCTGGTTGGATCCATTCATCATTATCACGGCGCTTCCAGCCGCGTTGGCGGGGATCGTGGTGTTTCTGTTTGTCACATTTACCACGCTCAGCGTGCCCGCGCTGATGGGCGCGATCATGTCGATGGGGGTAGCGACCGCGAATAGCATCTTGGTTGTCGCCTTCGCGAGAGAGCGGCTCGCCCATCACGGAAGCGCCTCAAATGCAGCAATCGAGGCGGGATTTACGCGATTCCGTCCGGTCTTGATGACGGCGCTCGCGATGGTGATTGGGATGATTCCGATGGCGCTTGGATTCGGCGAGGGCGGGGAGCAGAACGCCCCGCTCGGTCGGGCGGTGATCGGCGGCTTGCTCTTCGCCACCGTCTCGACGCTCTTCTTTGTGCCCGCGGTGTTCAGTCTGCTCCATGAGCGACGTCGGACGGGGGAACCCGCAGGTGGCGAACCCCGCGACCGAGCTGAAACGTAGACTCGCAAGGATGTCGCGTTGATGACAGAAGAAGAAGAGGGACCGCGGGGAGCGGGCGGGGACAAAGGCCCGCTCGAGGCGCGCCGTCGCGACGCGAGGCTTTATCTCGTGATCGGTGCCGTCGTAGTCATCGGGCTCGGTCTCTACTTCGGTGTGCACGCCCGTTCGGCGGCTGGAGCAAGGCTCAAGCAAGCCACCCAGGACGCGCTGAGAGTCACGGTGACCGTTGTCGAGCCCGTCCCGACAGCTCCCGAGCGGGAACTCATCCTCCCGGGAAACACGCAGGCATTCATCACGGCGCCGATCCATGCGCGGACCAATGGCTATCTAGAGCACTGGTATTTCGACATTGGGGCACGTGTCAAGCAAGGGGACTTACTCGCGCGAATCGCGACTCCCGAAGTGGATCAGCAGTTGCAGCAGGCCCGAGCGGATCTCAAGAGCGCGGAAGCGAATCTGGCGATTGCGAAGATCACCGCGGAACGCTGGCAGGCACTCGTTGCGAACGGGGCGGTTTCGAGGCAAGAGACTGATCAGGCGTCCACAAACCTCCGCGCGGCGAGGGCCGCAGTGGATTCCAGTAGGGCCAACGTGCGACGGCTTGAGAACTTGCAGTCGTTCGAAACGGTCTATGCGCCATTCGATGGGGTCGTCACAGCTCGCAATACAGACATTGGTGCACTGATTGATGCAGGCGCGGGAGTGCAAGGCAAGGAGCTGTTCCAGATGGCAGATCTCCGTACCATTCGCGTCTACGTCGCGGTTCCGGAAGTATATGCACAAGCCGTGCAGGCGGGTGCGGAGGCGGTCCTCACCTTGGACGAGTTCCCGGACGAGGTCTTCCACGGGAGTGTCGCGAGGAACTCCAATGCGATCGACCCGGCATCGCGCACGCTGCTTACGGAAGTGGACGTTGACAATCGGGACGGACGGTTGATGCCTGGGGCGTATACACTGGTGCACCTAAAACTGCCCAAGGAGATCCGGTCGGTGACTATTCCGGCCAACACCCTCCTGTTCCGATCGGAGGGTTTGCGCGTGGGTGTCGTGCGCAATGGCCAAGCGGAGCTCGTACCGGTAAAGATCGGCCGCGACTACGGTGCGACGGTAGAGGTGGTCGCCGGGCTCGAGCCGACGGATGCAGTCATTGTCGACCCCCCGGATTCGCTGATCAGCGGTACGCCGGTCAAGACGAATCAGCAACGGGCGCAATGAAGACCGCCGGGCAAAGGTGCCCGGTGCGCTGCTTAAGCGGGATTGCGTGAGCCCTGCAGCGTGAGGGTCGCCGGCACAAAACGCGGCCGTCCGCGAGGCTCCGTCCGGACGGGTTTCAGGCATACGAGGCACAGTTCCGTCCGTCCTCCATTGCCGTCTCCGCATCGCTCACGCTGTCGCGTCTCTTGCAATTTGCATCACGGACGCAATGTAAATGTAGTAGGCTAGCGGCGCGGCGCCGAAAAAGCGGGGCAGGTGGTACCGAGAATGAGCACCGTTCCCTCGACATTCGACGATCTGCCCCGGGCGGTGCTCCTGCCCGTCGCGCTCGAGACCATGCACGTGGGGCATCTGCTCGACCGCGCGCTGATGCCGCAGGTCGTGATTGCAACAAAAAGCGTCGCCGCGGTTGAAGAGGTTGCCATCCTCGAATGGATGGGTGCCAGTCCTGTCTACACCGCTCGCATGCGAAGGCTCATGGGCATCGAAGGTGACGGCGTCGACGCCATCATGAAGGCCCTCCAGCTCGACGTCGGATTCCCGCACCAGTACATGGACGTGGGCTGGAAGTTCGTGGACGCTCGTTACGGCGAGTTCTGGCTCCGTCATTGCGGCGCGCTAATGGACGTCGAACCGCACGGAGAAGAGCGCGTGATCGGGATGTGCCATCACATCGAAGATCCGACCTTCGACGCCACGGCCTACGCGACGAACCCCCGCGCCCGAGTTCGTCCCATTCATCGCCCGCCGCGAGTTCCTGCCGACCGCAAGCCGCATTGCCACTGGACGATCGAGGTCGACCCTGCGAACGAACCGGTGAGCCCCGCCGCGCACACGAGCGCCGTGGCAGGGCTTGCGCTTGCGCGAATCGAAAACCGCTGCGCACCGGAGGATGCACCGGAGGGGTTGACGAACTACGCGGGTTCATTCGACCCGGAATTTCGTCTGGGTCGGCTCTCGAGCGCGACGCTGGCCGCCGTGGCACGCGAGTTCCAGGCCCAAGCGCACCTGCTCTCCTGCTCGGCGGAGATCACGCTGAGCGAGCGGCTGGGCCGCGGCGTGGCCCGTGATTTGATCTCGGCCCAGTGGATTGGGGTCTCCTGGACTGCGAGCCAGCGGCTCGCCAAAGCGCTCGGGCAGACGGGTGGGGGAACGCACGCCGTGGCGGCCGTGCTTGGCGGGCTCGCGACGCTGCCCCCCGGTTTTCATCGCAGCGCCGAGGTCTCGTGCGACCGCGTGCGCCTCGCGCTCGAGCCCGCAAGCCCCAACCTTCTGGATCCGGAGCATCCAGGCTGGCTGGGACTCCTCGTCCGCGGGGATCACCGCGGCGTCGAGACCGCCGCTCAGGCGGTGGATCCGCGCGCGCGCCTTGTTGATTTTTCAACGGACGCGGGTCGCCTCTCCGTGGAGTTCAGCGTGGAAGCGGACGCCACGCCCGCCAAAGAGCCGCCGCCGGCAGCATTCATGCGCCTTAGCACCGCGACCTCCTTCGTGTTCGATCTGGATCGAGCACGCTGACCGGTATTCAAGAGCGCCGGACCGCCCCCGAAGCCGCGTCGGTTGCAGCTCGCCACGAAGGCCGCCAAGGAGCCCGAGCTACGGCCGCGGAGGCCCGCGAGCCTCTTGCCGGCGACTAGACCGCGCGAGCGGAGAGCTCGCGCACGAGTGTGGCCTCGAGCAGCGCGAGCTCGCCCTCGCGCAGGTGCGCTCCGGAGCCCTCGAGCATCAGCGTCGAGGCGAGACCCGAGAGCACCGAGACCGTGTAGTGCTGAAGCAGGCGGTGACGAGCGGGGGACAGTGGTGCATCGTGAAAGAGTCGCTGCCAGACACGGTCAAAGGCCCGAAACATGCGCGCCTGCCAGGAGGGCTCCCGGGCCGGGTAGAGATCCGTTCGGCGCAAATGATCGAGCAGGATCTCGAACGTCGACGCGTACTCGCGGCTTGCGAAGTGCTGCCACGTGCGCTGCAGGAAGAGGGACGTCCGCTCGGCGAGGCTCGTCTGGGCGACCATGAGGTCCTCGAGGCGAGCTTCAAAGCGCCGAAACGAGTCTTCGAGCACAGCGAGCAAGATCCCATCCTTGTCGCCGAAGTGGTGCTGTACCGCACCCCAAGTCACACCGGCGCGGCGGGTGATCTCCTGCGCAGTCGTACGTTGGAAACCGAGCTCAGCGATGCAATCGACAGTCGCGTTCAGAATTCGTCCCCGTGTATCCGCGGTGCGCTCGGCATGAGAGCGGCGCACGTGACGTCGAGGCGCGGGGCGAATGCGCACTGCCTGCGTCACGGCTGTCTCGTTTTGCTGGCGCGCTCCGCGCGCAGCTCACGCACCACTTGGCTCGCTACCGCGGCCACAGGCCAACCGCCATAGTGTGCCACATGCAACACCAGCTCATCGATCTCAGCATCCGTCAGCTGCCCGGTGCGGATCGCGGCGCTGAGGTGGAGTTTCAAAGTGGCCTCATGCCCGAGACAGATGAGGACTGTAAGCGTCACGATGCGGCGGTCACGCACAGACAGCCCTGTGCGTGTCCACACGTCCGCGAATAAGTGGTCGAGTGTAGCGTCGAGGAAGACATCGCCCGGGAGATTCGGGGGTTTGAAGCCCATCACTCGTTCGAAGGCCGCGACGCCGCGTTCCCGACGTTCTCCTTCTGCCATCGTTCACCTCCTCTTCGTATCGTCGAGGCCGTAGACGCGCGCCATGATCTGGGAAGCGAGCGCCGAACCGGGCAGGGCAACGCCGCACTCCCGGGCGAGCGCGAGGGTCGCTGCGAGGTCTTTCTCCGCGAGCTCCACAAATCCCGCCAACATTGCCTGGAAGCTCTCACTGCGGCGCGTTTCTTCTGGCGCCTTGTGCAGCCCGAGAAACGCCAGCATGGGATCGGTGAGGTTGCCGTTCGAGCGCGTAACCTGCTCGAGCACCTGCTGGGGGAGCCCAGCCGCGCGGGCGAGCAGCGTTGCCTCATAGGCCGAGGTCCATGCGAGGTACGTCATCAGGTTGTTGCAAAGCTTGAGTTTTGCACCGGCGCCGAGGGGACCTACGTGCACGATCAGCTTGGCAAACGACTCCAGCGCGGGGCGGATCTTGTCGAGGTGCCTTGCGTCCCCGCCCACCATCACCGTGAGGGTGCCCTGCGCGGCGCCCGCGGCACCTCCTGTGATGCATGCGTCGACCAGAGCAATCCCGCGCGCCGCAGCTGCCTCCGCCAACGCCAGCACCGTTTTCGGCTGCACCGTGCTGTGCACGGCTACGATCACGCCGGCCTCGGCCCCAGCGAAAACGCCGTCGGAGCCGAGGGTCACAGCGCGCAAATCGTCGTCGTCGCGAACGCAGAGCCCGACATAGTCGCTCGCCGCCCCGACCGCACGCGCCGTGGCCACGGCCTTCGCCCCGGCCACCACGAGCTCATGCACCGAAGCCGGCGCGAGATCGTGCACCGTCGTCTCGAGCCCCGCTGCCACGAGCCGCCTCGCCATGGGCTTTCCGATATTGCCGAGACCGATAAAGCCCGCGCGCAGCGTCATAGATCGAGCCTATCACATTTACATTGCATGCGAGATGTAAATGATGGTATAGGAAAACGCAGGGGAGGTGCATGACGCAGCCGCTCGAGTATGACCCCTATGCGTACGAGGTCCACGAAGACCCCTATCCCCTTTATGGGCGCCTGCGGGATGAAGCGCCACTGTATAAGAGCGAGTCGCTCGAGTTTTGGGCGCTCTCGCGCCACTCGGACGTTCTTGGTGCGCTTAAGAATTTCGAGACGTTCTCGAACCGCAACGGCGTATCTTTGGACCGCGACGCGTTTCATCCCGATGCAGATGCGACGATGTCGTTCCTGGCGATGGATCCGCCACGCCACACGCGGATGCGCGGGCTCGTCTCGCGCGGGTTCACGCCGCGACGAGTCACGGACCTTGAGCCCCGCATCCGGGAGCGGGCGGCCCGCTACCTCGACGAGTGCGCGGAGCGCGGGGCCTGCGACTTCATCGCCGACTTTGCCGGCAAATTGCCGATGGATGTGATCAGCGAGCTTCTCGGCTTGCCCGACGCCGATCGTGCGATGCTGCGCAGATGGGCCGATACCGTGGTGCACCGCGATCGGGGCCTCGTGGGTCTCCCGCCCGCCGCGGCGGGCGCGGCGCTCCATCTGCTCCAATACTTTCAGGCGCATGTGGCCGAACGCAGGACACGCCCGCGGGGCGACTTGACGGAGGCTCTGTTGGAGGCAGAGATCGAAGGGGACCGGCTCTCCGAGCGTGAGATCTTAGGCTTTCTCTTCCTCATGGTGATTGCAGGCAACGAGACGACGACAAAGCTCCTCGCGAACGCACTCTACTGGCTTTGGCGCAACCCAGAGCAGCGCGATCGCTTGCGCGCGAACCCGACTCTTGTCTCACACTGGGTCGAGGAGACGGCACGCTACGACAACTCCACCCAAGCCCTCGCCCGAATCCTGGCGCGAGATACGGAGCTATACGGTACGCGCTTGCTCGAAGGGGAGAAGGTGGTTCTCCTGATTGGCTCCGCCAATCGGGACGAGCGCGCATTCGAGGATCCGGACCGGTATGACCTTTCGCGCAACACCCGAGCCTCGCTGTCCTTTGGCCATGGGACTCATTTCTGCCTGGGGGCTGCTCTCGCACGCCTTGAAGGTCGCATCGCACTCGAAGAGGTATGGCGGCGTTTCCCCGAGTACGACGTGGATCCTGAGGGAATCGTGCGCGTTCACTCCGTGAATGTGCGCGGCTTCGCCGCGCTGCCGATCAAGTTCTAGATGGGTGCCGCGCGTCGCAGGCTTTGGCGGAGTCGCGTTTCGCGAAGGAAGCCCGATGACACCCCAAGACCCCCGAACCGCCCTCGTGACCGGTGCCTCGTCGGGGATCGGCGCCGCGATCGCGGTGGCCTTCGGCGGACTCGGCTGGCGCGTCGCGGTCGGCGGGCGCCGAATGGAGCGCCTTGAAGCAGTGGCGCGGGAGGTGGAGGAGGCAGGCGGAAAGGCAGTGACGTTCCGCTGCGACATCGCAGAACCGGGCGAGATCTCCGCCTTCTTCGACGCGGCGGAGACGCAGCTCGGCCCCGTCGACGTCGCGGTGGCGAACGCCGCGGGCAGCGTACCGGCCCTTTTGCACGAGATGTCCGTGCCCGACCTCGAGCGCGAACTTCGCACCAATCTGCTCCATCCCCTCGTCCTGGCACGCCGCGCCATTCCGTCCATGCGAGAGCGGGGTCGCGGCGATCTCGTCTTTGTGTCCTCGGAGAGCGCCGTGAGGCCGCGCCCCTTCCAGGTGGGTTACACCGCTGCGAAAAAGGGTGTCGAGGGTGCAGCGCAGGCCCTGCGCATGGAGCTCGAAGGAACAGGCGTGCGTGCCACCGTTGTGCGACCTGGTGCGACCCTCACCGAGTTCGCACGAGCGTGGCCACCGGATCTCGTGCGCCGCGTGCTCACCGCATGGAAGGAATGGGGGGTGCAGCGGCATCTTGCTTGGATGCCGCCCGAGGCAACCGCGCGCGCGGTCCTATGCGCGGTGACTGCCCCACCGGGCACGCGCATGGACCTGATCGAAGTAATGCCCGAAGGACCCAAGGAAGTGAGGATCTCCGGATGACACTCGCTCCGCTCCGTCCCGAGACGCGGAATCTGATCGACGGTCAGCTCGTGCCCGCATCCAATGGTGGGACGTTCGAGAATATCAACCCCGCGACCGAGGAAGTGCTGGGTACGTGTGCCGATGGAACCAAGGAGGACGTCCTTGCAGCGATCGGCGCTGCGCGACGGGCTTTCGACGAGACCTCATGGTCCACGGACGCCGCCCTTCGCAGGCGCTGCCTCGTCCAGCTGGCCGATGCGCTCAAGGAGGCACGCGAGGAGCTCCGCTCGATCGTGGTGCACGAGGCCGGCTCGCCGATCCTGCTCACCTACAGCGTGCAGTGCGACGCCACGATCGGACAATTTGGCTACTGGGCCGAACTCGCGGGGAACTACGCGTATGAGCAGCCGATGACCGAGATTCGCTTTCTCGGCCAGCCACAGCGCCGCCTGCTGCGCCGGGAGGCAACCGGAGTCGTGGGCGCGATTACGCCCTGGAATTTTCCATTGTACCTGAACCTTACGAAACTCGGTCCGGCTCTCGCCGCGGGGAACACCGTGGTGTTAAAGCCCGCCCCCGATACACCGTGGTCTGCCACGGCGTTGGGCCGCCTTATCGCCGAGAGGACGGAGATTCCGCCTGGCGTCGTGAACGTGATTGCGTCCTCCGACCATCAGGTGGGCGAGATCCTGGCGACCGATCCGCGCGTGGATCTCGTCACGTTCACGGGTTCCACGGCGACTGGCCGACGCGTTATGGAGTGCGCGTCAGCCACTGTGAAGAAGGTCTTCCTCGAGCTCGGCGGAAAGTCGGCGAACATCATCCTCGACGACGTGAACCTCGCGCAGGCGCTCGGCGGCGTTGCCACCATGTGTACCCACGCAGGCCAGGGCTGCGCCCTTACGACTCGGCTCCTCCTCCCGCGCTCCCGCTATGCGGAGGGAATCGAGCTCGCCAAGCATGCGTTCGAGCACTGGAACTACGGCGACCCGACGGATCCAAAGAACCTTCAAGGCCCTCAGGTGAGCCGCCGCCAGCAGGAGCGTGTGCTGGCCTATATCGAGAGGGGAAGACGCGACGGCGCGCGCCTTGTCACGGGGGGCGGAGTGCCGCGCCATCTGTCGAAGGGCTTCTACGTGGAGCCCACGCTTTTCACCGACGTAGATCCGGACTCGACTGTGGCGCAGGAAGAGATCTTTGGGCCCGTCTTGGTCGTCATTCCCTTCGAGGATGACGACGATGCTGTGCGGATCGCGAATGACTCGATCTACGGGCTCTCGGGTGCAGTGACGAGTGCCAGCGAGGCCCGGGCGCTCGATGTGGCGAGGCGGATCCGCACCGGAACGCTCGCAGTGAACGGAGGCATGTGGTTCGACGTGGATACGCCCTTCGGCGGCTATCGACAGAGTGGAGTTGGCCGTGAAAATGGCCGGCTCGGTTTCGAGGAGTACCTAGAGACCAAGGTGATCGCGCTTCCAGGGTTGCTGCCGAACGCCGGGACGACGGGAGGCGCGCGATGACGGCAGCGGACGCCACCGCCGGCGTGGCCACAGACGCCGGCGCGCATCCTGGAGGAGCGCCGCCGCCCCGGGTGTCCGGCGGGCTCCCGGTTCTCGGGCATCTCCTTGAGCTCCGGCGCCAACCCATCGAGCTTCTCCGCCGAGCGCACGCGGAGCGCGGCGAGGTGGCGGAGCTTCGCCTTGCGCGCTTGCCCCTTGTCATGCTTTACGGTGAGGAGGCCCAAGAGGCGTTCTTCCGGGCACCCGAAGAGCAGCTCGACCAGGCTGCCGCCTACCCGTTCATGAAGCCCATCTTCGGCGAGGGCGTCGTTTTCGACGCGCCGCCCGAGCGGCGCAAGGAGGCGCTTCGCAACCAGTCGCTCCGTGACAAGCAGATGCGTGGCCACGCGGAGGTGATTGCCCACGAAACCGAGCGGATGGTCGAGGGCATGGGTCAGCAGGGGGAGATCGATCTCCTCGACTTCTTCGCAGAGCTCACGATCTACACTTCGAGTGCGTGCCTGATCGGGAAGCCTTTCCGCGAGGAGCTGACCCCTGAATTTTCAAGTGTGTACCATGATCTCGAGCGCGGCACGGACGCGATCGCGTATGTCAACCCGCACCTCCCAATCCCGTCGTTCCGCAAGCGAGACCGGGCCCGGCGCCGGCTCGTCGAGCTGGTGACCGAGATCATGGAGGCACGCAAAGGCTCGGGGCAAGCAAAGGGCGATCTCCTCGACATCCTGATGCGCGTGCATCATGAGGATGGTCGCCCTCGCTTCTCGGCCGATGAGATCACGGGAATGTTCATCTCGATGATGTTCGCGGGACACCATACCACGTCGGGTACGGCGGCGTGGACGCTGATCGAGCTGCTGTGGCATCCCGAGTATCGGGCCAGCGTGGTGAACGAGCTCGACCAGCTGTACGCCGACGGCAGCGAAGTCTCCTATCACGCGCTGCGCGAGATTCCTCGTCTCGAGAACGCGATTAAGGAGACCCTAAGACTCCATCCGCCGCTCATCGTGCTGATGCGCAAAGTCCTCTACGACTTTCACTACAAGGGCTGGACGGTCTCTCCCGGAAAGCTGGTGGGCACCTCGCCCGCGGTCTCGAACCGCCTGCCCGAGTGCTTTCCCGATCCCGAACGCTTCGATCCGGCTCGCTATGCCGAGGGTCGCGAGGAGGATCGCCTGCATCCCTTCGGCTGGATCCCCTTCGGCGCGGGACGCCACCGCTGCGTGGGCGCCGCCTTCGCCATGATCCAGCTGAAAGCGATCTTCAGTGTCCTGTTGGAGCGTTTCGAGTTCGACCTCGCCCAGCCGGCAGCCACCTACCACAACGACCACTCCAAGATGGTCGTACAGCTTGCCCAGCCCTGTCGTGTCCGGTACCGGCGCCGGCCGGAGAAGGCGCTGGCGTGAGAATTCGAGTGGATCTCGACCTATGTCAGGGCCACGGCACCTGCGCCGAGGAAGCACCCGAGGTCTTTGCCGTGGATGAGAAGGAATCGAAGGTGATCATACGCGAGGAACGCCCGCCGGATGCGCTACACGTGAAGGTGAAAAGGGCGGTCCGGTTCTGCCCGACGCGCGCCCTCTCCATCGTCGAGGATTGAACGTCCGAGCGAAACTCATTAAACGGAGGTTGCATGCCCGCCTTTCCCCGCCCCGAGATTGAGGAAATGATTCGCCGCTTCGTCGCTACAAACGACGAGTGCGGCCGCACTGGAAACTGGGAAGCGCTCGCCCGTTTCTACACCGAAGATGCTGTCTACAGCTGGAATGTCGGTCCGAAGTTTGAATTCGTGGCCCGCGGCCGGGACGAGATCCGCAAGTGGGTGCTCGGCACCGAGATGGCAGGCCTTGACAAGTGGGTTTATCCGTACGTACGCAGGCTGATCGACGACCAAAAGGGAGAGGTCATCGGAATCTGGCGGCAGATTGCTCCGCACACGGGGCCCGACGGGAAGCCGGTCGAGATCGCCGGTACAGGAGGATCTTGGTTTCGCTACGCAGGCAACTGGCAGTGGAGCTGGCAGCGCGACTTCTTTGACCACGGCAACGCGGGCGCCGTCTTCCTCGATCTGCTCCAGAAGGGTCTCCTCTCTCCGGAGATGCAGGAGCGTCTTAAGCGCGGCTCGAAGCAACCCGGTTGGGTCCGTCGCGAGGAGTTCGACTGGTACGCCAGTATCGCAGACCGCGAGGACAGCTAACTAAGCCGGCCAGTGCCCGCGGCCGGGCTCGCGTCGGGAGTCCCTGCGACACTTCGCGAGGCCCCGATGGGCACGCGACAGCGTTGGCGTCAAAGCAGGGCCGGGCGTGCGCCCATCTCGATCGACGCCAGATAGCCCCAGTCGACGAACAAGTTTACGCCCGAGATGAAGCGAGCGGCGTCGGAGTTGAGCAGCACGAGCGGCTCGGCCATCTCCTCGGCAGTCGCATTGCGACCGATCGGGGCGAGGAAATGTTTGTCGATGAAGTCCCGGGTTGCCTGCGCGTGGAAGGCCGGCAGCATGGGAGTGTCGGTCGGTGCAGGTGAGAGGCAGTTCATCCGGATACCCCGAGCCACGAGATCCACAGCGCGCTGCATCGTGTACCAAATGATGCATTGCTTGGAAAATAGGTAGCCGTTGGCTTTGTCAGGGTGCGCCTCGCACCATGCGCGCGCCTCCTCGAAGTCCTTGGTGCTGCAAAGTGCCTTCACATTGTCGAGATTTTTGCGAAAGCCCATGCCCGCCACGGAGGTGATGCTCGCGATTGCGCCACCTTTCGGGATGCGCGGAAGGAGCGCTTCTGTCAAGTGCCGAAGGCCGGCAAAGTTGACGAGCATCGTATCGAGGTTCGAGAACGGCGGGCCGGGGAGGCCCGCGCAGTTGAAAAGGGCGTCCACGTGGGCGGGGAGCCGCCGTGCGGTCGCGTCGATCGAGTCGCGCCGACGCAGGTCCACCTCGAGGGCTTGTTCAACCTTCACCTCGATGGGTTTTATGTCCAGGGCATGGACCTTTGCGCCGAGGTCGACAAGGGTTTGCGCCGCCGCCGCACCCATTCCAGAGGATGCTCCACTGACCACGACCCGCTTGCCCGCATAGCCCAAGATGTCTCGCATTGCGCTGCCTCCGTGTGCCTGCAGACCGCGCAGGTTACGCAGGCGAGTCGGTGCCCGTCAATTCGCCCCGAAAGCCCGGCTCCGAGCACGGATTCTCCCAGCCCTCGGCTCGCCTCAAGCGGTCCCGAGTGCGGCCAATCCGGGTATCCAGAGGGGCGGGAGTGGCGGCGAACGGCGGCGGCCCAGCCGAGAGGCGCCGTCAGGAGCCCAGCGACCTCGAAGTCCTGGATGGTCCGGTCCATCTAATCGGCGGGTACGACATTCGAATCATCACGCGCCTTCTCAAGTGGTTGCTTGATGTCGAAGGCGCCGGTCGCAAAGATCGCGTTCTCGCCTTTGGTCGCGACCTGCGGCTCTTCACGACCCTAAGCGCCAGCATCTCCAACTTCGGGCGCTCGCAGGCAAAGCCGGATTCCGAGTACGAAGGTCGCTATATGATTGAGCTCATCGATGCGAGCGCCTTTTCCCGATGCCCTCTGCTGGACCACAGAAGGTTTTATCAACCGGATGGCGACCAAGCTGAGCCTCCCCGATCTGTGTGCTGGGCGCGCGTGCGCCCCGATCTCCTTGTTTATCGAATGATGTCGCTTTCTCTAGGGGATCGCGGCCGGTGCATTCCTTCCGTCACCCAGCTCGCGGAGGGTCGGCGACGCGCCGAACCTTCGGCATACTCCGCGACACCGGCCGAGCCGCTTGCTCGCAGCTTCATTCGTATTTGAACTGCGGCCGCCAAGTGCCTGACCCCTCGGGCAAAAGATCGAAGATGTGCCAGAGCGAGCAGAAATCATCGCCCATGTCGAAACCTGTGTCGGACACACGCAAAATTCGGCCGGGTTCACGGCGAAAGACCGAGATCCCGGGACGCCAGCTTCCATTCTCAGAGCGGTAGCCCATGTCTGCAGCGAAGCTTGTACCCTGGTGGCTCACCATGCGGAAGCGCCAGCCACGATCTTTGGCAAAAGCCCGCTGAGTCTCAGGCGAATCTGGGCTTGAAACGACAAAAGCCCCACGGTTCACCAGATGATCGTAGATGCCATTGAAGCCATCGGCCCATAGCGTACAGGCGGGACACGATGTCCCCATGTTGTGAATCATAAACAAATACTGCTGGTCACCGAAGAGGCTGGAGAGACGTACGGTCCCCTCCGGCGTTGTGAACTCATAGTCTTTCACCTCTTCGGGCTCTGCGGTGGACTGCGCTTCCCGCATTTGCTTGCGCAGTTGCACAATTTGGCGACGGTAGCCAGCCAGCTTGTCACGTGTCTCGCGATAGCTCATCGCGCGAACCTCCCAAGAATGCAGCAGCTAGACCTCATACCTGTCGTGATGGCGTACCCAGGCCATGGGATGGGGGAGACCCTTCTCATCCCGTCCCTTCGGTACCAGATCGAGGTAGTGATAGGCGCCATTCATCATGTCTAGACCACGCGCGTAGCAGGAATAGGTGTGGAATACGTCTCCGTGCGGATCCTGATAGAACACGCTGATGCCCGGAGCTTCTCCGGAAAATGGGCGTTGTCCCTTCTCGTAGTTGTAATAGATCTGACCTTTTGCGAGCTCTTCGGGAGTGAATGACACCTGATAATCGTGGTTGAAGTCCGTATCGAATGATGAGACCCACTTGAAGCTCCACCCCATGCGCTTCTTGAAACCTTCCAGGAGTTGGAACGGAGCCCGCGAAATCGCGAGAAGCGTGACGTCGCGCTGGCGAAGATGAGCCACGATTCCATTGAAATTGTCGGCCCAGAATGAGCAGCTCTTGCAGGCCTCCTTCCAGCTGGGGTCAAACATGAGGTGGTAGACGATGAGCTGACTGCGGCCATCGAACAGCTGCGGCAAGCTCTCCTTGCCCTTCGGTCCCTCGAAGCTGTATTGCTTTTCCACGCGCTCCCAGGGGAGATCGCGCCTTTGTTGACTGAGGCGGTCCCGCGCCTGAGTGAAGCTCTTTTCCTCCGCCAAGAGTCGCTTACGTGCCTCGATCCACTCGCTTCTCGAAACCACTTTGTGATCATCCATCGAACGATCTCCTTTCAGGAAGGACTTGCTGCTCAGCGGCGCGAATCCCGAATCCGAGTTCGTTGCTTGCGCCGGGAGGCGGGTCGCCGCTTGGAGCTCCGGGCTCGCTCGATCTCCTCGAGGGCGACGGCCAGGGTGTCGAACTGCTGTTGCCAGTACTTGCTGTAGCGGTTGATCCAGACCGCGGCCGCAAAGATCGGCCCCACGTCGAGGCTGCATCGGCTAATCCGCCCCGTTCTTTCCTGGCGGACGAGGCCCGCCCGCACCAGGACTTGGATGTGTCTGGAGACCGCCTGAAGAGAGATGTCGAAGGGGGCGGCGAGCTCGGAGACCAGAAGCGCGCGCTCGTCGAGACGCTGCAAGATCGCACGCCGGACCGGATCCGAGAGGGCAAAAAATGCCCTGTCCAGTCGCTCCTCGCCCGGGTCTGCAAGGTTCTCCAGCGATCGCGCAGCCGCGCTCTCGTGCGTCATCAGGTCTGATTATCAAAGAGATAGTTGATAGTCAATAGAGTGATTGATGATTCTGCGTCAGCCCAAGAGCCGGCCATCCCGCAGGGAAGCGCGCGAACAATCGAGAAGGGTGGGCGGGCAAGCGATCCGGTCGGGATCAGGCGGGGGGCACACCGTAGAAGTCGGCAATCGATTCGGTCATCCAAATCCGGATGTGGTCTTGTGCGACCCGTTCAGAGCGGAAGAGGGGCTTGGTGCTTCCGCGCACCGCGCGTACACATTCATTCAGAAAGCCCTCGATCGCGTAACGCATGCCCTCGGAGTATGCGGCAGCATTGAGGATTTCGATTCGCACACAGTTTGCACGATCCGGGTCGCGCTCGACTCTCCAGTCGCCGGTGCTGTAGATGCTCTTGGAGAGAGTGACGACGAGCTTCAGCGATCGGAGATAGGACTGAAAGACAGCGCCTCCGTCGCCGCGCTCCCTGCCATCGATGCTCTTCTCCCATCGCTTTAGAAACTCGAGCTGTCCGTAGAGACCTTTCTCGATGAGCCGCCTCGCGTTGGTGGCGCCACGCCCGCGGAAGTACTCCCTGGGCGTCTTGCCTTCGAGCTCACACAGGAGATCCGTAATCCGCGCATAGCTCTCCATGGGGTACCAGGCCGCCGGACTGATGGTGCTCTCCACGAGCTCCTGTTCGAGAGGGGAGAGCCTCTGTTCGAGCTTTTCCTGTGAGATCCGCCGGGCGTCTCTCAGCGACCGCAAGTCTCCGATCACGCTCGCGAAGATCGACCCCTTGATTGCCGGCTCGTCCAACCTCTCCTCCGTCCGGCGATTTCGGACTTCGCCCGGGGCAGCCCCGCCTGTGACCTGCAATCGGCGAGACCAGCGTTTCGCCTTAACCGGCTCCTCTGGCTCGAGGGGAGTCCTCGGGGGCAGCGGGCGAGGACGGCGCGGGCAAGTGCAAAGCGGCGAGGGGGATTGGGGGCGCCTCACCTTCTGAACGGCCGAGCCCCTTCCGAGGCGATCCCGCGGGCAACGCGCGCCCCCGCCCGACCGGAGCCAGAGCAGCGATGCTGGTTGTTTCCCACGGTCTCCATCCTACTCTCGCAAGGAGCGAGGACCGCCGAACGAGGCTCCTACGGTGCCCAAGCGCTGCTTTGATCTGGGACTCAGAACAGCGTCTCGGGACCCCATGAGGTTCAGCCGAAGGGGATTGAACTGTGGTGAGGAGATGCGGGCTCGGTGCGTTCCATAGGGCGCTGATGCTCCTCGCGACAGGCTTACTCGTGCATACCCCCGCCCACGCGATCGATGCCTTTGAGATCCAAGTCTATGACGCAGCGATCAACAAACCGTTCGAGCCGAGCCTCGAGCTGCATTACAACAATGTTCTCGAGGGTCACAGCGTGCCTGAGTATCCGAATGAGATCCCCCCGGATCACCTCAACCACCTCACCCTTGAGCCCGCTCTCGGGATCACGCGCTACTTGGAGGTGGGGAGTTACCTCCAATTTGTGATCGACTCTGATGGAGAAGCGTACTGGGCGGGAGCCAAGCTGAGGACGAAGTGGGTGGTGCCCGAGGACACCTGGGAGCACTGGCGACTGGGCGTCAACTTCGAAGTCTCCCGGGTCCCGCATGAGTTCGAGCCGGATGCGTGGTCGAGCGAGGTGCGACCTATCCTTGGATATGAAACCGGTCGTTGGTCGTACTATGTCAACCCGATCCTCGGTTGGTCGCTCTCGGGCGGAAATGGCGTCCCTGATTTCGAGCCGGCGGCGAAGATCCGCTGGGATACGAAATTGGGATTTGGAATCGGGCTCGAGTACTACGGCGACATCGGACAGGTGAACGCCGTACCCCCCGTTTCGGAACAAGAGCACTATCTCTTCGTGGCGGGAGATCTCCTCAACGGTCCGCTCGAGCTCAACTTCGGGGTGGGGTATGGACTCACGAACGCATCGAACCGCTGGATTATGAAGCTGATTCTCGGAAAGGCGCTCCCGCGGCCGCGGTCGTCACCGTAGGGGATTCGCCGAGTCGGCGAGATCGGCCTGCCACGCTGCGTTTCCTCGCGTCCGCTAGAGAGGAGGCAAATCCGCAGCATCCCATCCGCCCCCCAAGGCCAGGATCAGCTGAACGCACGAAGTCATGCGGCGGCCCAGGACATTTACGGCGGTGATCTTGTTCGCGAGAGCGATCGCCTGCACCGTCACAACGTCGATGTAGTTCACGGTTCCAGCCTTGTACTGATTGATGGTGAGCGCGACCGAAGTATCCGCGGACTTTACCGCATCCGCTTGGACCTCCGACTCGCTCTCGAGGAGTCGCAGCGCAGCAAGGTTGTCTTCCACCTGCTGGAACCCGGTGAGCACAGTCTCACGATAGGAAGCGACCGTTGCGTCGTACGTCGCCCTCGCTTGATCCGTCTGCGCTCCTCGCAATCCACCGTCGAAGATCGTCTCCGTGACGGTGGGTCCCACCGACCAGAATCGACTGGTCGCAATGTCGAACCATCTCGAGGTATCTCCAGTTTCGAGTCCACCCGTTGCACTCAGGGTGACTGTGGGAAAGTACGCTGAGATGGCAATGCCAATCTGAGCGTTGGCACTCGCGACGCTACGCTCCGCTTCCGCGATGTCCGGCCTTCGTTCGAGTAGCTCCGACGGGACCCCGATCGGGACTGAGGGAGGCGTGGCGGTGAGCGGCGCCGGCGCCAGGGAGAAGGTGGATGCAGGCTCGCCAATCAGCACCGCGATGGCATGTTCAAGCTGGGCGCGCTGTACCCCGACATCGATGGCTTGCGCCTGCGTGGTCTTGAGTTGGGTTTCGGCTGCCGCCACATCCGTTCGGGAGGCCACACCGGCATTGTAACGATTCTCCGTGAGCTCGAGGGATTTCTGGTAACCGGCGGCCGTGTCGTCGAGGAGCTGCTTCTGGGCATCCAGGGCACGAAGTTGGAAGTAGTCGACGGCGAGCTCTGTCTGAAGCGTCAGGCGACTCAAAGCGACAGCCGCGGCGCTCGCCTGTGCGCTCGCGCGGTTCGCTTCGACGCTCCGTCGAATTTTGCCAAAGACATCGAGCTCCCAGGAGACATCGAGGGGCAGGGAATACGTCATCCTCGTCCCTACAGGGGTAAAGGTCCCCGTCCCTAGGGTCTCCGAGGAAAGTGAGCGCGTGACTCCGACCCCGACCGTGGCGGTGGGGAAAAAGGCCGCCCGTGCAACGTCGACGAGCGCTCGCGCCTCTCGAAACTGCGCCTCTGCCGTGGCGAGGGTCTGGTTGGACGCCTCGATCCGCTGTTCGAGCGCACTCAGCTTCGGATCTTCGAACATCTCCCACCAGGCTCCCCGAATGTCATCGTCCTTGGGCTGGGCAGGCCGCCAGCCCTCGATCTCCTTATATGCCGCAGGAGGCTCGACCGTCGTCGGTCGCACGTAGTTTGGACCCACCGCGCACGCCGTAAAGATCAGGAGGGCGCTGCTCGGCAATGCCCACCGCAATCCAGGCGGGGTCATTCGGAGCCAACCCAGCCGACCTCGGCGAAGCGGCAAAAACGCGCTTGCTCTTCTCGGCAAGCCGGTTTTGGCGGCCTGCTCCGCTGTCCTTTGCTGCCAATATCGGATCGCCATCTGCTTAATTTCTCATCGTCTCGTCGAGCCCAGAACCTTTCCTTCTTCGATCCGGAATGTTGTGCTCGCGCGCTGGCGCGAGAGCCTCAGCCCGGCCCATTCTAGATAGAGATAGACAACGGGTAGAGCGTCAGCATCTGACTCAAGATCAAGTCCCCACGAGGCAATCTCCCGGGTGGGGAGGAGCAGCTCCTTCGCGCTTGCGTTTGGGGCGCAGCCGTCCCAGCGGAATGTGAAGCCCCTCGCGGTCGAATTCCCCTCTAAGGCCGATAGGATGCCGTGCCAGCCGCGAAGGGACCAGACCGCGCGTGTGCGCTGGTTGGGACAACCTCCAGACGCTCCCCGGCGGCGGAGGGTTGACGAAGGCGCGGGGTGCGGCCGAGCAGCTTTCACCCGGCCTTCACGCTCGATCCCCGCGAGGGTCTCGCGCCCAATGGTGGGCGCCTGGCTTTTCAGAGGCTTCCAAAGGGCCGCTCGCCGGGAAAGGTGTCGGGCGAGTGAGAGCGGTGGAGGGTCGCTGCCACGGACAGGACACCCACGGTGAGCAGGGTCCCCCAGCTCACGAGCCAGAGCCACGGGAATGCGCGTGGGGTGTAAAGGAACCGCACCTCGTTTGGTCCGGGACGGACGCGCACAGCCCGAAAGAGGAAATCCGCCGGCCAGAGCTCCGCAGCGTCGCCGTTAACGACGGCTCTCCAGCTTGGCGACCAACGATCGGTCACCAGCAACCAACCGTCGCTCGGTGCATCTACCCTGAGCGCAAGCTCGGTCGGGCGGTAAGCGAGTACCTGCCCCCCGATTCGTACGGCGGCCGCGACTTGCTGGACTTCCTCGCTCTCTCCGCTGGGCAGCGCCGCCTGTCCGCGCCCCGCGGGCATCGCCTCTCTCATGTGTCGCACGATCGGCAGACCACCGAGCGCCCGCGCGCGCGCACGAAAAACCTCGAAGCTTTCCTTGGTGGGCGGGACAATCGGCGCTTCCGGAGCGAACCACAAACGTTGGAGCCCCGCCCCCGACTTCTCACCCGGCTGTGTCGCCGCTGCAGAAAGCAGCGGGTCACGGACCCAGGCTTCGTGGAAGGCGTTGGTGAAGGACGTGTAGCCGTAGAGCACGGGGAGTTTAAGCGGGAGGTTCTTATTCCGGAAGAAGAACGGATCGGGATATAGAAGCTCCCGCTGAAGCCCCTGGGGCGCCAGATCAAGGCTCGCAGAGCGACGCTTGTCGATCTCCACCCAGAGACGAATAAACTCTGGTTGACTCGTCGCGACTGTGGCGGAGAGGAGGCGCACGATGAATGGCTCTCCAACTGCAAGAAGCACAAGCGTCGCTCTCGCGACCCGCGCGCGCTTCGGATGCGCCGCAATAAAGGTCGCGCTTAAGACGAGTGCCCCCCAAAAGACCCAAAGGTGAGCTTGGCCAAGAAGGGGATGTGGGCCTGGATTTAGAACGTGGGCGAAGACGGCGTAGTACGACAGGACAGCACCGGCTGCAACGACCGCGGTGACAATCGCCCAACGCCGCAACGCCTTGCGATCCTCCCGATCAAGGGCGCGTGCGAGATCACGAGCGCCCATCAGCGCCAGGATCGAGATGAAGAAGAGTGTGTAGTTGCGGAAAAGGCCCGCATGCCGAAAGACGCGCGCCGGCGGAAATAGGTCATAGAGCCAACCCCGAAACGGAAGAGCCTGGCCGAGTGCGAGCACGATGCCCGATGCCGCAAGCCCGGCGATCCACCAGCGCCCCGCGTCTCGAGGCCGTAGCACGAGTGCGAGGACTGCGAGGGCGGGGACCACCGAGCCGAGGTGAACGCTCACGTGGGTGATGTCGGTGTACGGCCACAGGGTGGGATTCCATAACTTGAGGGAAGAGAGGTAAGGGCTCGCGAAGGTAAGGAGAGCGCCGGGGTGGAGCGCGCTCTGCCCGATCGCAATCACGCGAGGCCGCTCTCCAATGCGCTCGGTAACCCCCACGGCTTCAGTGAGAAGGCCCACGTACGGGGGTGCCAGCACGAGAACCCCGACCACGCACACCACCGCCAGAGCCAGAACCAGGAACCAGGTCTGCCGCGGGAGGGAGGTTTCCAGGAGCACTGCTTTCTTCTTCCCGTCCTCCGGTGACTGGGAAAGCCAAGTGCGCCCGAGTGCCCAGGCTGCGCCGTAGCAGGGCGTGAGAATCGTCATCGCCGGATAGCCGGACAAAGCCGACAGTCCCCATAGGGCTCCGGCTTCGGCGGCGGGCCACAGGCGATGCTCCATCATGGCGACATCGAGACGCCACAGGAACCAGGGCAAGTAGGCGAAGGAGCTGAGGTAGGAGGTATGGGAGGCATGGCCCATGTAGAGGCCGGAGAAGAGAAAGGCCATCGTGACGATGAACCCACCCCAAGCCGGCGCGCGAAGGTGCCGGGCGAGCATCATCATTCCTGTCCCACCGAGGAGCCATACGAAGAGCCAATAAGCGCAGAAGCCCGAGAGGGTCCCACCGGCGATCGCGCCAATCAGGACCGCTACCGGAGAGAAAGCGCCCGCCTGCGGCTCTGCAGAGTCCGGCGCTCCGCCGAGGGTCCAAGGGTTCCACAAAAGGAGTTGGCCCGCGCGCGCGTGGTCCGCGACAAGCATTTGATAGGGGCCGTAGAGCGAGTCGCCGTCCCAGATCGGAACTGAGCGAGCAAGGACGAGATCGCTGTTGGACAGGGAGAAGACCAGCAGCATCATCGCCAACGCGCAAAGCCAGGACCGGCTCGAGGCGGCCGCGCGCGATTCGCTGTGAATCGGTGCAGTGGAGCTCATTGGCGGAAGCGGAGCGTACTGGTGCGTCGCTGCTTTCGCCGCCGTCAGCGCAGGAAAGGGTAAAGCAGCTGCGCCACGAGTCCCCCCGGCACCCTTTCCTCCTCGGGAAGGCCTAGCTGCTCGGGCGCACGGTCCGGCGGCATGTGGAAGGTGCCGAACAAAAGATCGATCGCGGGCAAGAGCCCGGCAAAGTTGCGATCGCAGCCTTCGGCTTCGACCGCGTGGTGCCAGCGGTGAAAAGCGGGCGAAGCAAGCACGTAGCGCAAAGGACCGAATGTCCATGAGAGATTTGCATGCAAAACGACTGCATAGAGCGTGAGGAAAGGTACATAGGCAGCAAGGATCTTAGGCGAGAAACCGAGCAGAAAGACCGGCAGCGCAGACGCGAGTCGCGACACAATGTCATTGAGCGGATGCAGGCGCACCGAAGAGAGCCAGTCGAGCTCACGAGAGGAGTGATGAACTGCATGGAAGCCCCAAAGCTGGCGACCATGGAACGCGCGGTGGCTCCAGTAGCCGATGAAGTCGCCGAGGATGAGCACCTCCAACACTTGGATCCCCGCAGGCTGCCGCTGCGCCATGCGTCCCGGATTGGCGGCGAATGCCTTCACGTGCTCGCTGTCTAGGGGAATGCCTGCGGCAGCGGCCAGGAGGAGCATGCTGATCACCAAGGCAGCGCGCGTCAGTCCGCGTGTCACGAAGGGTGTAAGAAACCAGTACGCAAGATCCGTCGTGAGTTCGCGGCGCAACAACCGTTGGCGACGCACGGGAAAGAGCTGCTCGAGGGGCCAGAGTACGACGCCAAGCACGAGGAGGCCCGCGACGACCGAGGTGAGCTTGGGCAGCGCGAGTCCGCCCGCGGCTAGTCGGCCGACTCGCTCACGCGCGAGAAGCCGGCGCGAGCAATCAGCACGGGGAGCGCTGCGGCGATCTGGACCACGCTACGCACGATGGGAGTCCCTGCGTTTGGACCACGGGAAGAACCCTGAGCTGGCGTTTGGGTATCGGCCCCTCGTGGGCGCAGCTAAAGCGTGGCGGAACACGGGATTTTTTCGAGCTGCGGGCGAGCGCAAGAGCCGAGGCGGCGGGGGTCGTTCTCAGGGCCGGCCGCGCGATTCGCCCGTCGCGACGGCGCGTGCTACGAGATGCGCAACCCGTAGCGCCTCGGGCAACTCGGATTTCCGGCGTACCGCTCGCACGAGCGACGCGGCATCCGCCGGCCCCACCCCGACGGCGGCGACAAAGAGCCGCGGCCCCACGGCGTGTGCCGCTGGCGTCTGTTCGACGGCTGCCCGCCGCTCGGCGAGCCCAGCCCGCTCGAGCGCGTGCAGAAGACGGTCGTTCACCGGGGCACGGCGATTGACGACGAGCACCGGCCTGCGGAGTGCCCGCGATAGCCGCTCGATCTCAACGATCCCGAGCCCGGCGATCGTGATCCCCCCCACGACCACGGCCTGGAGGGCAGGCCGAAGTCGCAGGCCGCTCACCCACAATGCGAGGAAGTCCGTGGCTCCGGCGCCGTCGACAGGAAAATGGGTGATGGCCACCGCCTCCACGAGATCCGCTCCCTCCATCATCACACCCACCACCGGCACTGGTGCGCGCGATCGCTTGTCGACAGGTCCGTCGTCGATCCCGAGAACGTGAGGCCGCGGCCGTGCACGCATGGGTCCTAGCCTACAGGAACGGGAGGTGAAGGTGGCGGTTCGCGGGTGGCGGTAAGGCCAAGGACCAGCGACCGATCCAGGACCCGAGCTGCCACACGCCGTCACTCATCGGCGGCGATTCTCGATGCGCGCTACTCCGGGAGACTCTCGCGGATCCGCCGTGAAAACTCTGGATCTTGATCCGCGACCTTTGCACGCTGGTCGATCTGGCTGGCTTCTTTCAAAGGCGCGAACGCTCCGTGACCCCGCACACGGCCTCGCTCGTAGAGCATTTCGTCGACGTATCCGGTCAGCAAAAGCTTCCAGCTCCAGGGAACGCGACCGCCGGCATTTTCTACGTTGGTGCGAATCGCGGTTGTGCAGTTTTCCGTGAGAGCATTGTAAAACTCCGGTTCCTTGGCCAGCGCGTTGATTCTCTGAACGTACTCCATGAGGAGGATGCGAGCGTTGGCAACAGGTATCGTCAGGCGGTAGAGATACACGTTCTCGTCTCGATAGTTCGTTCGCAGACGGATCAGATCGCGTTCGTCTGCCACGACATAAATCAGCTCGTACTGGCGGAAGAAGCCGTCGACCGCAGAGTACTCCTGGCCCCGCTGCTTCCGTGTCTCGATGGAGATTGCGAGTGGCGGTCCGTCCGAGAACTCCCAGCTCATGATCGTGTGAGCGATCGCGGGCGATCCCCAGTGGGAGACGAACAGATCCAACCCCACCAACTTCGAGAGGTCGTATCGGCGATCTTCGTATCGTTCGACGAAGTCGTTTTCCGAGCGGTAGTTGAAGTTCCGAAGATTGTGGACCACAAGCTCATCGCCCTGGATCTCTATGGTTGGCATGCGCGCCACCTCAGGCGCCCAGTCACGATCGCTGGAGGGTGTGAGGGTGCCCCACCACGCAAGTAGACCGATGAAGATTACGAGGATCGCAGGCACAGACCGAAGCGGCGAGCGGAGCACAACGCGGACCACGATCGTTCCGCAGAAAACGAGCAGCGCGAGGGCCGCGCGCACGGGCGGCGGGCCGGGTCCGGCGATCCAGAGCGCAAGACCCCCCCAGCCCGCGACAGCCAGGGCCAACAGCCAGGTGAGTACGCTGATCAGAAGCGTCATTGCTTAGGGTTCGTCGCCGAGGCGCTGGCCCGCGTTGGCGCGAACACGCGCCTGCTCTATGGCGGCGCGCGGGACTGAATCGAAGCGTGCCATGGCGGAGCGCAAGACGCCCGGGAATAGAAGTCGGAGCAGGCGCGCGACGACGAGCGTTGGGTTCCTGCGAGGGATTGTCACTTCGTGCCTGCGCCTTTCGATTGCCTGAATGATGCCTTCGGCGACGAGCTCCGGGGGATATCGGCGACCGCGATAGGGGTCGGGTACATCGCCCTTCTGCCAGATCTCAGTGTCGATCGGACCAGGATGAATGAGAGCAACGTGGATATTCGAACCGCGGAGATCATTCCACAGTCCCTCGGAGAACCCGTTAAGCGCGCACTTCGCCGCTGCATACATCGTTTCGTGCGTGGGTACGACCTTCGAGGCGAACGACGATACGTTGACGATTGTCCCCCCGCCTTGTCGCAACATGGGCGGGATGGCAGCGAAGGTTGTCCAAAGGCACGACAAAAAGTTGACGCGAATCGCCTCCTCGGCCTCTTCGACGCTCATCCGGTATAAAACTTTGCGGACCGGGATCGCGGCGTTGTTTACAAGAACGTCGATTCGCCCGTGGCGCTCGCAGCTGGCGAGCACCGCGCGCTCTGCAAACTCCCTTTGGCCAAGATCGCCGGCCAAAAAACTCGAATCCGGCGCATCGATCTGGCAATCCCGAACGAGGGCCTCGAGGCGCTCCTTGCGGCGGGCGACGCCCACGATGGTGCAGCCCCGTCGCGCGAGCGCTCGCGCCGTCGCCCAACCGATCCCGGAGGAAGCCCCGGTCACGACCGCGACCTTGCCACGCCACTCCACTGCTATTCCTCTTGGAAGGGGCTCTCACTCCCCGTGACGAGGATGCCTTTTAGCACCTTGCCGGTAGCGTTGCGCGGAAGCCGCTCCAGGCGGATTTCCCACAGCGACGGCACCTTGAAGTAGGCAAGGGCCTCACCGACAAATCGTGCAAGCTCGGCCGTATCCAGCGCCCGACCGTGCTTGGGCACGACGATGGCCTTGACCTCCTGGCCGAGTTCTAGGTGGTCGACCCCTACCACCGCTGCTTCCTCGATATCAGGGTGGGTTTCGATTCGATGCTCGATCTCTGCGGGATAAATGTTCTCGCCGCCCCGCAAGATCAGATCCCGTGCCCGAGAGTTGATCGTGAGGTAGCCGCCCTCGAATCGACCCCAATCCCCCGTGCGCAGCCAGCGCCCAGAGAGAATGGTCGCGGCCGTCGCGGATGCGTTCCGCCAGTACTCCTTCATCACGAGTGGCCCGCGGAGATAGATCTCACCCTCCGTACCATCGGGCACAGCCTTCCCATCGCCGTCGCGGATCTCGACTTGCATCGTGGGGAGTGGGGCCCCGACGGAGTCGGGATGGCGCTCGAGTTCCTCGCCGAAGTTCAAGGTGACCATGCCCGTAGCCTCGGTGAGTCCGTATCCCAGCCCGAGCGAGGTGCGCGCATTGGGAAAGAGCTCGCGCATCCGTTGCTGCAACGAGGTGGAGATGGGCGATCCGCCAGATCCGACCTGTCGCACGCTCGAGAGGTCGTATTGGGTGACGTCGGGATGGGACGCCACACGATGGAACATCGTGCCCATAGGCCCCCAGCTCGTCACCCGCTCGCGCTGGATCAGCTCCATCACCTGGACGGGATCGAAGCGGCCCTTCGTCCAGACCGTCTTCACACCGCTCGCGAGAAGAGTGACGGCACCCGTATAGAGCCCGGAGAGGTGAAAGAGCGGCGTCGTCATAAGCGTGCAGTTCGCCACAGACGGCTGCGTGCCCTGGGGCGCTAGGCCTTTCGCCCCCGCGATCATCAGGAGGCGTATGCCATGGAAGGTGTAAAGGCGATGGAGCGCAACGATGTTGCGGTGGGTATTCACGGCGCCCTTGGGGCGTCCCGTGGTGCCACTTGTGTAGAGAATGCAGGCCGGGTCGTCTTCGGCGATGGGATCAGACGGCAGCGGCGCCGAGCGGTCGTAGTTCCAGAGCCCGGCGAAATCGCGCTCGATCTCAACGACCTCAGCCCGCACCCGTTGGCCCCGCAGCCTCTCGAGCCGCTTGGCGTCGCCCACGAGGACCTTTGGCTCGCAGTCGGCGAGGGCGTAGCGAATTTCGTCGCCCATCCACCATCCGTTCATGCCAACGGCGATGGCACCGAGACTGACGGCGGCCCACCAAGTCACGATCCACTCAGGGCAGTTCGCGGCGAGGATGGCCACGCGGTCACCCGGCGCCACCCCGAATCGGTCGCGCAACGCCTGGGCCACCGAGGCCACGGTCAGGAGGTGGTCGGAAAACGAGACGCGCCGGTCACCTTGCACGATGTACTCGCGGTCGCCGAAGGCAGCGGAGCCTTCCAAAAGCGCGCGCAGGGAAGGTACTCGCTCGCGGAAGACCGCCATGCGCTCCCCGAGGACCTCGCCGACGACGGTTTCGAAGGGTGCACCGGGGCCAGTTAGCTGGGCCTCAATCCGGGCGTGGAGGGGAAACTCGATTGCGCGTTCCACGGTCACCTCGTTGCGGCCGGCATCATCGCGCGCCGGCACGGTCTCACGCAACGAGGTCCCCCATTTGGCGCAGCGCGCGCACCGCATCCTCAGGGAGAGTGGGCGGGGGGCGACCCAGAGCATGACAGCCGAGGATCACCTCCGCCGATCGCTCCACAATCTCGACCATATCGGCGGCGCGTCGCAGACTGCGACCCGCCACGAGGAGGCCGTGGTTTACCAGGAGAACCGCCCAGCTCTTTCGCACCGCCTCGCGGACAGCGTCGGCGAGCGCACCCGTCCCGGGCATGATGAACGGGACGCGCGGGATTTCGCCGAAAAAGGCAGCCTCCGTCGAGATCGGGAGGAAGGGAAGTCCGGCATTCGCGAGAATCGTCGCATGCGGTGCGTGCGCGTGAACCACGGCTCGTGCGTCGTTGCGCGCCTGGTACACTGCACAGTGCATGAGACGTTCGCTCGATGGCGAGTACCCGCCTGCCTCAAGCGGCTGCCCCTCGAGGTCGATGCGTACGAGGATCTCCGGCCGCAAGTCGCCTTTGAAGAGTTGGCTGGGTGTGATCCAGAGTTGATCGGTACCGGGGATCCGAACGCTGACATTGCCGCCGGTTGCCGTGATCAGCTCTTGCGCATAGAGCTCGCGCACGATCGCGACAAGCTCCTCGCGCTCCTTGTCCGCGGGGCCTTCGGGCGTCGCGGCCGCCGGGGCAGCCCCGCGGCCGACCGCGGCGAGGTCACCCGGATCCCCCACCGCCTCGCGCGCCGCACGGTAGAGCCGGCGCAGGTCCGCCTGGAGGTGCTGCAGCGTCATCGCCTTCGCGGCGTCTCCAGTGAACGAGAGTTCGCCGCTCATGGCCTTTTCCATCGGGTTCACCCGGCCCGTAAACATACCGTCGAGGACGTCCGCCTTAAGGCGCAGCTGCACTTCTGGCCGGCCGTCCGGTGCTCCGAGCCCGGAAGACACGGCACCGCGGCGCAGCCGGAAGAACAGTTCCCGCCCAAGATCGCTGATCATGAAGTGGAGCGTCACGTCTTGGTCCGCGGAGAAGGCTTGCAGACGTCCATCGCGCCCGATCTGTTCGCTGAAGGCGCGGAGGATGCGTACGAACTTTTCCACCGTCTCCCCGCTTGCGGGAGCCGCCGCGGTGCTCACCACGGGCGGACTCGCTACCGCGTCGCGTTGCAGATCTGAGACCGCCGGGCCTTGTCGCGACGCGAGCGCAGCCAGTGTTCCTGGCGCTGTGGGGTGCCGCGGGCGGTCCAAGGCGAAATCGCGGAGCGCCTCTGGGTCGAGGACATGCTCAGGGCCCTCCCCGCGCACAATCCGCGCGAGGTCCGCGGCGATGATGCGGCCTTGGTGCGCAGCCACCTCCTGTGTGTTCCCGCCGATATGAGGCGTCGCAATCACATTCGGCAGGGCAAGGAGAGGATGGTCCGCGCCCGGCGGTTCCACCGAAAACGCATCGAGGGCGGCGCCCGCGAGGTGGCCTGTTTTGAGTTGCTCGGCGAGGGCCGTCTCATCCACCAGGGCAGCCCGTGCAGTGTTCACGAGGAATGCACCGCGCTTCATCCGCGCGAGTTCGCGGGCACCAAGCAGACCACGGCTGCGCTCGCTGACAGAGGCGTGGAGGCTCACGAAATCGCTCGCTGCCAGCAGATCGTCGAGCGCGACGGGTTCCGCTCCTGCGCGGATCACCTGATCCGGAAGAAGGAAAGGGTCATACACCAGGACCCGTGCCCCGAACGCGCAAAGGCGCTTCGCGACTTCACGGCCCACGGCGCCAAGCCCTACAAGGCCGACGGTCTTTCGCCAGAGCTCTCGACCTCGGAACGCTTGGAAGGCCTGTCCCATGCGCCCCAGATCTCCCGCTTGGATCTCCGGATTGCGCAAGAACCCTTCGGCTGCTGGGATTTTCCGCGCAAGCATCAAGAGGAACGCGAGCGTTATGTCCGCGACGGCCCCGGCGTTGCGCCCGGGTGCGTGGATCACGGGGATACCGAAAGCGGTGCAAGCGGGCACGTCCACGTTCACCGCATCGCCGCGGCAGGCGGCGATCACGCGCAGGTCGGGCAGCTTCTCGAGGGCCGCGACGTCCACCACGTCGACCTCCGTGACGAACACCTCGAAACCCGCCAACGCCTGAACGAGAGCCATGCCTGTGAGAAGCCGCATGCGTTCGCGGAAGCTTTCGTGCACGACCTCGCCGATCGCGCGGAGCTTGCCGAGCGACTCCTCGTCCAGGTCCGCAGTCACAAAGATCCGCGGCCGCGACAGGATGGGTGCAGGGGAACCTGCCTTCGCTCCGGCCCCAATCACCGCGGGCAGAATGGTCAGCTGGGCTGCACTCAGCGCTGGATCTTGCGCCTCTCGCAGGGCTCGCCAGTTCTGGTAGAGCGGCGCATAGGCTCGCTCGACTTCTGGGGCCGGCGTCAGAGTCCGGGCATAGGGCAGGCGGCTACGTCCGGCCTCCGCGACATCGGAAAATGCGCCCGCCGCGACGCCCGCGCACAGGGCTGCGCCGAGGGCGGTGGTCTCGGGGTGGGTGCAGAGCTCGATCTCCTGTCCGAGGACTTCGCACAGGAGCTGGGCGAAGTCCGGGCTGCGGGAAATTCCGCCTGCCAGACGAAGCCGTGAGTGAGGGCTTCCGCTCGCCGCGATTTGCTCGAGGTTCGCGCGCAGGGCGAACGCCATCCCCTCTACGAGCGCTCGGGAGAGATGGCGCCGCGCGTCGGGGTCCTCCGGCGCGCAAAGGTGCGAGAACGTGAGGCTCCCCATCGGGAGCTTCAAGTCGCGGCCATCCATCACCTGCGCACCGAGGGTGGAGAGCATGCCCGCGGCCCCCGGTTCCGAAGCTGCGGCATCGGCGAGTAGGCGCGCCGCAGGATTCGGTGCGTCGGGATACAAGACTCGCCCCATGAACTCGAGCGTCTCGCCGATAGAACCCGCGTTGCTCTCGAGCACATAGCGGCCGGGCACCACGTGAGTTCCGATCCAAAGACGGCAGTCAGGCTCCAGCGCGGGGCGCTCCGTCACTTGCTGGACAGGCGCCGTCGTTCCCGCAACCACGGCTGTTTCCCCGGGCTCCACCACACCGGCGCCGAGAAGGCCGCATGGCGTGTCGGCGCCGCCCACACCCACGGGAATACCTGCGCGCACGCCGAGAGCGGCTGCTGCCTCGGCGGTGAGCGCGCCGACGCGTGTTCCCGACGCGAAAAGCCGCGGGAACGCCGAGCGCGGAAGCTCAAGCCGGTCGATCATGTCCCATGCCCAGTCATCGCCGTCGAAGTCGAAAAGCAGCGTGGACCCCGCGTGCGAGCGTTCGGCGGTGATCTCTCCGCACAGCCGCCAAGTCAGCCAGTCGCTCAAAGCCAGCACTGCGGCACCTGGCGCGCGAAGCGGAGTCCCCGCCTCGCGCGCCGCCAGCCAGCGCAGGCGTGCGGCCGTACAAATCGGACTCGGCCAATGACCGCTGCGGCGATGGATTTCGGGACCGTGTTCGGCTGCGAGGCGCAGCCCCTCAAGACTCGCCCTTGCGTCACGGTTCGGGGTTGCGAGGAGGAGCTCTTTCCCGGGGCCTAGCACCACGCTGGAGAAGCGCATGCTCGTGGCAGCGACTCCCACCACGTCGCTGCCCTTCAGCCCCGCCCGTGCGAGGGCTTCGCGGGTCGCGTCCGCGAGCGACGCCCAGAGCGCGGGGAGATCGAGGTCGCGGCCGAGTCCGCCGGTATTCGGTGTCACCGAATGCTTCCACGGCCGAATGGCCGTCGTGACCGCGCCGTTCTCTGCATCAAGGAGCAGGCAGCGCGCACCACCGCCGCCCGCGTCGAGGCCCAGCAGGACACCCCGGCTCATGCTCGCACCTTCCCGGCGTCGAACTGCACTGGGAGAGTCGCCGGGGCACGGAAGATCACCCCGCCGACGTGCACATCGGGAGCCGCGGGATCCAGTCGCAGATTCGGCAGGCGATCCAAGACGGCCTCAAGGACGACCCGAGTCTCCATGAGCGCAAGGTGCATTCCCAAGCACGTGTGGGGACCGCTGGCGAATGCGAGGTGTTGCTTCCGCGGCCGGAAGATGTCGAAACGCTCTGAGTGTTCGTAACGCGAATCGTCGTGGTTGGCGGCGCCGAGGTTTACGTTCACCAGCGCTCCCGCAGGAAGACTGGTGCCCGCGACTTCGGTCTCGCCTGTGGCGATCCGCATGATCCCAGTGAGCGGACACTCCCATCGCAGCCCTTCATCGATCGCCTGGGGGATGAGCGAGCGGTCCTTGCGAAGCGCCTCGAACTGGAACGGGTGTGTCATCAGGGCGAAGAGCAGGTTGCTGGAGGAGCGGTACGTGGTCTCCGCGCCAGCCGGCGCGAGAAGCCGCAGGAACGCGAAAATGTCGTCGTCGCTGAGCTTCGAGCCATCAATCTCAGCGTGGGCCAGTACACTGGTAATATCGTCACGCGGCTGCTTTCGGCGGTCGGCCAGAATCTCCGCGAACAGATTGCGTAGTTTCTCGGAGGCCGCGACGCCGCGCTCGCGCGCAAACTGCACGCTAATCAGCTCGACGGCCCAGCGGTGGAAGTTGGCGTGCTGGTCCTTCGGTACACCGATCATGCCGGCGATCACAGCAACCGGGAAAGGAAAGGTGAGTTCCCGTACCAGATCAGCGCTGCCACGTTCGATGAACCGGTCGATCAGCCCGTGCACCACGGGTCCAACGAGCTCGCGTTCCCAGCGGTCGAGGGCGCGCTTTGTGAACGCGTGCTGGATCAGGGCCCGATAGCGCGTGTGCTCCGGGGGGTCCATCTCGAGGATCGAGTGCCCGAACACCTGGCCCATGCTCATGGCGTAGCCGCGCGACGTAAAGCGGTGTGGGTCTCGCAGGACCTCCGATGCGGCTTCATGGTTCAGAGCCGCGTACACCTCGAGGACGACATCGGGCGGTATCGGGACCTCGTTTCCGAGGATTTGGCGCAGGTCGATTTTCTGAACCGGACATCGGCTTCTGAGCTCATCAAACTGCGGATAGGGATCTCGCACCGCGCTCCGACCCTGGACGCGGTTGAACTCCTGAAAGGGATCATATTCGTCTTCGAGCGGAGGGGGGGTGGGCGGTGCAATGGGGTGCTGCTCGGCCATGGGCTTTCCTTTCGACTCAGCGCGCGTGTGGGTGGGTCTTGAGCGACGAGCGCTCAGGACGGGTCACGGGGTGCTTTCGAATCCGAGGCAAGGGCGTCGCGATTCCGAGGAGCCGGCGGGTGATGCGTAGGACCTCGCTTTTGTGAGAAGCCAGTTCCCGCGGATCGATCGGGTTAAATCCGCGGTCCGGAGCCAAGCTGGGCATGGCCGCGACGAAGAAGACGGTTGCACCGACAATCGTGCTGGCAAGATGGATCGGATCGATCGGAGGCGCGACGAGAAGCGGATCGCCCGCGCTCTCGTCCATGACACGCTGCACGAGCTCCACGAATGGCTGGGTGTGGCGGAGCAGTGCGGGCGGCGACTCCGGTGTCCCGTTTGCCGCTTCTCGAAGCAGGAGGCGTGCGAGGGTCGGGCGGGCGCCGAGGGTCTCCACCCATGCGGCCACCGCTGATTGGATCCGCGCCGAGAGGCTGCCGCGCGCGCTGAGCGCGGCACTCGTGCGTACCAAAAGATCGCCGAGTGCGTTCTGGAGCACGGCATCATAGAGCGCCGATTTGTCGGGGAAGTAATAGAAGATCGACGCGCGCCGGATCCCGACGCGCTCAGCGACGTCCTCGAGCCGGCTCGAGGCGAACCCCCGCTCGGCGAACAGTCCCTCCGCGGCCTTCAGGATCGCAGCGCGCGTGCGCTCGGATCGGGCCTGGGGGCGCGAGAGGGGGGCCATGGCCTCTTCTACCTGCGCGCAGGTAGAATTTCAAGCTCAGGAGCCTCAGAGGGCCGGTCCGCCTAGCCGCGTGTGAGGAGGAGGCACCCCCCGATCGGCCCGCCGCCCGCCGCCGCGATGGCCACCTCGGGTGTCCCGGGCACCTGGCGCTCGCCCCCTTCGCCCCGCAGTTGCACTACGGCTTCGTGCAAGAAGCCAAAGCCGTGGAGTCGCCCCGCCGAGAGCTGGCCACCCTGCGTGTTGAGCGGGATCTCGCCGTCCCGGGCGATGCGCGCACCGCCTTCGATGAACGCTCCGCCTTCGCCCTTGCCGCAAAAGCCGAGAGCCTCGAGCCAGCACAGCGCGATGAAGCTGAACCCGTCGTACAGCTCCGCCGCGTCGACGTCTCCCGGACGCAGGCCGGTGCGGGACCAAAGCATCTTTGCAGCATCGCGCAGGGCCATCGTCGTCAGGTCGTCGAACTGATCCCACGAGGGGCGGCCGTGGAGGGCGCAGCCGGCCGCCTCGACGCCAACGAGGGGCGAGCGGAGGTCGCGCGCCAGTTCCCGGCGTGAGACCACAAAGGCCGTGCTCCCATCGACCGGAACGTCGCAGTCGTACAGGACGAAGGGGGTCGAGATCATCCGAGCGGCCAGGTACTGCTCGAGGCTAAGAGGCTCCCGATAGATCGCCTTTGGGTTGCGCGCCGCGTTGCGCCGTGCATTCAGTGCGATCCAGGCAAGCTGTTCGCGGGTCGTTCCATACTCGTGGAAGTGCCTCTGCGCCATCATCGCGATCCAGTTGGCCGCGGAAGCCGCCCCGTAGGGCAGGGTCCACTGCATGGGACCACTCGCGCGGAACGAGCCGCCCCCGCCGGCGCCGATTCCCGCGCGGGGACCGCCGCCCTGAGCGGTCGACTCCCAGACCGTCCGAAAGCAAAGAACGTGGTTCGCGAGGCCGGTGGCGACCGCCATGCAGGCATTGATCACCGCACCAAGCTGCCCAGGGAATTCGATGCCTCCGCAATACCAGTTGAGATTGAGCCGCAACGCGTCTTGCACGTCGCCGATCCCCGCACCGGAAAAGCCAGGCGCACCGGGAAGCATCCCTCCCGGGTACGTGGAGAGGCCGTCAATATCGGCGCGGGTCAATCCGGCATCGTGGATGGCGTCAAGGCACGCATCAATCGTAAGGGCCATTGGGTCGCGGCCGAGGCGCCGCCCGACTTCCGATTGGCCGATGCCCGTGATCGCCGCCCTGCGCTCGAGGACCTCCATCAGGATGCGGGCTCGAAGAGCGGGATCCACACGGGGTCGTGATTCTCGAAGAGAACACGCACAGGCATCCCAATCTTCACTTGGTCGACGGCACAGTTCACGAGATTCGTCGTAAGACGCAGTCCCGGCTGTTCAGCCAGCTCCACGATGGCGATCACAAACGGCGTGGCCATGCCTGGGTACCAGGGCTGGTGATTGACGGTGTAGGTATGGACGATGCCCCGGCCGGATACCGTTGCGACTTCGAGTTCGCGCGACAGGCATTCAGGGCAAACCGGGGCAGGCGGATGGATGAGATGCCTGCACCTCGTGCAGCGCAGAAAGCGCAGCTCTCCCTGAGCACCGCCGGTCCAAAAGTGCTGATTCTCCGGCGTCAGCGCGGGCAGAAGCCGGATCATATGATCGGCCATCGCAGCGCCTTCAAAGCGCGGACGCTCAAGGTGCCCGGCGCCCGGTCACGATCTGGTACAGAATGCTCGCCGAGGTCTCCACAAGATGTTCGCGGGTGACGCCCAAGCCCTCGAGCGAACGGTGGTACGCCGCCAGCCGCTCGAGGATCGCGGCCAGGGCAGCGGCTCCGGCGATCGGGTGCACCCGCTTCGACACACGTCCGGCGCGCTGCCCCTCTTCGATCAGCTTTGCAATCGCTCGCAGCACCGGCGTCATGGTGTCCCGACGCAACTTCAGAAATCGGCGATCGCCCTCGTCCGAGCGCAGGTTCGAAAGACGCAGCACGGCGTGGTGCGCGTCCCAGTGACGGATGAATGCCGCCACGATTGCGAGCGCCGTCTCGAACCCCTTCCTGCCCCGCCAAGAGTGGGCCATGAGGGCGAGGATCTCCGGCATTCTCGCCGACGCACCCTCGGCAAGACGCAATACCGCTTCATCGACATCCTCAAAGTACTGATAGAACGTCGCAGGGGAGGTGTTTACGCTGCGCGCGACATCGACGACGCGAATCTCGCGCACGCTGCGCTGCGCCATCAGCGCAGCCAGGGCATCCAACAGCTGGTCGCGCGTCTGCAAGCCGCGCGGCCCCACGACGCGTCCACTCTGGTCGAGGGTCTTCCTCGGTCGAGCCGCCGCCGGCAGCTTTACCCGAGAGTGCGAAGGGGCCATCATGCCCGCATCGTAAACCCGCCGTCGACCGCGAGGATCTGCGCGGTGATCCAGCGCGCATCGTCCGATAGCAGGAAGAGGCAGGCACCGATGATGTCGTCGGTCGTACCCACGCGGCCGAGCGGCATGCCCAGAAGCATGGCCTTCAATATGCCCTCGGGGACAATCTTGCGCGTTGCCTCGGTGTCAACCGGGCCCGGCGCGATCGCGTTCACGCGGATCTTCCGCGGCCCGAGCTCGCGCGCGAGGCTGTGGGTGAGAGCATGCAGCGCGAGCTTCGCGATGCCGTAGTAGCCGCCGCCCATCCATGCCGCCGCCGACGACTGGTTCACGATTGCGCCGCCGCCGCGCTCTGCCATGGACTCCCAGACCGCCCGCGTCGCAAGCAGTGCACCGTTCATGTTGACGGCCATGAAACGCTGGTAGTAATCCACTGGCACCGTGAGGAGGGAGTGCATCTCCATGTTCCCGTAGATTGCCGCGTTGTTGACGAGCAAGTCGACACCGCCGTAGGCGTCCTTTGCGGCCTTGCCCATCGCCTGCGTCGAAGCCTCGGAGGAAACATCCGTCTTGACGAAGAGAGATTCGCCTCCTTCGGCGCTGATTTCCTTAGCCACGCGCTCGCCTTGCTCGGCGTCAATCTCCGCAATCACGACCCTTGCACCTTCGCGAGCAAGCGCCTTGGCGTAGCTCTCGCCGATTCCTCGGCCTGCGCCGGTGACGACGGCAACTCGGTTCTGAAACCTCATTCCTCGCGACCCTGCAGAGCTCATCTCCGTGGAACCTCCCCGCGCGGAGCCGCGCCTCCCGAATCGGACATTGTATCGGACCGAAATTGGATCTAAGCCATTGATCTACTTGTGCTTTCTCGAAGTCTATCCTTGAAAATAAGCTTGAAGTAAGCAAACCGACTTCCGTCCCGACCTGATCATACTCCGGCGTGAATCGACGTGTCCGAAGTTTTTGACGGAGCGTCAGAAACTGACGCGCGGGGTGTAGTCTGCCCCACGCGGAGGGTCCCCGACTCTCGCGTCACGGCAAATCCGGCGTGAATTCGGACGTGGGTTTAGGGTAGGGTCCTTATGGCCGAAATGGTCCCCCCGTCAGCCCGCGCGTTTGCACTTAGCCGTGAGAGGCCACTTATTGGACCCCGCGCGCGGAGCGTGCGCGCTGAAGGAGTGAGGGAGATGAGCATCATCGTCAGCGGGGCGGATTGGGCGCTAGTCGTTCTCTTCGCCACATTCCTAGGGAGCCACCTATTTGACACTGCTGTTCTGGTCCCCTCTTGGAGCGCGAAGCCACCGCAGTCGGTCCGCGAATGGGCGGGCACTCCGACCGCGGACAGGGTGGTCGCGCACTTTCGACGTTTGCTGCCCGCCCTCCTTGCGGCGTCGTTGATAGGCTTGTTGGGAGCTTTCTTCCTGCCAACACGAGGGCGAGCCTGGTTGCTCTTGGCTTCTGTATGTGGCATCGCGCACATCAGCCTCATTGCCTTCTTCTTCATTCCGACCAACCGCGCTCTTGGGACCCTGCCTTCAAACGAAGGCCGTATCGCCCTCGAGGAAGCGGATTCCGCGCGATTGGTGGGAGCGTGGCTACGCTGGAATCTGGTGAGAATCGGATGTGATCTCGTAGGTCTTATTGCTGCGGTCCGTGCCACAAGGTAGACGAGCGCCGATCTTCCGCGGTGGCGGCGTGGACGCGTTTGGGTGGAAGACCCTGGAGCGTGCTGCGGAGGCGCGCATCGATTGGTGGGCCGGCGCGCCATGAATTGGAGCATGGATGACAGAGACCTTTCACGGAGGATGCTTCTGTGGTTCGGTCCGATTTGAGGTAACGACATCTTCGATTCCTTCTACTGCCACTGCTCCATTTGCAGGCGCTTCAGCGGATCTCCTTTGGTCGTTTGTGCCAACGCTCCCGGTCGTGCGTTTCGCATCACCGCGGGCAATCCGCACGGCTTTGCATCTTCCGATCATTGGGTGCGGTACTTCTGTTCGACCTGCGGTGCTGGCGTCTTTGGGCGGCATCCCTCTCCTCCGACCGACGGCTCCGACCTAGTTTGCTTCAGCAGCGCCAGCCTCGATGATCCCGAAGCCATTCGTCCGACGGCTCATGTGTGATGCGGGTCCCGACTTTCCTACTTCGACACCAAGGACGATCTGCCTCGGTTCACCGATGGGCAGCTCAGCCATCCGAGCAAGCGCAAAAGTCAGCGGCTAAAGGTGCAGGCAAGAAGTGAGAGAATCGACCGGCGTTCGCGATTGCACGCAAATGCAGCCGGTTACCGCTCTCTTCTATGCTTCTCGCGCAAGCTCGCGTCGTCGCTCGGGGCGTCAGCCTCGCGCGTAGGGCAGATCGATCACAAAACGCCAGGTCCCGTTCTTCTGGCGGCGCACCACCTCCAGTGCTTTTCCCCTCATCTCAACCGGCTTCCCGTCGGGGTCGACGGCCTTCATACGCCAGTCGTTGAAGAGGACCGCCACGTCGGCACCGCCTTCGACCACCTTCACGACGTTCATCTCGATCTTCGCCTGCGCCGCTCGCAGGCCGTTCAGCGCTTCGCGGATCGCCCGGTGTCCGCGGACGGCGGTCCCGTCCAGCTGCCCTAGCGCCGCCTCGGCCTCGTAGAGGTCAACCAGCGCGTCGAGGTCGGCGGCGTTCACGTGCTCTCCAAACAGGCGGTCTACGTCAGCGGGCGTCGTGGCATGCGTCTTCGAGGACTTCGCCGCAGCCTTCTTGGCGGACCTCCTGGTGGGCTTCTTGACGGGCGTTCGAGCGGGCATCGGCGTCACCTCCGTACGGAGAGGTAGCGCAGGAGCGCGACGCGCTCCTCACGCCCGTTAGCGCGTACATCGGATCTCTCCGATAGTCGCTCGTCCTTGACCGAGTGTGCCCTACCTTCGCGTTCGCCCATCAAGCACAACTGGGCCTTTTGGATATCACGGGAGACCCAAAATGCCGGACCAACATCTCACTCGTCGCGACTTCTTGGCCGTGGTCGGTAGCGCTGTGGTGGTCGCAACAGCGCCAAATGTAGTCTCTTGTGCGCGCGCGACCGAGACCGAGGTGAGCACCGTTACGACCAGCGATGGCGTAAAGCTAAAATACATGTTGGCGGGCGCCGGACGGCCACTCGTCATGATACCTGGATGGTCTCAGACCGCGGCCCAATTGAAGTACCAGATCGCCGGCCTCGGCCAGAACTATCGTGTAATCGCGGTCGATATGCGCGGCCACGGCGAGTCCGAGAAGGTCAACCACGGCTACAAGATCTCGAGGTTGGCGAAGGATGTTCACGACATCCTCCACAAGCTCAACCTGCATGACGTTACTTTGCTGGGCCACTCAATGGGTTGCGCGGTGATTTGGTGCTACTGGGACATGTACGGTCCAGAGCGGATATCGAAGCTCGTGCTTGTTGATCTGGCGCCGTTCATCACCGAAAACCCGAAGTGGTCACCCGACGAAAAGCGCGATGCCGGGGCCGTCCTTGACGCGGCGGGTCTTTACGATTTCTACAACCAGCTCACCGGGCCCGATGCTGCAAAGGCAACGGAAGAGTTTTTTGCCGATGGGATGGTTACCAAGGCGATGCCTGCCGATGAGAAGAGCTGGATCATCCAGCAGAACTTCAAACTGCCACGGCGTTATGCCGCTGATCTTTTCTACAGTCTCGCTACGCAGGACTGGCGCGATGTGATCCCGCGCATCAACATTCCGACCCTAGTTGTTGGCGGCAAGGCTAGTTTCGTGCCTTGGACCTCGCAGGTTTGGATCTCCCAGCAGATCAGGGGCTCGCGCCTGGAGATCTTCGAGGAGAACGAGGGGGGCGCGCATTTCATGTTCATGGAAGCGCCTGACAAGTTCAATCGCATCGTGAGCGAGTTTGTTGGCTGAGCTTTGCGATGGGATCCGGGGGCCTGCGATATATACGCTCGCCGACGCGGAGGGCTGCTTACGGCAGCATTGCCGCGCAAACCTGCCCATAGCTGCTTGGCCGTAAAAGGAGAAAGAGATGGCCAATCCGATGGCCGAGTTCAACAAGAAGGTGATCGACGAGTTCCGCAGCAGTGGCGGCAAGGTCGGCGGCCAGTTCGCCGGCGCGCCGATGATCATCATCACGCACACCGGCGCCAAGAGCGGCAAGACCTACACCTCGCCGCTGGTGTACAGCAAGGACGGCGACCGCTTCGTCATCATCGCATCAAAAGCTGGAGCGCCGACAAATCCGAGTTGGTACCACAACCTGGTCGCGCATCCCGAGGTGACGGTCGAGATTGGTACTGAGAAGTTCAAGGCAAGGGCCACCGAAGCCAAAGGCGCCGAGCGTGATCGACTGTTCGCAGCGCAGGCCAAGCTGCTGCCTCAGTTCAACGAGTATCAGAAAAAGACCAACCGCAGGATTCCCGTCCTCGTACTTGAGCGTGTGAAGTAGATTTGCGATTCGTTTGACGCGCAATCCTCTGGAGAGGCGGCGCGGTACGAAGTCCTAACTGCCTTTTTCCGTGGAACGAGCAGAATTCTCTTCCCTCGATGAGTTGTACACGGCGACTGTGCGCAACGAATACGCGAAGCGAGATGGCCTGCCTTCCTTCAAAACGGAGAACTCCAGGTAGTGTCGTGAAGTTGCCACTGAGCTGACACCAAGCGTCATTTCCGACCTCTAGCGTGCGACCCCCAGGCGATGATCCCGCGCGAGGCCGGCGAGCGACCTCGTCCTCCACCTGGTAGCTCTGGAATGGCACCGGACGCGAAGAACTCGAGGGTTAGCGGCCGTGCCAACCCGCACGGAGGAGCTCTTCGAGCTCGCGTACAAGCGGCATCCGCGGATTTGTTCGAAGGCTCGGGTCCTCGAATGCGGCACGCGCTAGGTCCGGTAGCGCAGCCTCGAACTCTTCCTTCCGGACTCCCGCTTCGGCCAGCGAGCGTGGAATGCCGACCCCATCCAGCAGCTCGTCCACCTTATGAAAGAGTCGCTCGCACCGCTCCGCCTCGCTGTGACCCCCAAGTCCAATTACCCAGGCAAGCTGGGCGTACTTCTCCGGTGCCACATACGCTGAGTAGCCGGGAGCAGGCATGAACTTTGTCGGAATCGCCGCGTTGTAGCGCATCACATGGGGAAGGAAAATCCCGTTCGCGCGGCCGTGGGTCAGATGGAAGCGTGCTCCAACCGCGTGAGCGAGCGCATGGTTTACACCGACAAAGGCGTTTGAAAACGCAAGACCAGCGATGGTCGCGGCATTCGCCATCGCGGTGCGCGCGGCGAGGTCCGAGCCGTCCGCCATGGCGCGTGGCAGAGCATCGAGGATGAGACGCGTTGCTTGCACGCAGAACGCATCCGTATAAGGCGACGCAAAGATCGACACGAATGCCTCAACGGCATGCGTGAGCGCGTCAATACCTGTATCCGCGGTGGCTCCAGGCGGGAGCGAGAGCGTGAGGAGCGGATCCACAATCGCCATGTCCGGCACGAGCGAGTAGTCGACCAGCGTCAGCTTGCGCTGGCCCGCCGTGACGACGCTCGCCGGGGATACTTCCGAACCGGTTCCCGCGGTGGTGGGGATCGCGACGAGGCGCAGCTGATGAGCGATGTGCGGGTAGCGGGCGACGCGTTTTCGGGCGTCGAGGAAAGGGAGAGACAGCTCTCGCACCGAGAGACCTGGGCTCTCATAAAACAGCCTCATTGCCTTTGCCGCATCGAGTACGCTCCCGCCGCCGACCGCGATGAGGACGTCGGGTGACATGCGGCGGAGCAGCTCCACGCCCGCTCGAATCTGAATCTCGGTCGGTTCGGGCTCGATATCGGAGAAGACGTGTACGGTTGCAGTGGCAGAGACATGCCGGCGTACCTCGTCTGCCACGCCGGACCGTTCGAGGGTGCTGTCGGTCACAATGACGGCGGTTCGCGATTGGACCTGTCTTAGGTTTTCAAGTGCTCCGGCATTGAAATACGTGTCGGAAGGGACGCGGAACCACTGCGGCGGTGTGAGGCGTCGCGACACCGTCTTTATGTTGAGGAGGTTGCGGTAGTTCACGTTGTCCGTCGTCATGGAGCCACCCCAGGTTCCGCACCCGAGTGAAAAAGTCGGCGTGAGGGAGTTGTAGATCCCCCCGAGAGCCCCAACTGCCGTTGGCGCATTTACAAGGATGCGGCCTGTACGCATGGTGTTGGCATATCGCTCGATGATGCGGGGTTCGCGGGCGTAAATCGCGCAGGTGTGGCCAAGGCCGCCGCGTGCGGTCACGAGATCGCACGCCGCCAGCGCATCCTCCTCCGAGGCTGCGCGTACGACTCCGAGCACCGGCATGAGCTTCTCGTGCACGAGAGGATGCGCGCCAAGAGCCTCGAGGTCCGATGGGAGGGGTGCGAGCAAAACCTTTGTGCCTGGGTCCGCCTTAAAGCCAGCCATCTCCGCCAAGCGCTGCGGCGACTGTCCCACAGCTGCGAGGTTGGGCTCGCCCGTCTCGAGGAAGGCGATTCGTGCGAGGCGTTCGACTTCATTCGGCGTGAGGAGCCGAGCGCCCATGCGTTGAAACTCCGCGAGTGCCGGCTCCCAAACCGCGTCGTCGATGACGCACGTCTGCTCAGCCGGGCAGATGACCGAGGCGTCAAAGGTCTTCGAGATCAGGATGTCGACAATCGCCCCGCGAAGGTCGGCGGTACGGTGGAGATATACCGGTGCGTTCCCCGGTCCCACGCTGATTACGGGCTTGCCAGCCCTGTTCGAGAGGTTGACGATTCTCGGGCCACCGGTGGTCCAGATGAGGTCGATGCCGGGATGCTCGAAGAGATAGTACGTCGCCTCGCGCGGAGCGTCGGGAATCACCTGGAGCGCATCCGGGGGAATCCCCGCTTTCTCAGCGGCTTTGCGCAAGATCTCGACTGTATGGAGCGCGCAGCGGATCGCACGGGGCGAGGGTCGGAAGATGATCGCATTTCGGGTTTTCGCCGCCACGATCGCTTTAAAGAGCACCGTAGATGTGGGATTTGTAACGGGAAGGATTGCCAGCACGACGCCAACTGGCTCGGCGACATACTGTATGTTGCGCTCCGGTTCCTCACCGATTACTCCGACCGTTTTTTTGTCTTTGAGGAAGTCGTAGAGGAACTCGGTCGCGACATAGTTCTTCACAACCTTGTCTTCGAAGACGCCAAAACCGGTCTCGTCGATTGCCACCTGGGCGAGCTCGACAGCCTTCTCAAGGCCGGCGACCACCATGGCCCAGACGATGCGGTCCACCGCCTCCTGATCGAGGGTACGAAACGCAGCTGCGGCGCTGCGCGCGCGCGCGACCACTTGGTCGAGCTCCGCAGCGCGTCCGGGGGAAAGGATCGACTCGGGCTTGTTGTCGGCCATGGTGCATCCTCACCGCGGGGGTTCCAAAGCACAGCAAAGTCGCTTCGCAGCGGCAGCGCTGTCGTCCTGCGGACGTTTCCGGTGTGAACGAGCCAGGGGTCGGGACGAGCGAGGCAGGCAACAGCCGCGGACAAGTGGACTTGCCCCGTACCATGCTCTCGCGATTCGTCGGGCTGCGCCAGTCACCCCCGCCTGGCCCCCCCCAAAGCCGCAGACTCAGGCTCGTCCGACCCCGGCGCGATCGTGGCTGGCGGGTCTCACGGCCTCGGCAGAGCGCGGGAGTTGTCGGCTTCGGCGTGGTCTCGCGACGAGATGGGGCCTGGCCGTGACGAATACCGTGGCCGCCGCTCCTGGACGCGGTCCGCGGCCACGAGGGTCCAGGACGCGACCTCTTTGCAGGCAAACCGTCTGCTCTCGCAGTGCGGAATTCGTGCGCCTCCTTCTCTCTCGGGCACCCTCGGTCGTCTCGCGGAGACTCGTGTAGCCATGGGGCCCGGTATTCGGATTCCGGCTGAATGGGACGATCCCTGCGGAGTCGGTCACGCGCGCTGTTGCGACGCGGTCGCGGTCTTGCGACCTATCCCTCGAGGAGGTCGGAAAGCTGAGACCATCGGTGCTCGATAGACAAGACCCGACGAGGTCCGGGAGTTCGGGTCGGGAGACCGGGTCATGGTACCGTTGGAGGGGTGGCACCCGGAGAAAGGCCACGCAGCGGCAACGGCAGGGGACGGGGCCGGACGGGCTCCCGTCCATCTTGAGGGATTTTCGTCGCAAGGCCAAAGTGCGGGAGAAGCAAAAGATAGACGGAATCGGATGACGCTCGGACCGGTGGATCGTCCCAAGCGGAGGCAGTGCAGATGGATGTGCTTTTCAGCGAGGATCAGGAGATCCTGCGTTCAGGCGTACGTGAGTTCCTGGAGCGCGAGTGCGGATTGGCCACCGTGCGCGCGATCGCAGAAGCGAACAAGGGGTTGCCCCCAGCGCTTTGGGAGAAGCTTGCCGACTTAGGCTGGCTTGGGCTCTGCATACCCGAGGACTATGGCGGAGCCGGTCTTCGTTGCCTCGACCTCTTGGTCATGCTCGAAGAAATGGGTCGGAACCTTTTTCCCGGGGCATTCTTGTCCGCAGCGGTGGGGAGTCTCGCGCTCGTTCTCGGCGGCAGCGAGGCGCAGAAGCGGCGTCTGCTCCCTCCGCTTGCCTGCGGGCAGCAGCGAGCCACCCTGGCTCTCTACGAGGGGCGCGGGCCATGGGGCGCCGAGGGCGTTGCGCTCGAAGCTCGTGCCGTCGGGGCGGGCTTCTCTCTACGTGGCGTCAAGCGCTTCGTACCCGAGGCCAATGCCGCTGACTGGCTCGTGGTACCCGCTCGCACATCCGGCGATTCGGTGCGGGCACTCACGCTCTTCCTGGTCGACGTGCGCGGGTCGGGTGTTTCCGTCGAGCCCGTGCCCACGACCGACACGACGCGAAGCTACTCGGAAGTACTCTTTGCGGACGTTCGCGTTCCGCCGGAGAACGTCCTCGGTGCCGTGGGAGAGGGTGCCCCGCTTCTCGAGCGCATCATTGATCGTGCCAAGGTAGCGCTTTGCGCCGACGCCTGCGGCGGTGCTCAGCGGGTACTCGAGCTCTCGGTCGCGTATGCCCGAGCGCGTGAACAGTTTGGTCGACCGATCGGTGCACAGCAGGCGATCCAGCATCGATGCGCCGACATGCTGGTGCGTGTCGAAGGCGCGCGTTCCGCGACCTGGCGCGCGGCCTGGTGTCTTGACGAGGAAGAATTCCAATCCCACACTGCAGCATGTATGGCAAAGGCATATACCTCGGATGCCTACCTGCGCGTCGCGGGCGACGGCATTCAAATCCACGGGGGGCTCGGCTTTACGTGGGAGCAGGACCTGCACCTTTTCTTCAAGCGCGCCGCGCTTTCGAGCGTCCTCTTTGGAGACTCGGCCGAGAACCGTGAGCTCGTGGCACGGGCACTGCTGGACTAGCCGTGCAACAGCCAAAAGCATCCGGCGACCACGGCGGTCGGGAGGAGCGCACCCGCCAATAGACCCGCGGGCGATACTCCGCCTCGAAAGTGCTTGGCGAGGAGCGCCTGACCCGCCGGGTTTGGTGCGTTTGCGATGATGGTGAGACCGCCCCCGGTCACGGCCCCCGTGAGCACCGCATATTGAAGTGGGGAGGCGAGGGCACCGCCGGCTGCGGGAAGGGAGTCGAATGCTGGAACGAGGGATGCCAGGTAGGTAATCGCCGCATTGTCGTTAAAGGCTGTGAGGACAATCGAACCTACGAACAGTTGAAGCTCTCCCAGGCTCGAGAGCACTGGTTGGATCCACCACCGTTGGAAGCCACCATGGGTCACAAGAGCGGCGAGGAATAGACCCACGAGGAGAGGACTTCGCATATTGAGCTCATATTGATGGTGGTGGGTCGCCTCCGTAAAGGCCAGGAAGGAGAGAAAGCCCATAACGACGAGAGGTGGGCTGTGCAGCGTCGCCACCGTAAAGGCGACGAAGAGAAGATGAACGAGCGTCACCCACCAGGGTACAGACTCCTCGAGCGGCGCGTGAACGTGCGCCTGTTCGGCGACTTTGGCGCGGGAGGCAAGGGCGGCGAATTCGCGCCGCAGCAGGAGGAAGAAAAGAGAGTTGCAAATCGCGATTCCGAGGAGCGCCTTCCAGCCGACCCGCATGAACATTGTCGAGGCGTCAAACTTCCATGCACTCGCAACCATGAGGACGGGCGGTGCCGCAAAGTGCGTCAGGGTTCCCCCCACTGAGATGTCGACAAAGAGAAGCCCGAGCGTCGCGTATTTGAAGCGGGCTGACGGCTCGAGTGCGAAGATCTTCTCGCTGAGCAGCATCGCCGCAATCGTCATCGCGGCGGGCTCGGTGATGAAGGAGCCGAGAGGCGGCAGCAGGCAGAGAATTGCGAGCCACCAAGCGCTCGGAGTGCCGCCGCCAAGGCGCGAGGCAAGACTTGCTCCGCGCTCCGCAGCCCTGACCACGGGTCGGGTTGCGGCGATGCACATGATCACCACCACGAACACGGGCTCCGCGTAGTTGATGGTCGCGATGTAGCGGGTCACGTGCTCCCAATCGAACCAGAGACAGACCGTTCCAAGAAGCACCGCGGCCCAGATCCCAAACACCGCCTCGACCTCGCCGAAGAAGTGGAGGATCGTTGCAGCGAACGAAACAGGTTCCCGACCTTCCGGATAGATCGGCAGCTCTCCTGCGGCGGCGCGGGAGGCGAGTCTTTCCCGGTGTCTGCGCTCCTCAAGGTCTGCGAGTCGGGTGAAGGAGTTTGCGACGAGGGTGTGGATGATCGCGCACAGGAAGATCGCGCTCGCGATGAGGTTGAAGGGTTCTGCGCGCACCCGCCCCGCCAAGATTGTGGGAAGCGATGTCAGATGGGCGTCCCCGTAGCTCTCGAGGCTTGGGGGGAAAGTCGCGATCCCGGAGGGCGGGGGACCCGCAGCTGCCTGCACGGCGACACCGACGCCGCAGGCGGCCAAGAAGAGAAGTAGGGGAGCCAGTCTGCGGTGCGGCGCCACGGCCCGGATGCCTCGCTCTACAGGAATAACGCCTTTAGCTCATGGTGCGGGTCGGGAAGAGCCGCGCCGCATTGCCGCGCAGGAATTTCTCGAGTACCCCGGGTCGCAGGTCAAGCTTGCCCGCTTCTTCCACGCAGCGCTTCATCGACAGCGCTGGGTGATCGGATGCAAAGATCACCTTGTCTTGGCCTCGCGTGTTCATAAAGTGAATCAGTTCCGGGGGGAAATACCGCGGCAGATACGCCGACGTCATCAGGTACAGACCGCGATACTTCAGCATGAGACGAATCGCGACATTCCACCATGGGTCCGCACCGTGGGCCATCACCAGGGTGAGCTCGGGGAAGTGCAGACATACCTTGTCGAGATGGATGGGGTGTTGGCACTCCCCGGGCGCCGGGGGGCCGGGAATGCCGGTGTTGATCGAGATCGGGAGGCCGAGCTCTATGCATTTCGCGTAGACCGGGAAGTAGATTGCATCATTGGGTGGCACATCGATGTAGAACGGCACGATCCTCGCGAGGGCAACCGGCTCAGATCGAACCAGCGCTTCGAGACAACGGGTCGCCTTCATTCCTCTTTTCGGATCAAGCGTGAGAGAGAGCGCGAAGCGGTCTGGCTTCGTCTTGGGAAACGACAGTACGTGCTTCGAGGGGTGGATCGCATCCGTTGTCAGGATCGCACGCTCGACCCCCGCTTCGTCCATCTGCGCGAGCGTTTCTTCGATCGAAAGGTTCTTAAAGAACTCGTCTCCACCTTTGAAATAATTGTCCTTCACCTGCACGAGGTAGTCGGGCCTGCCGAGCTCACCCATGTTGACATTTACCCAACCGTCGATTGCTCTTAGCTCTCCCACGCCCGTCATCCTTCCTCCCTGGTGCGCCACGCGCCCTCACCAAAAAACTGCCGCATCCAGCGTCGATACACTGGGAAGGCGCCGTCGCCATCGCAAAGGAGCGGTTTTTCGAAATACTTCTTGTTTTCCCAGATCACAATGTCTTGAGCCATTTGCTTCTCAAGGTCCTTGATTAAAGCGGCACCGACACCCTGCCGCGAGCTAGTTCCGGCCTCTTGCTTCACGCTGTAGGCAAAGCTCACGTCGGTGTACTCGTCATCGATTGGTGTCGAGGTGTTCACCATCAGCGTCTCCGCGATGCCGGTCACGCGCACGGTCTGAAAGCCCGGACCCCAGTCGGTGGTGTCGATTCCGCCGTCAATCTCGCCACGCGGTGTACCCATCTTCATCCGCGAGCGACAGCGCAACACGGGGCCGTCCATCTCAACCTCAGTGCGGGGCACGGTATGGGTGCCATGCACGTAGCGAAAGTGGACCTGATCGACCGCATTCTCATTCATGTCGAGCCAACGACTCCGGACCTTCCAGCGTCGCACCTCGTATGGGCTCCAGTCCGAGGCTCCGTATTCGGGCAGATCCGGGATCTCGAATGCGGGCGGCTTTTCCTCCGCGTGATGCCAGACCAGGATGAGGCCATTTTTCTCAATCGTGGTCCAGGAGCGCAGGCGCGCGCCGGGCGGGATGCGTTTGGCGTAGGGAATGTTGATGCAGGTGCCGCTCCCATCCCACTGCCAAGCATGGAAGGGACACCGCAGGCCGCGGCCCTCCACCCGGCCTCCGTAGCCGAGATGCGCGCCAAGGTGGCGGCAATAGGCATCGAGGATGTGCGACGCTCCGTCCTCATCGCGGAAGGCGACGAGTTCTCGGCCGAGGATGCGCAGGGGCTTCACTTCGCACGGTCCGAGCTCTGGGCTGTAGAGGGCGCGGAACCAGCCGTTGGGGTTGGCAGGAAACGGAAAGCGCGAACCCATGGATACCTCCGGGTCAGCTTCGCGGGAGCCCGAGGGCTCGCTGCGCGATGATGTTGCGCTGAATCTCCGATGTCCCCGCGTAGATCGTCGCCGCGCGCGACCAAAGGAGCTCGTGGCTCCAGAAGCCGCCCTCCACCGCGCGGGGATCGCCGCGCGGCACCATGCCGGCAGGCCCGAGAAGATCGAGCGCGGTCTCGTTCAGGCGCTGGTCAAGCTCGCTCCAAAAGACCTTTAGGATCGAGCCCTCGGGTCCCGGAGCGCCGTTCTTTGCGATCGCACTCACATTACGCCAGGCCGTAATTCGCAGGATTTCAATTTCGATCGCGTGCTGCGCCAGGCGTTGGCGAAGGATCGGATCATCCGCAGCGCGGCCGGCAGACCTCGGCATGGCACGAGCGATCGCGGCCAGGTGCTCGAGCTCGCCCGCAAGTCGCGCGTGCGGCGACGCTGAGCCACGTTCGTGACCGAGCGTCGTCATTACGACGTCCCAGCCACGATCCACATCACCCACCACATTGTCGATCGGTACGTGCACTTCGTCGAAGAAGACCTCGTTGAACCATGCCTCCCCCGTCATCTCGCGAAGCGGCCGGATCGTGATCCCTGGGCTCTTCATATCGACCAAAAGGAAGGTCAGACCCTTGTGCTTGGGGGCGTTTGGATTGGTGCGGACAACAAGAATACACCACTGGGCGTAGCGAGCGAAGCTCGTCCAGATCTTCTGTCCGGTGACGACGAACTCCTCCGAGCGGCGCTCGGCACGCGTTCGAAGGGCGGCGAGGTCGCTGCCGGCATTGGGTTCCGAAAATCCCTGACACCAGATCTCATCACCCCTGAGGATAGGCTGGAGGAAGCGCTCCTTCTGGCTGGCGGTGCCGTGCGCAATCAGCGTAGGTCCCACGAGGCCGAGGCCGACGGCGAGATTGATTAGGTCGGGACCCCGAGCGCGTGCATACTCTTCTTGCCAGATGAGGTGCTCTGCGACCCCGGCGCCGCGGCCACCAAACGCGCGTGGCCAGTCGAGTCCGGCCCAGCCGCCGTCGAAGAGTGTCCTCTGCCAGCGTTTCGCGAACTCCACCTTCTCGGCGGCGGTCTCCGGCTCTCGGAAGGCTGGTGTGCCCCAGCCGGCGGGTAGATGCGCGGCCAGCCAGGTACGGAGCTCGTGGCGAAACCCGGCCTCAGCTTCGTTGTCGCGGAGGTTCATGAGGAGCGCGATCCAGCCGGGCTATAGAGCACAAGCCCCTTGTACAGGAGAGAGGGTTTGTCATTTCCGACCACGTGGACCGCGGTCTCGGTTGTGACAAGCGTACCCTTGGGTTTTGCCTCAGCGCCGACCATGCGACCGCGCGCGTGGATCTTGCTGCCCGAGGGTACGGGGGCCAAGAACCGCAGGCCATCGGCACCGTAGTTTGTGGCGTTGCCGTAGCCGACGATCCGAAATGCGGCCCCCCCACGCAGCGTGGGCAGCAGCGAGAGCGTGAGGAAGCCGTGTGCGATCGGGCCGCCGAATGGGCTTTCGCGGCGCGCACGCTCCACGTCTACGTGGATCCACTGGCGATCCTCGGTGAGCTCGGCGAAGGCATTGATCATCTCCTGCGAGACCAGGGTTTCGGCACCCCACGGCCCCCATTCTTCGGAGATGGCCGAGCGCAGTGCATCGATGTCGTCGAAGCGAATCTCCTGCATGGACTCCCCTCCCCGACCAGCGCAGCCGTGGTCAGGGTCGTGCCAGGATGGTCATGCCGCAGGTTTGCGGCGCGCCTCCGATGTTGTGTGAGAGCGCTACGGCTGCGTCCTTGACCTGTCGTGAGCCGGCGCGGCCTTGGAGCTGAAGCACATTTTCATAGATCATGCGTACGCCCGTAGCGCCGGTGGGATGGCCAAAGCTCTTGAGACCCCCGTCGGTGTTGACCGGCAGCTCGCCGTCCAGCGCGAACGTGCCAGCGGCGATGTGCTCCTTTGCCGCACCCTTGTCGCAGAAGCCGAGATCTTCATACGTGAGTAGCTCCGTCAAGGTGAAGCAGTCGTGCACCTGGGCGACATCGATCTCCCTTCGCGGATCGGCGATGCCAGCCATGGTGTAGGCTTGCCTTGCGGCATAGACGGTGGGCTTCCACCCAAGGAAATCGAAGCTCGGATCCGATTGCGGGTTGGGCGCGAGCGCGATGGCCACTGCACGGACGAGCACAAAGTCGTCGCGGAACGTATTTGCGAGGTCGCGACGGGTGAGTACGACCGCCGCGGCGCCGTCGGACTGTGCGGCGCAATCATACAGCCCGAAGGGCCAGGAGATGATGCGTGCCTTGAGGACGTCATCCACGGTGATTTCTCGCTTCAACATGGACTTTGGCGCGAGGGTTCCGTTGTGATGATTCTTCACCGCAATGCGCGCGAGATCCTCGCGTGTGGCGCCGTACTTCTCGAAGTAGCGAGCTGCGCAGAGGGCGAACCAGCCTGCCGGCGTCGCCGGGAGCTCGCGCACTCCGCTCATCATCACGCTCGGCCCCGATACGCCTCGGTCCTTCGGCTTGTCGAAGCCCACCACGAGGACCGTGTCGTAGAGGCCGCAAGCGACAGAAAAGACTCCATAGCGGAAGGCATCGGTGCCGGTCGCGCAGTAGTTCTGCACGAGGCTCACCGGGCGATCGAAGAGCTTCAAAGATTCCGCCACTTCCGCAGTCCCGCGGGAGGGATAGGCCGCACCGCAAAACACGGCCTCGATCCTGCGCTGCGGGTCCTCGATTCCGGCGTCTGCATACGCCTCGTAAGCCGCTTCAACGATCATGTCTTCGGGCGACTGCGTCCAATTCTCACCGAACTTGCAGCAGCCGACGCCGACGATGGCGGTCTTGTCTCGAATGGCGTCGGGGTTCATTCGGGCTCCAAGCGCGTGCTGCGCACAGGCGTGGCCTTCCAGAAATAGTTGGGCTTACCGCCCACCTCATGGATACGACGGAACACGAACTCAAGAGGCAGATCACATCGGAGCTCATCGCTACCGACGTCCGTAAGCTGAAGGTAGGCGCGAGCGCCGCCCTCGATCTGCACCACGCCCGCGGCAAGCGGGGGTTCGGGCGTGGGGAAGAAGTAGTCGAGTGTCCAGGAAAGCAGCCGACCCGGGCGATCGGAGAGGCGAATGCTCTCGAAATCGTCTCGGCCTTGGCAACCGTAGCAAACGCGCTGCGGGGGGAAGTGCTCGGCACCGCAACGGCGGCAGCGAGCGCCCCGGAAGCTTATATCGTGATCCCGCTCGCGAAAGTGCACGGTGGCGGAGATCCCCGGTGCCTGGCGCACGTCGTGTTCCGCGGCTTCGAGGTGCCGCGGACGGAGATAGGCTGCATAGTCTCGAATCGCGCGTCGGCGGCCGAGGTGCCAGTTCATGGCACGGCGTGGGCCCAGCTTTTCGATCTCCGCGGTGGCACGCCAAGCCGAAGCCTCGGCCCCATCGCCGTAGCTTGCGAAAAGCAGGCGCTCACCCGGCCTCGCCTGCTCGAGAGCCGCGACGAGCAGCATGGGCGCGAACGCCGCGCCCGTGTTTCCGAGGCGGCCGAAGAGGGGCGGCTGAAGGCGCTCGGCGCTGAGACCGGCGGCGCGAGCCGCGGCTTGGTGGCTCGCTGGGTCGGGGGCGTAGAGACAAGCCCGCGCAAAGTCGCCCGGTCCGAGCCCGGTCTTCTGGAGGAGGCCGCGCACCGCCTCAAGCAGCACCGAGCGATGGCCGTGCTCGACCACAAAGCGCTCCTCCCAGGTGTGTACGAAGGGGTCCCCAGCCGTCCGCCATACGTCGAGAATCTCATCCGCCACGGCGTGCAGCGCCTCACAGGCAAGAATGCAGCGGGAATCTCCGACCAAAAATGCGGCGGCGCCGTCGCCGATGCCGCGCTCGAGAGCAGAGCGCGGCGCGGCCACTCGGCAGTCCGAGGTCACGACCAGTACAGAGCGCGCGGTGCCTGCGGTGACCGCGTCAAGCGCCCCACGCAGCGCCGATGCCCCGGCTCGAAGCGAGCCCCCGTAGTCGGCCGTGGCGACGTCGCGGCGCAGATCGAGCGCCTTCGCAACGATAGTCGCCGCGAGCTTCTCATGATAAGGAAGGGTCGTCGAGCCCACGAAAACTGCATCGACCGCAGCGCGGTCAAACCCATGAAGACACTCGACGGCGGCAGCGACACCCATCGTGATCGCGTCCTCGTCGTAGGAGGCCACGGCCTTCTCGGGTCCACCCTCGCCGCGCGATCCGCCGATCAGCGCAAGCGGGAGTCGCGTCACCGGCACATAGGCGCCATAGGAGGTAATCCCGATCATGTCGCGATCCCATCCGCCACGAGCTTTGCTGCCTCCTGGCGCGAGAGGCCGAGGATCTCGGTGAGGACGGACAGCGTGTCCGCTCCGAGGTCCGGACCTGGAGTCTTGAGCGCACCTGGACTCTCCGAGAGCCGGAATCCCGCACGCTCGAAGACGAGATCTCCAATTCGCGGGTGCGCGATTCGAACAAAGTGCTGACGGTGTGCGAGCTGGGGATCGCCGAGAAGATCGCGGAAGTTCTGTACGATGCCGGCCTCGACCCCCGCGGCTTGAAGCTCGCTCATCAGCGATTCTGTCTCCCGCTCGCGAGTGCATGAGGCGATCCGCAGGTCGAGCTCCTCCTGTCGAGCGAGGCGGCCTGCGAGGGTCTTCAGGGTTGATTCGAGTGCCCATGGCGGGTTACCGAGGACAGCGGTCAGAGCCTGCCACGCGGAATCGTTGCGCACGCAGATCGCGATCCAGCGGTCGTCACCGCGACACGGATAGATGGCGTGAGGGACTGCTCGCCCGTCATGATTTCCAGCTCTGCATGGACTCGCACCCGTTGCGCTGCACTGTACGACCGCCTCGCAAAGCGCATACACGCCTGCCTCGATCTGCGACACGTCGAGCTGCTGGCCACGGCCCGTTCTGCGGCGCTCGAGCAACGCCGCGGCAAGTGCAGCCGCCGTGAAGCGCGGAGCGAGCGAATCGGTAATGGTCGCCCAGGGACCGTGTGCCTCGCGGTCGGGCCAACCGGTAAGGTGATTGAAGCCGGCGATCGCCGAGCCTTGGCCACCGAATCCGGGGTACGTGCGCTGCGGTCCCGTCTGTCCAAAGAGGCTGCTCGAGACCATCACGAGGTCGGGCTTTTCCGCACGCAGGGCCTCGTAGTCGAGGCCGAGTCGCTCCATGACTCCGGGGGCAAAGTTCTCTACGACGGCGTCTGCCCAGCGCACAAGTCGTTTTACGAGGGCGACCGCTTCTGGGCGCGTCAGGTTGAGCGCGACGCTGCGCTTGTTCGGGTTGAGGAGGACGAATATGGGCGAGCCGTCAAGTCCCGTGCCTGGCGTTGCTTGCAGCAGCCGCAGAAAGTCTGGCCGCTCATGGGATTCCACTCGAATGACCGCGGCGCCTTGCTCAGCGAAGTAACGCGTCGCCACTGGGCCCGCCGCTCCCGCACCGAGCTCGAGGATCTTCGTTCCGGCGAAGGCCCCTGCGTCAGGTCTCGGATCCGCGTCCAGCGCGGAGGAACCTGTGCACTCGGCTGTGGCTCTCGGCGAGCCTGCGAGCCATTCCTGCGCAACCTCGACCTGGTGCTCGCCCAGACGTGGTGCCCGCCTTCGAACGCGCAGCTCGTGCGCACTCGAACGGACAAAGAATGCCGGGAGCTCGATCCGGGCACTCTCGTCCGCGATCTCGAGCTCCGTGAAGAAGCTCCGGGAGCGAAGCTGTGGGTGGTCCAGCAGCTCGCGGGCATCGTTGCATGGCGCGAGGAGGATTCGCCGGCGCAGTGCTTCCGCGTAAAGCTCACGCATGGTTTTGGTGCGAAAGAACGCCCCGAATGCCTCCTCGAGGCGGGCGAGCTCTGGGTCCGAAAGCGACCCCGGGTCGTATCGTGCCCAGTCCATCGCACGAAGCCATTCCGGGGCCATTCCACACTCTGCCATGCACTCGACCGTGGCGGCGAGATTCGCCGCGCGTGCACGGCCTCCACGCAGCCCGAAGGACACGAAGCCGTCCTTCGCAGGCCAGATCTCCCGCGTTCGGCCGGTCCGGGCGCCCGTGCGGCGGGGCAGCCGATTGTGGAGCGCATACTGACCCACCGCCGAGAGGAGTGTTCCGAGCTGGCACTCCTGCATCGACACATCCACAAACTCACCTCGGCCCGTCCGCTCCCGGTTCCAGAGGGCCATCACCACGGCGAGTGCCCCTTCCGCACAGGCGTGATAGTGCGAGGTGGGGAACGTGCAGCGCAGGGGCGCCCGGTCGGGGTCCCCGGTCATTGCGGCATTTCCCCCCATCGCGACCACGACGAGATCGCTGCCCTGAAAGTGCGCGCGCGGACCGGTTTGACCGAAGGGGGTGATGGCGCAGTAGACAAGACGCGGGTTTCGACGGCGAAGCTCCTCCGCGCCAAGCCCGACGGCATCAAGGGCGCCGGGGCTCGCCGTCTCGAGCAGAACGTCAGCGGCCTCCGCGAGCTTGAAGAAGTCGGCGCGACCGGCATCCCTTGCGAGATCAAGAACGATTCCGCGCTTGCTCGTATTGTAGGATGCCCAAAGCAGACTTCGCTCGGGTCCAGCTGCGCCGCCGCTGAACGGCCCGCTCCTCCGCGCTCGGTGGCCCCCCGGCGGTTCCACCTTGACGACGTCCGCACCGAGATCTCCAAGAATCTTCCCGGCAAGGAAACCCTGCTCGTCCGTCAGATCCAGGACTCGCACGCGCTCGAGCATCGCGACCTCAGCCTCGAGGCTTTACGCCGCCGTAGAACGGGTAGGGCGCCTTCTGGATCCCGAGGGGCTCAAGGCGATTGCCAAGCTGGTTTTTGAAGTGCTGGCGGAGGTCTGCCAACGACCAACCGCCCGGCTTCACCATTCCAAAAGCGTACTTCGGCTGAGACAACAGCATCAATCGGTCAGCGCCGGTCCCGAACACCTGACCGGTGACGTATCCCGCGTCATCGCTGCACAGGTACACAACCATGACGCCATTTTGCGTCGGGTCGATGAATGGCATCTCCACAGCTTTGCCGTCCGGGCCTCGAAAGGTCGCGGACATTCGAGTCGTGCCGGCGGGTGAGATGGCATTGACGCGGATACCGTAAGCCGCAAGCTCGAGAGCCAGGGTGTAAGTCATCGAGGCGATCGCACCCTTGGCCGCGGCATAGTTTGTCTGCCCGAAATTTCCCATGTGGGCTGCCGAGGTCGTCAGCACCAGGCTTCCGCCCGTGCCCTGCTCGCGCATTCGCAGCGCCGCGGCCTGGGCGCACCAGAAGGTGCCCATGACGTGCACCCGCCAGACGTCGGTGAACTCCTCGTCACTCATCTTCAAGAACGAGCGATCACGCATGATGCCTGCGTTTGCCACAAGCGCATCGATTCGTCCGAAGGTTCCTACGCACTGACCGACCATCTCCTCGCAGCCCTTGCGGTTGCCCACATCCGCGGTACTGGCCACAGCGCGGCCACCTTGGGTTGTGATTTCGGAAACGACCTTTGCCGCCTCGTCGCCGTCGACATCATTCACGACCACCGAGGCGCCCGCCCGCGCAAGGTGGAGGCAGTGTCCACGGCCGATGCCGCGTCCCCCGCCCGTTACGACAGCAGCCCGCCCCGCAAGGACCTGGCTTTCGTCCAAGGTGTCCTCCTTCCCCACTAGGCGAGAGCCGACTGCGCACGCAGGTTCGCGAGCTCGGCTGGAGTGACGCCGATCTCGGTCAGAACCTCGTCCGTGTGCTCCCCGAGAACGGGAGCAAGTTGACGGACCTCACTCGGCGTGGAGCCGAAGCGTGCGACAGGGCCTGGAACGCGGATCAGCCCACACTTCGCATGCTCCATCTCGAGGAGGAGCCCGTTCGCGATTACCTGCGGATCCTCGTGGACCTGGCCTTGCATGCGGATGGGCGCGGCGGGAACGCCCTCGGCCGCAAGGCGTGCACAAATCGCTTCACTCTTTTCCTTGCGCGTCTCGAGCGCGACGAGGCTGGCGAGAGCGTCGATGTTTTCCATGCGCGTCGCGACGGATGAAAAGCGGGGATCGCTGGCGAGCTCGGGCTTGCCGAGCGCGCGGGCAAGGCCTTGGAATTCCGCGTCCGAGATCGTCAGAAGAGTGACGAAACCATCAGCGGTCGGGAAGGCACGCAGGATGCCGTGGAGGGGCGCTGGGGCTGTAGCACCCGGGCCAAGGTACGTGTGTTGCTGCATGCCATCGGGCCAGAGAAAGGCGATGGACGCATCGAGCATCGCGAGACGCACGTGTTGACCGCCGGCGCCGCGCTCGCGCGCGACGAGCGCGGCGCAGATCGCCTGGGCGGCGTGGATCGCGGTGACCTTGTCACAGACAATGTTGCGCACCAGCTCCGGCCTTCCTGTTTTGGGGTCCGCCTGGGAAGCGGCCATTCCAGAGAGCGCCTGGATCACGATGTCATACACCCGGTGTTCCGCATAGGGTCCAGCTTCACCGAAGCCGCTGATCGACACGTAGATGAGGTTCGGGGCCACCCGGCGCAGATCCGCTTCACCGATCCCCATCCGTTCGACGACTCCGGGGCGAAAGTTCTGGACGAAGACGTCCGATCCTGCGACCAGCCGCAAGAGCAGTGCGCGACCGCGCTCGTCCCGAAGGTTCAGCACCACCGACCGTTTGTTGCGATTGATCGTGTTGAAAATGGCGGAGAGGCCGCCGCGGGCGCAGCCGATGTGACGGATCAGATCGCCCTGACCCGGCGGCTCCACCTTAATCACGTCCGCGCCTTGGTCGCCAAGGATTGCGGTCGCGAGTGGGCCAGACACCATGGTCGAAAGGTCAATCACTCGAATGCCGGCCAAGGGACCTGCCATGGCCGCATTCTAACACTCCGTCAGATTTATCGGAGTGCAAGCCCGCGCGCGCGATAACCTTTCCCTCTCGACGTGCCTTGACTGTGCCACGGCGCGCGGCACACGGTCAACGGGGTAGACCTCGGCCGAGTTCGCGCGGCCTGGGGCCACGTCGAGGGCCGTCGGTGCAGGTGGCCGGTAGATATCGGGGTACGGGTTCCGCGTGAGGAAGTCGGGTGGGAGTCACGTCGTCTTCCTGCATGATGACCTAGAGGAAGCCCTCACGGTTCCAGCCCACAGGTCGATAAAACCCGTGTATGTCCGAAGACTCGTGAAGCTCATAGACAAGTTAGAGGAAGAAAAGGATGAGGAAGGGGATGCCGATGGCGACGATGAAAACTGAATATCCCGTTATCGTGCGACCTCTCGCAAAAGAAGACGGCGGCGGTTTTCTCGCTGAGTTCCCCGATCTACCCGGCTGCATCTCGGACGGCGAGTCCACCGAGGAAGCACTTCGCAACGCCATGGAAGCCAAGGAAGCGTGGCTTGCGGCAATGCATGAGGCTGGCCGCAAGATCCCGGCGCCCGAAAGTCGCGGAGGCAAATGGGTTCAACGTGTGTCGATCACCACCAAGCGCAGGCTCGAAGCCGCCGCACGGGACGAAGGCGTCAGCCTCAATGCGCTGGTGTCGGCTTTTATCGCCGAGAGTCTGGGCCGACGTGAAGGTGGCTCACGCCCGAGGATGCGCAGGCGACGTCGCGTTCGGCGCGCGGCTCGACGGAAAGCCTAGGTCGCGAATCGGTCGAGACATCGGGGTCCTAGGGTGAACTCAGTAATCCATGAGAGCTAGAGTGAGCCCACCGCGCGTCTCCGCACGTCGGCGTTAGGCCCGAGATATTCGAGGATCTCTTTAGGTCCTGCGGGACCGAGTAGCCGGCATACCCTGTCGACATTCGCGCCATTTCCGAGTGCTCGAGTGGCCGCGGATCTTCGGAGTTCATGCAAGCCGATACGCTCGTGCGCGAGGCCGGCTCGACGGTACGCACGGCGCGTCGCAACCGAGAGACCGGCCGGCACCCAGGCGTTGCCGTGGCGCGCGACGAAGAGCGGCTTCTTCGCCGATCATCCTGCGATGAGGCTACAGGCGTACGCTTCTCGGCGCCCTCGATGGCACATAACTACGACACAAACGCTCGAAAACCAAGAGAGGCCCCGGAGTTGCTCGCGTTTTTAGCTATCGGGTCCGGCGACACACCGTCAGATTTGGCGGCCGGTCATGCTAGGCTGGGGTGTGCACGTCCACGCCCTCTTCGACCTTACGGGCAAGACCGCGCTCGTTACGGGCGGCGGCCGCGGCATCGGGCGACACCTGGCAATCGGATTGGCGGAGGCTGGGGCGGATGTCTTTCTTGCCTCCCGCAAGCCGGCCCCGTGTGAGGAAACGGCGGCGCTCATCCGGGAGCGTACGGGCCGGCGAGCGGTGGCCCTCGAGGCCGACGTCTCCAAGCCGGACCAGGTAGAGGCACTCGTGGACGCGGTCCTCGCGCAGGCTGCGCGGCTTGAGATCCTCGTGAACAACGCCGGTACCACCTGGGCCGCGCCGACCCTCGAGTATCCTCTCGCGGGCTGGGACCGCGTCTTCGACCTCAACGTCCGCGGCCTCTTCTTGCTCTCGCAACGCGCCGCCCGTCACATGAGAGACCACGGCGGAGGCAGCATCATCCACATCGGATCCATTTCCGCATTCCGCGGTGCCCGAGAAGAGGACCAGCCGGTCGTGGCGTACCACGCCAGCAAGGGCGCAGTGCTGACACTGACCAAGGACCTCGCCGTAAAACTCGCACCCCACCGGATCCGAGTGAATGCAATTGCGCCGGGGCCGTTTCTCACGGACATGATGAATCACATCCGGCAGGATCCGGAGAAGTTGCGCGCCTTCGAGGCGGGTATCCCGGTAGGACGCTGCGGTGGCGAGGATGACATCAAGGGTGCAGCCGTGTTCCTCGCGAGCGATGCCGCGGCATTCGTTACGGGCCACACCTTGGTGGTCGATGGTGGCATGAGCGCGCGTGGCTGAGGGTGGACCCGCCTAGAAGAGTGCAATGGGATTCACGGGGGAAGCGGTTCCAACGTAAGAGGACGAGAGGTGCGGCGCTGAGCAAGAATGCGCTGCGCTTTTCCTCCCTGCAGGCCACAGCGAGCGCTTCGAGGTCGAGGTTGTCGAGAAGCGACAGTCCCATCGCGACGATCCCTACGGTATGGATGGGGAGCCGGACATCATCGATGCCTGAGGGGTGGACGTCCGACACGCCGTCGCTCCCGAGGGCTGCGACGCCCCGCGCGTGAAGCCACGGCAGGCAGTCCGCGTGCAGCCCAGCGAGGTGCTCTCGCGGGTTCCAGTCACCGCGGGCAGCCACGAGCGCGAAGCGCCCGGTGCGCACAAGCAAGATATCGCCGCTCTCGACCTGGACGGCCGCTGCTCTCTCGGCCTGCTCGAGGTCCTCGGGATGTATGGGCTCACCCGGCTCTAACCACGGCTTGCCCTTCGCAGCAGGCACATCGAGGAGAACGCCACGCGACACGATCCCATGACGCAGCGCATCGACCGAGAGCTCGAGCGCACCATGTGCAGTGACACGTTCCGAAGAGTAGCCGTTGTACAGCTTCCCCTCGTGGAAAATGTGGCAGAGCGCATCGAGATGGCTTGTCGCATAGCCATGTGAGGCGAGGGCGAAGTAGTCGCCACCCCAGCCCTCGCTATGCGTTCCGATCATGTGATGGGCGGCGGGCTGAGGGTTGGAGGGCGCGGGCTCGGTGGGGATCGGCCGCGCGCAGGAGACGACTCGCCCGGAGCGCACCAACGCTGCAGCCGCGGCGCGCTTTTCCGGTGTCACAAGATTCAGCGTGCCAAACTGATCCTGTTCGCCCCAGCGATGCCAGTTTGAGAGGACTTCATGAAAAGCGGCGACATCCTCGGCGCGGAGCGGCGATTGGTTCGGTCTCGACATGGGCGCCTCCTCGACTTCGTATCTCTCTCTCAGTCAGACCCTTGCACTCGCTGAGCCTGGCTAAGCGCACGGGGACTTCCAATGTCAGGCGTTTTGGCCTCCATCCTTTGTTTTTTTGAGAACCGCGCTTTAGCCGAGCACGTCACGGGAGCGAATCGCGTCCACGAGCCGTCGTTTGTCGACTTTTCCACTCGAGGTCATGGGCAGGTCTTCCCGTCGCATGACGACGAGCTGGCGAGGCACCTTGTAGGCAGAAAGCTGACGCTTTACGCGCACACGAAGCTCGTCCAGATCGACCGAAACGTGCTCGCGAGGCACCACGGCCGCGGCCACGAGCTGTCCGCGGTCGCGATCAGGAAGGCCGACCACATACGCCTCCTCGACCTCGGGCTGGGCGATCAGCACCTGCTCGACCTCTCGCGGCGAAACGTTCGCGCCACCGGTCTTGATCATTTCGCCGAGCCGGCCGTGGAAAAACAGCACGCCTTCCGCGGTAAAAGATCCGGCGTCTCCAGTGTGATAGAAGCCGTCGCGATCAAAGGTGTCCTCGCGTTCGACCTTGTAGAGCGCCTGCATCACGCTGTAGCCGCGCACACAGATCTCACCCGTACTGCCCGGTGGCAGCACCGCTCCCGTCTCGGGATCGATGATCCGGTGTTCGAGGCCAGGCACAGTTTGGCCGAATGAGCCACGGAGCTTCTCGGGCAGGTCGTAGTCCATACGATCGATCGTGTGCGGCCCGCAAGTCTCGGTCATACCGAGCGAGTTCGACCGCAGTTCGGGGTCGGCAGGACGGGTGCGACCCGGGAGCACGTCGTAGAGGTTCCCTCCACGGATCGAAGAGAGATCGCGCCGCGCAAAGCCCGGATGCTCGCGCATTGCCTTGCCGTAGTGGGGCCAGCCGGCGACGAGAGTCACGCGCTCGCGCTCGAGGAGCTCGAGGGTCCGGCCAGGCTCGAAAGTCTCTTCGCAAATGAGCGTCGCCCCCGCGTGTAGCGCACTGACGAGCGTAAAGACGAAGCCGCCCACCCAGAAGAACGGCATCGGCGAGTAGATGCGGTCGTCCGACCGCAGATCTCGGTAGCTATTGAGTGCATGGGCATGCCGGATGACGGCGCCATGCGTGTGAACTGCACCCTTTGGATCCGCTGTGCTGCCTGAGCTGTAGATGAGGATCATCGCGTCGGCGGGCGAAACGGCTTGTTCGGCCGCACGCAGCAGGGCGTCACTGGCACCTTCTGCCATCTCGCCCGCCGCGGCGAGTGCGGCCGGGCCTTCCAAGGCCCAGGGGCGAGAGACCGGGCCCCAGACGCGGACCGCTCGCAGGTAGGGCAGGGTGGTCAGAAAGAGCGGCCCCGGTCCATGGCCAACGAGCTCGGGAGCGACCTCTTCCAGGGTTGCGAGGCGATCTTGCTTAGCAAACTCGCTAACGCAGAAGAGGGTGTGGAGATCCGCATGTTGGAGGACGAAGCGCAGCTCCCGCGCTCGGAAAAACGTATTGATCGGAACGACGAGCGCACCAATGCGCGCCGCCGCGAGCCAGGCCAAGACCCAATCCGGGCCGTTCGGCATCCAGATCCCGACCCGCGTCCCCTTGCCGACTCCGGCCGCGAGCAGACCGCGGGCAAGGAGCGCAGATTCTCGCTCCGCGTCCGCGTAGCTGAGCCGTCTGTCCCCCAGCACGATGAGCGGGCGATCTCCGCGGCGGGCCGCCAGCTCGCGGATCAGTGCAGAGACGGTGGGCGTGAAGTCCGGAAAAGGCATCGCGCGCCTCCAAGGATTTGGCCGCTTGGATTACCGAGTATCTGACAGCCCCGCTCCGAAGCAAGGCGTGAGTTCCGGCGAGGGGGCTGCACCTCACCGGCCAGGTCCGGGTCCGCAGCGCGACGAGTCATGCACCGAGGGTGGTGCGCAGCCGAGGAGGGCTCCGATCGCGACCCTCCACTACACCCCGGACCCCGTTCCAAGCTGGTCACTCCCCCGGTCGAGTCGTGCTGCGAGGGATCAGCGCCGCGGACCGACCGTAGGTCGGGCTCGCCACCGTTGCAGGCAACCGCAGGCGATGAGGTCAGCTCGGCTTGCGTGCGAACACCAAAGGTTTCGGCACTTGTTCAAGCCGGAGCGACAGGAAGCAGTGCTGAGCGAAATTCAGCGGCAAGCCAACGCATATTGGAGCGGAGGGAAGTAGCGTCCCTTCCTTCCAGGAGAAACGCACGATCTCCATCGGGACGCCTTGATTCGGCGGGCGCGGCCGGACCGGTTCCATCGCCCACGACGCTCATCTTCGCGGCTCGATGCAGCCTCCCAGCGCTCGCGGGCGGTTCTCCCTCGAAGAGCGCCGAATCCCGTCTCACTCGCAAGCAGCACGCAGCCGCGAAGGCTGGCGACCCCGGCATCCGCAGGGAGCCGCGAAGTTGGAGCGCCCTGGCCTACAAGCGCTCGCGACGAGGCCCACCCGAACCGCTCGCCCGCGCGTCATGGAGCGCTCCCATCGTGGTAACCTGATGCCCCGCGCGGGGGAGGGCGTTCGAGATCGCCAAGGAGTTCGGCGCGGATCGGGTGACACGAAGGGGAGGCGCGACGGCATGCCTCCACGCCGGCGCCGGGGGAGGGGGGATGGAGTTCGGCTGGACCGCGGACGAGAAGGCGTTTCGCCGTGAACTCCTCGACTTCCTCAAGGAGGTTCTCCCGCACGACTGGGAGGAGATCGCGAAGGACGGTCCGGGGAGCGACGTCCAAGCGGCGTTTTCGCGGGAGTTCTGTGGCCTGCTCGCCTCGCGCGGTTGGCTCACCCAACACTGGCCGCGGGAATACGGCGGACGAGACGCTTCACCCTGGCGCCATGCCATCCTAGGCGAAGAACTCTGGGCGCGGGGCGAGCCGCGCGGTCCCCAGTACATGAACGTGAACTGGATCGGACCCACGATCATGGCGTTCGGAAGCGAAGAGCAAAAGCGCGAACACCTGCCGCGGATCTCCCAGGGTGACGTTCTGTGGTGTCAAGGGTTTTCCGAGCCCCAAGCGGGTTCGGACCTAGTGGCGCTCCGGACGCTGGCGACTCGTGACGGAGATGCGTACGTCGTCAATGGCACAAAGATTTGGACATCCTACGCCAACTATGCGGAGTTCTGTTTTCTCGTCGTTCGCACTGATCCAGAATCCAAACGTCACCGAGGGATTTCAGTGCTTCTCATGCCCATGTCGCTCCCGGGCGTAGAAATTCGTGAAATCCCTTCAGTCGTCGGCGAGCGGTACTTCCACGAGGTGTTCCTCTCCGATGTGCGCGTACCGGCCTCCTGTCGGCTCGGCCCGGAGAACGACGGATGGTCCGTTGTCACCTACGCACTTCAGTTTGAACGAGTAGGCGCCGCGCGTTATGCGCGTGCTGCGCTCACGCTGGACGGACTCGCTGTCCGCCTTGCCAAGGAGGGTCGTCTCGAGGATCCGACGGTGCAAGAAAAACTGGGTCGGGCGCGCGCGATCTGTGAGGCTGCGCGCCTGCTCTCCTACCGAGTGATTGATCTGCGCGCACACGGGCAACCCCCCTCGGCCGACTCAAACGTTGCGCGGGTGGCGGGGACATTTGCGGATCGCGTGGTGGGCGAGCTTGGCCTTGACCTCTTTGGCCCCGATGCGCTCGAGTACGGTGGGTTCGCCGAATCGAACTTCCGCCTCGCGATGACCGCAGGCGTTGCGGTCGGTGCGACGGAAGTGCAGCTCAACCTGATCGCCCAGCGGTTCTTGGGCCTACCCCAGGAGTGACCTATTGGACTTCGAGCTGAGTGACGACCAGCGAGCCATCGTCGAGGCGGTAGACACCCTTCTCGCGCAGCACGCCGGCCCGAAGCGCGCGATTGAGCTCTTTGCGAGTGGGGAGTACGACGCCCCTCTTGAGGCTGCACTCGGCAACGCCGGTTTCTTGGGCGTCGCCCTCGCCGACGAAACCGGTCCCCTGGAGGCGGCGCTGTGCGTGGAGGCAGTGGCTCGCGCAGCGGGTGCGGTGGCGATAGGCGCCTCCGCCCTCGTGGCCCCGGGTGTCGCGGGTCGGACGCTGCCCGGGCCGATCGCGTTGGCCTCGGCGGACAGGAGCCCGATTGTCCGCTTTGGTGCGCACGCCCGAACTTTGCTCGTAGTGGATTCCCAAGCCGGCTTGGCCCGGATCGTCACGCTCTCACCCGGCGATGCGGAACCCGTGCGGTCAAACTTCGGCTATCCGATGGGCCGAGTCGCGCGTGCCCTCGAAAAGTCGGGCGAGAGGTTGGCGCCCGGCTCCCACGAGCGACTCCTTGCGTGGTGGCGGGTTGCGCTTGCGACCGAGGCGGCAGGTACGATGCGCGCCGCCCTCGGGGTGACGATCGACTATCTGAAACAGCGCCGGCAGTTCGGCCGCGCGATCGCATCCTTCCAGGCCGTGCAGCACCGCCTTGCCGAGTGCTCCGTGATGGTCGAAGGGGCCCGCTGGCTCGCCTTTGAAGCCGCCTGGCGCGGCGCACCGGCCGAGGTCGCAGCTACCGCTGCGGCATACGCGGCCGCCGCCGCCGCCCGCGTCTTCCTCGAGACGCACCAACTCTCTGGAGCCATAGGCTACACGCGCGAGCACGATCTCCACGTATTCAGCATGCGTCTCGAGGCATTGCGACTTGAGCTCGGCGGCGTCGGCGGCCACCGGCGTGCCCTGGCGCGCGCGCGCTGGGGTGGCGGGGCGTGAGCCTAGATCTCGAGTTCGATGACGCGCAGCTCGCGATGGCCGGCGCGGTGGCCCAGTTCTGCCGCGACCGGTTCAACCCCTTGGAAGCCGTTTGCCCAGGTACGCCGTTCTCGCGCGTCCTCTGGTGCGAGCTCGCAGCACTCGATGTCTTCGGGCTTGCGATACCGGGCAGCGGTGGGGGTGCGATCGAGGTGGCGGCGCTGATGGAGTCGCTTGGGAGGGCCGCCTTCCCGGGTCCGCTCGCCGCAACCTTCCTCGCGATGCGTCTGCTGCCAGAGCCCGCGCGAATCCGGGTCGCGAAGGGCGACGATCTTGTGTGCGTCGGCACACCGCCGCTCATGGCCTTCGCGCCGATGGCGTCGCACTTTATCGAGCTTGATCCCTCCCGCGAGCGCGCGTGGCTGGCAGAGCCAAGGGGCGTGATCGAGGCCGTCCAGACCCTGGGCGGTGAGCCTTGGGGGCGGCTAAAGCTCCTGCGAAATCAAGCGATTCCGGGGGTTGAGTCTGCTGTCGCTTTCAGTGAGATCGCGGCCGCAGCCTACCTGGCTGCGGCCGGCCAGAGGCTCGTCGACGACGCGGCGGATCACGCACGCACCCGGCGTCAGTTCGACCGCGCGATCGGGGAGTTTCAAGCCGTCGCCCATCCTTTGGCCGATTGCGCGATTCGCCTCGCCGCGGCGCGAGGACTCGCCCGCGTAGCGGCAGCGCGATTGGACGCGGTGGATTGTGACACCGCATGCACGGCGGTGAGCCGCGATGCTGCAGCAGCTCGCCTCTCGGCCGCGGCGGCGGCGCTTGCGGCGGCGCACGTCTGCACCCAGGTCTTTGGCGCGATGGGAGTGCTACGCGAGGGCCCGATTTTCCACGTCGTTCGCCAGATTCGGCAACTCGCTTCCTCAGCACCCGGCGATGCGGCGGCGCGCGAGCGGATTCTCGAAGGTCTTGGGTTCGGGAGGAAGGCAGCGTGAGCGCACGCTTCCGCTACGGCGAGATCGATCTCGCGGGTCCACTCGAGGGACTGCGCTACGAAAAGCAGGACGGGATCGCGACGATCATCCTCGACCGCGCGGAGAGGGGAAACTCTCTCACCAAGAAGATGGAGCAGATCCTGCGCGCGATCTGGACCGACGTACGCGACGACGAAGGAACTCGCGTTGCGATCTTCTCCTCGAGCGGGGAGCGTCACTTCTCGACCGGGTTTGATGTGACGTCAGTCGACGAAACCGGTGCGGTGGCCAACAACCTACCGCTCGAGCAAGACGTCTTCTGGTCACCTCGCCAAAATGGCGTCTGGAAACCCGTGATCTGTGCCGTCAATGGCCTCGCGGTCGGCGCGGGCCTCCACTTCGTGGTCGATGCCGACATTGTGATCGCATCAGAGAATGCAGCGTTCATGGACACGCACGTGAACGTCGGGATGGTGGGAGCGCTCGAGAACGTCGGCTTGGCGCGACGGCTTCCGCTCGGGGCCGCACTGCGGATGACCCTCATGGGTCGCCACTACCGCATGCCAGCGCGCCGCGCCTACGAGCTTGGGCTCGTCGACGAGCTGGTCGCCACCCCGAATGAGCTCCTGCCCCTCGCGCAGACGATGGCGCACGCGATGCTGGAGAACTCGCCCCAGGCGATGGCGCTCTCGAAGCAGGCCGTGTGGGGTGCCATGGAGCGTGGTTATACCGAGGCGCTTCAATACGCCTGGGCGCTCCTGCGCCTGCACTGGGGCCACCCCGACTTCCTTGAGGGACCCCGCGCCTTCGCGGAGAAACGCAAACCGCGCTGGAATCCCGACCCGAATGCTCGGAGCGGAGAGGTGAAGTGACACCGGGCTTCTCGGCCGAAGAGCGCGCCTTCCAAAACGAAGTGCGAGGCTTTCTTGCCGACTGGCGCGACCTCGACGGGTTCCACTTCCAGGGACGGCGCTGGCCGCGGGTTAAGGAATTCTTCCGTGCCGTGGGGCGCCACGGCTGGCTGGCGCTCGGCTGGCCGCAAGACGCAGGTGGACTCGGAAAGGGGCCGGCCTATGAGTTCATTCTGTGGGATGAATGCGCCTATGCGCGTGTCGCGCGGCCGCCGCTCGGTGCAGGCATCGTTGCGAAGACGATTATCCGCCATGGAACGGACGCGCAGCGCCAGCGCTGGCTCCCACAGATCCGCTCTGGGGAGATCCACTTCTCCCTTGGCTACTCGGAACCGGAGGCGGGGTCGGACCTTTCGAGCGTGCGCACGCGCGCCGAGCGGCGTGGTGACGCGTACATCGTCCAAGGTCAGAAGTGCTGGACGTCGTATGCGCAGGACTCGGACTACCTATGGCTTTTGTGTCGCACCGGTTCTCAAGAGAGCCGAGGAGAAGGCCTCACCCTTCTCATCGTGGACCTGCGTGCGCCGGGGGTGCGGGTGGCCCCGCTCCCGACCCTAGACGACGAGCAGTTGAACGAGGTGACGTTGGACGGCGTGCAGGTTCCCGTGGAAAACCGCATCGGTCTCGAAAATGGCGCCTGGAAGGTGATGAACGAGGCGTTGGCCGTAGAGCGGCATGTGCAGTTCCCGCCCGGTCGGGTGCGGCGCGATCTCGAGGATCTTGTGGAGCTCCTGAAAGCCCGAGATCTTGCTTCGGATCCGCGGGCTCGAATGGTCGTGGCCGATCTCGCGGTCGAGGTGCGAGAGGCGGAAATGCATGCGCTGCTCGTGCTCGAGGCCGTGCAAAAGGGCAGAGCGTCCGCCGTTGAGGCGGCCGCAAACAAGATAGCTCACACTCAAATATGTCAGCGGATCGCGCGTGCCGCGTTCGAACTCGGCGGAGTCGATGTGCTCGTGCGTGGAACGAGCCTTGAGTTTCTATGGCGCCAGAGTGCGTGGGAAACGATCGGCGGCGGGACCTCTGAAGTGATGCGCGGCGTGGTGGCGCGCCACGGCCTAGGCCTCGCTGGGCGTCGCTAAGACAGGGCCTAAACGAGATCCCTCGTGCGGCCGATCAGGGTTCCCGCATGGCGAGAGCGTCCCCGCGGGATAGAGCTACCCTCTGGTGGGTGAGGGGAACTGTTTTCCGCGCTGCTCTGGCAACATTTTGTCTTGCGACGCCCGCAGCGGCCGCAGACGACCCCCCCGCTTCCCGGGGCGACGACGGGTTGGGCGTCGGAATCGTCGTCCTAAATGAACACGGGGTCGGCAGTGCTTCGCTCGCACAGCCCTACCTCGACCAGATGGTGGCAGTCGCTGCGGCACAAAACGATTGGGGTGCGGCCCGTGGTCAGTACTGCACGACCCGAAGTGCCGCAGAAGCATTCATCCGCTCGCAGGCGCCGCACTACGGGATTCTTTCGCTGGCCGCGTTCCTTGCGATGCGCCAAACCTACCGCCTCGAAGTCATTGGAACCGTTGAGGTTTCTCTTGTGGGTGGCCAGCAATACCACATGATTAGTGAAGACGCGGCCAACCTCGACGCTTGCCGCGGCCGAACGCTCGCAACCAACCACGCAGACGATCTGCGCTTTGTGAACCGCATCGTTCTGGCCGGCAGCTCCAAGCTCGCGGACTTCACCCTGGTCGAAACGCAGCGACCGCTCCTTACGATTAAGAAGGTCTTAACCGGCGAGGCCGAGTGCGCACTGATCGACGATGCCCAGCTGGCCCAGCTCCCCCACATCGAGGGCGCGGAGGGGGTTCGGTCGATCTGGGACAGCCAGAAGCTGCCGCCGATGGTGGTGGTTGCCTTCCCGGCGGCACCGCGCGAAGAGCGGCAGAAGTTCCGCAAGAATCTCGACCACGTGTGCGATGGCGACGGCCGGACCATGTGCGCTGCGGTGGGCATTGTCTCCCTCAAGCCCGCGACAGGCAGCCCTTACGCGGCGGTGGTCGCTGCTTACGGGCCGTGATCGGGGTTTGGAAGCGGTTCCGCATCGCGCTCCGCATCGCGCTGCCGACCCTCGTTGTCTTCGGGTGCGCCACGTTCGGCCCGCCGCCATCGGTTGCACCCACCCTCGTCTCCGCTGACGGCGATGCACTCGCTGTTCATGACGCCCTCGAAGCCCTGATCGACGACGGACGTGATACGCCCGCCGATCGTGAGTTCGCATATGCCAGCGTTCTGCACAGCCAGGACGACGGCGGCCCAGGGACACCCTATGCGCGAGCCGCTGTGACGGGCAGGTTCATTCAGCAAACGGGTCTGCGTGCCGCAACGCTCGTGGCGGATGTCGAGCGATATGCTGCGCGTAGCCGCGCGATCGATCCGAAGTTCCGGGACGGAGCGGCCACGCAGCTCCTCGGGACGCTCTACGTCATGGCACCGGCCAGCCTGCTCTCTCATGGCAACTCCGAGATTGGGATCGAGTTGCTGGAGGGCCTGACACAGGAATACCCGAACGACCTTCAGAACCACCTTCGGCTCGCCGAGGCGTACCTCGCGCTTGGCGACACGAAACCCGCGCTCCCGCACCTGTGCTTGTGTCTGGCCGAGAAGCTGGAGTTAAGGCGCAGTGACCAGGTCCTTCTCGATCAACTCGTCGTGGGCGCGGGCATGCCGGGATGCCTTGAGGTCGCGCCCCCACCCAATTGAAAGGACGCGCTCAGTTCGCCTCGCCGGTCTCCGGGGCTCAGGCGTCGGGTTTGGAGCGGAAGAGGATCCAGAGTGCTGCGGGCAGCGCTGTGAAGTCCGCCAGCATCGAGAGCAGGAATGCCACCGCGGCGAGAACCCCAAACTGGCGGATCGGAGGGAGGTCCGCGAGCGTGAACGCCAGGAATCCCGCCGTATTGATCAGGGTTGCAAAAAAGATAGCGCGACCCGCCACCAGAAACGTGTGGGTGAGCGCTTGCTCGACAGTCCCATCCTGACGCTTCTCGAGAAAATGATAGAAGAAGTGGATCTGGTCGTTCTCCGATGTCCCAAGAATGGTGGAGGCGATGAGGATCGTCGCTACGTTCAACTTCATGCCGGTCGCACGCATGACGATGAACATGACCAGAATCGCGAAGATCGAGGGAATCATCGCCATGACTCGCGCCGGGCCGTTGCGGAAGACCAAAAGAAACGCCGAGAAGATCACGACCACGGTGAGCACGAAGCTGTGCACCAGCGTCGGCACGAGGCTCTGTGCCATCTTCGCATTCAGCGGGGCGAGCCCGACCGTTGCGAGCTGGAGTTCGCCCAATGCGGGCGTCTCCGCCATCGCCTCCTGCCAGTGACGCCGGATTGAGGAGTCGAGGCGTTCGAAGCCCTCCCGTTCCAAGACGCGGCTGATGACGGTGATCTGCGCTTGCGCGAGGGTGTGCGAATCCACGAAGTGGTGCAGCATCGGCTCCGCGGAGGCGAGGCTCTCGAGTTCTCCCGAGATCGCCTCGCGTTCCGCCGGGTCTTCCGGCCAGCGGTCTCCTTCGCCTCCGATGTAACGGATCATCCGCAAGACCGTGGTGGGCCCGACGGCGGCGCCTACGTCGGGGTCGGCCTCGAGCGACTGCTGGAAGCGGTGAAGGCCGAGCAGCACGTCCGGCTCCGACACTGTGCCCAAACTGCCGCGGAGCCAGACCTGTGTGATCGAGAGGCCGGGCAGCGAAGGCGTGAACCGCTGAAGGTCACGGTAGAGCTGCGCATCGTGGGACATGTACTCCACGGGGTTGGTCAGGATTCGCATGGGTCCTAGGACTCCCGGTACACCGAACAGGGCTGCCGCGCCGACCGCGGAGAGCCCGAGGGCGGTGACCACGAGCGGCCAGCGCCATCGATAGCTCCACCTCGGGAGGGCGTGCGCGATCCGCACAAACCAATCTTCCGAAGCGGGTCGTTCGAGCCGAGTGGGCGTCGCGAGCGCCCTCTGGAGCGCTGGGAAGAGCGTGAACACCGTGATCCATGTGAAAACCAGTCCCACGGCAACCCATATTCCCATTTCGCGGATCGGCCGGATGGGTGAGATTGCGAGGACTGCAAACCCCGTGGCCGTCGCAAAGATCGACGCCGTGCACGCCACGAACTTATTCGAGAGTGCAAAGATCTGGTGCTCTTCGACGGAGCGGCCGGCGGGCCGCTCCACAAAGCGGGAATGGATGTACACGAGCGTCGCCGTGGCGGTGACGAGGATGGTCATCGGCACCATCGGCGAGACGATGGTCAGCATGCCGCCCGTGATCCCGATGTAGGCCATGGAGAGGGCGAGGCAGACGCCGAGGGTCGCGAGAAATGCGACGAGCGTGCGAACTGAGCGGTAGAGGAAAAGGTTCAGCACGATCACGAAAGCGGTGAAGATCACGAAGTAGTGCCATGCCGTACGCTGGGTCTGATCGAGGTAGACGTTGACGTACGGCTGCCCAAGCCGATGAATGCCGGAAAGCGGTGAGGGGCTCGTATCGACCTTCGCGATCGCACGATCGATCGCCGCGAGAAGATCCCGCCGCTGCGCGCTGTCCTGGACGCCTACGACGAGGGCGATCGCGAGAAAGCCATCGCCCACGAGCCCCTGTCGCCGAAAGAGATCCGTATCGCTTACGAAATGCCGGAAGCTCTCGGCTTGCTCGGCCGTCGGCGAAAAGCCGGCCCGCGCGCGCCGAAAGGTGGAGAGTGCGGAGTTCACAGTGACGCCTGGGACAGCGGCTACGGCTCGCTCGATGCGGTCCACCCGGTCAAGCACCTGCGGCGCAAACGGATTTTCGGCTTCGGCGACGAGAAGCGCATATTCGCCCGCGCCGAAGACACGCTCGAACTCTCGGGTTGCCACGTAGTCGGGGTCGCTCGTGACAATCAGGCGATCGATCGAGTTGTCCTGCCCGACCTTCAGCGAAAACCAGGCGGCCGGTGGAAGCAGGAGGGCGTAGACGGCGATCACCCACCACGGCTTCGCCACGACGCAAGTGAAGAGCCGCGCGAGCGGACCTGACGGGGCGGACGAAGGCGGACCGGGTGCGCTCATGCGGAACTCCTGGGCGCACCGACCCCGCTGCATGCGGCGCGAGTGGCACCCCGGGGCAGTTGGAGCTTACTCCAGCGCTGCGTGATCCCCAGGGACGGCTTCGGGCTCAGCGCGGTGGCGCTGCAGGGTCGCCCGGAAGCTCCACGAGCTCGATGCGCGTGCCGTCTGGGTCGGTGACGAAAATGGCTCCGCTCCCCGCGGCGAAGGCATCAATCGCCGTCGCTTCAAGCACGCAAGCCCCGGCGGCGCGCAGCTCCTCGACCACACGCGAAAGATCGCGCACCCGTATGGACAGATGTGTGAGCCCGAGCTGGTTCATTGGCTGTGGGACCGGCGCCCCGACGGCTTCGGGCGAAGCGAATGCGAGGAGCTCAATCCGCATGCCGTCTCGCTCCAAATAGACGGCGCGGAGCTTTACGCTCTTAAGCCCGAGCAGGCGGTCCGCATGCGGGCCGGCGACGTCGAGGCTCGAGAGCTCGCGGAAGCCCAGCAGGTCGCGGTAGAAACGGAGCGAGCGCGGGAGGTCGGAGACGCAGATCCCTAGGTGCCCGACCCTCTGGATGCCCATGACGCCACGCTACGAGCAGTCGTCCCCGGCGGTCAAGCGGGATCGACGGGACCGGGAGGCTGGACAAGGGGCCAAGGGGGCGACCATACTTGACGGATCGTCAGATTTGGGAGGCCGGTCATGTCCGCCGCCGCGCCCCGCACCGCTACTCCTTCTGCGGTCTTTGATCCCGTCACTGCTGAAGTGATTCGGGGGGCACTCGAGACCGTGGCTTTTGAGATGGCGACCCACGTCTCCCTGACTGCGACAACGCCGATCCTGAACCAGTCGAATGAACGGAATGCGACGATCCTGGATGGACGCGGTCGGCTCGCCGCACTTTCTGTCGGGATCCCCCAGTTCATGCTGTCGTCCACGCTACCCGTGCGTTTCGCGCTCGATTTCTTCGGTCAAGAGGGCCTGCATGATGGGGACGTGCTGATTGCAAATGATCCCTATCACGGCGGCGGTCACCTGCCCGATTACAACGTGTTCTCGCCGATCGTGGTCGACGGTCGGATTGCACTGATCGCTTCGATCCAGTGCCACCATGCGGATACTGGCGGAGGTATGCCCGGCGGCTACAACGCCGAGGCGATCGACGTGTGGGCCGAGGGGGTGCGCTTTCCCGCGATCAAGGTGGTCGACCGGGGGGTCGAGCGACGCGACGTCCTTTACATGATGAAAGTGAACAATCGAACTCCCACATTCATGGGCGATCTGCGGGCACAGATTGGAGCGGCGCAGCTTGGGGCCAAACGCCTACGAGAACTGATCGCGCACTATGGGGTGGGGAGCGTCCTCCATGCGGTGGATCACGCGATCGCGTACGCCGCCCGGCGTTTCCGAGAGGAGGTCGCCTCCTGGCCGGATGGGGTCTATGAGGCCGATGCGTTCGTCGATCATGACCCGGTCGGGCATGAGGACATCCGCGTCCATGTCCGTGTGACGGTCCAGGCTGACCACCTCCGCGTCGACTTCACGGGATCGGACGAGCGCCAGGATCTCAAGGCATACTCGCCCTTTGGAAACACACGCGGCTATGTCGTGGCGCAGCTCGCCACCATGATGGACCCCTCGATCCCGAAGAACGAGGGCTTCTTTGATTCCATCGAGCTCATCGTTCCGAAGGGGTGTTGCCTGAACCCCAACGAGGGCAAGACGGTCGCGGCCGGTACACACCACCCGGGTGTGGAGGTGGGGGAAGCGATTGCGAAGGCGATGGCGGCGGTTCTTCCGGAGCGCTCCTGTCCCCAGATCTACAAGCTCGGAATGCCAACGGTGATCTTCGGGACCCACCCCGAAACTGGACAGATGTTTGTCGACCATTCGGTGGATTGCCTCGCTGCGTATTGCAACGCGGTGAAAGGTCTGGACGGCTGGGGCTCGATGCCGGCGTCCTTTGGAAACCTGATTCGCGCGACCGCGGAAATCAACGAATCGATCTTTCCGGTGCGCCACGAGTGTTGCGACTATGCGACGGACACTGGCGGTGCGGGTCAATGGCGTGGATGCCCGGGCTCGCGCGTCGTCAAGCGTGTGACTGCACCCGCCGCCATCTCCACCTACATGGTGGGGATGAAGTACCCGATGTCCGGAGTGGAGGGAGGGCGGGACGGATCGCCGAATCGGCTGATCGTGCGCGTCGGCACGGAACACGCCGAGCACGTGACCTGCATGGCGAACGGCGTCCCGCACGCGTCGGGCGAGGCCTTCGAGTACGTGTACGGCGGCGGCGGAGGCTGGGGCAATCCCCTGGATCGCGACCCGCAATGCGTTCTTGAAGACGTCCTTGACGAGTACGTCTCCGCCGAGGCGGCAGAGCGCGAGTACGGCGTCGTATTGCGGGGTCGCGCTGCGTCCGGGGACCTGCGTCTTGACCGTGAGGCGACGGAAGTGCTCCGCGCGGCAAAGCGGCGCAGCCAATAGCATGGGTTTTCGGATCGGCATCGATGTCGGCGGCACCTTTACCGACTTCGTCCTGGTGCGACCGGACGGAGGGCTCGTCCTTTCCAAGGTGCCGACGACGCTCGCCGACCAATCCGTGGGGGTGATGCAAGGCCTCTCCGCGCTTGCGGCGAAGGAAGGCCTCGCAACCCGAGCTCTGCTCGAGCAGACCGACCTCGTGGTGCACGGCACCACGACTGCCGACAACACCCTGATCGAAATGAACGGCGCCAGGGTGGGCCTGCTCACCACCGAGGGCCATCGTGATGAGATCGAGATTCGACGCGGTTACAAGGAAGAAATCTGGGACCCGGCCTTTCCGCCGCCTGTGCCAATCGCGAAGCGCCGCCATCGTTTCGGGATCCCGGAGCGCCTTGATTTTCGCGGCAATGTCGTCCGCAAACTGGACGAAGAAGCGGTGCGGGCGGCCGTGCGTCGCCTCCGACGTGACGGAATCGAGTCGATCGCAGTCTGCTTCCTATTCTCTTTTGTGAACCCGACCCACGAGCTCCGCGCACGTGAGCTGATCCAACAGGAACACCCCGACGCTCGCGTGTCGCTTTCGCACGAAGTGATGCCGACGGCGCCGGAGTTCGAGCGCACTTCGACCACGCTGGTGGATGCTTACGTGGGTCCGCGGGTGCAGACCTATCTCGAACGCCTCGAGCGTGCGCTCCACGAGGCCGGCTATCGGCACGACCTCCTCCTCATGCAGTCGAGCGGCGCGATCATGACCGCCGCTTTCCTCGCACGCAAAGCGGTCGCAGCGCTGGGCTCAGGTCCGACCGGAGGAGTGATGGGCGCGTGCGCAGCAGCGCAGACAGCGGGAGTCGCCGATTTCATCGCGATCGATATGGGGGGAACGAGTTACGAAGTGTGTGTCGTCCGAAAGGGTCGGCCCACGATCAAGAGCTTCTGGAATTGGCAACAGCGGTACCTGATCGGGCTTCCCATGGTCGAAATGCACGCCATCGGCGCCGGCGGCGGCTCGATCGCGAGCGTACAGGCAGGGGTGCTTCACGTCGGACCGAAGAGCGCGAAGGCCGAGCCGGGCCCGATCTGCTATGGGCGGGGCGGCGTCGAACCCACAGTCACCGATGCGAACGTCGTGCTCGGCTACCTCAATCCCGAGGCTTTGTGCGGCGGTGAGTTCAAGCTCGTGAGCAGCGGCGTACGCGAGGCCATCGTGGAACGCATCGGGAAGCCCCTTGGGCTTGACGTGGTGGAGGCGGCCCACGGCATCTTCCGAATCGTCAATGCGAACATGGCCAACGCCATCCGGCGCGTGTCCTCTCAGGCGGGCCTCGACCCCCGAGAGTTTGCGCTGGTCGTTTACGGTGGAAACGGGCCCGTCCACGCGGGAAAGCAGGCCGAGGAGCTCGGGATCCGCAAGATGCTGGTGCCAAAGACCTCGCCAGCGTTCTCTGCGCTTGGCCTCCTGATCGCCGACTATGGAGTCGACCTTCAGCGCTCGTACATCAGCCCCTCGAGTCGGGCTTCGCCCGGACGGATCGCCGAGCTTTTCAGGGAGATGGAGGCGCAGGCAGAGCGCGAGCTCATGGTTGCGGGATTGAAACCCCGAGAACTTGAACTGCGTCGCTATCTAAATCTCTGTTATCCCGGCCAAACCTTCGACATGTCTGTACCGCTCGCCATGAGCAGTGTCGGGGGTGAAATCGGTGCCGCCACCCTGGCGGCCACAGTCTCGGCTTTTCACGATCTGCACGAGGAGCTTCACACCTACGCAGTGCGCGAAGAAGAGCCGACCTTGCGCTCAGTCCGCCTGCAAGCCACCGGCCGCACCCCCAAGCCCAGGATCCATCGCTCCCCAAGGGCCTCGGGATCCGCTGCCGAGGCCGTGCGGAACCGCCGCCCGGCATGGTTCGACGGCCGCTTCGTGGATACGCCGGTTTACGATGGCGACCGGCTGGGTTTCGGACACCGCCTCGAGGGACCCGCAATCGTGGAAGAGCGGTTCACGACGCTTGTGCTCTATCCCGGCCACACGGCGGAGCTCGACGAGCACGGGAATTACGTTGTGACGGTGGCCTAGCGTGACCTTCGAGACCCTCCGCCTTGAGAAGCGAGATGGGGTTGCATGGCTCGTGCTGGCGCGACCAGAACGAGGAAATGCGATCAATGGCTTGATGTCGCGCGAACTGCCAGCGGCCTGGGAAGAGATTAAGCGCGACCCCAGCGTTTCCGTTGTGATCGTAACAGGGGACGGCGACCGCGCGCTCTGTACGGGCTTCGACGTTGCAGACGTGGCCTCCGGCACAGCAACCGTCGGTGCACCCGAGGACCGGGGTACCCTCGCGGCATTGCGCTTCACCGCACTTCAGAATCGTTGCTGGAAGCCGGTGGTAACGGCGGTGAACGGGATGGTGACGGGCGGCGGTCTCCATTTCTTGGCGGACAGCGATCTCATCATTGCTTCGAACAGAGCGACCTTCTTTGACAACCACGTCCGGGTAGGTTTGGTCTCGGGTGCCGAACCGATCGGACTTGCGCGCCGCATACCGCTCGAGGCCGTTCTGCGCATGGCGTTTCTCGGCGGCGCAGAGCGCATGGACGCGCGGCAAGCGAAAGCGATCGGTCTGGTCTCGGAGGTTGTGCCCCATGACCAGCTCAGGTCGCGTGCGGAACAGCTCGCGCAGCAGATCTTGGAGAATTCACCCACCGCCATGGCGCGCACGAAGCAGGCGATCTGGGAAAGCCTCGATGTCGGGCTCAGCGAAGCGGTCGAGCGCGGTTGGAAGGTGATTGAGGGCTATCGGGGCCACCCCGATGCGACCGAAGGGGCGAGGGCGTTTGCCGAGCGGCGCAAGCCACGATGGACGCCGCTCTCGACACCCTAGGAGACTCATGACGTACGACACATTGCTGATCGAGCGGGCGGGACACGTGGCCACGCTCACGCTGAATCGCCCCGAGCGGATGAATGCATTCGATTCTCGCATGCGCGATGAGCTGCCGCGCGCATGGGATGAGCTCGCGGAAGACAGCGAAGTGTGGTGCATCATCGTAACGGGCGCAGGCGATCGTGCCTTCTGTGCGGGCATGGACCTGCGGGAACCCGCCGCACCCCCGTCGCGTTCTAGCGAGAAGCTGGCACGCGTGCGTCTCACCGCGCTCGACTGCGAAGTCGGCAAGCCCATCATCACGGCGGTAAACGGTGTGTGCGCAGGCGGCGGTCTGGCCTTTGTTGCGGACAGCGACCTGGTCCTGTGCTCGGCGAACGCGAGCTTCACCGATGCGCGCACCGGTGCGGGGCAGGTCTCCATTCATGGGACCCTCCGGCTCGCACGCAGGATTCCTTTGGAAGCCGTCTTGCGCCTTGTTCTGCTCGGCAAGGCCGAGCGCGTTTCTCCCCAGCGCGCGCTCGAGATCGGCTTGGTGGGCGAGGTCGTGCCACAGGGAGAGCTCTTGCCGCGAGCGCATGCTCTAGCCGAGGCGATTGTGGCCAACTCACCCGCAGCAATCTTCCACAGCCGATTCGCGATCTGGGACAGCCTCAACCATGGATTGCACGATGCGCTCGAGCGCGGTTTCGAGGTCGTGACGCGATTTGCGCGCGAGTATCCCGACGCGATGGAGGGCACTCGGGCCTTTGTGGAGCGCCGACCTCCGCGCTGGATCTACGCGCCCCCACCCGGTCGCCGCAAGGACCTGGCGAAGCGCTAGGGGGCGTCGATCCGCCATGCGCCACGCGGCCGCCATCATCGGCATCGGGCAAACCGAGTTCGCAAAGAATATCGGACGACCGGAGCGGACCATCGCACTCGAGGCGATCCGCGCCGCGCTCGACGACGCGGGCGTGACGCCGACTGAAGTGGATGGTCTCGTGCGATTCAATCTCGAGACCACGAGCGAAGTCGAGATCGCACGGAACCTTGGCATTCCGAATCTCCGTTTCTTCGCCGAGGTGGGGTACGGGGGTGGGGCAGGCTGCGCGATCGTGGGTCTTGCCGCGATGGCGATTGCCACCGGTCGCGCGCGGGTCGTGGTCTGCTGGCGGGCGCGCAACCGCGGGTCGGGTGGACGGCCTTGGGCGGGTACCGGGATGCACGTGGGCGGAGACTCTCAGTGGAGCGTTCCCTTTGGCCTCGTACGTCCGGTGGACCAGATCGCCATGCTCGCGCGCAGACATATGCACGAGTACGGAACCACGAGCCGGCAGCTTGGCGCCGTTGCAGTTGCGTTCCGCGGGCACGCGGCACGCAACCCACAAGCACTCCAGCGCACGCCAATCACGGTCGAGGACCACCAGGCGTCACGGCTCGTGGCGGATCCCTTGCGCAAACTCGACTGCTGTCTCGAGACAGACGGCGCGGTGGCGGTGGTCGTAACTTCGGCGGACCGCGCGCGGGATGCGCGGGGACGCCCTGCTCTGATCCTCGCCGCTTCGCAGGGTACGGGCCCTGAGCACGTCGTGATGACCGCTTACCACGCTGCGCAGCCGCTCGAAACGCCGTCGACCTGGGCAGCGCGCGACTTGTTCGCCGCCGCGGGGGTGATGCCTTCCGACATCGCCGTAGCCCAGTTCTACGACGCGTTCACACCCCTCGTCCTGATGTCGCTCGAGGAGTATGGCTTCTGCAAGCGTGGGGAGGCGGGACCGTTTGCGAGCGCGGGCTGCTTGTCTTGGCCAGAAGGTACGCTGCCTTGCAATACCAGCGGGGGGGGGCTTTCGGAGGCCTACGTCCACGGGATGAACCTGGTCGCTGAAGGCGTCCGGCAGATTCGCGGCACATCCACCGCCCCGGTGAGAGACGCGGATTTGTGTCTTGTTACGAGCGGAGCTGGAGTACCCACCAGCGCGCTTGTGCTGGCACGACCGTGAGCGCTGCCGAGCGTCCTCTCCCGCTCCCCGATGTCGATACGGCACCCTTTTGGACCGCGGCCGCCCGGGGCGAACTCTCCATGCAGTGCTGTTCCGCTTGTCGAACGCTGCGCTTCCCGCCACGCCCCATGTGCCCGCGCTGCAGCTCGCTCGAGGCCAGCTGGAAGAGCGTCTCCGGCCGCGGGACGGTCTGGAGCTACGTTGTTTGCTACCCCCCCGTGCTTCCGGCGTTCGCAGATCGTGCGCCCTATCCCGTGGTCTTGGTCGAGCTCGCGGAGGATCCGGGGCTGCGCATGCTGGGCGGGATCTCGGAGTGTCCCCCCGATCGCCTGCGCATCGGACTCCCCGTCCAGGTCTGGTTTGAGCACGCCGGAGAAGGCGTCTGGCTCCCCCAGTGGCGCCCGCTGGATCCCGCGACGCCGGTTTCTGGTCCGTGATAGGATATATCTGACGACCCGTCAGAAAGGGAACGGCGATGCGCGAATACCGCTTGATTGATGCCGACTGCCATACGCTCGAGCCGCCGCACATCTGGGAGAGCAACCTGCCGGCGGAGTTCCACGACCGGGCGCCGAAACTCGTCAAAGATGAGGAAGGCGGCGATGCCTGGTCCTTCGGCCCCGGCAAGCCGCTCATGTACATCGGTCTCGTGGCGACCCCGGGCATGCGCTACGAGGACATTCGTTGGCGCGGATACACCTACGACACGATCCGGAAGGGCTGCTGGGACGGGAAGGCGCGGCTCGAAGACATGGACGTCGATGGCGTGGACGCAGAGTTCCTCTATCCGAGCCAGCGCACCATGTACCACTTCATGGGGAACCCCGACGTGGCCTTCCACCGGGCGGGTGTGCGCGCCTACAACGACTGGCTGGGCGCGGAGTTTTGTTCCAACGACCCTGAGCGCCTCTTCGGACTGGCCCAGATTCCGAACATAGGCGTAGACGAGGCCATTCTTGAGATGCGGCGTTGTCGCGAGAAGGGGTTCCGCGGCGTCATCCTGACCGCATGGCCGAGCGGGGGTGACACCCTCGGTCTCGAAGACGATCGATTCTTCGCCGCTGCGCAAGACTTGGCGATGCCGATCAGCATCCACATCCGGATCGTGCGCCCGGGTCGCAAGTCGACCGGAGCGCTCGAGGGCCCGGCCGCGATCGCCAACATGGCCCTCGCGGGGATGACGCTCTTCCCCGAGGTGATGAGTGAGATCATGGTAAGCGGCATCCACGACCGATTCCCGAAGCTCACGTTCCTCGGAGTTGAAACTGATGTCGGTTGGATTCCCGCGGCGCTCGAACAGCTCGACAACTTCTACTGGCGAAACCGCGCGCACACGGGCATCCAGATCAAGCGGCTGCCGAGCGAGTACTTCCACGACCATTGGGTCTGCACGTTCATCCACGACCGCGTTGGGATTCGCAACCGCTACGACGTAGGCGTCCGCAACATGGCCTGGTCGACGGACTACCCGCATCACGGCAACGACTGGCCGTACAGCCGCAAGGTCGTGGGTGAGATGTTTGACGGCGTGCCGGCGCGGGAGCGCTACGAGATCTGTGCGGGCAACATGGTTCGAGCCTACGGGCTGGGGCAGGCGATGGAGGTACCCGCATGAGCCAGGGTCGAAGCGTAAACCCGAAGTTCGACACGAGAGATGTCGACCGCTGGATCGGTGTTCCGCTGGGTGGTGGCTCCATGCGTGACCCTGTGCACGTGAATGACATTCGGCGCTGGGCGCAGGGCATGCAAAATCCGAATCCCCTCTACTTTGACGAGGATTATGCAAAGGCGAGCCGATTCGGCGGGATCGTGGCACCTCAGTCGTTCTGTGTCTGCACGGACGACAGCCATGGCGCGGGACCTGCGATCCAGGGGACGATCCCGGGTACGCACATGCTGTTTGGTGGTGACGAGTGGTGGTTCTTCGGGCCGCGAATTGTGCCTGGCGACCGGATGCGCCAGGACCGAATGCTGTTCGATTACAAGGTGACGGAGACGAAATTCGCGGGTCCCACAATGTTTTCGCGCGGCGATACCACCTACATCAACCAGCGGGGCGAAGTGGTGGCGAAGCAGCGCTCGACCTCGATCCGCTACCTGGCGGAGGAGGCCCGGCGGCTCGCGCAGTTCAGCGATACGGACGAGCCGCAGTGGACAGATTCACAACTCGAGGAGATCGAACGTCTTAAGTTCGAGTACTACGGCAGCTTTCTCGACCTCGGCCACGAACGCCGCCTCTTCGTAAAGCCGGGCGAGAAGCTCCCGACGCGTCCGATCGGACCTCACAGCCTCATGACATTCACCACGGAGTGGCGCTCTTACGTCATGACGGTGTGGGGTGCATTTCGTCCGAGCGGCGGTCCTTCCTCGCTTCATCAAGCCGGATGGCTCGCGGAGATGTCCCGGGACCTCGAGGGCGCGAAGATTGATCCGTCGCTCGGGGACGGACTCTACAAGGGCCCCTCGCGTGGGCACGTGCAGCCGCGCTACGCCCAGCTCATCGGAATGCCTCGGGGATACGGCTACGGCGCGTCCATGGGGGCGTGGATCATCGATTACCTCGCAAACTGGGCCGGTGAGTGGGGTGAACTGCTGCACAGCCGCATGCAGTACCGCTCTCCAGCACTCACGGGAGAGGTGACCTATCTCAACGCCGAGGTGAAGGGTCTCTCCCACGAGGATCCGTCGGGCCAGCCCGTGGCACACGTCGAGGTCACCATGACCAACCATCGGGGTGCGACGATGGCGCAGGGCACCGCCGAACTGCGTATGCCGACAGAAACGCAGCCCAAATCGGTGTGTTGAAGCTCCAGTCGGACGCGTCGAGGTTTACGCTTCCCCGCTTCCTGGAGGACATCACCGCGCGCCATGGCGCGCGGCCGGCGCTTCGCTTCGACGGTTGCGACATGCGCTATGACGCCCTCACCGCAGAGGCGCGACGGGTCGCGAAAGCACTGCTCGCCGGCGGGTTGGCGAAGGGGGCGCGCGTCGGCGTTCTCATGAGCAATCGCCCAGAATGGGTGGCCTGTGCCTTTGGTGTGGCACTTGCCGGAGGTGTACTGGTTCCCATGAACACCTTCGCCACGCCGATCGAGCGAGACTACGTGCTGCGCCACAGCGACACGTCGGTTTTGTTACTCCAGCGCACGCTCCTGCGACGTGATTTCCTCGCCGAGCTCGTGGAGGCGCATCCGGAGCTCTCCGAGCACGCCCCTGGCCACCTCTGGTGTGAGGCTCTTCCTTTCCTCCGGCGCGTCGCATGCCTCGGGCTTCCGGACAGGCAGGGCGCCGTCGAGAGCTGGTCCGATTTCTTGTGGTCCGGCGGAGAGGTGAAGGACGCACTCTCAGACGCGGCGGCGGCGGAGGTCACGCCCACCGACGACGGCATCTTGCTCTACACCTCGGGCACGACCGCGCACCCAAAGGGGATCGTGCATTTTCAACGAGCGGCTGTCATCCAGAGCTGGCGCTTCGCCGAGTACATGGATCTCGTGGCGGAAGATCGTGTCTGGACCGCGCAGCCCTTCTTCTGGACCGCAGGCCTTGCGATGTCCCTCGGCGCCACCCTGGCGGCGGGCGCCACGCTCGTGCTTCAGGAGACCTTTGAGCCAGGCGCCGCCCTCGCGCTCATCGGCGCCGAGCGCGTGACGGTGGTGCACGCTTTTCCGCACCAAGAGAAGGCGTTGGCGGAGCACCCCGACGCCGCGGCGCGGAGCTTAGGGAGCGTGGTCAAGCTGCGAGTGGGCTCACCGCTCGCGGTGCACGCAGGCATCACCAAAGACGTGTGGAGCATGCAGGCCTCCTACGGCATGACCGAGACCTTTACGCTGGCCACAGCGTATCCAGCCCGCACTCCGCCCGAACAGCGGGAGGGCACGAGCGGTCCACCACTCCCCGGGATCGAGGTGCGCATCGTCGATCCCGAAACAGGGGCCGCTCTCGCCAGCAGGAGGCCAGGTGAAATCGCGGTGCGTGGCATCACCCTCATGCGCGGCTATCACAAGGTAGAACCTGAACACGTGTTTGACGCCGAGGGCTTCTTTCGCACGCAAGACGGTGGGTTCCTCGACGAGCGGGGAGTCCTCCACTGGACGGGTCGTCTCTCGAGCCTGATCAAGACCGGCGGTGCAAACGTTTCGCCCCTCGAGATCGAGAAGGTGCTTGCCGACCATCCGAGCATCAAGGTGGGCCTTGCCGTCGGGGTCCCGCACCCAACGCTTGGGGAGGCGGTTGTGTTGTGCGCAGTGGTCTCACGAGGCGCTGTCGAGCCGCCCGAGAGCGAGATCCGGGCCTTCCTGCGCGAGCGACTCGCCCCCTACAAAGTACCTCGCCGCGTGCTGTTCTTTCGGGAGAGTGAGCTTGCCTACACGGGAAGCCAAAAGATCCAGCTCGGCCCGTTGCGCGACGCCGCGCTGCGACGCCTCGAGGCTGAAGGTGCAGAGATAGAAGGCCACCGCTATCTCGCCGAGGATGCAAGAGGCAAAGGCTACGCGTCCACCAACCCCGGCAAGATTTAGGCCGCGCGCAGCCTTCTCGTCCAAGCGGCGAGGCTCGCGCGGAGCTGGGTCATGAGCGGGCGAAGGCGAAGGCTTCCGCAAATACCAAGCACGCTCAGGACTGCGCTCATGGAGGCCCCCCGTCTGCACCGCTGGAGCGCATGCACCGAACGCAGGCGGTGGTCCCGGCGGTTATCCCTCAGGCCATGTGATCGACTGGATCTCGGTGAACTCGTGGAGCCCGAAAACGCCGCCCTCACGGCCAATGCCGGACTCCTTAAAGCCGCCGAACGGAGCGGTCGTCAGGTTCACCGCGCCATTGATCGACACCCCGCCCGCCCGAATACGCTTCGCGATGGCGCGCGCCTTGTCGAGATCGCGAGTGAGGATGCCGCCGAAGAGGCCGAGGCTCGAATCATTGGCGATGCGGATCGCGTCCTCCTCGTCCTCGAATGGGATGACGGAGACGACCGGACCAAAGATCTCCTCTCGCGCGATCCGCATGTCATTTCGAACGTTTGCGAAGATCGTCGGTTCAAAGAAGAACCCGTGAGCGAGCGCGGCGGGGGCCCCGCCCCCGCACACCAGCTCCGCGCCCTCCTCGCGTCCACTCGCGACGTAGCCGGCCACCGCCTTCCGCCGCTCCTCCCGGATCAGAGGGCCCAGAATCACAGTCGGATCCGCGGGGTTTCCCACCTTGACGAAGCTCCTCACGAAGGCCGCCATCTTTTCGACCAGAGCATCGTGACGGCGGCGCTGCACCAGGACGCGGGTCGTCATCGCGCAACCCTGTCCGGCGTGGAAGTAGGTAGGTCCGGCCGAGGAGGGCGCCGCAGCGTCGACTTCGAAATCATCGAGGATGATTTGAGCGGACTTCCCGCCGAGCTCTAGGTGGACACGCTTGAGCGTGCCCGCTGCCGCGAGCGCGACCTTTTTCCCGACAGAGACCGAGCCCGTAAAGGAGATCTTGTCGACGAGCGGACTTTCCGCGAGCTCGGCTCCAAGCTCAGGACCGAGACCCGTTACGAGATTGAAGACGCCCGGCGGAAGGTCGCACTCGGCAACGATCTCGGCGAGAAGCAAATCGATGAGGGGACCCCAAGGTGAGGGTTTCACGACCATCGTGCAGCCTGTCGCGATCGCCGGACCGATTTTCTGGGCGGTCACGTAGAGCGGGAAGTTCCAAGTTGGGATGAGACCGCACACCCCGGCGGGCTGATGATGGGCGATGCCCTGGACCGTGCGCATCCCGACCGCTGTCAGTCCTTGGACTGCCGCCAGAGGCTCGTCCCAGCGGAAGCGGGTCGCAAGCTCGGCATAGCCGCGAAGTTGGGCGATGGGAATGTCGAGCTGGATGCCGTGGGTCATCGCCTCGGCACCGTGCGCAGCCACAAGGAGCGCGCGGAATTCTTCCTTGCGCTTTTCGACTGCATCGGCGATTCGAAGGAGAATGCGCCCGCGCTCCGCCGGAGTGCTCTGTCGCCATGGACCGCTGTCGAATGCGCGCCGTGCCGCTGCCAAGGCCCGCTTGACATCCTCGTTGCCCGCGTCGGGTGCGAGGGCCACCGTCTCCTCGGTGGCAGGGTTCGGCACCGCGTAGGTTGCACCCGAGGCAGCTTCGGTCCACTTGCCGTCAATGAAAAGGCGCCAGGTTCGGATTGCCATTAGCGCAGTACCCCCTTGGTTCGTAGGCGCTCGATCTCACCTACGGGAATTCCGGCTTCCTGAAGGATCTCGCCTCCATGCTCGCCGAGGCGCGGAACGCCTCGGCGTGGGCGCGTGTCGCTCTCGCTAAAGTGAACAGGACTCGAAACGCTGCGGAGTCCCCCCTGCTGGCTGGGCAGGTCGACGAAGAGCCCTACGGCTTGCGCCTGAGGGTCGTGTACCACCTCGGCCGGCGTCTGGACGGGCGCCCACCACAGATCGACCTCGTCAAACCGCTGCGTCCATTCTGCAAGCGGGCGCGTTGCGAAAGCGGCATCGAGGATTGCCATCAGCGCGCGCGCGTTCTCCCGGCGCGCCGCCGCTGTGCCGAAACGTGGATCGCGCTCGAGCTCCGTCAGCTCGAGCGCCTTCACCATGCGGGGCCAATGGCGGTCGGCCTCGACGCCGAGGAGCCAAACCCAGCGGCCGTCACCGGCCTTGTAGCTCGTGACAGTGGGAACGATGGACTCGCTCCGCTTGCCCGGTGAGAGGCTGATGCCGAACTCGAGCTGGAGGGAGATATCCCAGCCGATGGTGTAGAGCGCGCTGCCGAGAAGGTTTGCCTCGACCCGCTGTCCCCGGCCGGTTCGTTCACGTTGGAAAAGTGCGGCCGCAATTCCGGCCAGCACATGGCTCGCGGTGATGTGATCCCCGAAACCTCCACGCGAGCCTACAGGATCCTCACCCGCGGGTGTGAGCAGATGGGCGATGCCTGACCGCGCCCAGAAGGAACCGATGTCGTAGCCGGCTCGGTCGCGGTCCGGTCCTTCCGAGCCATAGCCAGTGACATGCGCATAGATCAACCGGTCACTCTCCTTGGAAAGGGAAGCCCAGTCGAGGCCGAGCCGTTCGAGCGCGTCATGGCGGTAGTTAGTAAGGAAGATATCAGCCCCGAGCACAAGCCGACGAGCAATCGCTCGGCCCTCGTCCACGCGGAGGTCAAGCGCGACGCTGCGCTTGCCGCGATTGTCCTGATTGAAGGGTGGCGAAGAGGGGAGATCGATCCCGGCGAGATTCTGGAACGCACGCCGCATCGGGTCGCCGGCCGGCGGCTCGAGCTTGATCACGTCGGCACCCCAGTCGGCGAGGACGCCGCCTGCCGCCGGTCCCGCGACCCAGACGCCCATCTCCACCACACGGATTCCGTCCAAAAGCATAGGGATCTCCCTTCCGAAGGGGCGGACTGCGCGCGATTCCGGCTGCCCCAGCGAGTTATACCAAAACTGATGGGGCGTCAGATTCCTAGATTGGGCCTTACCGCCTACGAGCTGCAGGCTGCAGCTCGTTCGAACTGCCCCGCGCGCCTATGGAATCTGTGCGGAGGGTCAGGCAATCCGCCGCCTGCGCAGTGCCCCCGCCAAGGCGGCGAGCCCCATAGGGCGCTCCCGGAGATGGCACGGCTCCAGGAAATAAGGCGCGGCGCCCCCACTTGCTCGGCCTTTCCGGACCGAGGGGGGTGCCCCGTGACTTTCGGGAATTCCGTTCTCGGATCGTGATAACCTGTCGGCGCGCCGCAAAGCGAGTCGCGAGATCGCAGGGCGCTCGACAGGGGATCCAGCGCGGACCCGTAGGGCATACACCATTCCCCGCGAGCCGCCCGAAATCGGTGTTGACATAGGAAAGCGTCAACGAAGATGGACCGCCAAATCGATGCTTCTAACCTCCCCGAGGCAGGCCCTCACGCCGGCTTTCCTTCGTCGATGCTAGCGGCCGTGTACCGTGCCCCGCGGCGCCTCACGGTCGAGAAGCGCGCCGTGCCCGCGATCCGCCCGCGCGACGTCCTCATCGAGGTCAGCCACTGCGGGATCTGCGGAACGGACCTGCACTTCGTACTCGAGGGTATGGGGCGGCCGGGATCCGTTGGAGGGCACGAGTACTCTGGGCGGATCGTCGCGCTTGGCGACGAGGTAGAGGGCTGGGCGCTGGGCGATCCGGTCGTCGGCGGCCCGCGGCCGGGCTGTGGGCGCTGCGAATACTGCCGCGCCGGGCGGCCGGTCCTGTGCAGCGGGCGTTCCCTTGTGGACCTCGATGAATTTGAGGGCGCATTTGCGGAATATGTCCGTGTCCATGAATCGCAGCTGGTACGCGTGCCGGCCCGTCTCCCTCTGCGCCATGCCGCACTCGCCGAGCCTCTCGCTGTGGCGCTTCATGCGTTGACCCGTTCGGGGGTTCGCCCGGGTCAGCGGGCGCTCGTCACGGGAGCAGGACCCATCGGTCTCTTGGTGGTGGCGGCGCTGCGCGCCCGCGGAGTCGAGGACGTCTCGGTGAGCGAGCCGGCGGCGACCCGCCGCGCCCGCGCCCGCGAGGTGGGAGCCGCGCGTGTCCTGCACCCGGACGAACTCGAATCACAGGGACTGCCGTTCCGACTGGTGGGAAGCCCGGTGGACGTCGTCTTTGAGTGTTCGGGTCGACCCGCGGCGATGGAATCGGGGCTTACGCAACTGAAGCGGGCGGGCACACTCGTGATGGTCGGAACCGGCCTCGCACGCCCGACGTTCGATCACAATCGCATTTTGCTCAATGAGCTCGTGGTCACCGGCGCCTTCAACTATGACGACGGCGGTTTCGAAGAAGGGCTACGGCTCCTCGCATCCGGTGCTCTTCCGGTGGAGCAGCTGATCGAACGCGAGGACGTCAGCCTTGGCGGCATGCTCGAGGCGCTTCTCGAGCTTGAACACGGGGGGCGGGCAGCAAAGGTGATGGTTGCGCCGAGGGCGGCCTCGTGACAGGCGCCAGCCCTGCATTTCCGCGGTTCAACCACGTGGCGCTGACCGTGCCCGCGGAACTCCTCGACGCTGCTGGACGCTCCGATCTCCTTCGCTTCCACAGCGCGGTCTTCGGGTGGACCGAGATGCCAACGATGACCCGCGACCGTGAGCTTCTGGTCCTGCGCTGCCATAGCAATGAACAGTTCGTCTACTTGCATGCCAGTAGCGAACCCATGCGCACCACCGGCACAGAGCACTTCGGCCTCTCCGTCGCGACGCCTGCCGAACTTGCCGAGCTCTACGAGCGCGCCCAGACCCAGCAGTCGAGCGATGCGCGAGTGGACCTTACGGACCGGAACGTCGAAGACTTTCGCGTCCTCAAGCTCCACAGTTTCTACGTGCGCTACCTGCTCCCGCTCTCAATTGAGGTGCAATGCTTTGAATGGGCGCCGGGCTTTGGCCCGGACCGCACGCAGTAGCGAACGAGCGAAGCGAGCAGGCTGGGCGGAGTGAACATGGCAGCGCCGGAGCGCACGTGGGTACCCATCGAGCCCGGATTCTTCACGATCCCGAGCGATCGCACGGAGGCTCCCCGGCTGCTCGGTTCCCGCTGCGCAGCGTGTGGTGAGGTCTTCTTTCCTCGGCGGCGCATCTGCGCTCGCTGCCTCGGGCGCGACACCGTGGACGTCCCCCTCGGCCCCCGCGGCACGCTCTATACCTGGACCTACGCCCACTTTCCGCTCTTCGGCTCTCGGCGCGCCGTCGCTGGCGGGTACGGTGTAGGTCAGGTGGATTTGCCCGAGGGTCCGCGCGTACAGGCGGTGCTCTCGGGTGGGCCTGGAGAGTTTCGGATCGGAATGGAAATGGAACTGGAGCTCGAGGTGCTGCGCGAGAACAGCAAGGGCGAGGAGGTCGTGATCTTTCGGTTTCGGCCGGCAGCGGAGCCGGGAGGTGCGAAGTGAAACTCGAGGATGTCGCGGTCATCGGAGTCGGGATGACCCGGTTCGGCGCCCACCGGGATCGCACACTCGTCGAGCTTGCACGGGAAGCGGGGCTCCGCGCGCTCGATGACGCTGGCATATCGTTCCGAGACGTAGGAGAGGCGTTCGTCGGCTACATGCAGGCGTCTCCCATGGCCGGCATCAAGATTATGAAAGAGTTCGGTCTGACCGGCCTTCCGGTGAGCCACGTCGAGAATGCGTCCGCCACAGGTCTTATCGCATTTCGCGAGGCCGCCCACGCCGTGTCCAGTGGACGGTGCGACGTCGCCATGGCCCTCGGCTTCGAAAAAATGACGGAGCTTGCCTCGGGTAGCACGCAAGGCCGAGGTGTTGGCCGTGACACCATCGATAGCGTAATTCTGCCGGCAGCGTACTTCGCACTCTGGGCAGTGCGCCGAATGTACGAACGCGGCACCAAACCCGAGCATTTCGCTCGAATCGCCGCGAAGAATTGGAATGCGGGCGCACGCAACCCTTGGAGCCATCGACAAGCAGACCATGTGGTTACGATTGAGGAGGTGCTCGCCTCGCCGAAGGTCGCGGAGCCTCTTACGGCGATGATGAGCTGTCCCATCTCCGATGGAGCTGCATGCGCAATCCTTGCGCGCAAAGACCTAGCTCGTCGGCTCCGGCCGGGCCGTCCGCTCGTCGCGCCGGTCTCGTCTTCGCTGCAGACCGAGACCTACACTCGAGGCCACACCTTCCTCGGCCCCGTGGTCGGGCCTCCGAGCATGACGCGGGATGCGGCACTGCAAGCCTACGAGGAAGCCGGGCTTGGTCCGTCGGACGTGAACGTCGCCCTCGTGCACGACGCCTTCGCGAACGAGGAGCTCGAGTACTATGAGCTCCTCGGCTTTTGTCCACCCGGTGACGCGGAGAAGCTGCTTGAGGCCGGAGAGACCGAGCCCGGCGGCCGCATCCCATTCAATACCGATGGCGGGCTGATCGCGCGCGGTCATCCGGGCGGCCCCACCGGTCTCGCCCAGATCCATGAGCTGGCCCTCCAACTGAGGGGCGAGGCAGGGGAGCGCCAGGTCGAAGGAGCAAGGGTGGGTCTCGCACACCTCGTCGGCGGAGGGAGCGTGTGCACGGTGAACCTACTGCGTCGGGAGTGAAGGCCCGCCCGGCCAAAGGAGAAAGAGCGCAATGGCGATCCAGCCCGAGTTGATGGCCCGGGGTCTTGCGGTGACAAAGAAGCTCTGGGGAGAGCGGGCCGGAGGAGGCGAGCTCCCCGCCCAAAAGCTCGCGCCCGAGTTCTTCGCGCTCGTCGTGCAGTCCTGCTTCGGGATGTTCTGGTCGCGGCCCGCGCTTGATCTGCGGAGCCGAAGCCTTTGTACCGTGGCACAGCTTGCGGCACTCGGGCGGACGGACGAGTTGAAGGCGCACCTCGCGGGTGCGCTCAATCTCGGGATCAAGCGCGAGGAGCTGATCGAAGTCCTCATGCAGACTTCCTGCTACGCAGGGGTCCCGGCGGCGGTCGCGGCGCTCAACGCGGCCGCCGAAATCCTTAAGCCATAGTCCCGGCGCGTGGGATGGGCACTACGCCGTCGCGAGCCGGGCGATCCACCGGCGGTAGGGTGCGGGCGGCAGGAACGCAATCCACATCAGCACAGCAGAGGCGAGGCCAAAGAGGGAATTGCTGAGCGTGAGCCAGTCGAGCTCCTGCATGGCGGAGCCCGTCACGAGGGTGAAGGCAATGGAAATCACAGAGCCCACACCCGCCGAGCCGATGCCGAGCCCCCAGAGCAAGAAACGGTTGGTGACGATCGGATCGGCGAGTCCAAGGCGGAGGCGCCTTCTCATGAGGGCGTAATAGCGCAAGGACTCCCCCGAGCCCCAGAGCAGGCAGCCAGTCACCGCTGCGGAGTGCAGGTGGAACCACGCGTTCAGGTGTAGCGGCAACTTAAAGCCACCGTTTGCAAGCTGACCTGCGAATAGGATCACAAAGAGCAGACCCGCAGCACCTACGATCCCCTTCGCCCAGCGCTCACCGCTTCGGAACACAGTCCAGTTGAACACGTAGGCGGCGACGGCACCCGCGGAGGTCGCGAGTGTCGCTGCCGCCAGAAGGCAGCCTGCGGCGGAGGGGTACCCCGGGCCGAGGAGGAGCGCGAAGACGGTACCCGCAAAACCCGCAGGACCGATGCCGAGGATCCCGAGTCCGATGAGAAGCTCGGGCAGCTCGCGGTTTCGGTACGCGAGCCAGACCAGGCGCAGCCCGATCGCAAGGCTCGACAGAAAGAAAGCACCGAACCCGATCGCAATCACGGCTTTCATCGTCCACCCCGGACGACCTTTCGGTCTACCGGAGCCGCCGATTTAGACCCGCGGCTGGGCGGAGCCCTCGCGCAGGGCGGGGAGCTCGAGCCGGATGGCTGCCTGCCGTTCGATGAGCTCGACGAGATCTGTCCAGTCGCGATCGCCAAGACCCGCACCGATTGCGGACACGAGGACCTGACCGATCTGCGCGGCGACCGGGGTGGGAACGCCGTGCTCCCGTGCAAGGTCAAGGATGAGGCTCGCGTCCTTGGCCGCGAGGGCTAGCGCGAACTGGGTCGGTCGGCCCCGCTGGTTGATGCCCTCGACTGCAAAGTTCGTGAAGAAGTTCCCCGCCCCGGCCGTGCGGATTACGTCCAACGTGGTGCGCAGGTCGAGCCCCGCCTTGGAGGCGAGCGCGAGGGCCTCGAGCGAAGCCCAGGTGGTCGAGAATGCGACGAGACTGTTGACGAGCTTTGCAACATTGCCTTGGCCGAGAGGCCCCACATGAAAGGAGGCGCGCCCAAGGCTCGCGAGCACGCTTCGCGCGCGCTCCACGGGCTCGGGCTCACCTCCCAGCATAAAGACCAGCCCGCGGGACTTCGCGCCGATGGCACCACCACTCAGTGGTGCTTCGACGAGTCCGCAGCCCGCAGCCGAGAGGCGCGCGCCGAGGGCCCGGACGGACGCGGGCGCATTGGTGGAGAGATCTACAAGAAGGCGGCCAGGAGGAGCTCCGGCAAGCCACTGCGTCGCTACCTCGTCCACGGCGGCGGGTGTCGGGAGCGAGAGCAGGGTGATCTCGCTGCGGCGCGCCACCTCAGCGGGGCCGGTGGCCGCGCTGGCGCCCGCGGCGACAAGCGGTTCGCAGCGTGGTTTGGCTGCGTCGAACACGCAGACCTCGTGGCGGTCCGCAACGAGATTTGCGGCAATGGCGCTTCCGATGTTCCCGAGGCCGATAACGCCGAGTTGCATCAGCGGAGTCTCCCGGATCAGGTTCGCGCTGCAGCGAGCGCCGCGGCGTCCTTCTCGAGGTGGTAGAGTCGGATCGGATTGTCCCAGAGAGCCTTGCGCTTCGCGCTCGAAGACAGAGCCTCGAGATTCACGAAATCTCGAATGGCGTGCGGGAAGCTTCCATCGCCGTGGGGATAGTCACTCCCGAGCACGAGTACGTCGGTGCCGAACGTCTCTTCGACGTACCTCGCGGATCGCTCGTCGACCTCGCACGAGACAAAGCATTGTCGGCGGAAGTACTCGCTCGGCTTTCGGGATAACCCTCCCGCCTCGCGCGATCCATGAAATCCCTCGAAGTGTTCATCCATGCGCTCAAGCCACCACGGCGCCCAGCCCGCAGACGCCTCGAGGAAGACGCAGCGCAGCTGTGGATGGCGTTCGAGGACGCCCCCCACGATGAGGTCCATGCATGCCCCCATCGTCTCCACGGCATGGCAGATCATGTGGACTTTGAAAAGCTTGTCGTAGCGGTCGCGGCCGAACTGCGCGAGGTGCACGCCCGCACCCTCGTGGGTTGCGATGGGTACCGCCAGGCGCTCGACTTCAGCAAAGAACTCTTCGTGGTCGGGGTGATCAATGGTGCGCCCATTCACGGGATTCGGCCGCAAAAACACCGATTTCAGCCCGAGTTCCTCCACCGCATAACGCGCCTCTTCCGCCGCGATCTGTGGATCGTGAAGCGCAACAAGTGCAGCACCCATGAGACGACGCGGGTTGTGGCTGCAAAAGTCGGCGAGCCAGCGGTTGTAGGCACGGCAGACCGCACCCACGTACCGCCGGGGCAGTGCGTTGGCGGATGCCACGAAGAGGCCTCGCGATGGGTAGAGGACCATGATGTCGATCCCTTCCATATCCATCGCTTCGATGTGGCTGGGGGCGTCATAGCCGCGACGTGCCGCGTCCGCGAAGCGCGGATCGAACACGTGGCGCGGATCGGTGGCTTCCTCTCGCCAACCGGGGACGTCGGGCATACGGTGACCCAGAACGTCGATCGTCATGATGCCGACGCCTCGCGGGGCTACAGAGCGGAACTCGGGTTCGATGTACTTCTCCCAGAGATCCGGGGGCTCCATTACGTGGCCATCTGCATCGATCACACCGTAATCTTGGTACATGGTGCGGACTCCCGGCGATTCTCGCCTGATATCCTCGGATAGAAGCTGATACCGGTCAAATGGTTTGATGGAGCGTCAGATCGGTTCCAGGAAGGCTTCACACCGGGTCCGGCAGCCCTTCCGCGCTCTCCGCCCGTTCATGTCCGGGCTCGATGACGCTACGAAGGGCGACCCGAACAGGCACGGTATCGATGGTTGCTTGGCGGAAGGGCGCCCCGAGGTGGGGCTAGGGCCCAGTTTGAGGGCGCGAGCTCGAAGGAGCGTCGAACTCCGGCAGACGGCTCATGAAGGGGCTCACGCCGGGTACTTTCGGGAGACCAGACGGCGGCGCGAGAGACCGCCATCCAGCAGAAGCTGCTTGCGTTGGCGTCACGGCGGGCAGAAAGGCCTGGAATGGTCGAGACGCACAGGGCCATTTTTGGGCACGATCTAGCAGGGTGCAGATACTTCATATAGGCTTCACAGCGTGCATTTAGGTTCACGCTTCGTGCACGCTTGCGACAGCAGCTTCCGCTGTTCGCGGGGAAGACGGAACCTGCTTGCCGTCCTCGGCATCGGCGCTCTTCTCCTTCAGTTCCTTGCGCCTTCTCTTCATGCCTTCGCCGAGCGCTCTGCCTCAGGGGATTGGGTAGCGGAACGCTTGGCGCCTGAAAGTGCTGCCGGGTCGCTCGCCAAATCCGAGACCGGGGCTTCACGGACCGCGCCTCTTCCGGGAACTGCCACTCACGACCCGAGCCAGTGCGTGATCTGCAAGAACCTTGCGCAGCTGCGCGCGAATATCGTCACGGCTGTTGCTGCGTTCACCCATACGCCGTCGCCTCACGTAATCGCGATCCCGAACGCAACCCAAGCGGCTGCGCCTTCAGGCCTTGATGAGAGTTCTTCTCCTCGAGCGCCGCCCTCTCCGAATCCCATCGCTACCTGAAAATCCTGTTCTCAGAAATCTAGTTCGCTGCGTTGCGGCCTGAGGCCGCCCGATGGCGACGAAGATCATCGTCGCCGCGTGCTGCCGTCCGAGATCCGAGCTCTGCAGCGATGGGCAAGACGGGGGTCCTTGGTGAGGGGGCACTTTGGGTCGGTCGGGGTGGGTATCGTGATCTGCACTCAGTTCCTTCTAGGAGGCGTTACGCATGCGGAACCGGCGGCAGCCGGTAAGTCGGCGCGGGTTTCGGGTCGGACGAAAGATGCGCTCGATCGGCCGCTCGCCGACGTGCACCTAAAACTCGAGGCCGCCGACGGCCGGACCGTGGCAGAGACGACGAGCGGACCCGACGGCGGCTTCCGGTTCGAGAACGTCCCGCCCGGCGTCTACTCGGTCGAAGGAGATAAGGCCGATTTCGAAAATGCGACGGCGATCGTGGCCGTTCACGAAGGCGCAGACTCCTCCGCGGATCTCGTCCTCGCTTCCCACAACCCGCTCGACATTAGCGTCGTCGGTAAGAAGCTCGACGAGGCCCGCAACAAAATTACGCCGAGCACGGGGAGCAGCGTCTATGAGATCTCGAACGATGCGATCCAGGCGCAGCCACAAGGCGAGAGTGCCCAATTCAATCAAGTGCTTCTGAACGCTCCCGGAGTTGCCCAGGACTCCTTTGGACAGCTGCACGTACGGGGCGACCACGCGAATCTGCAGTATCGATTCAATGGGGTGATGTTGCCGGAGGGCATCACAGGATTCGGGCAGGTCGTTGACTCACGATTCATCGACCAGGTGAGCCTCATTACCGGAGCGCTTCCCGCTCAGTATGGCTACCGAACCGCGGGGGTGATTGAGCTCCAGACGAAAAGTGGCGCGTACGAGCCCGGCGGCACCGTTGGAGTCTACGGTGGAAGCCATAACACGATCGAATCGAGCCTTGAGTATGGAGGCTCCACGGGGCCGTTGAGCTACTACTTCGCGGGAGACTTCCTGTACAGCGGGCTCGGCACGCAAAACTACGGGATCGAAGCGGCCGCCGCCGGACTAAACCCAATTCACGACCGGAACGACCAGACAAAGGCCTTCGGGTACCTTTCGTATCTTCTCGATCCCACGACGCGCATTAGTTTCATCACAGGGAATTACCTGGGCGACTTCAACATCCCCAATATCCCGGGCCAGATGCCGAATTTCACCGTGAACGGCATCAGTACCTTCGACTCTAAGAATCTCAACGAAACGCAATCTGAGTGGACGAGCTATGCCTTCCTGGCTCTCCAGAAGTCGATCGGCGACCTCGACTTCCAGGTCTCTTATTTCACGCGATATACGAAGGTCAACTTTCACCCCGATCCCGTGGGAGACATCGTCTTTACCGGCGTCGCGAGCCACGACCTTCGAACCGATTTCGTGAACGGCCTCCAGGGCGACGGAAGCTACAAGCTTGCCGAGTTCCATACGCTCCGCGGCGGCTTCTTCTTTCAGAACGAGCACGCGATCAGCAACAACGACGTGACTGTGCTCTCCGTGGACAGCACAGGAGCCCAGACGAGCGATATTCCTTTTTCCATCGGCGACGGTTCCTCCATCGTGGGTGATCGCTATGGGCTCTACCTTCAGGACGAGTGGCGGATCACCCCGCAGCTGACCCTAAATTTTGGAACGCGCTGGGACCGCGAGGCGTCGTTCATCCACACCGGACAGATCAGTCCGCGGATTAACGTCGTGTATAAGCCCTGGGAGGGGACGACGATCCATGCCGGATACGCCCGCTACTTTACGCCCCCGCCCCTCGAGCTCGTACCGACAAGCTCGATCGCGAAGTTTAATGGCACGACCAATGAGCCAGCGGTCAAGCTCGACGCAACCGTAAGGCCCGAGCGCTCCCACTACCTCGATGTCGGCGTGATTCAGCAGGTGATACCCGGCTTGCAGCTTGGAGCGGACGCGTATTACAAGCGGGCCTCAAACCTAATCGACGAGGGCCAGTTTGGAAATGCGCTGATTTTCTCGATCTTCAACTATGCCCAAGGGTACGTGTATGGCACCGAACTGACAGGTTCGTATCAGGTGGGCGACTTCACGGCCTACGCCAACGTCGCCTACTCGGTGGCGCGGGGTCAGGACATCGTCTCGAGCCAATTCGAATTCGGGCAGGACGAGCTCAACTATATCCGGACCCACTATATCTACCTGGATCACGACCAGCGTTACACAACGTCGCTCGGACTCTCGTACCTCTGGCAGGGCACACGCTTTTCCGCGGGCATGCTCACCGGCAGCGGTCTGCGCGCGGGATTCGTGAATAGCGAGAAGCTCAACAACTACGAGACCGTGAACGTCGGGGTCTCGCACCGTTTCGCATTCGAGGGTTTCAAGCCCGTTACGGTGCGATTCGACATCGTCAACTTGTTCGATCGCAACTACGAAATCCGTACAGGGACGGGGGTTGGTGTTGGAGCGCCGCAGTTCGGGGCGCGACGCTCGTACTATGTTGGCTTCTCGAAGGAATTCTAGGCGAATGCACAGCGGCCTTTTAAAGGCCGGGAGAAACTGTGGAGCACGGACTGCTTGAGTCAATCGCGGCGCTACGCGTCGGCGGAGCGATGGTCTACCCGCTTCTCGCGCTTGCGGTTCTCGCGACGGCGATCTTTCTGGACAAGTGCTTCGTCTACTGGAGGCGGACACGCGTGCCCGGGGTCGTGGTCGATACCGTGGAATCGTTCGGTTTCGATTGGGCGGAGCTCGAGCAGCAGCTCGGCGCGCTCGAGCCAAGGAACTTTCTCGTTCGGTTCTTTGGCGTGATCCTGGCCAACCGAAGGCGGCCGGCGTGGTGGGTGGAGTCGCGTGCATCGGACGAGGCGCGCCTTATCGAACAGTCGCTCGCGCGCTGGCTCTGGGTGCTCGAAACCATCGTGACTGCTGCCCCGCTTCTCGGCCTCCTTGGAACCATCACAGGAATGATCCGGTCCTTTCATCTCTTCGGCGACCAAGGCCTGGTGGACCCGCGCGGCGTGACCGGCGGGGTGGCCGAGGCGCTGATCGCGACGGCGGTGGGACTCTTCATCGCGTTGGCCGCACTTTTCGCCTTCAACTTCGTTTCGCAGTGGCAGACACGGTTTATGGATCAGATGGAGCGCTTCGGGACACGCCTCGTCGACCACATTCGGCTCGACGAGCAGGGACATAACCATGCGGATTCCTAGGGTGCGCAAATCGCGGCGGGGGCGTATCGAGATCATCCCCATGATTGATGTCATGTTCTTCCTGCTCGCGACCTTCATGATTGCTTCCCTCACGATGCAGAACCTGCATTCGCTGCATGTGAATCTCCCGCAGGGAAGAGCGGAGCCGATCCAGGCGCGTGCGTCCATCACGCTCACGGTGACGAAGGAGGGCAACGTTCTCGTGAACGAGGTTCCCGTGACCTTGGATACTCTGACGCCGGCGCTTCAGCCGCTGATCCCTGGGGCGGAGGCGAACGTCATCGTAGCCGCAGACGCTGGCGCCCCGAACGGCATCGTGGTTCAGGCCATGCTTCGCGCGCGCGAAGCGGGAGCCGAACACTTCTTGATCGCGGTCCAGCGCAACTGAGTTTTCAAGCCCGCGGCGCACGAACTGTGGACAGTCCTTGGCAGCGGCTGCCGTGGACGCTTCCCGGTGCCATCCTCGTATCGTTTGCGCTCCTCCTCGTATTCCTGCAGGTGATCGCGGGGCCAGCGCGCCCCGGCGTCCGCACGGCACCACTCGACGCTCGAATTGTGGAACTCCCAAGTCCGAGCGTGCCCCAAGAGGCTCCGCACGAACCGGTAACGGTGCCGAAGCCTCCCGAACCGACCCTCCATCGCCGAGAGCACGTTCGGCCCGCTCCTGCAGCGCATCCCGTGAAACCGCCCGAAGAAAGCGCGCAGAGCAAGGCATCGGAAAGTGCCGAAAGCGCTGCGGTCCCGAGCGAGGCCGCAGCGCAGCCTCCCGCGACTCGCCTCGGAGGCGGCAAGCTCTCTGCACGCGCCCTTTTCAAGCCGCTTCCCGATCTTCCAGAAGATCTTCGGCACCAGAAGATCGAAGTCGTTGCAGTGGCGCGGTTCGAAGTCGCAGCCGACGGGAGTTCAGTGGTCGAGCTTGTGCAGCCCACCGACAATCCAGCACTTAACCGGAATCTGATCGAGGCCCTGCGGCGCTGGCGATTCTTCCCGGCGATTGAGGAAGGAAGGCCGGTAGCTTCGTCGGTCGAGATCCGGATTCCAATTTCGGTGCGGTAGCTGGGAACCCGAGCGAGACGTGCTCTCGAAAGACTTGCTGGACGATCCTAAGAAAATGGATGGTGCCGTTGGCGAGTGATCCTCGTTGTCAAAACGCGAGGCGAGGGGAGGGCAGGTTGACCAAGCTCTGGACCCGCAGGGATCGACCTCGCGATGCGGAGCCACAAATCGATCGTGGAGGGGTGTTCCGCGCTTCCCCCGTTGTAGTTGAGGAAGACAGTCACAATGGGGCCCAAGGGATCACCTGCGAACTCTGTACTGACAACGCCGAGGTCTTCACCACCGGTTTCGTCCTTTTCCGTCAAGCTCTTTGGAACACAGTTTCGGGTCTGCTGCTTGAGCGCTTCAAAACGCCGGTCCGCCTCGGCTTTCGATACGGTTTCATCGTCCGCTGCAAAGTGGCAGGTGTAGCTAGCCTTCCATGTGCTCTGGACCAGGTGCTGAACGACCGTGCAGAGCACCGCCCCTGGTAGCTGCACTGTTCCCTGCCCGACCAAGACGCCCGTAGCGGATTCTTTGAATGCTTGCGTTACCGATCGGAAGCCGTTGTCACTCGCCTCGAGCAGCTTGTTGAGTCCTACGCAGAAATCGACTTCTGCAAGCTGCTTCAATTGGGGGGAATCTTCAGGGCCTTGTGCCCGCTCGGCATGACGAGGCGATTGCGCAAGGGCCTCGTCGCGCTTCGCTCTCGGGACGTTCTCTACGTCCCGAGGTTCTGTCCGAACACTCAAGGAAGTGGCAGTGAGCTCTCCTGCCAGCACCAGAAGTGGCACGAAGAGCCAGAGGAGGCGCCACCCCCTACCGATCATTGCATGGCTCTGGCGCGACCATCGAATCGGCGCTTCCCACCTCTCTCGGCTTCTGCCTAACGGACTAGCCTAAAGCATTTTGGCTCTCTTCGGGTACGTTCGCCGGCAGCCGTGACCCGTAAGCGGTTAGGATCGCCGATCCTCTGGCGTGTAGAGCTGGGATGTGCCAGAGGATCGTTCACGCCTCGAGCCCCAAATCCGCAAAGGTGCGCACGTGGGTGGAGACGCTCTTGGGTGCGGTCGGCCGCGCCACCCCGCCCAGAGCTCTGAAGTCGGTTCTCACCCTTGACTTGTTTCTGCCTCCCCAGGCTTCTTCCGCTCACCATCAAAACGGGTTGGATTCCCGCCGCCTTCACCCTTTTCCCCTGCAGCATCAGGACCTTGCGAGGGGCTGGGAACCCCGATTTTCCACTGGATCGACGCGGACGGACTCTCATGGAGGAGCGCGGAGTCGGAAAAACGCGCACGGCGTCTCGAAGGCAAACGTCGCCCTCACGGTCTTGACGCCCTACGAGCGGTGCGTGCGGAGCCGATCGCGGTCGCCGTTGCTGGCGGGACAGCAAGGCTTCCGGTAGGGTGCGCGCGAATGCCGGGCCGCTTGCTCGATCGCTCGCGCGTCGCGCAGCTCGGTGCGCCGCTCGCAAGTCTCGCGCTTGCAAGCGCGTTCCTTCTCCTACCGCTCCACGCACTCACGACCCCGACACACCGGACCGGGACTTCCACGGCAGCGAGCACCGCGAAGCCGGGCCTGGGCTCCCACGCGGCCGAGGACCCGCTGCACGATCCGGGGGATTGTCCTCAGTGCCGCGCGCTCGCCCAAGGGCGCGCCGCGCTCGCAACCGCACTGGCGCCGCAACCCTCGGCGGAAACCGCCATCGGAGTGGCGCTGTTCTTTGCGCGCGAACGCCTCCCGCACGGGCCTGCGCTCGCGACTGCACAGCCCCGCGCTCCGCCTGCCCCCACACCCGCTCGCCAGGCCTAACGCCGCCACACGGCGGTGCCTACACCTCACGCTCCGCGCGCGGACCGCTAGCACGCTTCGCGGAGAGCAATGCCGCCGCCTTACGGCGTCGCGGACCCAGGAGTGGTCATGGATCGTCATCGCATCGCGCGAGTCGGTCTTGCGGCCGGTCTCGCCAGTTGTGCCTGTTTCGCGCCGGGCGTTAACGCTCGGGCCGCGGACGCGTCAGATGTGAAAGCACTCCAACAGGAGCTCGCAGCGACTCAAGGTGAACTCGCCCAAACCAAGAGTGAACTCCAAGAGACCAAGGACACGCTAAACGCTCTCAAGCAGCGGGTGGAGGCACTCGCTGCGGCGGCGCCAGCCGGCCCTAGCCTTGCACCTGGGACGACGGCGCACCTCGCTCCGGTGAATGCCGACAATCCGGCGATCAGCTTCGTGGTGGACACAACGGCGAGGTCAAACTCCCATGGCGATGGTGGCAGCCCTGTCGATGGCGGTAACGGCTTCGCTCTAAGGAGCGGCGAGCTCTTCATCTCGGCGCCGATTGACCCGTTCCTCCGCGGCTACGCCACGATCAACGGCAACACCACCCAGGGCTTCGACATCGAGGAGGCCGCAGTAGTGACGACGGCGCTCCCCTGGAACCTCACGGTGAAGGGAGGCCGCTACTTCGCGGATGTCGGGCGGCTCTCGCATTGGCATGATGAGGCACTCCCCTTCGTGGACCGCCCGCCGTCGCTTAATCGCATCATCGGGGGCGAATCGCGGGCCGAGGGCGTCGAGGTATCGTGGCTCGCGCCGACCGAGCAGTTCATTCAGATCACGGGAGGGATCTACAACTCCATCGGCGAGCAAGCGGGAACAGTGCTCAACAATACCTTCGGCGTAGGTTCGTACAGTGAGCTCACCTACCTGGTTCACCCGACCACGTATTTCGACCTCACCGATACCTTCAATGTCGAAGTGGGCGGAACCTACTTTGCTGTGCCGAAGGATAACGACCGGCACTTGTACGGTGTCGATGTCACCTTCAGGCACCAGCCGGGGACGAGCGGCTTCTATCAGGGTACCACCCTCGGCATCGAGTGGATGTGGAACAACCAGCGCTTCGCGAACCAGACGCCGCAGTTTAACGCTGCCGCCGCGCCGCTGCTCACAAACCCCGCGCTGCCGTTCGACGCGATTACAAACCCACAGGTCTTCGGAAGCCGATTTAACACGCGGCAGGGTGGATACGCGTATTTCGAGTCTTTCTTCGGTCGTCGGTTTTCGGCGGGCCTCCGTGTGGATTACTCGGAGGCGCCCGCGGACAACGTCAATACGTCGCTGCTTTACATTGCGCCGCTCAGTCCCAACGCGGATCAGATCCTGACCTACTCCATGTTCTTCACCTGGATGCCGTCGGAGTTCCACCGGCTGCGGCTGCAGCTGGATCAGATCGTCGCCCGCGGCGAGCCCGATGATCAGAGGATCACCCTGCAGTGGACCGCCTTCCTAGGGAGTCACAGCCATGGCTTTACGACCCGTTAGCGCGACTCTTCCGCTTCTCCTGCTCACGATCGCGCTACCGGCCAATGCCGCAATTCGCGTAGTGGCGACGTTCCCCGACCTCGCCGACATGACGCGCCAGATCGGCGGGGAGCGCGTGGACGTCGTGACGATTGCGGAGGGCAACCAGGATCCACACAAAGTCCCGGTGAAGCCGAGCTTCGTGACCAAACTCAACCGGGCTGACGCCGTCGTGGTGATGGGTCTCGGTCTTGAGCATGCCTTCCTGCCACCACTGCTCGAGGTCGCGCGCAATGCCAAGATCGCGCCGGGGGAGTCCGGCTACATCGATGCGTCTCTCTACGTCACACCGCTCGAGGTACCGACCAGCCAGAACCGCACCCAGGGTGAGCTCCATCCGCTCGGGAACCCGCATTTCAATCTGGATCCAGTGCAGGGCAAGCTCATGGCGCGGGCAATCGCAGAGGGATTGGAGCGTGTGGACCCGGACGGCGCACAAACCTATCAAGCCGGATTGGCCCGCTACAACGCGCTCTTGGACCGCAAGATCGCAGAATGGGCAAAGCTTGCAGCGCCACTCCGCGGCGTGAAGGCTGTGTCCTACCATCCCGACTTGATCTACTTGGCAGAGCGCTACGGAATTGAACTCATCGGGACCATCGAGACGAAGCCCGGCGTGCCCGCTACACCCGCCCACTTGGAAGAGCTGATCGACGCGATGAAGCAGCACAAGACGCAGCTGGTCGTGCGTGAGGTGGCGTATGAACTGCCGCTTGCGCAAACCGTGGCGGAGCGCACCGGCGCGCGGGTCGTGACCATCTCGACGCTGACTGGCGGCCTGCCGGGTACCGATACCTACATCGACTTCATCGAGGCCAACCTGAGGGCGCTCGTGGGTGCGCTTTCCACGGCTGGCAGCCCGTGACCGACGCTCTGCTCCAAACAAAATCCGCGTCCTTCGGCTACTCCGGGCGAAAGGTGGTCGAGGAGGTCACGCTGGAGGTGCAGGCCGGGGAGTTCGTGGCGCTCGTGGGCCCGAACGGGAGCGGAAAGACCACGCTCCTGCGTGGACTCCTTGGCTTCGTGCCGCTCCTCGGGGGCCGGGTCGAACGCCGGCCCGGACTGCGTATAGGCTATGTGCCGCAGCGCGAGGGTCTCGATCCCCTCTACCCATTGTCGGCGCTCGACGTCACGCTTCTCGGTACCTATGGCGACGCGCGGCCGTGGCGGCGCAGCGGGCCCGGCGAACGCGGGCGCGCCGAGGCCGCACTTAAGGTGTGCCACGCGGATCAGCTGGCCCAGCGCCGCTACGCGGATCTCTCGGGTGGCCAGCGTCAGCGTGTCCTGATTGCGCGCGCGCTCGCCGTCGAGCCCGATCTGCTGCTGCTCGACGAGCCCACCGCGGGCATCGACTTCGAGACCTCCGAGAGCATCGTCACAACCCTCGACGGTCTGCGCCGTGCACACAAGCTCGCCATCTGGATGGTGAGTCACGATCTGGAACCGCTCCGTCTGCGGGTCGACCGGCTGGCGAGAGTCGAACGCGGCCGGCTTCGCATCGAGCCGACATTGAGATGAACGTGTTCTCCCCCGACTTTCTCTTTCGCAATGCCCTCGCGGGGGGGCTCCTCGTGGGCGTCCTCTGTGGTGTGCTCGGGGTGTATGTGGTGCTGCGCCGGTTTGCCCTCCTTGGAGTGGCGCTGCCGCAGGCCAGCGCCGCCGGGATTGCGTTCACCTTCCTCGCTACACGCCACCAGCACGCCGCGGGCGCCGGGACGCATGTGCTTGCACTCCTCGGCTCCGCGGGATTCACGTTCGGCGGCTTGGCCCTGCTCACCCTCTCCGGACGGCGCTCTCGAATCCCCGAGGACGGGCGGATCGGCGCTCTGCTTGCGGTGGCCTCAGCGGGCACGGTGCTGTTCGTGGCGGCCAATCCTGGCGGCGACTTTGAAGTGACGAGTCTTTTGCGCGGGGAGCTGCTCGCCATCAGCGACAGCGACCTCGTGATCCTCGCCGCGGCGAGCCTTGTGACCGGGATTCTGTTTCTCTTGTTTCGCCGCGAGATTCTGCTCGCATCGTTCGATCCAGACTTTGCACGGACCCTCGGTAAAAGTCCGGTGAAGGCCGATGCTCTGCTCTACTCGCTCCTTGGAATTGCGATCTCGCTCGGCGTGATGACGGTCGGCCCGCTCGTGGTGTTCGGCTTCCTGACGCTACCCGCCCTCTGCGCGCTCCGGGTCGCACCTCGACTCGGAGTGGCGTTCGGGATCGCCGCCCTGGTGGCGGCCGCCTCCTCGCTCGGGGGGTTCGCAATCGCCTATCGCGCCGACCTGCCCGCGGGTCCCGTCGACGTCGCGCTGGCTGCGGCCCTCTGGCTGGCTGTGAGCGGGATCGCGCGACTGCGGGCATCCAGGGCCCGGCGCACTGCCCTTCGTGTCGTTGTGATCGCGGCGGTCGTGCTCGCAGCCGGATTCGCACTCGGTGGGTGCGCGGGCAGCGAAGGACCCCCAGGAGAGCCGGTGAACGGCACCCCGCCCCCGCTCGCCCGTGGCACTCTGCCCGCCTCGCAACGCCCCATCGCGGTGCTGCGCTTCCGCAACGAGACAGGCCAAAGCCTGCGCATCGCGTCGAACAACCCGCTCGAGGAGCTCGACAAGGCCGCCGGAGATCCCTTTGCACGCCGGGATCCCACCGTTTTGGACGAGCTCGAGGAAATCGCAACGCAGGAGCTTGCGCGACGGGGATTCGTTGTACTGTCGGCGGCAGAGACCCGAAGAGCGGTTCCGACGCCACCCTCGGATCCCGGAAGCGCGGCCCTGGCCGCGAAGCGGGCGGGTCTCGACACCCTCGTGCTCCAGGGAACGCTTCGCCGCTTCACACTGAACCCAAGCCGCATCCTCCTCATCACTCTAGAGCTCGCCCTCGTCGACCCGCGCGATGGCCGCACCCTCTGGACCGGTACCGCCCGTCGTCCGGTCGCCGTCCCCGCAGCCCAGACCCTGCCCGAAGCGGTACGGGACGCCGGCCCGCAGATCTTCGCCGATGCCTTCAGCGGCGGTTGAGCGAAGCCATGTCTGCGAAACGCGGGTTAAGCCCTGTCCTGGGAACCATCCGATAGGGGAGTCGAAATCTGATATATCGTCAGATTGCAAGCTTCCGGGAGATCTGGCTTGATGGAGATTCGAGGCTTTTGGAAGGCCGCCGCGGCGCAGCCCGAGCGTGTCGCGGTCATCGAACCGGACGGCCGAGGCGTCGCTGCCGGCGAGCTTCTCGCGGCTGCGAATCAAACCGTAGCAGGACTACGAGCGCTCGGTCTTCGCGACGGTGACGTCGTTGCGATGGCGCTCCCCAATTGCAGCGCGGTCTTCGAGCTGCTCCTCGCCGGGATGCAAGCGGGCTGGCACCTAGTCCCGATCAACACCCACCTCACCGACACCGAGATGGCGTACATCTTGCGGGACAGCAGTGCGCGGGCCTTCATCGGCCACGAGCGGCTCGCACTGCGCTGCGCCGAGGCGGCTCAGGCTGCGGGCCTTCCGGCCGACGCGCGTTTTGCCGTGGGAAAGGTGCCGGCCTTTCGCCCTCTCGCTGCCTTACGAGAGGGTCAGCCAAGCTCGCTTCCCGAGAATCGACTTGCGGGGCAGATCATGCAGTACACCTCGGGTACCACGGGACAGCCGAAGGGCGTTCACCGCGACCTTGCACCGTTCGATCCCGAAACCGCGATTGCGCTCTACGCTCAGCATCTGCTCCGCTTCGATATCACGCCAGGTGGAGGGCACGTTCACCTTTGTGGGTCGCCGATGTACCACTTGGCGCCGCTTGCCTACGCCTGGTTCTCGCTCCATTTCGAGCACCTCGTGGTGCTCATGGATCGCTGGACACCGCACGAAGCGCTGGAGCAGATCACGCGCCACGGCGTCACCACCACCCACATGGTACCCACTCAGTTCCACCGCTTGCTGCAGCTCTCTTCCGAGGAGCGCGCTCGCTATCGCACGAGTTCCCTGAAGCACGTCCTTCACGCCGCGGCGCCATGCCCGGTGGAGGTGAAGCGGCGGATGCTCGAGTGGTGGGGGCCTGTGATTTACGAGTACTACGGCGCGAGCGAGGGCGGGGGAACCCTTGTGAAGGCCGCCGAGTGGCTCCGCAAGCCGGGAACCGTGGGTCGTCCATGGGCGGGGGCTGCAATCCGGATCCTGGACGACAACGGCAAAGAATGTCCGCCGGGGAGCCCGGGGACGGTGTATCTGAAGCTGCTCCAGCCCTTCGAGTACCGCGGCGATCCCGAAAAAACTCGCGCGTCTCGTCGGGGCGATTTTTTCACCGTCGGCGATGTCGGTTTCCTGGATCCGGACGGCTACCTTTTCCTGTGCGATCGCAAAATCGACATGATCATTTCTGGCGGCGTAAACATCTACCCCGCCGAAGTGGAGGCGGTTCTCCTGACCCATCCTCGGGTTGGGGACGCCGCAGTCTTCGGCATTCCCGACGACGAGTGGGGAGAGCGCGTAAAGGCCGTGGTCGAACCCGCGAGCGATGTCACCCCAGGCCCGGAGCTCGCCGAGGAGCTCCTCGCCTTCTGCGCCCAGAAGCTCGCGCATTACAAGTGTCCATCGAGCGTGGATTTCGTCGAAGCACTGCCGCGCGACCCGAACGGCAAGCTCTACAAGCGCCGCTTGCGCGATCCGTATTGGCAGAACCGCGAACGCGCGATCTGAGATACAAGAGGAGCGCCATGGACCACGAGTTCGGGTCGGGGGCAACGGATCTACTCCATGCTCTTGGACTGGGTGACGTTCTGGCAGAGCATGGACGCAGCAATCCGCACCAGATTGCCTGGGTCTGCGGCACTGCACGTTATGGCTATGCCCAAGCCAATGCTCGCGTAAATCACCTCGCGGATTTCCTGCGCGCGCAGGGCGTCCGCGCGGGAGATCGGATCCTCTGGCTTGGCCAGAACTGCCATCGTCTGCTCGAGGCGCTCCTCGCAGCGGCGAAGATCGGCGCTGTCTTTTGCCCTGCCAACTGGCGACAGACCGCTGACGAGCTCACCTTTGTTCTGGGCGATTTGGCTCCGAAAGTGGTCTTCTGGCAGGACGAGGAGATTGGATCTGCCGTGCGGGCAGCGCGCGAGCGAAGCCCCGAGATCCCGCTCTGGATTCAGCACGACGGGGTCGGGGAGGGGAGCTATGAGAGCCTTGTCGAGCGCGAAGAGACTTCTTCGCCCGCGCCCCCAGTGGATCCTTTGGAGCCAGTCCTGGCCCTGTACACCGCGGCATTTGGCGGACGCCCCGGCGCAGCGCTGCTCTCGCACACCTCTCTTATGCTCCAAGGCCTCGTGATCTCAAAAGTGCAGGACATCGGCCGGGACTTTGTCTACCTAAACTGCGGCCCGCTCTTTCACGTGGCGACGCTGATGACCACCCTTGCGACGTTTCTGTGGGGAGGAACGAATGTCTTTACACGGCGCGTCGACGCCGAGGAGCTGTGCCGGCTGGTCGAGGCGGAGCGCTGCACCGGGGCGTTCGTCATGCCGCCCACGATGCAGCAGATGGTCGAGGTGAACCGCGAGCGGAAGTACGACCTCACGAGTCTGCGAAGCTTTCGTGCGCTCCCGGCGTGGAACGCGATGACTTCCGAGGACACGAGCGCGTGGGGCCGGCGCCCCGGCGGCTACGGCCAGACCGAAGCCGCGGGCATGGTGACACTCGCCGCGCTTGGCAGTGGGGCAACCGGATCCCACGGCCGTTCGACTCCCCTGGTCCAGGTGCGGATCGTGGACCCCGATGGCCAGGAGGTCGGTCCGGGCGAGGTGGGAGAGATCGTGGCGCGCGGTCCGACGCTGATGCACGGCTACCACAGCCGCAGCGAGGAGACCTCTGCGCGCCAGGCCGGAGGTTGGCACCACACCCACGACCTCGGTCGGCGCGAAGCGGACGGCTCGCTGAGCTTCATCGGGCCGAAGACGCGGCTCATCAAGTCGGCAGCCGAGAACATCTATCCCGTCGAAGTGGAGAGCTGCCTGCGCAAGCACACCGCGGTTGCAGACTGCGCCGTGGTCGGTCGACCGGACCGCACCTGGGGCCAGAGCGTCTTGGCGGTCGTCGTGCGAAAGCCCGGCGCAAGCGTGTCGGCGGAGGAGCTCGTCGAGCACTGCCGGGCGCACATCGCCTCCTACAAGAAACCGCGCGCCGTGGAATTCGTGGATCAGCTGCCGCGGCGCGGATTCGCCGTGGACTATGAGGCCCTGGATCGGCAGTTCGGTGGAGGCGGCTATCCCGGCATCCGGAGAGGGCAATCGGAACGGACGGACCCTTAGGCGTCGACGACTCGGTTGGTCTTGTAACCCGAGCGCGCGAGCGTGCCCCGGGGGAGGATCTCAACCTGGGCCGAGACGCCGAGTTTTTCCATGAGTGCGCTGGCACAGGCCCGTGCCGCATCTCCCACGTCTCCTTCACCCTGCTCGACGCGGACGATCAGCTGCGCGGCGTTTTCCTGCGGGCGTACTACGGCCCACTCGAGGGATGGCTCAGACACGGCACGGACGCCTCGGAGTGCAGCCTCGACCTCCGATGCCTGGAAGCGCTTCCCCTGACAAGAGAGAAGGTCCTTGAAGCGGCCGCCCCAGAAACCGCGAATCGTCGTTTCTCCGCAGGCGCACGGCTCGCGTACCAAGGCGCAGGCTTCCTCGAGGTCGTAGCGCAGCATCCCGTTGTCACGATCGAGCGTCGTGACGACAAGATTGCCCCATTGACCATCGGCGACATCTTGGCCCGTCGCCGGATCGACGGCCTGCACGACCACCCAATCCTCATTGAGGTGCGCTCCGGGGGATTGCGTGCACGGGCTTCCGATGTACGCGTAGCACTCAAGGCCCGCCGTCATGAGAGGCATGCCCTTTCCGCCACCACCGAGCGAAGGGATCCGAAGTCCCACGTCTTTGCGCGGATCGAGACCCAGCTTCGCAGACACCTCGAAGTAGCGACCGAGCGAAAAGCCGACGAAGGGGATATCGGGCTTGAAGCGCATCCAGGCCCGAATTCCCTGTTCCGCAAGCACGTCGGTATCCGGGGGCGGGACCCAAAGATTCACCAGGCCGAAGTACTCGTAGGTGCCCGACAAGAGCGCGCCGCCGCCATAGAGGTATGCAGGGTGTGCGTGCGTCACAATCATCCCGGGTCGGTGGCCCGAACGCCAGAACATCCGCGCTCCAGACTCGTACTCGATCCAGATGTCCTTGCGCGTGAAGATCATGGTCGTGGGAGTCCCGGTGGTCCCCGTGGACTGGCCGATCCGCACGCACCGCCGCAGGTCCGTGAAGCGGTAGTCGCCGATCGGTGGATTCTCGGCTTCGGAGTTGCGGAGCTCCTGCTTGCGGGTCAGCGGTATGGAGGCAAGGTCTTCGACACCGTGAAAATCCGCAGGTGTCTTGATGCCCGCCTCTTCAAGCTTCCGCTGAAAAAACGGTACCGGCGTCTCAAGGATGCGGCGCACGAGTTCGCACGCCCGGACACTCTGGAGGCGGCGTCGCGCCTCGGGACTCTGCGTCTGGGCCTCGGGGTCCCAGAAGGGCTGATTCGCGTCCCGCGGCGGCGGGCCCATGAGTTCCGGACGGTAAACGGGCACGAACTCGAGCATACCACCAGAATCTGACGGGGTGTTAGAATCGTGGGATGCCGCGGCGCCTTCCGTTTCCTGCATCGCCTGACGGGTGGTTTTGTGTGGCGGACTCCGATGAGCTCGCGCCCGGTGAGGTGAAGGCCGTCCGCTATTTTGGCCGCGAACTCGTCCTCTGGCGGACAGCAAGCGGGGAAGCGCGTCTGGCCGACGCGCACTGCCCGCACCTAGGCGCGCACATCGGAATCGGCGGGCAGGTACTGGGCGACACCCTGCGTTGTCCGTTCCATGGCTGGCGCTTCGATCCGACCGGGCGCTGTGTCGAAGTCCCTTACGCCAGGCGCATCCCACCCCAAGCCGCGCTTGCAGTATGGCCCGTCGTGGAACGCAACGGCTGTGTTTTCGCCTGGCACCACGCGAAAGGACGCTCGCCGAGCTGGGAGATTCCTGTCGTTCCGGAGTGGGGAGCCGAAGGTTGGAGCACGCCCGTGCGCCGCACCTTCCGGGTTCGCGCACATTGCCAGGAGATGGCCGAGAACGTGGTGGACGACGCTCACTTCCGGTATGTGCACGGCACGCACACCATGCCGCGGAGCACGGCGGAAATCGACGGCCACGTCTTCCGAGTCACTTCGGTATCGATGGTCGGAACACCGCGGGGCGAGACGGAAGGCAGGATTGAGATCGCCTCCTATGGATTCGGCTTCGGTGTCACACGCTTTGTCGGAGTGATCGAAACCTTGGTCGTGATTACGGGTGCACCGATCGACGATGACTGGTCGGAGACGACCCTGCGTTTTATGGTCCGCAAACTCGCAAACGATGACGCCACAAAGGGGGTGGGCCGCGCGTTTGTCGCGGAGATCGACCGGCAGTTCGGCCAGGACATCCCCATCTGGGAGAACAAGATCCATTTGCCGCGTCCGCTGCTATGCGATGGCGATGGACCGATCGCGTTGCTCCGCCGATGGGCGCGCCAGTTCTACTCGGGCCTCGGTGAGGTTCCCGAAGGCATGGGGGTACCCCTTGAAGCTTGATGATCTCATCCTCGTGAGTGTCGACGACCATGTCGTCGAGCCGCCCAACCTGTTTTTACATCATGTGCCGACGCGATTTCGCGACCGTGCTCCGCACGTCGTGCGCAAGGCCGACGGTTCCGATGTGTGGGCGTGGGAGGGACAGCAGGTCCCGAATATCGGACTCAATGCCGTCGCCGGCCGGCCTCCCGACGAGTATGGGATGGAGCCCACGAGCTTCGATCAGCTCCGCCCCGGATGTTACGACGGAAATGCGCGGATCCTCGACATGAACGTCAACGGTGTCCTGGCCTCCATGTGCTTCCCCTCGTTCCCCGGCTTCTGCGGCACGACATTCGCCCGCCATCAGGACAAGGATCTCGCCCTCGTCATGCTGAAGGCGTACAACGACTGGCACATCGACGAGTGGTGCGGCAGTCATCCGGGGCGCTTCATTCCCCTGGCACTCCCGCCGGTTTGGGATGCTCGCCTCATGGCAGACGAGGTTCGCCGCGTGGCTCGCAAGGGTTGCCATGCCATGAGCTTCTCAGAGAATCCCGAGAAGCTCGGCTTCCCGAGCCTGCATAGCGAGCATTGGGACCCATTTTGGAGCGCGTGCTGTGATGAGGGGACGATCGTCTGCCTGCATATCGGCTCGGGAGCCGGCATGGCGTTTACATCGATGGATGCGCCGGTAAACGTCATGATTACGGTCCAGCCGATCAATATCTTTCCGACGGCGGCCGACCTTGTCTGGTCCCGCGTGCTGCGAAGCTTTCCCAGCCTGAAATTCGCACTTTCAGAGGGCGGGATCGGTTGGATCCCCTACTTCCTCGAGCGCATTGACTACGTCTATCAGCATCACAAGGCCTGGACGAGACAGGACTTCGGCGGGAAGCTACCGAGCGAGGTGTTTCGCGAGCACGTCGTGACGTGCTTCATTGACGACGCGACGGGTGTCGCGCTTCGGCACAGCGTCGGGATCGACAATATCACCTGGGAGTGCGACTACCCGCACTCCGATACCACGTGGCCCCGCGCGCCGGAAGCCCTGGTCCGGTGCCTCGGCAATGCACCGGATGAAGACGTTCGGCGCATCACGCACGAGAACGCGATGCGTCATTTCCGTTTCGATCCGTTCGCACACCGGCCGAAAGAGAAGTGTACGGTTGCTGCACTCCGAGCGGAGGCCCGCAACGTGGATCTCTCGCTGCGAAGCCATGGCGGAAAGCCGCCGCGGGAGGATGCAGGGCCCATCACGACCCGAGATGTGACGCAGCAACTCATGAGCGCATTCAGTACCCCGGCGGAGTAGACCGGCTTTCGAGTGCGGGCACTGCCGGCGGGTGGTTGGGGGCTCAGCGGACTGCCGCGGAGAAACCGTAGCCCGCGTCTTGAGGTCCCCGCGGCGCTTAGTTTTATTGGAACTGACCCAAGGAGGCGGTCCTCAGCCGACCGCAAAGCCCGAGGTTGCGCTGGGATTGTGAGCCGCGCTAAGGCGGCGCCCTTGGGGATCGAAGATCGGATATCGGCCAAGGCCGCGCCGCTGCAAGAAATACTGGACCGAGACCCCGAGCACGCCGAGACCGTAGGTCACCGAGCGGCGGAAGTTGATCGACGAAGCTTCGTCGAAGTACGCCGCCGGGCAACTGATCTCGCCAATTTCAAACTTGGAGAAGAGGATCTGCGCCAACATCTGGTTGTCGAATACGAAGTCGTCCGAATTCTCTAGGAGCGGGAGGCTCTCCAGCACTTCTCGCGAAAAGGCCCGATAGCCGGTGTGGTATTCCGAAAGCTTCGCACCGCAGAGAAAGTTCTGTGCCGCCGTGAGAAATCGGTTCGAAGCATACTTGTAGAGCGGCATGCCACCGGCTCGCGCTCGTCCTCCGAGGACGCGGGAGCCGAGGACCACGTCGTAGGGCCCGTCGGTAATCATGCTGATCATGGGAGCGATCAGCGTGGGCGGATATTGATAGTCGGGGTGCAGCATCACCACGACGTCGGCGCCGAGCCGCAAGGCCTCCGCGTAGCAGGTCTTTTGGTTGCCCCCGTAGCCAAGGTTCTTTTGGTGCACGAGGGTCCGCAAGCCAAGCTCACGGGCGACGCGCACGGTATCGTCGCTGCTGGCATCGTCTGTCAGCACGATCTCGTCGACAAGATCCAGCGGCACTTCGCGGTACGTCCGCTCAAGCGTCTTCGACGCGTTGTACGCGGGCATCACGACGACGATCTTCTTCCCGTGGAACACGACGAGCTGTTATCCTGCTGTTGCTCCGGAGCCGTTGGTCTTGGACTCCCGCCCGGGTGGCGAAATCGGTAGACGCGGGCGACTTAAAATCGCCTGGCCACGTGCCGTGCAGGTTCGATCCCTGCCCCGGGCACCTTGATCTCTCGACTACCGGTGGAGCGCGGACGGCCGCACCAGAGCCCGCACTTCCTCGGCCTCGAGCAGCCGCTCGAGGGCCCGCCGGTCCAATAGCGTCGTCCGCTGATAGCCGAGTTCAGGCAGGTCGAGCTCCAACCTGTAGATCTCGCGTGGGTCCTTGAGCACGCGACGGATTCGCAAGCGGTCGCCCCCTCCACCTTCCACAATCTCGTCGCGAAGGGAACTCAAGATTCGCTGGACGCGGCGCTCACTTCGCAACGTCGGATCGAGAAACGCCTCGAAGCTGCGATTGCGGCTCGCCATTTTGTACGCACCGCGGGGGGTCATGGCGGGCGCGAGCATACCCGGAACGCCGGGCGGGGATCAAGCCGGGAACTCATGCGTCGGAGGGGTGCGAGCGTCCCGCGTGCTCGCCCGCGATAAGCAGGTGTTCGAGCGCCTTGAGGCCCGCGGACGTCGCGCCGAGGAACTCGATGCCAACGCCGGCCTCTTCGTGGTCCCCCGGCGGCGCGAGTACCCGCCGTGCCCATGCGACGCGCCCGGTCGCCTCGAGCGGAGTGCCGTCCGGGAGCGAGACCTCGAGCAGCACTCGGCGACCTGGCGCCAAGGGCTCGGGCGTGCGGATGAAAACGCCGCCGCGGGAAACATTCCCGCACCATTCCCGCGAAAGCCGAAAAAACGGTCGACCCGTGTACGGGTCGGTCTCCGCGTCGATCGTCGAGACCCGTACCGGGAGGGCGAGCGCAATGCGGCGATACCGACGGCGATTGATGCCTTCCTCGGAGTTGGACATGACGATACCCCCCACCGACGGCATCGGCCGAGCGACGATCCGCTTGAGTCCGCCATACGCACGCAGGGAGCCGACTCAAGCCAAAGCGCAGCCACGTCGAAGAGACCCTGGGGACCGCTGCTCAGGATCGCACCCCAACGCGAGGAAGCATGGGTGAACTGCCGGTCCGTGAACGGTCGCTCGAGGAGCTGGAACTCAACGAGCGGCTGCGCCAGCAACTCGGCCTCGGCCCGGACGAGCCCGTGCGGCTCCTAGACGCGGGCGTCCGCACCATCTTGCTCGAGCGCTGCGGCGCCCCCGCGAGTGCAGCCTTGCCCTGGGACCACGAGCTTGTTTTCACCGCAAACGTGCGCGCATTCCCTCTGGCCGATCTGCTCGGCGTGGTGCACAGCGCCGGGAAGTCGGGCTTCCTGTTCTTCACCTGCCGAGACCACACGAAGAGCGTCTTCTTGCACCGCGGCGAGGTCGTATTCGCGAGCTCCAACCAGCGCGTCGATCGGCTCGGGGAGTGCTTGCTGCGTGCGGGCGTGATTACCCTCGAGCAGCTGCGCGAGGCGGAGCGACGCTTCAACCCGCCGGATCGCTTCGGCAAGACACTCGTCGAGCGCGGCTTCCTGACCCCTCGCGAGCTGTGGCATGGGGTGAAATACCAGGTCGAGGAGATCGTTCGCTCGCTGTTCTCCTACACGGCGGGCACCGTCTATCTATGGGAGGGAGACGTCCAACCCGACAACGTGGTTCGCCTTTCGCTCCCTACCCGGCGCCTCGTGGCAGAAGGCATTCAGCGTCGCGACGAGCTGCTCAAGTTCCTGGCCCTGCTCGAAGACCCCCGCGTCCACCTCGCACCGGTGGAGGGCAAGGAGGCGAATCTCGCCGGCGGCGAGCGCTCGCTCTTCGACGCGCTTAGCTCGGAGCGCGCCTTCCCCGCGCTTTGCCGGCGTGTCGGGCTGGATCCCCTGTCGGCCGCTCGCACCGTCCAGCTCCTGCGCCTTGTGGGGGCCGTAAGACTCGTGCGCACCCGGGAGGACGAGGGCTTTCTCGGCGAGGCGGACCTGCGTCGTCACGACGAAGAGATGCTGCGCGAGTGTGTGGCGAATCATCTCAAGCTCCTGGCAGAGCTCACGGCGCCGATCGTCGCGGTCGAAGGGGGCGCTTCGTTCCGGGAGCGCTTCATGCGAGTTCTCGAGGAGACCTCGCAACGCTTCCCCTCTCTTTTGAAGGACGTGACCGTTGGTATGGGCGGCGTGCTCGATCCGGAGGAGGTGACGAGCCGCGCTCTTCGTCTCGCCGGCGACCGGGAAGGCCAAGTCAGCGCTGCGCTGGGTGAGCTTGTGTCCTATGCGGAATTCGAGCTCAAGAACCATCCCGCAATCGCCGAGCCCGACCGATTCCTCACTGGGATTGAAGAGCTGCGAGCTAAGATCGATCCCTGATCGGGGGCCGCAGCCTCGGGGACCCGCTCGCGCCACTGCGCGGGACCCCCTATCTGCTTTCACGCCCTTTGCGAACACGAGCTGCGTTCCGGCCGGGGTCCAACATGCGCGAGAGCGAGCCGCTCTTCGGCTTGCATGTCGTCCGCGAAGCCTTAAGCGCCCGCCACCGCAAGTTGGGGCGCCTGTTCGTGGCGACGGACCAAAAGAGTGCCGAGGTCGAACGGCTTGCCGCGCTTGCCCGCGAAGCAGGGGTTCCCGTCGAGTTCGTGAGCCGGGGCGAGATCGCGACGCGCGCGGGCGCGGCCGCGCGAACCCAGGGCGTGGTGCTTGAAGCCGGACCCATTCCCGAGCGGACCCTCGCCGCGCTTCGGGCCGGAGAACGGGGCCAGCGGCGACTCGTCGCGCTGGATGGGGTGGAAGACCCGCAAAACCTCGGGGCGATTGCTCGAGTCGCAGAGGCGGCGGGGATGCACGGCCTTGTGCTGACGCGCCACCGCTCACCGCCCCTCAGCGCAGCCGTCGCTCGGGCGAGCGCCGGGGCGATCGAGCACCTGCCCGTGGCCCGGGTCACGAACCTCGCTCGCGCCCTGGAAGAGCTCCAGGGAGACGGCTTCTGGACCGTGGGTGCAGACGCAGGCGGGGGCGACGACCTCTTCGCGGCCCCAGACCGCACCTTCCAAGGCGACCTCGTGGTGGTTCTTGGCGCGGAGGGCAAGGGCCTGCGCCCCGCAGTCCAGGCTCGCCTCGACCATCGACTGCGGATTCCAATGGAGGGGCGGATCGCCTCGCTCAACGTCTCGGCCGCCGCCGCCGTCCTGCTGTTCGAGATCCTCCGCCGCTCCCGGCTTTGGGCCGGCCGCGGCTCACCCTAACCGCAAGGCGCCGGCCCGGCCGGCGGGGCCGTTGCCGGGTGGAAGCTCTGCCCCTATAGTCGGCGTCGTTCCTCAACAAGCTGGCGTAGCTCAATCGGTAGAGCGGCTGATTTGTAATCAGCAGGTTAAGGGTTCGAGTCCCCTCGCCAGCTCCGGGAATAGGAACGTCGAGAAGCGCGAGAGTCGAGCGGGTCGAGGGTCCGACAGGGTCCGACACGCCATCGGGTCGGGCCGAGCCATACGAGGGCACAGAGTTTCAGCAATCCCGCGGTCATGGGGCACATCGTCCGAACGATGGGCACCCGGGGGGCGGGGCTGTTTACACTTTTTCCGGTACTACAACGGATCGCAGGGGAAGAGGCCCCGAGCGTCTCGTGGCAAGGATGCGGAGAGGTACCGAAGCGGCCAAACGGGGCAGACTGTAAATCTGCTGGCTTTCGCCTTCGGAGGTTCGAATCCTCCCCTCTCCACCACGGGTTCGACCCGGGTCAAGACAGA
>DATGZK010000021.1:0-194851 GCA_035489755.1 Myxococcota bacterium
ACCGCCGACAAGCCAGTCGGTGACGGCCCGGATCTGCTCGGGAGTGGCGCGCGAGTGCATAGAAGTACTCCAAGCACACGGTCGCAGGATCGGCGGCCGGGAGGATCTCCGAGACCCATGGGGCGAACCATCCTCAAATCCGGGTAAATCGGAGACTGAGATCAGGGATTTGGCGGTCAGCGGCGGCGGAGCGCCGAGGCGACCCGGCCGGGCTCAGTCTTCGAGCGAGGTGGCCTTCGCGGATTGCGTACTTCGTCAGGTCGGCCACGCTGTGGATGCCGAGCGGAGATGAGGAGGAGTGGCGCACTCGTCGTAAGACGATGGAAAGGCCGTCTCAAGTGGTCCGCGCCGGAGCACGAAGTGTTCCTTCAAGCCGCTGCGACCCAGGTGGTTTTCCACGAATGCGAGGCCATCCTGACGAGCCTGGCGAGGGGATAAGTATGGCCGCGCTCCCTGCAGGTCGGTCAGCCGTGCCTTGGTCTGCAGGGGTCGTCGTGCGCGGCGCTTCGCACTCGGCGTTCAACGCTTAGCGCCGAACAAGGTCCGGCCGATGCCTCGCCATCCTCTCGAACATCGCATCCACCCTTGCCCTGAAGGCTGGAATTCTCTGCTGTAGCAAAATGGGATCGTCGACCTCTGGGTTGGCTTCGTTCATTCTGGAAAAGATGCGCTCTTGCCCACGCAACAGGAACAGCACCGCGAGAATAAAGACGTCGGGGTTATCGGGGTCGAACTCCTGGGCCAACACCTGGATATCTTGGTGGATCTTGTTGTTCTCCACGGTGGTCTGAACACGCAGACCGAGAGACACACCGCTGAAGCGGCAGTGCATCGCCCATGAAGACGCGCGATCGTACATTTCCGCGAGACTCCACGGCCAGAGAATCGCCTTTATATGGCGCTGATATTTGTAATACAGAGCCTTCTCTTCGTCTTCAGTCATTGCGTCCCGCCACTCCCGTGCGATCGAGGGCGTATCTCTCATCAGCTTGCAATACGCGATCGACTCGCACTGAACCCGCAGGAAGCTGAGAGGCGATGTGACCCGCATCCGAAGTAGGTCGGCCACGGCCATCGCGTACTGGACGCCCATTCGTGCGACAAGAATGCCGCGATTCTCACGTGAGTAGAGCCGATCCAGGCCAGTGTTTGCAGCCGCGTAAACCTGCTGCTGCCCCGGCGGCGGCGGCTTCTCGACAACGTCGCGCACCTTGCCCGGATCGCTGAGCCCGAGCGTGTTCATGGCTTGCATCAAGTCCTGAAAGTGATCTCCGATGCCCTGACCGAACGAGTGCTGCGCGCTCTCGTAGAGGACACACGCTTGATTCAGCAGCTCCGGGAGATCATGGGAAAACTCGTCGAGCAGCTGACGGACCTTGGGGATGTTCTCGTCGTCGCAAGCGAGCAGGGCATCCACTCTCGGAATGAGGGGCATCGAAGCCTCCGGTGCGCGCGAGCCGCGTTGCGCTCACGACGAGAATAGGCGCGCCGTGGAGACGGAGAGCAGCCTCGAATCTGGCGGCGGGTTCAAAGTTTATACCACGAGGGCGGCGCAGGCGCATCCGCTGTGCTCGCGCCTCGTACCGCTACGGGGAGGCGCGCTCTCCGAGCGAGGCGCTTCGCGCACGGGGGCATCGGACGGCGAGGCTCACCGCGCCCGGCGCGAGGAGTCGAGAAAGGCCTTTAGCGCAGACCGGACGGGGCCGGGTACCTCGAGAACATAGTCCGCGAGCTGACGTTACGTCTACAGACTACGAGCAGCGTCCGCTCGCGCTTGAAGGCATAGCGCCCGCGTCCCTGAGCTCGTGCATGCGCCAGGCCGGCGCGCACCAATGCCCATATCGACCTGTCGGCGTGCTACAGCACGAACCGGGCGATTCCCTCGCCTTCCCCTAGCCGCGCTGCAACAGCACGCGCTCGATGTACGTTCTGAATTCCTCGGTAACGCTCAGCGGGTTCGTCGCCCACCATGCGCGGATGCCAGGGTACTGAAGCAGCGTGGCGAGAGCGCGCTCTTCAGCGCGCCACAAGCCAAGCTCGCCGGTACCGAGCTTGCTCTGGTGATACATCGTGTCGAAGATCCTGACGGCACTCAGACATAGAAAGGCAAACTGGATCTGTTGGTCTTCATCTAAGTTCCCGATTCCTTGTGAGCCGAGCCGAAAAATGCGTGCCAACTCCTTGTCATGAGCGATGCTCAGGTTGAATTGGTTAAATGCATCCGTCACCGCTTGGAAGGAAGTACCACGCACCGCGCGCGTATTCTGGCGCATCTGAACCGCCAGATAGATGAGCGACATGACAACCGCCAACGCCCCCACTGTCTGTCCGACCGCACTGACAGCGTCCCAGTTCATGTAGTCCTCCAGCGCGCGACTTCGGTAGGGCTGGCCGCTCGCCACCCCGCCGGGTTCCTGGCGATCAGCTTCGCATCCGGCCGGGTCGAAGACCACTACTGCACGATGTGACCGCACCCTGGCGAGTGGTTCCGCTGTATGCGGGGTAGCCGGCTCCCGCGCGCGAGCTCTCGAAGTCAGTGGGTTAGGCCGCGTTGCCGGCGACGCTGCCTGATGGGTTGGCGGGAGCGCCCGGGTTCCGCGGGTTCTGCGCCGGCACTGGCAACGCGGCATGATCACCATACCACCCCCAGCAGCCGTCGCGATAGAATGTCGATTGGCCACGAGATTCAGAAGGAGCAACACCATTATGGCGTCGGCAGAGGTCAAGCGGCTTGTGAAGCAGCTTCCCGGTAGGCTCGCCAAACTGCGCGGGGAGAGATCTCAGCGCCAGTTCGCGCGAGACCTCGGTGTCTTCCAACAGAACGTGAACCGCTACGAGAGCGGCACGACTCCGCAGCCAAACTTTCTTGTGGCCCTCGCCCTGAAGGAGAAGGTGTCTCTCGACTGGCTATTGCTCGGCAAGGGAAAGCCGCGCCGCAGAGGTTAGAGCCAAGCGCGAAACCCAGAGCGCTGGTGCAACCCACATCGTACGGCTCCGTGGAGCCGGGCTATTGAGACCACGCCAATAGAACTCGTCGTCAACTGGGAATCGGGCTGTCATCCCGCCTCGATCAAACAATTCGCGTCCATCAGCTTTTTCCGAACGACTTGCGACGGCAGGACAAAAGTCCGCGAGCCTCAGCTGACCGTCTCGGCTCCGCCCCGGCTACGCCTGCGTCGCGCGAAGCGCGAGGGAGCTATCCTCGCACCATGCAAGACACCACGCGCCTGGTCCAGGTGGTTCGCGCGCAGTCCGACGCAGGCCACATCGAGTTCGCGAGGCGGGAGCCGCCTCCGGGCCTCCAGCCGTATATCCGCGACGTCTGCGGCTACACCGAGAGGACGGGCGCTCCTCTCCAGCGGCGGGAGTTCCCCGGCCCGCAGGTCGTTGTGATCATCGAGTTCGCGCCGCCGATCCACGTGTTCGAGGCGGGTTGCACGCAGCGCTCCGCGCGCTACCCCGGCGGCTTCGCGGCCGGGATCACGGATCAGTTCACGCTCACCCAGCACGACGGCTTCCAGCGCGGCCTCCAGATCAACCTGACGCCGATCGGCGCGCGGCGCTTCTTCGGCCTGCCCCTCTCGGAGCTCGCGGGGCGTGCTGTGTCCATCCGCGACCTGCTTCCTCCTGAGCACCGGAGCCTCGCCGAGCAGCTTGAGGCGCTGCCCGACTGGGAGGCGCGCTTCGACTGCTTCGAGGAGCTCCTCGCCCAGCGTATCGCCGGGTCAGACCTGCGCAGTGAACTGGTGTCCTGGGCGCTCCGGTACATCGAAGCATCTGGCGGCGCGGCGGACATGCGGACGCTTGCTCGAGAGCTGGGCTACAGCCAGAAGCACGTTATCCACTTGTTCCGCGACCACGTCGGCGTTCCCCCCAAACTCCTCGCCCGCATCGTCCGCTTCGACCGGCTGATTGGGTCCTTGCGCAGGGGAGCGCCGGAGAGCTGGTCCGAGCTCGCTCTCGCGTTCGGCTACTACGACCAGTCCCACCTCGTCCGCGATGTCCGCCAGTTCACCGGCACGACACCGACCGAGGCGAGGGCGATGCTGGCCGAGTCCCCCGATCCGGGGCCGTAGGCCGTGGTGAATTTCGTCCAAGACGGGTACCGGCTGGATGTCATAGCGTGCTTCACGTCCGGAGGTCCTCCCTCCCGACAGATCAACCTCAAACCCAGGAGTGCGAACCATGGCCAAGAAAGACACCGCCACGATCATCCCGACGCTCCGCTACCGCGACGCGGCCGCCGCCACCGAGTGGCTTTGCCGCGCCTTCGGCTTCACCAAGCACCTGGTCGTGCCCGGCGAGGCCGGCGCGATCGCCCACGCCCAGCTCACCTGCGGCAACGGCATGATCATGCTCGGTACGGCGGGTGACGACGAGTTCGGCAAACTGCAGCGGACGCCTGTCCAGGTCGGAGGCGTAGGGACGCAGAGCCCCTACATCATCGTCCCCGACGCTGACGCGCATCTCGCGCGCGCCGTCGCGGCTGGGGCCAAGGTGGTGTACGCGATCCGCGACGAGCCGTATGGCGGCCGCGGCTACTCCTGCCTGGACCCGGAGGGCCACCTCTGGAACTTCGGTACGTACAATCCGTGGGCCGAGTGAGTGGCCACGGCGGGGACTTGCTGGAACATCGACGCATTCATATGTCCGGGCGGCTGCGATGCCCGAACAACCTTCACTGTGAGCGCGCACCGTAGGATCGAGGACTGGACTTCCACGTGGTAGTAGCGGTGCTTGCCCATCGGGGGCGGGGCGTAGTCGGCAAGGTGTTCTTCTCGCGTGGCGTTTCGCAGGCAGCCCTCTGAAGCCCGGCGGCTAGGTTTCCCGGTAAGACTTGGGCACCATGCGCACCTTCCATGTGACCATCCGAGGGACGCTTTACAAGGTTCAGGCCTGGGGACCCAGAGATGCCTTGCTTCAAGCGCTAGGGCACTACACGCAAGAGCGTCGAGCGCGAAGCGGAAGACTCAAAGCGGTGGTCCGGCGCGATGGCGACCACCCTGTGGTGCTCCAGTGCTTACCTGGACAGTCGATCCGAAAAACCATCTTCAGGGCTGGGACTTCCAGTGGGCGTAGCGGGCATCGTCACTTCCACTCAGGCTCCCCGACCACCACCACGAAGACGCCTGGAAAATCCTGGTCCGGCTCCTCCCAGTGCCAGTCCACGATCGTCCAGCCGTTCTCCACGGCGTCCCGCGCCGCGCGATCGACGGCCTCTTCCCAGGAACGTGCGACGTACGTGAGGGTCTTCGCGAACTGCACTGGCTCGACCGTACCACGGGGAACCGTCCACAGCGGCTGGCGGAGTGCGACCCTGGGGTTGGCTGCGGATTGAGTGGCCTGGCGCAGGCATGGGCTGAGCGGAAGGCACTTGGAGCGATCGCACCAGAGAAACCGCGTGTGGTAGCTTCGCCACGCCGCGTGGATGGATAGGGGCGGCCGAGCACTTGCGGTCGAAACCTCCTCTCCTCGATGGCGCGGATACTCCGATGACCCCTTGCCGCGTCGCCGCTCAACGCGGCGCTGCGCGTGGCCTGGATCACTGCCCCGGTCGACGTCGCGGCGTAGCGTCGTGAGATGCACACCTACGAACCAAGCGCCTTGCAGTTCTTGCTCTTCATGGGAACGGTCGTGGTCCTCCTGACTGCGGTGCTGGGTGGGAAGGGGTAGCTCCCATCAATGAGGCTCGGCGCTGAGTCGCCACGGGTGGTCTCTCGCGATGCGGTGATCTCGCCCATGGGTGCGGTGTTGGCTGCGCTGAGCATCCGGCGCAGTGCGCAGTCTCGCGCGGGTCCGAGCGCTCAGCGCTGAGTCATCCTGGCACGCTCACGGCTAAGTGCTACGGGGACAGAGCTGCGCGCCGTGAACCTTAGTCGTGCGCCTCATGCTCCGCTGCCGTAGGGGCGGGTGATGATTTCGAGGAGGTGGCCGTCAGGGTCGGGGAAATAGACCCCGCGTCCGCCGTCGGCGTGGTTGATCTCGCCGGGCTCGGACCGCATCGGATCCGCCCAATAGGGCAAGCCGCGCTCAAGGATCCGGTGGAAAATCTCGTCGAACTCGTCCTCGCTGACCAGGAAGGCGTAGTGCTGGGAGGCGATATCGTCGTCGCTGCTGTGAAAGGCGAGGTCGACGCCGTTGCCCGTCTTCACCTCCATGAAGGGCCCGAATCGTATCGGGGCGGGGAGACCAAGGATTTCGGCCAGAAACGCGGCCGAGCCCTGGTTGTCACGGGCCCAGATGATCGTGTGATTCAGTTCAACGGCCATGGTTGTCTCCTCGTTCTTACCCGACGGCGCCGAGGGATTACTCTTCGCCGGACATATCAGGATACATTTCGCGGGCCACCCGTCTGGTCGATGTACGTGGTCATGTACCCGTCGTCGACGCCGATCATGGCACACCAACCCCCGCGGACGCATCGGCGATCGATAGCGCTTCAATCACTCGCGCGTCGCGACATGCACGCCTACGAACCAAGCGCCCGGCAATTCTTGAGCTCCGCCGAGCGCTCAGCGCTGAGTCGTCCTGGCGTGCCGACCCCCTATGACGCTTATGCTCCTACAGCTGCCCAATGATTATCGATCGCGATGTCGAATCGGCGAAGACCGAAGAGGCCTTTGTAAGCCGCACGTATTTCCTCTCGCCCGCTACAGTCGGAAGTTCAGCGCAGGGAAGATGAACGCGGCATTGTCGTCATAGAGCTCCGCGATCGCATCCGCATCGTTTGCCGTCGCAGCGACGAATGCATAGGGCGGTCGGCGACGTGAGACCGCTCGTCAGGCTGCTCCCCACCACGCAATCACGGCGATCGTAGTTAGCAAAAGCGGAGCGGGATGCCGAAAGAGGCCGCGGGGCCCCCGCGAGAGCGCAGCGATGATGACGACCACAGCGAACGCTGAAAAGCTCGCAGCTGCAACGCGCGCAGCACCCCGGGTTGCATCGGTTGCTCCGATCGTCGCACAGACGAGAAGGACGGTCGCGGACACGGCGAACGCGACCGAGGTGAGGTGCCAGGTAGTTCGCAGAAGCCGTCGCGACATTGCCGGCCCTCCGAACCTCGTGGAAGGCAGGGTTTGTGGATCGACGCCGGGGAATATCATCCTTTCACCACCAATGGCGTGTACGGCTGCTGCCGACCATCCCAAGATCCCTGCGATCAGCCACATCGCGTTCATGCTGCACCTCCAGCCGTCATGGTGGCGAGCGGACGACTGATGCTCGCGTGGCGTGTCTTCCACGCTCGTTCGATCTGTCGCATGAGTGCTGGGTAAACAATCCAATGCCGGAAAGGCCTGATGAGCGCCATGTATCCCTTCCCGAGTCGACCGCGTGGCTTGACGTAGACGGCCATCTGTCCTTGGTAGCGGCCTTCGCCCTGATCGACCCAAGCCAGGTGCATCACGCCGTGCACGGTCTGGTTCGACAGTTCCGCGGCAAATTCGACGTCGGTGCGGTAGAGGGGCGCGAAAGGCAGGGAGTCGAATTCCACATCCGCCGCCGTGTTGCGCAGATCGTCTGGCAGTCGGTCGGTCAGTGAGGTTTCGTTCGCACCCGGAATCGGCAGTTTGCCGGCGGCATCATCCCGACCGCTGTCGATCGGGGCCGAAATCCTGCCGAGGCCGAACCAACTGCCGAGGCGATCGCGGACACACCACAGCACGCGAGTCGCGAGGGACTCCGAGTTGGCCGGATCGCTGGAAGCCATTAGCTCGAGCAGCGTTTGGAAGTCCTCGGCGCCACCGTGCACGGGAAGGGCCCAGACATCTTCCAGAGTAAAGTCCGGCGCGATTTCGCGGATACGCCAGGGGCGAGATTTGTGTGCTGCGTTCGGAAGCCTCATGCCTGATCCTCGATCCAGGCGACGTCTTATGGATGTTAGCCAGCGAGGCCGCGAGCGGGCGGCGGCTGGGCGCTTACCGAAGCCTTTGTTCGCTGGAGTGGGACCGCCTTCACCGCTTTTCGTAGCGGCCGATTTCATGTCCTTAGAGGTCCTCAGCATAGGCATGCCCCCTTGCTTGAGGTGCGGCTCAGCTCTGAACCCAGCAATGTTGACAGAGCGTACGAAATGTTTTAAACGTTCGCAACGATAGAAATGAAGGTCAGGGCATGGATCGAACGACAGCGAGCTTCGTGGATGGGATCGGCGCTGCGGCTGCGACCTCGGGAATCCTCACCCAGCAGCAAGGGCGGATCTTCGCGCTCCTGTACCTGCAAGACAGCTCGCTGTCTCTCGAAGAGATCGCCGCGGAGCTCGAGCAGAGCAAGAGCAACGTCTCGCTCAACATCCGCGTGCTCGTCGAGTGGCACCTGGTCCGGCGCAGGCCCGTGGCAGGCTCGCGCAAGGATCACTACGAGGCGGCCAAGGACTTCTTTCGTGCGATGCAGGAGATCTTCGAGCGGCGCTTTCGCTGGACCGTCCGTCAAGTGGTCGCGGCGATCAAGGAGACGAAAGCCGCGGCACCGCGCGCCGGCCTATCGCGCGCCCGCGTCGCGTTCCTCAACGCCCGCCTCGATGCGCTGGCGGCTTTCTTCTCGCTCGTCGATGTAGGCATCGGGATGTTCGTCGAAGGAAAGGCCTTTCCTGCCGACCAGCTTCGCAACGTGATCCCGCTCGATTTGGCCGGACGAACGGCGCGGCGCTGAGGTCCCGCGCCGCACACAGGAGGAGAAGACGATGAGCCCCGACGCGACCCTTCTACAGAGATTCGTTGAGTACGCGCAGGCCTTCGAGAAGACCTACGTTGACGACGACTGGACACGTCTCGAGCCGTACTTCGCACCCGATGCGGTATACCGCGTGGTCGGCAGCACGTCGTGGGACTGCGAAGTGCGGGGCCGCGCACAGGTCCTCGCGGCGATACGCAAGTTCGTCAACGAGTTCGACCGCAAGTGCACACGCACGGTGCGGCCGACGGGCGCGCCGCTCGTCGGCGCAGACAGCGTGCGCGTGCCGGGCGTCGCCACCTACACGCGCGGCGACTCGGACGAGCTCGCGCTGCACATCGAGATGATCGCGCAGTATCGCGACGGGCTGATCATCCGGCTAAGTGACGTCTTTCCCGCCGAGAACGAAGCGCGTGTGCGCGCCTGGATCGAGCGCTGGGCGCCGGATCTGCAGCCGTCGTACACGTGACGCTGCGCTATCTCGCGTCGCGGACGTAGACACTGCCGGGGCGGTCCGTGTGCTCAGCGCTGAGTCCTCCTGGCGCGCCGCGACTAAGCGCTTGGCCGCACGCGGGCCCACGTTGGCGCGGCGCTTAGCGCTTGGACAGCGATGCGCGTCGCGCTTGGCGCTCGGCGAGGCAGATTTGAGCGCTTGGCTCCTGCGGGAGCTGGCCGGCGAGGCGCTCGAGGATTTGTTTGGCCTGGTAGCCCTCGGGTTACAAGAAAACTGTCTGCCCATCAGACGCGCACTCGAACTCGACTTCGTTGAGCCTGCGCAGCACGTCCTCGGTCATGTGTGTCAGAAGTAGACGGCGGCATTCGAGCTGGGCGCGCCGATCGACGATCGTGCGGTAATCGAGGTGATACCTGATCTTCTTCTCAAAAGTGTATGCCTCGCAGACAAAGAGATCCGCGCCGCGCGCGACCTCCACCAAGCTTTCGGTCCACTCGGTGTCGCCCGAGTAGGCGAGGATCTTACCGCTGTACTCGACGCGCAGAGCGTAGGGAGGCGCGCCGCTAGCGTGCTGAACGAGGAACGGCGTCACGGTGGCGGCGCCCACTCCAGCGGCAAGGCGGTCCTGGAGCTCGATGAACTCCACTTCAAAACGTCGCTTAACGGCCGAGGAGCCGGGGAAAAGTACCTCCATCGCCGCTTCCACACGCGTGCGAACTCCAGGGGGGCCAGCGACCACGAGTGGCTCCGTTCTGCGGCCGAACTGCGCGTCGAGGATCAGGAATGGTATGCCACCAAAGTGATCGCCGTGTAGGTGGCTCAGCACGACGCAGCCGATTTCCCTCGGACTCACGCCCGCTCGCTTCATCGCGATCAGCGATGAAGCACCGCAATCGATGAGGAACAGTCGTCCCGCACCGCGGAGCAAAAGGCACGTTTGGAAGCGTCCGCCGCTGCCGAACGCATCCCCAGAGCCGAGGAACTGGACGCACACTCCGGTCGCAATAGCATCACCGTCCGGAAAGGTCATTCGTACTCCGCGCTCGAGAGCTCGGCGAGGTGAGACCGGGTCCCCCGGCGTATCTCGCGGGCTTCTGGTCGACGATCGTCTCAGTAACCACGACGCCCCGACCTCCTATTGCCGGAACCGGACCGCGCCGGCTGAGGCTGGGTCTGCGCCCCGTCCTGCGATGACAGCAAGACCTCGAGCGTCGCCTCGATCGCCTTAAGAAAGGGTTCCACGCGCACCTTGGGGTCCCACGCCTGTTGGAGGACGAACCCCTGGAAAAGCGCGATCGCCATTCGCGCGGCGGCGTCTGGATCGAGATGCGCGGACATCTGCCCTCGAGCCTGAGCTCGGCGAACGATGTCGGCGAGCAGCGCCCGCGGCTGGTCCACACCTCGGCGGACGATCGACAGGATCGCGGGTCTGCGCAGAGCCTCGGCCCACATCTGGATACCGATGCGCCGGTGGTCGCGCTCCGCGGGGTCGCGAAGAGAGAGAAAGACATCACGGGCGAGGCGGCGCAGTGCCGCCCCAGTGTCGCCGCGGCCGCGTGCAGCAGCGATGAGCTTCGCCTCTCGAGCGTGTCGTTCCGCCGCAATCGCGTCGATGATCTCGTCCTTGCTGGCAAAGTAGCGGTAGATGGCTCCAGGGCTCAGCCGGGCCTGCCGGACGATGTCCTGCATCGTCGCGCGATGGAAGCCTTCGCGTGCGAAGCATTCGCCAGCTGCGGCGAGAATCTGGCCGCGCCTGGCTTTGAGGTGTGATTCGCTGACCTTCGGCATCTCGCTATTCCCTGTCGCTCACGGTTGCGCGCCGGCTCCGGTCGCTCCAGCAGAAGCCGAGCCGATCGCCCGCACCTCGGCCATCGCCGCACGGTAGAACTCGTAGCCGGCCATGCGACGGGCGGCCGGACCCATGTAGTGCGCACGGTAGTCCGAGGCCCCGAGATCCCAGACAAGCTCGAGACCGCGCTCCTCGAGGTACGCAGACAGCTCGGCGGGCTCGAGCCCGAAGGTCCATGGTTCCCCCGATCGTTTGAGAGTCGCGAACAAGTGCTTCGTCCCGGCGAAGACTTTGGAGCCGTCAAGAAGACCGCGATGGACATACGTGAAGAGGATTCGACTCCCCGGCACCCCCGTTGCTGCAACGAACTGCAGCGTGGAATCCACTGCGCCGGGCGTGAGGTAGTTGGTGACGCCTTCCCACAGGAAGAACGAGCGAGAACGTGGCTCGAAGCCGGCACCTTCCAGTGCATGCGCGAGATCTTCACCATCGAGATCGACGGCGACGAATGCGACGTGACGCGGGAGCGCACCGAGGAGCGCGTCGAGCCGCTCCTTCTTCATCGCAAGCGTGGCGGGATGGTCGACCTCGAACACGCGGGTGCTCGCCAAGCCGGGCAGCCGGTAGGCGCGGCTATCGAAGCCTGCGCCCAAGATCACGAACTGCTGGAAGCCGTCCCTAAGTGCATCTTTCATGGCATCGTCGATCAAGCGCGTGCGTGCCACCCCGGAGGTCCGCGCGCCCGGCCATCTGTGATCGATCACCCGTTCAACGGCTGCGCCGAGCAAGGGGAGACGGAAGAGGTCGGCGACGACGCCCAGCGAACCTCCGAGGAAGCCGCGTGCCAGTTGATCGACGAACAGCCGCGTCCCAGCCGGTCGGCGGGATGTCTCGATCGCACGGAAGAGCGCCATGAACTCCGCCGTACGGCTCGCGCTCTTTCGCGTCACCGACCGACCGCATGCGCTTGAAAAACGAGCATTCGTTCTTTATAAACTATTTTCGGTGAGTCGCAAGACTGGACGCGCGGCCCCTCCGAATGGCGCTATGCGCTCAGCGATCGGCGCTTCGCTCCACTCGGTGACGTCCCAGCCGCCGCTGCTGAGTGCCTGCGCCGACCGCGGAGAGCTAAGCCTCACCGCCTATCTCCTGCGGGAGCTGGCCGGCGAGGCCTTCGCGCTGAGCGCTTGGTGCCGCGCACACAACTCTCGCTGGCTCCAGGACCTGACGCTGACGCGGCAAAGTCACGCTGTGCAGCAAGACCGCCCCGACCGTCATTAACGGACCCGCTAACTCACGCTTCCGTGCCGACGCAGCGGCGCCGCCTTGTTCGAGCAGTCGTCGCCCCCTTCGAGAAACGACCGATTGTCGCTGGGCGAAGGTTGCAGTGCGCGACCTTTGCCGCGACGCGGAGTTGGCCGCGGGATGGCTGGGGCGTTTCTCGAAAGGGTGCGCGGGTGAGGCCGGCGGAGAGCGAGAAGCGAGAGGTGCTTCTTCCCCGTAAGCATCCACTCTCACGACGCCGGGGCTCAGCGCTCTCAACGCCGGCAAGACGGAGTAGTCGGAACGTGGCCGGCGCGCCGGTCGCAGCCCGAGCCGCGCGGCCCGCGTGAAGCGCGGACTATCGGTGAACGCGGCCGCGGGGCGTCTTTCCGCGCGCCTTTCGATCGGGACCGGACGTTCGGTCTGCCGCTGCTCGCCTCGTTTCCTTTGGCTCCCAGTTACTCAGGTCGAGGTCGTTGCAAGAACGCATGGATACTGGAATGAACTCCGACAAGTCTACGATGGGGCTCGAGATGGTCTCCCCGCAGCCCTCGGGACAAAGGAACTGCGGATGTTTAAGCAGCCACCTGACTTGCTGGTATCCACGGTGGCCACAGTAAGGGCACCAAATCTCGTACTGCAGGTAATCGAGCATGGCGGCTCTGCCCAAGCGTGTCGAAGTGATGGGGAAGCGCGAACCGACGTGGGGGGCGGGAAGATCGAGGGCCGCCGCGGTTGTTCGTGTGTGGTTGGGCGGGGCGCCATCGTCCCGCCCTCACACGCCGGAGCACAGAGTATCCCACGGATTGCCGAGCGCTTGGGATCTTTCCGCGCGGTCAGGCGGCGCAACGGAGCCCGAGGCGCTTTGTCCCACGTGCCACCGTTGCCGCAGCAGATCCGAGAGTCTCTCTTGAGACTGGGTGCCGAATTGCTTCAATGATTCCGACGCCGACTAGATTTACGGGAACGACAGGAGGCAGAGCGCGCTTCGTTCCCTCCGGGCGCGGAGGTCCAGCCCGCAGCCGCACGCCTCCTAGACCTGGAAAAGCGTCTCGTCCGGCAGCCGGATTGCCGTGAGTCGCCCCCCATACACCGCGCCGGTGTCGATGCCCACGCTAAATGGGGGATTCCAGCGCACGCTGAAGTCGGGCTGCGGCGTGTGACCGTAGATGATCGTCACGCCGAGCCGGTGAGGCAGCTCGCCCGTTGAGCGGTTCCACAAGAGATCCTCTGGACGGGCGCGGCGCAGGGCGTAGGCGAGGTCGTTCTGCACCAGCTGCTCGCGACCCAGCCCGGCATGCACGAACAAATAGTCGCCTTCCACATGATGCAGCTCAAGGCCGCGAAAGAACTCCGCGTGGGGGGGCGGGAGTTTAAAGTCCCTCGGGTCGGGACGGGCCGCCCCGAAGTAGCCGTAGCTCGCGAGGGTCCTCGCGCCGCCGTTTGCGAGGAACGCGTCGCCACCGAAATACGCGGGGCCCTCCCAGCCCAGAAAGTCGAGCAGCATCGACTCGTGGTTGCCCAAGAGGAAAACGCAGGGGCGCTCCTTCCGGAGTGCGAGCAGGCGCTCCACCACGCCATACGCGTCGGGTCCACGATCGACGTAGTCGCCGAGGAACACCAGACGATCCTCCGGCCGGAGGGGGAGCAGCTGGAGCAGCTCGTCGAGCATTTCCCGCTCGCCATGGATATCGCCAACCGCGTAGAGCATGGCGCGCGGACTCCCTCAGCCTCTTGTCGGCCCGGGCTGCTAGGGCCTTGAACACTCCGCCGCAACCTCTACGGCCTCGCGCGCGGCGAGCTGACCGCAGGCCGCGTCGATATCGGCGCCACGGCTGCGCCGCAGCGTGACGGTGAGGCCGGCCCGGGCGAGTTCGCCAAGGAAGCGGCTTGCCACCTCGGGCTCCGGAGGCCGGTAAGGCGCGTCGGGATGGGGGTTCATCGGAATCACGTTCACCTTCGAGGGCAGGCCCTGCAGGAGCCGGACGAGACGGCATGCGTCGTCGAGCGTGTCGTTCACGCCCCGCATGAGGGTGTACTCGAAGAAGACCGGCCGGCGGGGCGTCACTTGCTCAAGCGAGCGCAGCTCCGCCATGAGCTCGCCAAGAGGGAAGCGCCGGTTGAGCGGCACGAGCACATCGCGCACCTCATCGGTGGTGGCGTGGAGAGAGACCGCGAGGTTCACGGGAGCGCCCTCCAGCAGCCCCCGAAGACGCGGAACCACGCCCGCGGTTGACACCGTAATGCGTCTTCCCGCGAAGCTGAATCCTTTCGGGTGCATGAGGATCCGCACCGCCCGGAGCACGGCGGGAAGATTGAGCAGCGGCTCCCCCATCCCCATGAAGACCACGTTGGTGATGCGGCGGCCGGGGTCCAGCACGGCGCGCATCCGCACGAGCTGGTCGACGATCTCCGCGGTGGAGAGATTGCGCTCGAACCCAAGTGCGCCAGTCGCGCAGAACGAGCAGGCAAGGGGACAGCCGACCTGCGTGGAGATGCAGAGCGTGGTGCGGTCGTCCTCGGGGATTGCGACCGCCTCGACGATCGCCCCGTCCGCGGCGCGCAGCCGGCCCTTCAGCGTGCCATCGGTCGAGCGCTGGAGCTGTTCGAGCTCGAGAGCGCGCGTGCGCCATTCGCTGGCGAGGCGCAAGCGCAGGTCCTCGCCGAGATCCGTCATGGCATGGGGGTCGTCGACGCCGCGTCCATAGAGCCACTGGTGCACCTGCAGCGCGCGATAGGGCGCGACCCCCGCACGTTCAAAGCGAACGCGCAGCTCCTCGAGCGGATAGTCCTTGAGGTGGGGCCGGAGGTCGCAGCTCACGGCGCAAGGGTGCGTGAAGTCCGGCGGTAGGTCCAGAAGTGGAGCGGCCGGCCCTCCGCGCGCCACTCGAGCTCATACGCCGTCGGCGTGCGGCCCGCGATATCGCCCAGGAAGCGCTCGGGCGCGAGGGCGTTCTCGAGCAGCGGCTCCCCCGAGAGCGCAGCGTCGATCTCCTCGGCATAGGCCCGGTCGTCGGTCGCGACTTCGAGGCGGCCGCCCGGCGCGAGCCGGCGCGCAAGAGCGCTCACGAAGGAGGGCCGTACGAGCCGGCGGCGCGCGTGGCGCTTTTTCGGCCAGGGATCCGGAAAATTGATCCAAAAGACGGAAACCGACCCCATGGGCAGCAGCTCTTCGACGAGGAGCTCACCCCGCGCCTCGAGCAGACGCACGTTGCGCAGCGGCGTGCGCGCCAGGCGGCGCGCCACCTTGAGCACCCGTTTGAACGAGTACTCGACCCCGACATGCGCCACTTGGGGTGCGCGCGCGGCCAGCTCCAACAAGAACTCGCCGCGCCCGAATCCGATCTCCACCACGAGGGGGGGCGCTGGGTCCACGTCGCGCGCAAAAATCTCGCTCCAGCCCTTTGCGCGCACGTCTTCCTCGCACACACGCCAATCCGGGCCCGGCATATCGAAGCGCAGGCCACGGCTCATCGCGGATCGAGGGGCAGGCCGAGGGCAAGCGCGACTAGGGCGCGCAGCCCCGGCAGGCGCGCGCGGCGGGGATGCTGCTCCAGGAGCCAGCGCTGGCCTTCGACCAGGCCCGCCCGCCGACGCGCCTCGCGCAGGGCTTCGAGCGGGCCCCCAATCGCGTCCACCAATCCCAGCGCCTGCGCCCGCAGCCCGCTCCAGACCCGACCGCCAGCCGCGCGCTCCACCTGGGCGGGCTCGATGCCGCGACCCTCCGCGACGCGGCGCACAAACGTGTCGTAGACGTGGGCGAGCTCGCCGCGCAGGGCGGCGCGCTCGTCCGCAGTAAAGGCACGGGATTCGGAGAGCATCCCCGCGCGGGCGCCGCGTTCGACCGCCTCCTTCGAAATGCCGACGCGGCGGTAAAGCTCCGAGAGGTTGACTTTGCCGCCCACAACGCCGATCGAGCCGGTCACTGTAGTCGCCTCGGCGAAGACCGCGTCCGCGCCGCAGGCGACGTAGTAGCCACCCGAGGCGGCAACGTCACCCATCGAGACCACGACAGGCTTTTTCTGCCTGGCCTTTCGGACCGCGCGCCAGAGCAGATCCGAGGCCAGCCCGTCGCCGCCGGGGCTATTGACGCGCAGCACGATGCCTCGGACACCGTCGTCCTTGGCGAGGCGCTCGAGCAGAGTCCGAAATGCGTCGCTCCCGATGCCCCTGGCGCCACTTCCCCTGCGGATCAGTCCACTCGCGACCACGTACGCGATGCGCGGCAGGTCGGAGAGCAGCGGGCGCCAGCCCACATCTGCCGCGCGCAACGCGAGGTAGCTCGCAGCCGGAGCAAGGCGAACCGGTCGTTTGTCGTCCGCCGCGCGACCCGGCGTGAGCGTTGCGAGCGCGTCTTCGATCTCGTCGGGGTAGAGAGATCGGTCGATCAGACCCGCCTCCCGTGCCGCCACTGCGTGGTAAGGGCCTGCGTCGATCCGCGACCGCACCGCTTCAGGCGCAAGTCCGCGGCCCTTTGCAATCGCTTCCACCAAGCCGGTGTAGAAATCGTCGAGCAGCGCCTCCAACTGCTCGCGCTGCTCGGGAGACATGCCTTCGCGTGTGAAGGGTTCGGCCGCGCTTTTGTAGGCACCGAGGCGCAGGATCTCGGGTTCAATCGCAAAGCGCTCCAGCAGGCTTCGCACGAAGGTGCTCTCGGCGCGCAGGCCGACGAGAAAAAGGGCGCCGGACTCGGGCAACCAGATCGAAGATGCGGCGCTCGCGATCCAGTACTCCGCGATCCCCAGCGCGTCGGCGTAGGCGGCGACGGGCTTACCGCTTGCGCGAATGGCCTCCACTGCGCGGCGCAGGGCGAGCACTTGGCTCAACCCCGGCGCAGCGCCCTCGAAGCGCAGCAGCACGCCATCCACGCGACCGTCTTCGGCTGCGCACTGGAGCGTCCGCAGCAGATCCAAAAGGCCTGCGCCCCCCGGCGGGGCGAACGGAAGTGCCGTCGGGCGCAGCTCTTGGAGCCCCGGTCCGATGCGCACGTCGAGCCAAAGACCGCCATCCCTCGAAAGGTGACGGCGGGCGAAGCCCTGCCGCGCCGCCCGGGCGGCGTTGGCGGCAAGGCGGCGCACGAAGCCTCCGCCGCCCACCTCTAGCTCCGCCGCTTCCGGCGACCCGCCAGGTAGTCGACCATCAAGAACGACCCGAGTTCCGAAGGCGCGGTGAAGAAAGCGCGGCCGCGATTCAGGCGCGTCATCCGCTCCACGAAGCCGACGAGCTCGGGAGCGCGGTCGAGCATGAAGGTGTTGATGGTGACGCTCCGCTGCGTAATCCGGCGTACCTGGCGCAGCGTCTCCTCGGCCGCGCGCGGCGAGATCCCGGCGAACCCCATGGGCCATTCCACGCGAAGCTCCTTGCCGACGAAGTATGCGGTGGGCTGCCCATCGGTAATCACGAGGACCTGGGGACTCGCCGACGGATGCTTCGCAATGAGACGTTCCGCCACCATGAGCCCCTCTTGCAGATTGGTGAAGGGATCCCCCATATCCCAGGCGGCCTCGGGCAGCTCACCAATGCGCAGCTCCCGGGCCCGCGTGGAGAAGCCGACCACGAAGAAATGGTCTCGGGGAAAACGCGTGCGGATCAGGTGGTCGAGCGCGAGCGCGACCCGCTTTGCAGCGGGGAAGCGCCCGGCCCATGACATCGACCAGCTCATGTCGAGCAGCAACACCGTCGTCGTCTGCGTGGTGTAGTCGGACTCCCGAACCTGGAAGTCGTCGATCTCGAGCTCGATCGGAAGCTCGGGGGCCCGCTGCGCTGCTGCGCGTGCGCGACGCCGGAGCGCCGCGAGCAGGGTGCGCACGATGTCGAGATCGAGCCGGTCGCCGAACTCGAAGGGGCGCGTCTCATCCGGTCGCGGCATCGCGACGCCGCGGTCGGTGGTCTCGTGCCCACCGGGCCGACTCTTCTTGATCGCGCCGTACACCTCCGCGAGCGCATTCGCCCCAAGCCTGCGAATCGCGCGCGGCGTGAGCTCGAGCTTTCCCCCCCGCAGACGCACGTAGCCGGCTTGCTGAAGGGTGGATTCGAGATCTCGCAGCAGCACGATCGAACGCACGGCGTTCTCGGACAGGAGCTCGCGCAGCTCATCGGGCGAGAGCGACTCAAACTGGCCCGACGCGATGCTGCGACGCAGCTGCTCAAGTGCCTCGAGCCGCTCGCGAATCTGCTGCGCCGTTTCATAGTCGGCGGCCTCGCCGCCCCGGAACTGCTTGCCGCGCTCGCGCAGGAATTTCTCCAGGGCCTTTAGCCGCTCGAGCTCGGCGAGCAGCTGCTGGTACTCCTCCCCCGCTTCGTCGTCCGCGAACTCGTGCTCACGAAATCGCTCGATCCGCTCGGAGAGCGAGCCCGCTTCGGCGTGGCGTTTTTCGAGGAACGCGTTGAGGCGGGCGGATTCGAGGCCGAACGTTTCACGCTGCGCCGCTTCCTCTCGGCGCAGGATCGACTCGAGGCGCCGTTCGAGCTCTTGCGTCGCGCTGTCGAGGCGATAGCGCTCCTGGAGCGACTTCTCTTCGCGGCGGAGCTCCTCGAGCAGCTCCTCCACGCCCATCACGCGAAACTCTTGGCCTGCGAGCTCGAAGCCGAGCTGGCGCATCCATTCGAGCGCCTGATCGAGGTCGACGCCTTCCATGAGAAAGTCGCTCACGGCCTCGAGTGCGCGCTCGGCGTCGAGCTTGAACTCGCTTTGGCTGCCATCCCATCGGCTGTAGCGCCACACCCTCATGCGCGCGCGAACAACGTGCGCCCTTCCCGCACGGTCTTGTTGAGATGGTTGGAGAGGTGCAGACCCTCGAGCAGAAACTCGATGGCCGACGCGACACGTGCGGGCTCCTCGCCCCCCGCCAGCCTGGCCGCTCCGTCGCGCAGTCCCGGAATCTCGTCGAGGCCCTCGAGGTACTCACCTGCGGCGATGTCCGCAGCGACTTCCACCTTCCAGCCTTGGCGGAACGACTCGATCACCCCCGCCATCCCCTCGAGCGGGACATGCTCGTCAAACACGACCTTGACCGCCCGCCTCCACAGCTCCGTCACGAGCTCCGACTCCGGCCGCTCCTTGCCTGCATATTCGAGTTCGAGCTTGCCGAGTGTGGAGGGTTCGAGGGCGGGCAGGTCGGAAATCCGCGGTACCGCCTCACCCTCGCGCAAGCGGATCGCGCGGCGCAGCGCGTTTGCCACGAGGGTCTCGTAGTTGGCGATCGAGGTGCGCACCGAGACGCCCGAGCTTTGGGATACGTCTGGGCTCTTCCGCGCCTGAAGCGTGATCTCCGCGACGATCTCCTGCATGAAGCGCGGGACGTGGACGCTGATTCCGTCCGCCGCCGGGAGCTCCACCTCTTGGAGCACGATCGCGAGTTCGAGCTCGCGGGTCGCAGGATAGTGGGTGCGGATCTGAGCCGCGTAGCGGTCTTTGAGGGGCGTGATGATGCGGCCCCGGCTCGTGTAGTCCTCGGGATTGGCGCTGGCGACCACAAGCACGTCGAGGGGCAGTCGGACGCGGTACCCCTTCACCTGGAAATCGCGCTCCTCGAGCACGTTGAAGAGCCCGACCTGCACCTTCTCGGGCAGGTCTGGGAGCTCGTTGATGCAAAAGATGCCGCGATGGGTGCGCGGGAGGAGACCGAAATGGAGCGTGAGCTCATCCGCCAGCGTGGCGCCGCGGGCCACCTTCACGGGATCCACGTCTCCGATCAGATCCGCGATGGAGACATCGGGGGTGGCGAGTTTCTCCGTATAGCGCTCCTCGCGCTGGATCCAGACAATGGGGGTCGCGTCGCCGCGCTCGGCCACGAGCGCACGCGCGTAGGCGGAGACCGGCGCGAACGGGTCGTCTGCGATCTCGCTGCCCTCGACGGCGGGGATCCACTCATCCAAGAGTCCCACCAGGGCGCGAATGAGCCGCGACTTCGCTTGGCCACGCTCGCCGAGAAAAATCAGGTCATGCCCGCAAAGCAGTGCATTTTCCACGGCGGGGATCACCGATTCGTCGTAGCCGAGGATTCCCGGGAATAGCTTCTCCCCGGTCCGCAGGCGGGCCAGGAGATTCGCGCGCATCTCCTCGCGCAGCCGGCGCGTCGAGATTCCGGCCGCCCGGAGGTCTCCGAGGGTCCGTGCGGTGGGGGGCGGGGTCGGCATGGGGGCTCCTTCGAAACTCGGTTTCAGCGCTGCTGCGTGCGGTGGTGCGCTCGCTCCTGCTCGAGGAGCTGGATCCGTCGCTGGATGATCTCGAGCTCTCCGCCATCGTCCTCACTCAGGTCCGGGGGTAGCGACTCGGCTCGAATCAGCCTCGTCGCCGCTTCGATCCGGTCGCTCGGCGCGGGATGGCTCTCGAGGAAGGACAGGCTGCTGTTGCCGTACTCGCGCTGGATGGTTTGAAAGAAAGTCACAAGACCCTCTGGGTCATAGCCCGCCTTCGGCAGCACCTCGACCGCGAATGCGTCCGCTTCTGTCTCGGCCTCGCGTCCAAAGGAGTTCACATAAGCCATGGCCGCGAGGCCGCCACCGAGATTCGCGAGGTTTGCCACAGGTCCTCCCACCACGAGGGCGGCAGCGACCACACCGGCTTCCTTGAGCATGTTCGCATCTTTTGCGCGGTTGTAGTTCTGCGCGACGTGGCGCTTCACCACATGACCGACCTCATGCGCCACGACGCCCGCCACTTCGCTCACGTTGCGCGCCTTCTTCAGAATCGCGGTGTGGACATACACGTAGCCCGCTGGACCGGCAAAGGCGTTGATTTCATCGTCGTCCACCACCCTGAAACGAAACTGGTAGGGCTGCGGCGGCGCAGCGCGAACGATTTCATTCCCAATCTTCTGCACGTACTTCAAGATCACCGGATCGGGCTCGAAGATCACCTCGCTGCGCACCTCGGCATCGAGTTCGGCGCCGAGATTGCGCTCTTCATCCACCGAGAGCGTTGTGGCGCAGCCCAAAAGCAGCGCAGCACAAAAAAGCGCCGCCCAGGACCACAGGCTATAGCAGCTCGGCCACATCGAAGGGGACCTTCTTCCGCAGCGACTCGGTGACGTGCCGGACGATCGAAAGCACAGAGCGGTCGAAGTTGTCGTTGTCGACGATCGGAATGTTGTAGCGGTCCGCGAGCTCGAGGAAGTGCTCCTGGATCCGGAGAATGGGATCGAGGTGCTCGGCATAGCGGTGCTGGGGCCGGTGAATCTCATCCCGCTCGCGCGCGGCGAAGCGGTTGCGGTAGGCCTCGGGCGAGAGCGTCGCCACCACGAGAAAGATCACGTGCGCCGTGTGCTCGTAGGGCTTAAGGTCGATCATGCCGGGAACGATGGAAACTCCGTCCAGGATCATGCTCGAGCTCTCAGCCACCGCCCGGTCCATCATCGCCCGCACGCCCACCGCGACGGTCGCGGCCTGGGCGCGGAAACCCTCGATCACCGGATCCTCGCCGGGTGCGGCCGCAGGAGCGCCGGCCTCGTACGACGAGCGATGAATTGCGGGAACCAGCTCGGCGGAGAGCATGATCCGCATGATCTGGCGGATCGAATCCGTCGACAACACGCGCTGGATGCCGAGCCTGTGCGCGACCTCGAGACCGAGCGAAGTCTTTCCTGCCCCGGTGGCTCCGCCGAGCAGCAGGATGACCGGGCGCTCGGGCTCCTGGTAGCGCCGCCAGGCGAGGTAGCGCTCCGCGATGCGCGGCCCGATCCGCTTGCGGAGGGTCTCGAAGGCAATCCGCCGCAGCTCTCCGCGTTCGATCTCCCGCACCCCACGTGCCCGGAGCTGTCCTTCGATCTCGCGCGCGACGTCAAAGGCGTCGTTGGGCTCGATGGCCGCGGCAAGGAGAGACTGAGACAGGATGCCCTTGGAGAAGGGAAGCTTTCTGCCGTGCCCCCCCACCACGATCGCCTCCGGTCCCGGGCGGGCGCGCCCTTCCTCGGAAAGGGCGCCTTCCCCGAGAATTTCGCGGACCGACTTGGCGAGCTCCTCGCGGGTCACCATGGGGCGTCCCCGCACGCGCTCGCGGACCTCATTGGCGGTGCGGAAGGCGTCCTCGAAGGAGATGCCCCGAGCGAGGAGGGAGTGAATCATGATTCCGCGCATGAAGGGGCGGCGCCCTTCGGGGTCCTCCACAAAGGTCCGGGGCCGCTCGGGAGCGGCCTCAGGGTTCAAGCGCCCTTCTTCTTCCGGGGTTGCCACGACTGCAACCTACCCTACGCGCCAGAGCCATGCGACGTTGCGGCAAACCGCATGCGCGACCCCGGGTTTTACCCAGCCGCTGCTGCAAAGGACCCGAATGCCACAATTTCGCAGGGTTTTGGGGTTGACTTCGGACTCCCTCGGGGTCTAGGGTGCAGCTGGGCCGATCCGGTTGGGGGGTCGATCGGTGTCGAGCGTCTTACGCGATAACACCAGCCGTTCTTACCGCTCCCGCGATGTTTCGCAGATCCTTGGGCTCTCCCGCCGCCAGCTCCAGTATTGGGCGCAAACCGACCTCGTGCGGCCATCGGCCCTTACCGAGGGAGGGCATCACCGGTACAGCTTTCAGGACCTCGTGGCTCTTAAGGCCGCGAGACGACTGATCGATGCGGGCGTCTCTGTCCAGCGCATCCGCAGCAGCATTCAAGCGCTACGTAAGATTCTGCCCTCCGTCCACCAACCCCTCGCGGAGCTGGTGCTGGTGGCGACGGGTGACGTTGTGTTGGTGTTCCGCGAGGGAGCGGCGTTTGACGCGGTTTCCGGGCAAGAGTGGGTCTTCGAAATCGCACAGCTCGTGCGCGAGATCGATGCCTGGAGAGACGACGTCGCCGCATTCAAGCCACGCGCGGGCGCCAGGGGCCGGGAACTGAGCGCACGAAGCAGGAAGCAGGCCTAGCGCCTCGCGTGATCGACGCTCGTCCGGCGTCCCCCAGCCGGAATGGTGGGTGCATCGAGTTTGATTCTCCGGTACCGGGAGCGGGGGGGTCCATGCGCATCATCGCAATCGTGAACCAAAAAGGCGGCTGTGGGAAAACGACGACCACGGTCAACCTCGCGGGCTGCCTGGCGGCCGACGGTGCGGGGGTGCTCGTCGTCGACCTCGATCCGCAGGCACACGCCACCCTTGCCCTCGGGATCGACCCCGAGACTGTGGATCGAAACCTCTACGATGTGCTTGCGGACGCGGAGGCCACCTCGCAAATCGGTGCGGTGCTCGTCGAAACGGCGTCGGGAATCGCTCTTGCGCCGGGCGGGATTGTGCTCTCTGCGCTCGAGCAGAAGCTCGCCGCTGAGCGCGCGGAGGCGCGGACTGAGCGTCTCGCGGCAGCGCTCACCCATCTGCCCCATCCCTACGATTTTGTGCTGATCGACTGTCCGCCGAACGTCGGGCTGCTGACTTTCAGCGCGCTGCGCGCCGCCCACGAGGTCATTGTGCCCCTCGAGACCAGCTTCTTCGCCATTCATGGCGTCCAGAAGCTGCTCGACACGATCGGCCTGCTCACCGAGCGAATCGGGCGCTCTCTCGAGGTGCGGATCTTGCCCACGCTCTACGACGGACGCACCCGCTACGCGCGCGAGACACTCGCCGATATCCGCGAACTGTTTGGTGAGCTTTGCTTCGACGCGGTGATCCGCTCGAATGTCAAGCTTCGAGAGTGCGCGCGGCGCGGCGTCCCGGCCGTGCGTTTTGCTCCAAGCTCCAACGGAGCCGTCGACTATGCAGCGCTCGCGCTCGAGGTTCGCGCCAGCGCTCCGAAGACGCTGGCGGAGGCTGCGGCGCACGCGCCGCCGCGAGCGGCGCAGGATCGACCCGCTCCCGCCACGCGAGAGGTCGTCGTGCGCTTCCGCGACGAGGGGGCCCGGGACGTGCGGATCGCCGGCGACTTCAACGGCTGGGTGCCGGACCGGGGTGTGCGCTCGCACGTTGAAGCCGAGGGTGATGCGCGCGTGTGGACCAAGGTGCTCGAACTCGAACCCGGGACCTACCAGTACCGGTACGTCGTGGACGGATCTTGGCGGGAAGACCCAGAGAATCCCCAGGCCGTGCCGGGACCGGGCGGAAGCCGCAACTCGCTCTTGGTCGTCCGCTAGTGCGTCCCGGGCTGCCAGGCCGTCCATCCGTGCCGCGTTCGCTCGAAGACGTGCTCCATTTCTTCCTGCCGGAAGTGGAGGGCCCGAGCCCGGTTCCGCGCCACCGAGCGAGAGTGTCCGCCCATACCATCGTGGGTGTCCCGATCGGCGACTGCGACGTGGTGCGCGCCGCCTTCGTCTGGAACCTCGCCGTGGAAATCTCGCGGGCAGGAGCCTGCGCCACGGTCCTCGCGCCGGTGGCGGGAGACACCTCTTCGCTCTGGCCCGATCCGGGGCGCGGGCCCATGGGGAGCGAACTCGTCCTGACCTTCGCCGACGGAATGGCCGATCTTGCCCGCGCCGCAGCCGATCTAGCGCAAACGCGCGGCGCCGAGTCGCCCCCGGGCGCGGGCATCGTGCTGGTTCGACTGCCGCCGGCATGGCTTCCCAAAACGGCCGACGCGGGCGGCCTGCTTGGCCGGGTGCTCTTATTCACCTCGCCGGACGCGCGTGATCTGCTCGAGACGTACGCCTTGGTCAAGCACATTGTCTCCGTCGCCCCGATCTCGACGATCGGGATCACCGTCCACGGGGTGCGCTCGGTGGGGGAGGCGCGAGGAGCTTTCTCGCGGCTCACAGCCGCGAGCGAGCGGCACCTTTTTCGAGCCCTTGTCAGCTATGGCCTCATCGTCGACGACTTGCACGTGTACCGCTCCATTCTGAACCGTCACGCCGTGGGGCTCGCCCACCCCCAAGCCGCCGCGAGCCGCTCGATCGGCGAGGTGGCGGGGCTCCTGCTCGGGGACCTTGCTCGGGAAGCCAGTCGTGGCTGAGCTCCAGCTGCTCGGATCGCTGCCACGGGCCGAGCTGCACGAGCGGGTGCGCGCCCGGATGGCGGAGTTCGGGGGGGCGCTCCGCATCCTCGCCGCGGACCTGCTCGGAGCGGAAGCGACGATCGACTGGATCGCCGTGGACGCGCAGGGCCAGGTGGCGGTGATTCTCCTCGGAACAGCGGGCCGGGAGCTCGAGCTCATCGCAACCGGCGTTGCGCAGCGGGCGTGGGTGGGCGCCCGGCTCAAAGACTGGCTGCAGCTCGCTCCCAATCTCGGGCTGCGACCCGAGGCGAAGGTCCGGCTTCTGCTGCTCGGGACGGCGTTTGATGCGATCGCCTGCCAAGCGGCGGCAGCGCTTGGAGACGCGGTCGAGCTTTGGACCTACCGCGGGGTCCGCAATGGTGCCGGCGTCGATGTCCTCTTGGAGCGGGCCGCCGGCAGCCTGGCCCCCACGTCGTCCCCTGGGCCCCGCTCCCGTTCGCGAGGCGCGGGCACGACATCCCCCTTCCGCAGCGAACTGTCCGACGCCCAGCTCGGCCTCAGCGCTGCCGAACGGGCCGAGTTCGAGGGGGCCTGAGGGCCGCCCGGTGACGATTCTTGTCCTTGACGGACAATTTTTGACACCTCCCCAGCTCTCCTGGCCACTCCCAAAACGGGGGCCTCTGCCCTTTGGGCGGGGGATCGGGAGAATGGACCTGGGGACTGGGGAGGACATGTGTTGGCTGCTGCCGAGTTGTCTTGGAGCGACCCCGCCGAACCGGCTACGGACGAAGGGCTCGTAAAGCGCGTCCTAGCGGGGGATGAAACTGCGTTCGAGTGCTTGTATTCCCGCTATTTCAATCGCATTTATCACTATCTGGAAAAGCGCTTACGCAACCCCGCAGACACTGAAGAAACCGCCCAAGAGGTGTTCTTCAATGTCTTCTCGTCGATCGATTCCTATCGCGGTGAGGCGCCGTTCGTGGCTTGGGTCTTCGGGTTAACCCGTCGCACACTCGCCCGACGGTTCAAGAAGAAGCGCTACCCGACCGTGCCCCTCGGAGAGGACGAGATGGAGGGGGTGGATCTCTTGCTCTCGAGCATCCGGCGCGAGCCCGACCCGCTCGAGGCCTACGAGGCCACCGAGCGGCTGGCGCGGATGGCTGCCGCCGTCACCAACGAGCTCTCGAGTGAGCAGTGGAATCTCTTCCGTCTGCACCACTTACAAAACCGGCCAATTCAGGAGATCGCGCGCGACCTAGACAAAAGCGTCGACGCGGTGAAGTCGAATCTCTACCGCGCGCGCAAGGTGCTGCTCGCACGATAGACCGCGTTAAGGTCTCGCAATGAACGCGGATGCTTTTGGAAGCGATCCCGGCGATCCCTTGGATGTCTGGCTCGGGGAGCCCGCGGGGCACCCGCCGATTGCCGGGACGCGGCTGCAGCGGTTTGAGTTTGCAAGTCGTGGCGACCGGGTGCCGGGACGGCTTCTGCTCCCGGCGCTCCCGGGACGAAGGTTTCCCCTCGTCCTGCTGCAGCACGGTGCCGGAGGCTCAAAGGATTCCCCCTATCTTGACGCGGCGGCGGGGCCCTGGGTGCGAGGGGGTGCAGCCGTCGCCTCCATTGACTTCCCCCTTCATGGCGAGCGAGCCAGTGCGAAGCTCTCCGCGCGCGCCCTCGCTGAGATCAGCGCCGCGCTCGGCCGAACCGATGGGGTCTCCGGGCTTTGGGTGGAGTTCGTGCACCAGGCGGTGGGCGATTTGCGCCGTGCGCTCGATGCGCTGGAGGATCACCCCGAACTTGAGATGAGCCGCTGCGCGTACGCGGGGTTCAGCATGGGAACCATCCTTGGCGCTTCCTTCTGCGGCATTGACCCTCGCCCCTGCGCCGCTGCGCTCGCAATCGGCGGTGGGGGCTTCGGTCCTTCCGAGGTCGATCCCGCCCGCTGGATCGGCCGCTTCGCACCGCGGCCGGTGTTGTTCGTGAACGCATCGCGGGACGAACGGGTACCCCGGGCGGCCAGCGAAGCGCTCTTCGCCGCTGCCGGTGAGCCCAAGGAAATCACCTGGTTCGACTGCAGCCACTCCGAACTCCCGGGCGCGGCCCTAAAGGCGATGTGGATTTTCTTGCAACGCCACCTCTTGCTCGCCGAGAAACCTCACACAACCGGCGGATAGCGCAGAGCGAGCAGCGTCCCGCTGCTGACGAGGACCGGGAGAAAAAGAAAGTTCACGCCCGGTACGAGGAAGGCGAGGAACGCGGTCCCGCCGTAGCCGAGCATCACAGGCGCGTGCTCGACGACCCAGCGACGTCGGGTCGCGAAGGGCACGCCGCGGCGATCCAGCGTGTACGCGGCGTAGCTCAAGGGGAGAAAGAGCATTGTGACGAGCACGAGAGCGGGAGCGGCCACCACCTGTCCGCCCGGCACCACGAACCCCACAACGACGATGGTGCCCTGAAGAGCAAAAAAGAAGGCGGTGCGGCGGAGCTCCTCGCGCGCCGCGCGCGCCCCGTCGCGCAGGAGCCCGGCGAACCCACCCCCTCCCGCGACCTCAACCCTGCCGAGGGTGAGAGCTTCCACCCGCCGGGAGAGCGCATCGAGGAACGGTGCGGAGAGAAGACTCGCGCTCAAGAACGCGAGGACGATGGCGCTCGCGCTCGCGGCGAGGAAGAGCAGTAGGCCGACAATCCCAAGCAGCGCCCGGGCCGGAGCCACCCAGAGCCACGAAACCAAAGAGTTCGCTTGAACAATCGGCATCCAGCCCGTGACAAACGCATGAAGCGGTGCCGCATAGACAATGACAGCGACGAGCGCGGCCGTGCAGGTCGCCGCGGATGTCACGAAGGGAACGAGAGCCACGCCCCACAGGGCCCGCTCGCGACGCAGCATCCGCCAAGCCTCGAGGTGAAGCCGCGCACCTTCCGCCAGCGCCCCGATCCTGCGGGAGGGCCCCATTTGTTTTCCTCCCGAGGTCGTGGCGGGCCCGGCGCGTCTGCACCCTATGCTAGGGTTTGCTCCACCGCGCGTGCGAGCTGCCCGGTCGGCGCAGCGCCCCTCACGAGCCTGAGGGCGGCACGTGCTCCCGCGACCCAGGAGGTTCCATGATCTCGCGCCTTCGTCTCGCTGCCGCAGCCTGCCTGCTGTGCGGGCTCTCGCTCGCGTGCTCCGCCCGCGAGGGCGCTTCGCCGGAAATGAGCTCGCCGAGTCGGCAGGTCGTCGCGGAGATGGCGGGCAAGCCCGTGACCCTCGCCGAGCTCGACGCCTGGATCAAGGAGGATCTCTACAAGCACGAGGTGGCTCAGAAGAACCCTTCTGAGCTTTTCGAGCTGCGCTCGGATGCGCTCGACCGCATGCTGGCCGAGCAGCTTGTGGCCAACGAGGCCAAGCGCAGGGGCGTCACGATCGAGGATCTGATGAAGCAGGAGAGTGCCAAGGCGCCTGCGGTCACCGATGAGGAAGTCTCCGCGTTCTATGAACAGAACAAGGCCCGCGCCGGCGACAAGACGCTCGAGCAGCTGGCGGCCCCCATTCGCAACCACCTGGAACATCAGAAGAAGCAGGAAGCCTGGACCAACTACCTGAACGGCCTGCGCGAGCAGGCGAAGGTCGTGATCAAGCTCGAGGAGCCTCGCGTCAAGGTCGCCGCGAGCGGTCCGGCCCGGGGACCCGAGGGCGCTCCCGTGACGATTGTGGAGTTCAGCGATTTCCAGTGCCCGTACTGCCGCCGCGCCGAGAGCACCGTGAAGCAGGTGCTGGACCGCTACCGGGACCAGGTACGATTTGTGTATCGCCACTTCCCCCTGGAAATGCACCCGCGGGCGCGACCGGCCGCCGAAGCGGCAGCGTGCGCCGACGAGCAGGGGCGGTTCTGGGATTATCACGAGAAGCTATTTTCGGGCGGGCTCGAAGATGCAGACCTGCAGCGCTATGCGACCGAGCTCGGCCTCGACAGCACCGCCTTCCAGCAGTGTGTCTCCCAGCATAAGACGAAGGACGTCGTGATGTCCGACTTCGAAGCCGGCAAGGCCGCCGGGGTCTCCGGCACTCCGGCGTTCTTCGTGAACGGCATCATGATCTCAGGCGCGCGTCCGGTCGACGCTTTTGCCAAGGTGATCGACAAAGAGCTCCAGCAGGGCGGGAACAAAGAGCTCCAACAGGGCGCGAACGAACTCCCAACGGGCGCGAAGACTGGCGGTTAGCCGGTCGCTCCCTCCATCTGGGCGAGCAGGCGGTCGCGTTCGGCGATCATTTTGGGCTCGCTCGATGCCTCGAGGTTCAGGCGCAGCACGGGTTCGGTGTTCGAGGGCCGCAGGTTGAACCACCAGTCCGGGTAGCGGACCAGAAGCCCATCCATGTGCGAGATTTCGCGTGCGTTCGCCGCCCGGTGCTCGGCCTCGACGCGGGCAAGCAAGCCGGGCACGTCCCGCACCTTTCGATTCAGCTCTCCCGTTGCGAAGTAGCGATCGAGCGGCGCAACGAGTGCGGAGAGCGGCTTGCGGGCGGTCGCCAGCAGATCAAGCACGGCCGCGAACGCTGCAAGACCGTCGTCGGCGACGAGGCTGGGCGTGAACCTGAAATAGAAGTGACCGGAAAGCTCGCCCGCGAAGATCGCTCCGCTCTCTCGCATCATCGCCTTCACGAACGAGTGTCCCACCCGGCACATCTGCGCGACGCCGCCTGCAGCCTCGATGGCTTCCGCCGTCGAGCGGCTGGAACGCAAGTCGTAGAGAACGAGGCCTCCGGGCTGCTTGCGCAGCAGCGCTTGCGCCAAGAGGGCGGTGATGCGGTCTGACGAAACCGGCGTTCCGCGCTCGTCGACAAACACCGCGCGATCACCATCCCCGTCGAAGGCGACTCCCAGGTCCGCGCGGTGGCGCCGCACCGCGGCGATCACGTCTTTCAAGTTCTCGGTCTTGAGGGGATCCGCCTCGTGATTCGGGAACGTCCCGTCGGGCTCGAAGTACAGTCGCTCGACCACGAGGGGAAGCCGCTCGAGGAGCGGCACGAGACCGACCGAACCCATTCCGTTTCCGCAGTCGATGGCGACGCGCAGGGGAGGACATTCGGCCGGGGCCAGCACGCGCACGTGTTCAACGTAGGGGGCGCGAAGGTCGAGCACCGTGACCCGGCCGGGGGGCTTGGAACCCGCCGAAGGGTCGAGGGCGGCGCTGATCTTCCCGATTTCCACAAGACCACTCGCGCCGCCGACCGGGATCGCGTGCTCGCGGCAGATCTTGAAGCCGTTGTACTGGGCAGGGTTGTGGGATGCGGTCACCATGATGCCCCCGCCCGCATCGAGGTGCTCCACCGCGAAATAGAGCATCGGCGTCGACACGAGGCCAAGATCCACCACGTCGACACCTTCCTCGCAAAGGCCGCGCACAAGGGCGCGGCTCAGCTCGGGCGAACTCGCCCGTGCATCGCGGCCGACCACGATGCAGCGGGCTCCGAGCACACATGCGGCGGCTCGGCCAATGCGATGGGCGGCGTCAGGAGCGAGCTCGCTCGGCACCACACCGCGGACGTCGTAGGCTTTGAAGATCGACATTCTGCGAGTTTAGGTTCGGGGGGCGGCGGACTTCCACAGCCCAAGGCTCGGTCGCCTCGGCTTGACCACGCACAGAGCGGGGGGCACCTTCCGCGGCTGCGTCCGCGGCTCGCGGACGGAGGTCTCGTCCATGTTCGGGCTTCCGAAGCTGCTCTTGATTCTTCTCCTCGCGACCCTTGTCTTCGGCGCACGCCGCCTCCCCGAAATCGGCGCAGGCCTCGGCAAAGCGATCAAGAACTTCAAGGCGGCGCTAAGCGGCCAGGATGAGATCGACGTTACGCCGAAGAAGGACGAGATCGCGGACGGAAAGAGCCACAAGCCCTAGCGCAGCGCTCTTGCGGTCCCTCGGTCCCTCCCCCTTGGTCAGCGCCGCCCATGCCTGGCTTTGCCCGTGCTCGGCGTTGGCGGCGGCGGGGGAGCCGGTGCGGGTTCGGGCGCCGGGACAACCGAAGGAGGAGGAGGCGGCGGCGGAGGTTCGGCGGGCTGCACGGCGAGCGCGAAACTCTGCGCTTCGAGGGGCACGTTCTCGAGCACCGCAGCCACAGCGACGCTCTCGCCCGGTGCGACCGGAGTCCAGGCGAGGGCCGCCGCACTTGTCGCCAGTCGCTCTCGCAGTCGGTCCGGACTCTCTTCTCGGACGGACGCCTCCGAGAGCGCGAGCCCGGCAACCCCGGTCGCCGTAGCAAGCTCCTGGCCATGCGTTCCAAGCAGCGTGACCCGCACCGTCGCGCCGAGGCTGACCGGCTGTGAGCTGGGATTGCGCAGGCGGCCCGACACTACAAAAAGACGCCCGGCAACTGCATTTTCCAGAAGCCGCCCCTGAAGATCCTCAAGCGCGAGTTCGCCCACCTTCTGCGAGGACGGGAGCTCAGCGCGCGGGGCGCTGCCGGGTGCGAGGCTCAGCGCTGAAAGGGCAACCAGCAAGAGCGCGCTCAGCGCTCCGCCGGCAAACCGGGCAAGCCGCGAGAGGGGCCGCGCCGCAAGCTCTGGACCGCGTACAACCGGGACCGGACGGACGGACGCCTGCCGCGGTTTGCGCGCTGCGGCGCCGAGCGAGCTTGGGTCGGCAGGAGAAGTGCCACCCTCCGTTTCCCCGGCGGCGAGCTCCGGCTCCCCTTCACTGCGCGCCTCATTCGCGGCGAGGAAGTCCCAGCTCTCGGGATTCCCAAGCTCGTCGATGGAGACCGCTACGTCGCTGCGACCGCTCCGGGGCCTCTCCGACTGGCGGCCGCGCGTCGATCCAGACCCCTTCTCGGCGGCCTCGGTTCCAGGAGCCGGGCGCTCGTCGTTGAACTGCCAGTCGCTTTCATCTTCCCCTGCTTGGCCAGCCGAGGTGGGAGAGCCCTCGCCGCCGGAGGAGCGAGCACTGCGCTGCGGGGGGATGCGTCCGCCAAACTGGTGGGTCGCGCTGCTGAGATCGCCGTCTTGAGGAAGCGCCACCGAAAGATCGTGCGTGGGGCCGGGTGCAAACATCGGCCGCCGCGCCGTCTCGCTCGCTGCGGCGTGGATGAGATCGTCCTTGCTGGCACCCGGTCGCATCACGAAGAACGCATGCTTGCAGCGCGAGCAGCGGACGCGGACTCCGCCCTCGGGCACGCGTGCATCGTCGAGCTGGAAGCGAGTGCGACAACGCTCGCACGCGACGATCATGCGCCCCTCGTTTCGCCCGCTCCCGTCGGGCCCGCCCCCGCGCCTCGTGCTAGGGTGGGCGAGCGCATTCGCCGGCCGCCGCGTGCTCTTGTGCGCGTCGGACCGCGCCGAGCGCGCGATCTCCCATGGGTTTCGGCGGCGCGGCGAGCTCGCTTGAGCCGCGGACCCGAGGCGACCGCGGAGGGTCCGAGTGGCGCCGCAGTTCCCGACCGCGGCCGCCCTGCGCCCACTGCTCGAGCGCCGCCTCGTGATCGTTACGGGCAAGGGCGGTACCGGGAAGACCAGCGTTGCGGCGGCCCTGGCCCTCGCCGCTGCCTCGAGCGGCAAACGCGTCCTCGTGGCCGAGGTAGGGCGCGATGAGCACCTCCCCCGCCTCATCGCGCCGGGCTCTCCGCCCGTGGGCTACGCGGGCCGCGAACTCGTGCCTCAGCTCACCGCGATGCGCATCGATCCCTACGCGGCACTGGGTGAGTACCTCGGCCTCCAGCTCCATCTGCGCAGCGCGGTGGAACTCGTGCTGCGCAACCGCGCTTTTCGCCAGCTGATGGACGCCTCGCCGGGCTGGCGCGAGCTCATCACGCTCGGCAAGGTCTGGCACTTCGAACAGATGCGCGACCCGCGTGGGGCGCCGCGCTTTGACCTGCTGGTAGTCGACGCACCCGCCACGGGACACGGCATCAGTTTCCTCGATGTGCCGAGAGTGGTGGTCTCGGCCGTCCGCACCGGGCCCCTGCGACGCAATGCGGAGCTCGTCGAAGAGATGATCGCGGATCGCGATCGCACGCTCTTGCTGCCTGTGGCGCTGGCCGAAGAGCTACCGGCCCGCGAGACCGCCGATCTCGTCGCGAAGGTTCGCGGTGAACTTCGCATCGCGCTGGACCGGATCGTGGTGAATGCGCTGGTCGCGCGGCCCTTCCCGCCGGGCCTCGAGGATCTTGACGTCCAGCTCGCGCGACTCCCCGCCGAGCCCCGGTGGCCGGGCCTCCCCCCGCCGCCGGTGATCGCGGCGTGCGCCGCGCACCTGCGCTCCCGCTACGAGCTCAATCGTGTGTATTTGGATGAGATCGCGCGCTCTACGGGTCTTCCGGTGGTTCCCCTGCCCTTTCTCCCTTCCGGCATCCGCGGCCCCGAGGATCTGCGCCGGCTCGCGGAGCCGCTCTTGGCGACGCCGGTGGCGGTGGCCGCGTGAGCGGCATGCCGCGGAATCCTACGGAGCTCGTACTGCAAAAGCGCATCGTGACCTGCGTGGGCTCGGGCGGCGTCGGCAAGACCACGCTGGCAGCCGCGCTCGGCCTCGAGGCCGCGCGCCAAGGTCGCCGCGCCCTCGTGATTACCATCGATCCTGCACGCCGCCTCGCCGACGCCCTTGGAATTGGAGCGCTCGGCAACGAGCCAAAGCCAATCCCCGCTGGCGCGCTCGCCGCCCTCGGTGTCAGCAGTGGCGGGGCTCTTTTCGCGATGATGCTGGACATTAAGCGCAGCTTCGATGACCTCGTCGAGCGCTTTGCGGAGAGCCCCGAGGCGCGCGAGGTCATCCTGAAGAACCGGATCTACCAGCATGTCTCCGACGCGCTCGCGGGGAGTGCGGAGTATTCGGCGATGGAGAAGGTCTTCGAGCTCTCCGAGCGCCTCGAGTACGACCTCATCGTCGTGGACACCCCGCCCTCGCAACACGCTCTCGATTTTCTCGAGGCGCCCCAGCGCCTGCTCGACTTTCTGGACAGCCGGCTTGTCCAGCTGCTGCTCCATCCGGCGTTTGCCGCAGGTCGCTTTGGCTTCCGCCTGTTTCAGCGCAGCGCCCAGCGCGTGCTGCAGCTGCTTGAGCGGGTGTCGGGACTCGGGTTCCTGGAAGAGATCTCGGAGTTCCTGCTCGCCTTCGAGGGCATGTCCGAGGGCTTTCGCGAGCGCGCGCGCCGGGTGCGCGCGCTGCTGCTCGGAGCGGATTCCGCCTTCGTGCTGGCCGCCGGACCGTCGGCCGAGGGTGTCCAGCATGCCGCGCTCCTGCTCACACGACTCGAGGCGGCGGGCGTGCCGCTGGCGGGCGTCGTGGTGAACCGCGTCCGCATGTGGCCAGGCGACGGCGAGCCGCCGGCGCGGATCGCTGAGGGCACGGAAGAGACGGCCGCGCTCCAGGCACTGGAACAGGCGCTCGCGGCCTCGAGCGGCGCGAGCTACCCGGCGCAGGAGGCCGCCCGGGCGGCGCTCGCGGCGATCCGGACCTACGCTTCGCTTGTGCGTTCCGACACGCAAACCATCGCTCCTCTGCGCTCGAGCGCGCTGGCGCGGGGTTTGTTCTGGCGCCGCGTGCCCGAGCTGCCTCACGACGTCCACGACCTCGAGGGCGTAAGCCGCGTCGCGACTGCGCTCGTCCGGCCGCCAGCGGAGGCGAGTCTTGGCTGAACGAGCGCAAAGCGGCACAGGAGACCGAGCGAAGCAAGCCGGCCGAGCACCGCGTCGGGAAGAAAGGGCGCCCCGCGCGCATCCCTTGCCGCCGGCGAGCGCCCTTGAGGCGCTGGAACGTGCCCGGCAACACGGGCGTGCCGCGGCGGCGGAAGCACTGTGTGCGCTACACGCGCTCGTCGACGCGGCCTCTCTTGCGACCACGGGCACGCCGGCGGAGGCCCACCGCGGGCTCGCGCTTGTGGCGCGCTCGCTCGATGACGTTGCGAGCGCCTTTGGCGAAGGCGAGGGAGCGTCGCTTCTTGGCGCGGTGGCCGATGCGCTCGACGCCGAGATCGACCGTTGGGAAGAGCGTGCGGCGCAGGACCCCGACGCACGCGCCGTGCTCCGCGCCTACCTCGGTGTGCGGGAGCTGCTGTGGGAGCTCGGAGTTCGCCGGCCGGCGGCCGAGGAAACCGGAACCCGGGAGCCGAACGGTGCGCGACCTGCCGCGCGTTCGGAAGCCAAGCCACGCCGCAGCGCGATCCAGCGCGTACCGCTCGAAGGATGACCCGATTTCGCGCGCTGTGCTAGCGTCTTTTGCGCATTTCACGACGCCGCAGCACGCAAGCGAGTCAGCTCCATGGCCATCCTGATCAAGCGCTACGCGAACCGCAAGCTCTACAACACACAGACCAGTCGCTACATCACGCTCAAGGGCATTGCCGAACTGATCGAGAGCGGTCGTGAAGTTCGGGTGATCGACAATGAAACGGGCGAGGACATCACCTCGGTCACGCTCTCGCAGATTCTGGTCGACAGCGAGCGTACGAACCGTACGGTACCGGGGACCCTCCTCTCCGAGCTGATCCAGCGCGGCGGAGATGTCCTCTACAGCGCGCTGCGCAAGGGCGTGGGAGATGCCACCGATGGCTTCGAGGGTCTCCAGCGCAATGTGCGTCGCATTATCGGGTCTCGCGAGCGGGAGAGCGCCCGCCTGACAGATTGGATCGCCTATGCAGCGCCTGACTTCGAGCGCTTGCTGCAAGACGCCCTCGAACGCGTGCTCCGGATGCTCGACCTACCGCGTCGATCGGAGATTGAGCTGCTCAACAAGAACCTCGAGCGAGTGGGGAGCGCGCTCGAGGAGCTCGAAGCGAAGCGCTCGTCCGCAGGCAGCGAAGCGTCGAAGGGCCCCGTTCGAGAAACCCCGGACCCGCCGCGCTAACCCCAGACCGATGGCCGCTCGTGGAGGGCTTGCTCCACCATGGTTTGGATCTGCGCCCTCAGCTCCTCGGTGAGCCGCGAGACCAGCAGCTCGTCGTCGGCCGCTTCGCTCCCGAGGTGATCGAGCGGGATGGCCTCTCCGAAGCGGATCGACCACTTGGACGGCAGCGGCACGAGACCGAGGGGACCCAGGGCTGGAAACGTCGGCGTTACGGGGACAAACGGTAGGCCCACGACCCGAGCCAACGTTTCGACCTTGAACAGAATGGGATGCGCCTCCTCGGCACCCACCACCGCAACAGGCACGAGCGGCGCCCCGCACTCGATCGCGATGCGCACAACGCCACCCCTTCCGAAGCGCTTTAGGCGATAGCGCTCGCGAAAGACTTTGGCGGCTCCCTTCACGCCTTCTGGGAATGCGACCACCCTACGCCCTTGGGCGAGGAGTCTTTGCGCGTTCTCGCGGCATGCCCGTACACCCCCGAGCCTCGCGAGATAGGGCTGCACGAAAGGGAGCGTGATGAGCCAGTCGGCCACGAGAAAGCGCGGGCGCGCGTCGAAGGGATGTCCCCGGCCGAGCGCATGCGAGATCATGAGCCCGTCGTAGGGCAAAAGCCCAGAGCCGTTGGCTGCGAGCAGGCAGCCCTTGGCCGTCGGTACGTTCTCGGCGCCTTGGATGTCCACGCGCCACCAGCGATCCATCAGAAAGTCGAGCACGGGGTCGGCCCGTCGCAAGACGAGCTCGTCCATGCCGAACTCGTCAACCTCGCCCGAACGCTCGGACATCCCGAAGCTGTTGACCCGACGACGAAGCTCGTCGAAAAGCTCCATCCAGTCGGGCCCGCCGGGTCCGCCCACGCCCTCGCCAGAGGACCGAGGCAGACGGGCGCGAATCTCCTCGCGCAGGGCGTCGAGCGCTCGCCGGAGCTCGTGACCCCCGGCGCTTTCTTCCTCTCCAGCGAAACCCACGTCTTCTCCTCTTAGCGATAGCGGCGCAGCCGGCGCGATGACACGAACGAGACCCAAGCCTCCCGGGTGGTGTAGAGCGGCTCGCCGAAGGTGTTCCAGCCGCGCTCGCCGTCGGCCACCCAGAGATAGCGGAGGTAGTCGTAGAAGCCTGCGGGCGGATCTCCGGTCTGGCCCTGTGCGGGATAGTGCAGCATCCGATAGAAGAGGGGAACCGGCAGGGGCAGGCTGCGTTTGCCCGCGAGCGCGATCACGGTCGAGAGGGGCAAGACCCCTCGCCCCGCCAGGTTGAACACACCCGGGTGTCTGCCGAGCGTCGCGGCTTCGAACGCGCGCAGACAATCCTCCTCGTGCACAAACTGCAGCAGGGGGTCGTAGCCAAGCAGCGTCGTCACGACCGGCCTCGCAAACATGCGCACGACGTGGTCCCAGTAGCTTGGGCCCATGATCCAGCACGGCCGGAGCACGGTGACTTCACAATCGGGATGACGTGTCGTCCAGCCCGCGAGCAGCGACTCGACCTCTACGCGATTGCGCACGCTGTGCGCATCCGGGTGCCCGCGCAGCGGATGCTGCTCGGTCAAGAAGTTCGGATTGTCGGGCCAGGGGCCGTAGAGCATCGTGCTCGACGCGAGTACGAAGCGGCGGACCTTGGCCGCTGCGCAGGCATGCAGGACGTGGAGGCTGCCGAGGGTCTCCAGTTCGTGGTCATATTCGAGGTCTGGTGTCGGCTCTCGACGAAACGCCGTATGAACCAGCGCTTCGACGCGCTCGCGCTCGAGGATCTCCGCCAGGCGGCCGTCGGCCGTCGGGTCCGTGAGGTCGACCCTGTGGAATCGAATCCGCCCTTCGAGCCGATACGGCCGGCGGATGTCGAGGCCGATCACGCTGAGTCCACTCTTGTGTGCGAGCAGGCGCTCGGCCAGACGCGCGCCGATCCACGTTCCAAGGCCCGTGATGGCGATCCTGGCCGGGGTGTCCACTCGTGCTCCGCCACGTGCCGTACCGCGCCCGGCGCGTTTCGCGCGTCGATGCGCGCTGCCCCCTCAGATACCATCCTCGGCCATGGCCGCCAGCCACCGCCGCGTCGCCGTCGTGGAGGACCCGCGCCTGCGCGACCACTGCGCTCCGCGCGGCCACCCCGAATGCCCGGAGCGCCTCGCCGCGGTGAGCGATGCGATCGCCGAGCGAGCGGACCGGCTCGAGTCCGTGCGCGCCCGGCCCGCGCAGGACGAGGAGATCCTCCGGGTTCACCGACCCAGCCATTTGGCCCGGGTGGACGAGGCCGCTCGCCACGCGCCCGCGCACCTGGATCCCGACACGTACCTGTCCGCGGGGAGCCTCGAGGTGGCCCGCTTGGCGGCGGGCGGGGCCATCGACCTGGCGCGGGCGGTTGCGCGGGGTGACGCCGCCGCAGGATTCGCCGCCATCCGCCCACCGGGGCACCACGCCGAGGCGGACCGGGCCATGGGCTTTTGTCTCTTCAACAATGTTGCGATCGCTGCGCGCGCCCTCCAGGCCGAGCAAGGCGTCGAGAAGATCTTGATCCTCGACTGGGATGTTCATCACGGCAATGGAACGCAGCATCTGTTCGAGGACGATCCCTCCGTCCTTTACCTCTCCACACACCAGTTTCCCTACTACCCGGGGACCGGCGACGCGAACGAAGCGGGGCGCGGCCGGGGCCTTGGAGCGACCGTCAACGTGCCCATGCCTGCGGGCTGCGGAGACCTCGAGTATGCCGGCGCACTGCGCCGGATCCTGGTGCCGGTCGCGGCGCGGTTTCGGCCGCAGATCGTCCTCGTCTCGTGCGGCTTCGACGCCCACCGCGCCGACCCCCTGGCGTCCATGGAACTCACCGCCGAGGGCTTCGCACAAATGGCCCGCATCGTTCGGGCCCTCGCCGAGGATCTGTGCGGAGGGCGGCTCGTTCTGCTGCTCGAGGGCGGCTATTCCGCCACCGGTCTGCGCGAGGGGACAGGAGCGGTTCTGGACGAGATTCTCGCCGCGCGGCCCCGCCCCATCCTCGCGGCACCCGAAACGCCTCCGGGGAGCATGCTCGGCGAGGTGGTGGAGCAGGTGGCGGATGTCCACCGCCGTTTCTTCCCCGATCTCGGCGCCGCCTAAGCCCCTGCCACGCGGAAGGAGGCCCTTTATCTAGGGCCGGCTCCGCCGCTCTAACACCAGCTCTTGTATGCAGCGAGATCTTTGCCTCGCACCCAAAAAAATTTGCAAGTTTTCGTTGACGCGAACCGAAGGTGGGAGTAAAAGGCCATCCAGTGGAGGATTGTGGGGTCAAGTGGGAAACGTGGGAAGCACATCCTCGATGACCCTGGGCCAGTGGGAAGATCCTAACGATGTTTCGCGGCCGCTTCACCCACACCATCGATTCCAAGGGCCGAGTGAGCGTCCCGGTCGCGTTCCGGGACGAGCTGCGGCGGCTGAGCGAGCGGCCGCCGATTCTCACCAACATGGCGGAGTGCGCCGCCCTCTTCCCGTACGAGGGCTGGATCGAGTTCGAGAAGCAGCTGGCCGAGGCCTCCTCGATGCAGCCGGAGGTGCAGGCCCTGCAGAGGTTCATGGTGTCGGGCGCACTCGAATGCCCGATCGACAGCCAGGGGCGCATCCTCGTGCCGCCGTATCTGCGCGAGCACGCCGGGCTCGACCGCGAGGTGACGATCGCCGGGGTCGGCAAGCGGATCGAGCTCTGGAACAAGGGGCGCTTCGATCAGGATCTTGCGATGACCAAGGCGCGGATCGGCGAGATCTCCGCCGCGGTACGGCAGTTCGGGTTGTAAGGATTTTCGGTTGGGGGGCTGGAGGCGGCGAAGTCGCCTCCAGGTGAGAGGTTGGGGTGTCCCCGGAGCACCGGCCCACGGTGGGCGGTGAGTGTTGGGGGGCATGATCCGGTCCCGAGGATCGGTGTTCCGGGGCACCCCAAGTCTTGCAGGCGTCGATCCCTTACCAGCACAAGCCGGTTCTGCTTGCGGAGAGCATGGCTCTTCTTGAGCCCAAACCGGGGGACCTGGTGGTAGACGGAACGGTCGGGGGCGGGGGCCACGCGGCCGCCCTTCTCGAGAGGATCGGGCCGGCCGGACGCCTCGTGGGTCTCGACGTCGACGATGAGGCGCTCCTCGAGGCCGGACGCCGGCTCGGCAGCCCGGGGGATTCCCGGGTCACGTTGGTGCGCGCATCGTTCCGCGAGCTCGGGCGCGTGCTCTCTGACCTGAAAATCGCACGGATCGATCGGCTGCTCTTGGACCTTGGGGTGTCTTCTCGGCATCTCGACGCCCCGGAGCGGGGCTTCCGGTTCTCCGAGGGCTCGGCTGAGATGACGCCGCTGGACATGCGCATGGACCGCCGAAAGGGCGTGACCGCCGCGGACCTCCTGCGCACGGCTTCGGCGCCCGAACTCGAGCGTATCTTCCGAGAGTACGGGGAGCTTCGCGGCGCCGCTCGCCTCGCACGCGCCCTCGTCGCCGCGCGACGCATTGCACCGATTCGTTCGGCGGCGGAGCTGCTGGCCGTGGTGCGCCAGGCCCGGGTCGGCGGCGGGCGGCGACATCATCCCGCGACCCTCGTCTTCCAAGCGCTCCGCATCGCCGTCAACGACGAGCTTTGTGCGCTGCAAGAGGGCCTGGCCGCGGGCATCGAGGCACTCCGCCAAGGAGGCCGCCTCGCCGTCATCGCCTACCACTCGCTCGAAGATCGCGCCGTGAAGGAGCGGCTTCGCGAGGAAGCCCGGGGCTGCGTGTGTCCGCCGCGCATCCCGGTGTGCGTGTGTGGGCGCACGCCGCGCCTGCACATCCTCACCCGGCGCCCCGTGACACCCAGTGAAGAGGAGATCCGCCGAAACCCCCGTTCCCGCTCCGCCCGCCTGCGCGCGGCTTCGCGCCTTGCGGAGGTGGCATGACGAGCGCGGCACCTCCTTCTTCACGCCTTTTGCGCGGCTCGGCGCCGCGCAAAAACCTCCGCATCGTCGGCCGGGACATCGGCCGCGCGCCGCGGCGCAGCCGGCGCGACCGCCGGGCGATTCACGCGGCGCTGCTCGGCGGTGCGTGCGCTCTGCTGCTTTTGGCGGGACTGCGCGTGCAGCTGACGGAGCTGCGCTACCGGCTGGCGGCGGCGACCCGCGAGGAACAGGCCCTCGATGAAACGCGGCGCGAACTCATTGTCGAGGTGCGCCGTCTGCGCGACCCCAAGCATCTGGCGGAGCTCGCGGCGCGGCAAGGTTTTGTACGGCCGGAAGCCGTGATCGATCTGCGCGCGGCCGGCGCGGCGCGGCAGCCGTGAGGGCGCCCGACCTTCGGAGCTCGAACCAGCGCATCGCCGTGACGCGCGCTCTGCTCATCCTCATCTTCCTCGGACTCGCCGCGCGCGCCGCACATTTGGCGGTGGTGGACCAGCGCGGTGCGGATCGCGGGGAGCGTCAGAGCCGCACCGAGCTTCGCCTGCCCCCGGAGCGGGGAACCATCGTCGATCGCAGGGGTGCCGAGCTCGCCGTCACGGTCACCGCACCCTCGATCTACGCCATCCCCGCCGAAGTGCGCGACGTCCAGGGCGCCGCACGGACGCTCGGCAAGCTGCTCGGCGCGGATCCAAGGCGCATCGCTGCCCGGCTCGAGGAGCGCAGCGGGTTCGTGTATCTGGCGCGCTGGGTCTCGAGTGAAGTGGCGGAGCGCGTGCGTGGGCTCGGGCTGCTTGGGATCGGGATCGTCGTGGAGCCGCATCGGGCCTACCCCTACCGCGAGCTGGCCGCTCACGTGCTCGGCTTCGCCAACATCGACGGAGCCGGCGTGCGGGGCACCGAGCAGATGGAAGACGGGTGGCTGCGCGGAACACCCCAAAGTTTCCCCGTGGAGCGCGATGCCCATGGGCGCCTGCTCTCCCAAATCGCGCTCGACCATTCCGCCAGTAGCGGCGGCGACGTGGCCCTCACGGTCGACGCCGCCTTCCAAGCCGACGCCGAGATCGCCCTCGACGAAGCCATGGCCCAAACCGGAGCCAAAGCGGGGTTCGTGGTTTCCCTCGACCCGCACACCGGCGAGGTGCTGGCCCTCGCCGAGCGCCCGTCCTTTGACCCCAATGCCTTCCGTGAGCTGGCCTATCCCGATACGCGCGCGCGTTCCTTTCTCGATGCCTTCGAGCCCGGCTCGACCTTCAAGATCTTCCTCGTCGCGGCGGCGCTCGAAGCGAACGCAATCGAGGCGACGGACGTCTTTGACTGCGAGATGGGCAGCTTCCACGTCCCGGGCGGGATCATTCGTGATGCACACCCGCACGGCCTGCTCGATGTGGCAGGCGTGGTGCGCATGTCCAGCAACATTGGCGCCACCAAGATCGCCTACCGCTTAAGCCCCTCGGTCTACTACGACACGCTGCGCCGATTCGGCTTCGGTGCGCCCACCGGAAGCGGCTTCCCCCGCGAATCCGCCGGACTCCTCCGCTCCTGGAAGAACTGGCGCCCGGTCGACCGCGCAAATCTCGCATTCGGGCAGGGCGTCGACGTGACTCCGATCCAGCTCGCCGCGGCCACAGCCGCCCTCGCGAACGGCGGCGTCTGGGTCGAGCCTCATGTGGTGGCTCGGCGACGCGCTCCCGACGGAAGCTGGCAGGCGCAGCCCGCCGGCAACCTGCGCAGGGTCGTTCGCCCTGAAACGGCAGCCCAAGTGCTCGCGATGATGGAGGGCGTTGTGGGTCCCGAGGGCACGGGCAAGCTCGCGGCCGTCGCCGGCGTGCGAGTGGGCGGAAAGACAGGAACGGCTCAAAAGATCGACCCTACGACGGGCCGCTACGCCACAAATCGCTATTTTTCATGGTTCACGGGGGTAGCTCCTATCGACGATCCGAGGGTCGTGATCGTCACGGCTCTCGATGAGCCTCGCGGCATCGCCCATACCGGGGGGGCCGTGGCCGCGCCGCTGTTCGCCAAGGTGGCCGCAGCCCAGCTCGCACGGATGGGGATTCCCGCGGCTTCGCCGATGGTCGCGGCGGGCGGCTTGGCGGCCAAAGCGCAGGAGGCTCCGGCGGCACCCGCTCCCGCGCTCCCGCCGTCGGCGTCCATCGAGGAGTCGCTCACCGTTGCCGAAGAGAGCGATGTCACATTGGTGCATGAGGGAGATCGCGTATTGCTGCCCGACTTCCAGGGTCTCACGGTGGCCCAGGTGAAGAAAGCCGCGGCGGGCGCGCGGGTCGTAGTCGAGGTCGAGGGAGCGGGCCGCGCCGTGTCGCAGGAGCCTGGTCCCGGGACCATCTTGTCCGGCGGCGAGAGGCGCGTCCGCGTGCGCTTCGGTCCCGGCGCCTAAGCGCAAGAGGAACCATGCGGCTCTCGGACCTCCTGGAAGCGCTGCCGCCCGGGCTCGCGCCCAGCGAGATCCTGCGCTCCGACGGGCGCGAGGATCCCCCGATCCGCGGCATCCAGATCGACTCCCGCGCCGTCGCGGCCGGCGATCTTTTCGTGGCCCTGCGCGGCTCGCTCGCCGATGGCCACCACTTTCTCGGGGGCGCAGCCAAGCTCGGGGCGGCGGCGTTCCTGGTCGAGTCCCTGCCCGACGGCGTCGACCTGCAGGGTCGGCCGACGGTCGTCGTGCGCGACACGCGGCGCGCACTCGCGCCCCTCGCGACACGCTTTTACGGCAATCCATCGGCGGAGCTCACGCTGGTCGGCGTCACCGGGACGAACGGGAAAACGAGCACGACCTACCTCGTCGAATCGATCCTGCAAAAGGCGGGTCGCGAAGTGGGCGTAATCGGGACCGTGGAGGTGCGCTACGCGCGGGAGCGTCACCGCGCGATCAACACCACCCCCGAGAGTCTCGAGCTGCAGCGGCTGCTGCGGGCGATGCGCACAAGAGGGGTCGACGCGGTCGCGATGGAGGTCTCGTCCCACGGCCTCGCGCTCGGGCGCGTCGACGGCTGCCGCTTTGCGGTGGGAGCCATTACGAACCTGACCCAAGATCACCTCGACTTCCACGGCACGATGGAGGCCTATCGGGACGCCAAAGCGCTGCTCTTTGTACGCCACATCGCCGCGAGCGGTGTGGCCGTGGTGCACCTCGACGACTCGTTTGCTCAAGCCTTTGTGGACGCGGCGCGCGCCGCGGGGGTCCGCCTTGTCACCACCTCTCGCGACCCTGCGACGGGCGCCGACGTAGCCCTGCTCGCGGCCGACGTGAGCCTCTCCGGCACCCGTGCTTCGGTGAGGCTGCCGAGCGCCCTTAGCACGGCTCCTCTTTCAGTCATGCTTCCCCTCGTCGGCGACTTCAACCTCGAGAACATGCTGGTTGCGATCGGGATCGCGGCCGCCCTCGACGTCGCGCCCGCGCATATCGCCGCAGGCCTTGCCGCCGTGCCTCAGGTGCCCGGCAGGGTCGAGCGTGTGGACGCCGAGATCCCGGGGGCGCCGACCGTGCTTGTGGACTACGCCCACACGCCCGATGCCGTCGAGAAGCTGCTCCGCACCATACGACCGCTGGCCCAGGGGCGGCTCATCACGGTCTTTGGCTGCGGAGGCGATCGCGACCGGGCGAAGCGTCCGCTCATGGCGCAGGCCGTGGCACGCTGGAGCGACCGCGTGGTGGCGACCAGTGACAACCCGCGCACGGAGGACCCCATGGCCATCCTCGCGGATGTGGAGCGCGGACTCGCAGGTCTGTGTCGGGTGGGTGCAGTCGCGCTCGATGCCACACCGTCGTCCTACGTGGTCCTTGCAGACCGGCGGGCTGCGATCGAGCTCGCTCTCGCGATTGCGCTTCCGCAGGACACGGTGGTGATCGCCGGCAAAGGACACGAGGACTATCAGATCATCGGCCGCGAGCGACTGCCCTTTGACGACCGTGCGGAGGCACGGCGTGCCCTCGCAAGACGCGCGTCGCCCTCGTCCGCCGCACCAGGCGCCGCGTGAGCGTCGTCTTTCACGTGCGCGACGTCGTCGACTGGACGGCCGGCCGGTTGCTCCGCGGCTCTGCGCAAACCGCGCTGCGTGGCGCGTCGATCGACTCGCGCGCCGTCGGTGTCGGCGAGCTCTTCGTCGCGATCCGCGGCCCCCGTCACGATGCCCACGCCTTCCTTGCGCAGGCGGCCGAGCGCGGGGCTGCAGCGCTGGTCGTCCAACAGGATTGCGCCCTGCCCCCGTCCCTGCTCTCGAAGGCAAGCTCCATCGCCATCGTCGCGGTCCACGACACAACGCGCGCCCTTGGCGCAGTGGGCAACGGACATCGGGCGGGCTTCAAAGGCCCCGTCGTCGCACTGACCGGCAGCAACGGCAAGACGACCACCAAGGAGATGTGTGCCGCCATCCTGTCGGTCACCGGTCCGTGCCTTAAGACCCAGGGCAACCTAAACAATGAGTTTGGGGTGCCGCTCACGCTGCTGCGGCGCGAGCCAGAGCACCGCATTCTCGTGATTGAAATTGGCATGAATCATCGCGGCGAGATTGCGCCGCTCGCCGCGATCGCGAAGCCGACCGTCGGGATCATCACCAACATCGGTACCGCCCACATCGAGAACCTGGGCTCGCAGGATGAGATCGCCCGCGAGAAGGGAGATCTTGTGGCCGCGCTCGGCGCGGACGCGACTGCCGTGCTCAATGCGGCCGACCCTCGCGTGCTTGCCCAGCGCTCCCGCACGCGCGCCCGGGTCATGACCTTCGGTGACGCAGGAGACGTTCGCGCCGAGCACGTGACCCCGCTCGGAAGCCGCGGTTTCGCTTTTGACCTGGTCGCACCGCAGGGTCGCGTCGCGGTGCACGTGGCAGGCCTCGGCGAGAGCAGCGTGATCAACGCCCTCGCGGCCGCGACCGGTGCTCTCGCCGCCGGCGCCACGCTCTCGGACGTCGCCTCGGGGCTCGGGCGCTATCGGCCGATCGGGGGCCGCATGGAGCCGGTCGAGCTCCCCCGCAACATCATCGTGATCAACGACACCTACAACGCCAATCCACAATCGATGGAGGTGGCGCTGCGCAGTCTGGCCGAGCTCAAGGGGAGCTCGCGCGGCTTGGCGGTCCTCGGCGACATGGGCGAGCTCGGGACCACCAGTTTGGCTGCGCACCGCGCCACCGGCCGGCTCGTGGCGGAGCTCGGGATTGAGTACCTGTTCGCCCTCGGCCAGCACGCCAACGAGACGGCCGCGGGCGCGCTCGCTGCGGGCATGGAGGCGTCGCGGGTCCGGGTGGCAAGGGACCATCGCGACGCCAGCGAGCGGCTGCGAGAGATTCTCCAGGGCGACGACTGGATCCTCGTGAAGGGCTCGCGCTCCATGCAAATGGAGCGCGTGGTCGATGCGCTGGTGCAAGCGCAACGCGAGGCGTCGTAGTGCTCTACCACCTGCTCTATCCGCTCGCGACGGAGTTCAGCGGCTTCAACGTCGTTCGCTACATCACCTTCCGCACAGCCGCTGCGACCCTTACGGCGCTTTTCATTTCCTTCCTTGTCGGCCCGGCGCTGATTCGCGCCTTGGCCCGGCTGCGGGTCGGTCAGCCGATTCGCAAGGTCGGGCCCGCCCACCAGGCGAAGGCGGGGACTCCCACCATGGGGGGGCTGCTGATCCTGCTCTCTCTCGTCGTCTCCGTTCTGCTCTGGTCCGACCTGCGGAGCCGGATGATGTGGATCGTGATCGGACTGACGGTCTGCTACGGCCTGCTCGGCTTCGCCGACGACTACCGGAAGGTCAAGCAGCGCAAGAGCGACGGCATCTCGGCCCGCGCCAAGCTGTTCTGGCAATTCCTGTTGGCCTTCGCCGTGGCGCTCGCCATCTATTACGATCCAAGCTTTGACAACGAGCTCGCGGTTCCCTTCTTCAAGAACTTTACGCCCCATCTTGGCTGGTTGTACGTGCCTCTCGCGGCGTTCGTGATCGTCGGCGCGAGCAACTGCGTGAATCTCACGGATGGACTGGATGGCCTCGCGATCGGGCCTGTGATGATCACCTCGGGCACGTTCCTCGTTCTCGCCTACGCCGCCGGACACGCGGGAATCGCCGAGTACCTCCAGATCAAGTACGTGCCCGGGAGCGGGCAGCTCGCCATCTTCTGCGGTGCCCTCGTGGGCGGGGGCCTTGGCTTTCTGTGGTTCAATACCTATCCCGCCCAGCTGTTCATGGGTGACGTCGGCTCGCTCGCCCTCGGCGGAGCGCTCGGCACGATCGCGGTCCTGATCCGGCAGGAGATCCTGCTCGCCGTGGTCGGGGGCATCTTTGTCGTCGAAGGGCTGTCCGTGATGATCCAGGTCGCCTCGTTCAAGCTGACGGGAAAGCGCGTCTTCTTGATGGCGCCGATCCATCACCACTACGAGAAGCTGGGCTGGGCCGAGCAGAAGATCGTGGTTCGCTTCTGGATCGTTTCCGTCATCCTCGCGCTCGTCGCCCTTTCTTCTCTGAAGCTGCGCTGATGAAGGAACTCCGCGGAAGTCGCGTGCTTGTGCTCGGCCTCGGCATCTCGGGCAAAAGCGCGGCCGAGTTCTGCGCGGCGCACGGTGCGCGCGTGGTGGCCGCCGACGAGCGTCCGCGCGAGGCGCTGGGGGATCTGAGCGCGCTCGAAGCTGCGGTCGAGGTGTGCGCCGGAGGGGATCTGCCCGACCCCGCGGAGTTCGACCTCGTGGTGCCGAGCCCCGGCGTGCCGCCTGCGCGCTATGCGGCGCGCGCGCGCCGCGTCTGGGGCGACCTCGAGCTCGCCTTCCGCGCGCTCGCCGTTCCGATTGTCGGCATCACGGGGACCAACGGGAAGTCCACGACGACGCGCCTGGTCGAGGCGATGGCGCGCGCGGCGGGTCTGCGCGCCGAGGCGGCGGGCAATATTGGCGCGCCTGCACTCGGCCTGGTCGGCCGGCCGCTCGACGTTGCGGTCCTCGAAGTGTCGAGCTTCCAGCTCGAGACGACGGAGACATTCCGACCCCGCGTGGCCGTGATCCTCAACGTGACGCCGGATCATCTCGATCGCCACGGAAGCTTCGAGGCCTATGCCGCCGCCAAGGCCCGCATCCTCGAGCATCAGGGACCCGAGGATACGGCCGTCCTCGCGGCGGATGACCCGGTCGTGGAGGCCATGGCGGAAAAGGCGCGGGGGCGCGTGAGGCGATTCTCGCTGCGCCGCGGTGCGAGTTGTGAGGCCACGTTCGACGCCGGCGCGGCCCTCTTGCGCGGGGGAGACGCCCGCGCGCGGATCCCGCTGGACGGTCTGCGCCTGCGCGGCGCCCACAACCTCGAAAACGTTCTTGCGGCGCTGCTTTGCGTGGCGGCCCTGGGTCTCGATCCCCTGCGCGCGGCGCGCGCGCTCGCGAGTTTCGATGGGCTCCCGCACCGCATGGAGCTCGTGCGGCGCCGCGGGCAGGTCGCGTTCGTGAACGATTCGAAGGGCACGAACGTCGGTGCCGCACGGCGCTCGCTGGAGAGCTTTGCGCAGCCCGTCGTCTGGATCGGCGGGGGCAAGGACAAGGGTCTCGATTTCTCGCAGCTCGCCCCCCTGGCCGAGCGTCGCATGCGGGCTTCGGTTTTGATCGGCGAGGCGGCGCAAAAGCTCGCCGCCGCGTTGAAGGGACATACCCGCGTGTACATCGAGCCTTCGATCGAGGCCGCGGTGCAGCGGGCCGCCGAACTGGCGCAGCCGGGAGACGTCGTCCTGCTCTCCCCCGCGTGCGCGAGCTTCGACCAGTTCCGAAGCTACGAGGATCGGGGTGAACGCTTCCGGGCGGCGGTCCACGCCCTGCCCGAGGCGCTGGGGGGAGCATGAGAATTCCGGGCACGCTCACCTTGCCGAGCGCGTCGGGGGGCGAGCGCGAAGGAGCCGCGCGCCGCTGGCCGGGCGAAGATCGCGGGGCAGACCACGAGGAGCGCCCGCGCGAGCCGCTTTTGCCTGCAAGCGACGGCAGCTTGCTGTCGGCTGCGGCCATCCTGACCGGAATCGGAATCGTGATGATCTACAGCCTGACGGCGCCTCTGTCGCAGGGCAGCCCCTTGCCGGTGTTCTTCGTGCGCCACCTCGAGGGCGTCGCTGCGGGCATCGTGTGCGCCGTCGTGGCCTTCCGGCTCCCCCTTGGAACGTGGCGGCGAATCGCGCTCCCGGCCTGGGCGATCTCCGTCGCCCTGCTCGTTTTGACCCAGGCGGTCGGTGTGCGAACCAACGGCGCCCAGCGCTGGCTCGCCATTCCCGGGACGGGCATCAGCTTTCAGCCCGTCGAGATTGCAAAGCTGGCGACGCTCTTGGTCGTGGCGCAGCTCTTGGCACGCCACGAGGGGCCGTCTGCCTTCCGGCTGCGAAATCTCGTCCTACCCCTCGCGGCTGCGCTCGTGCCGGCGGCTCTTTTGGTGTTGCAGCCCGATCTGGGAAACGCCGTCGTGCTCCTCGCGCTGACCGGCGCCCTGCTCTTCGCCGCGGGCGCGCCGCTCCGATTCTTCGCGCTGCCGGCCTTGGTCGGGGCGCTCGGCGTCACGGCGTACGTCATGACCCATCCCTACGCAGGCGCCCGCATTACATCGTTCCTTCGGCCCTGGGAGACCTCGGGCCGGGAGGGCTACCAGCTCGTGCAGTCCTTCGTGGCCTTCGGCCGAGGTCACGTGCTTGGGGTTGGCGTGGGCGCCGGGCGCCAGAAGCTCGCCTACCTGCCGGAGGCGCACACCGACTTCGTGCTCGCTGGCGTTGCAGAGGAGCTCGGCCTCGTGGGCGTGCTGGTCGTGATCGGCGGCTTCGCTGCTCTGCTGCTCGGTGGCATGCGCATCGCCCGCCGCGCGCGGGACCGCTACTCGCTCTTGGTGGCGTTCGCTACGACGCTCTTCCTGACGTTCCCCGCGGCGATCAACGCGGCAGTCGTGATGGGTCTGCTCCCGACCAAGGGACTGGCGATGCCCTTCCTCTCCTACGGTCGCAGTGCAACCCTCGCCTGCTTTCTCGCGCTCGGGATCCTGCTTGGAATCGCGCGGCGCGAGGCGGCTCCGCAGCGGCCGACGATTGCCGGTGCCGAGCGCCGGGGGTTGCTGCAGCCATGAGCCAAGGCGCGAGCCACGCGCGCTGGGTGGTGGCGGGAGGCGGCACGGGCGGCCACGTCACCCCCGCGCTCGCGCTCGCTGAACGGATTCGCGACCGAGGCGACGCGGTCTTGGTGGTGGGTTCGCAGCGCGGTCTCGAAACCACGCTGGTACCGGCGGCGGGCTTTGAGTTCGCGGCGTTGCCCTCGCGTCAGCTGCTCGGCCAAAGCTTCGCCGCCCGGCTGCGCATGGTGCTCGGTCTCCCCGGCGTCGTGCTCGAAGCCGTCCGCACCTTGCGCCGCTTCCGCGCGCAGATCGTCGTGACCGTCGGCGGCTATGCGGCCGCGCCGGTCGCAGCCGCGGCGGCGCTGCTGCGCCTGCCCATCGCCCTCGTCAATACAGACGCGCTGCCCGGTCAGTCCAACCGCCTCGCCGCGCGCTTTGCCCACCGCATCTTCGTCGGCTTTGAGGGTGCCGCGGGCGAGTTTGCACGGAGCGGCGACCCCGATCGCGTGCGCTGTCTCGGCATCCCGCTGCGCCGCGCCCTCGTCGAGGCCTTCGCCCAGGCGCCCGCCCGTCGCGTCCCCGCCCCGCCCTTCCGGCTGCTCGTCTTCGGCGGAAGCCAGGGCGCGCGTCAACTCAACGAGATCATGATCGAGGTCGTGCGCCGCATGGACCCGAGCCGGCTTGAGATCTTTCACCAGACGGGGGAGGCGGACCGGGCGCGGGTCGCCGAGGCGTACGCTCACAGCGGAGTGCGGGCGCAGGTCGTGGCCTTCGAGCCCGAGATGGTGCGTCGCTACCGCTGGGCCGACCTGGCGCTGTGTCGCTCGGGCGCCCTCACGGTCGGCGAGCTCGCCCTCGCGGGACTCCCGGCGCTGCTGGTGCCGTACCCCTTTGCCGCTCACGACGAGCAAAGCGCCAATGCGCGCGAGCTCGTGAAGGCCGGCGCCGCCGAGCGTCTTGACCCCCACACGCTGACTCCCGAGGGTGTGGCGGACGCCCTTTCGCGGCTTTTTGCCGAGCCGGGCCGGCTCTCGCAGATGGGGCTCGCCGCGGCGAAGCTGGCCCGGCCGGATGCGGCCGAGCGGATCGTGGAGGAATGCGCGGCGCTCGCGGCCGCGCGGGGGGCCGGCCTCGTCACCGAGCAAGGGGGGAACTAGCCGTGTTCCGGCGGATCCAGCATGTCCACTTCGTCGGGATCGGGGGCATCGGCATGTGCGGCCTTGCCGAGTTGCTGCACAACCAGGGCTACCGCGTGAGCGGCTCGGACCTGCGCGAAGGTGCAACCGTCGCACGGCTGCGCGCGCTTGGCGTCCCCGTGGTCGTCGGGCACGCGAGCGACAACGTGGGTCAGGCCGATGTCGTCGTCTACTCCTCGGCGGTTCGGCCGAGCAATGCCGAGCTGCTCGAAGCAGAGCGGCGCAAGATTCCCGTCATCCCCCGGGCGGAGATGCTGGCCGAGATCATGCGGCTGAAGCACGGAATCGCCGTGGCGGGAAGCCACGGCAAGACCACCACCACGTCGCTCATCGCGCACGTCTTGCACGCTGCGGGCTTCGATCCCACCGCGGTGATCGGCGGTCGTGTGCTCGCCGCGGGGCTCGACCCGACGGGTGCCCGGCTGGGTCGCGGCGAGTTCTTGGTGGCCGAGGCCGACGAGAGCGACGGCTCGTTTCTGCGCCTTGCACCGGTCGTGGCCGTGATCACCAACATCGACCCCGAGCATCTCGACCATTACCAAAGCTACGAAGAGATCCAGCGCGCCTTCGTCTCGTTCGGCAACAGCGTGCCTTTCTGGGGCCTGACCGTGCTCTGCCTCGACCACCCTGGCGTGCAGGCGATCCTGCCGCGCATGACCCGCCGGATCACGACCTACGGATTTGCATCCCAGGCGGATCTTGTGGCGACGGAGGTCGCGACAGAGGGCTGGGGGATGAGTTTCCGCGTGCGCTCGCGGGGCGAGGAGCTGGGAGGGGTGCGCCTGCGCATTCCCGGTCGTCACAACGTCTCCAACGCGCTCGCGACCCTTGCCGTGGCCCTCGAGCTCGACGTTCCCTTCGCGACGGCCGCCGGGGCGCTGGAGAACTTTCTCGGCATCGAACGCCGCTTCCAGCCCCGGGGCGAGGCACGGGGAGTGCGCGTCGTCGATGACTACGGCCACCATCCCGCTGAGATCCGTGCCACCTTGGCGGCAGCCCGGGGGCTTCACCGGGGCCGCATCGTGGTCGTGTTCCAGCCGCACCGCTACACCCGCACACGCGATTTGTTCGACGACTTCGCGACCGCTTTCAACGACGCGGATCTTGTCGTGCTGACGGAGATCTACCCGGCCGGGGAGGACAAGCTCCCCGGCGTCGAGGCGTCCCTCCTGGTCGAAGCGATCCGCGCCCACGGGCACCGGGATGTTCGCTTCGCAGCGGACCTCGAAGCGCTGCCCACACGTCTTGGTCCGGAGCTTTGCCCGGGCGACCTCGTGGTGACGCTTGGCGCCGGCAGCATCTCCGCCGTGGGCCCGCGCATCCTCGCCGCCCTCGAGGAGCGGCCGGCGTGATCCCGCGGGCGGCGCGCAGCGCCCTCGAGGAGGCCCTCGAAGACCGCATCCGATTTGGCGTATCGCTTGCGAAGCACACGTCCCTCCGGATCGGCGGCCCCGCAGACGCCCTCGCGACCCCGGCCGACCGGGCGGAGCTGGCCCGGCTGCTCGCCCTGTGCGCGTTCCACCGCGTCCCCCACTGGGTGCTGGGCGCCGGCTTCAATACGCTCGTCTTGGATGGCGGCGCCGACGGGGTGGCCGTCCAACTTTCGCGCTTCCGACGCCTTGAGGAGCGACCCGGCGGCGCCCTGCGCGCAGAGGCCGGGATCTCCCATGCCCGGCTCACACGCTTCTGCGTCGAACGAGGCCTCGCCGGCCTTGAGTTCGGGGCCGGGATCCCGGGCACCGTAGGGGGCTGGACCACCATGAACGCCGGCATCGGCCAGCGCGAGGTCAAGGACGCCGTGCTCGAGATCGAGGTGATGAGCCCCACCGGTACGTGGGTAAGGCACCTCTCGCGCGAGACCCTGCGCTTCACCTATCGTGCACTGCGCGGCCTCGCGCCGGGCTCAGTGATCGTCTCGACGCTCTTCGGCGTCACCCCCTCGACACCGGAGGCCGTGCGAGCCGTGATGGATCCGCAGCTGGCGCGGCGGGCGGCAACGCAGCCGCTGGATGTGCCTTCGTGCGGCTCGGTATTCAAGAACCCGCCCGGCGATTTCGCAGGGCGGCTGATCGAGGCGGCAGGCCTCAAGGGTCTGCGTGTGGGGGGCGCCGAGATCTCGACCGTGCACGCCAACTTCATCGTGAACCGGGGCGGGGCCCGGGCCGCAGACGTCTTGGCGCTGATCGAGCGCGCCCGCGCGGCCGTGCGCGAAGCCACCGGTCAGACGCTCGAGGTCGAGGTCCGGATCGTGGGGCGCAAGCCGTGAGCCTTCTGCGCGCAAAGGGCAGGAGCCCGGCACCCCTGCGCCGCGAGTCCGGCGCACGAGAGGCGCGCTCCTTGCGCCCGAGAGGGAAGGCCCGGCTCGTCTTGTGGCTGCTCCTCGCCCTTTCGGGGCCGGCGATTGCGGCCGCGGGCGGCTGGCTCACCCCGTTGCGCCAGAAGTTCGACACGGACGTCCTCGGCCTGCACTCGATCTGCGTGCTTGGCGCGGGCCGGATCTCGCCCGAGGAGATCGCGGCCACGACGGGGCTTAGCGAGGGCACGTCTCTCCTCGAGATCTCCCCGCACGAGATCGAGAGCCGGCTTCGCAGCCATCCTTGGATTCGCGACGCCCATGTGATGCGCCTTCTGCCCGCACGCCTCCTCGTCGAGGTCACGCTCCGGGAGCCCGTGGCCCGCGTCGCCGCGGTTTCGGCCAAGGTCGGCGCGCCGGTCGTCTTGGTGGACGCCGAGGGCCGCGCGGTCGCGCAGAGCGCGGCCGAGCCCTTCCCGCAGCTCCCGCTCATCGTGTCACCGCGTCTGCCCGCCGTGGGGGAGGTCATGCCAGCCCTCGGCGCCGCGACCGCTGCCGTCGACGCGGTCGCGCGTTCGGCCTTCGCCGGCACGAGCGCCACCTTCTTTCTCGGCGCCGAGAACGATCCGAACGGCGTCTCGCTCCAGCTCCCCCAACTCTCCGCCCGGGTCCTCCTTGGAACGGGCGACCTTGAGCTCAAGCTCGCGCGGCTCGCGCTCGTGCTCGCGGGAGACAGCACTCCCGCCCGGGCCGCCGCCGAGATCGATCTGCGCTTCGCAGACCGAGCGGTGCTGCGAGGACTGCCGCTCCCGGATGGGACGGCTCACAGCGCGCAAGCGCCCGGAGGGGCGCCTGCGCCACACGACCGCGCGGGCTAGTACCGGCGGTTCTCAAGGGGGGGTGAGAAAACCGTGGCAAGAAAGGAAGACCTGATCGTCGGATTGGACATCGGCACCACCAAGATCGGCGTCATCGTGGCCGAGCGCATGGAGGCCGGGCTCGATGTCGTCGGCATGGGGACCCATCCCTCGCGCGGATTGCGCAAGGGTGTCGTGGTGGACATCGATGCCACTGTGGCCTCCATCAAGAGCGCCGTCGAAGAGGCAGAGCTCATGGCGGATTGCGAGATCACGTCGGTCTACGCCGGCATCGCCGGCGGACACATTCGCAGCTTCAACTCGCATGGCATTGTGGCGGTCAAAGACCGCGAGGTGCGCGAAAGCGACGTCAAACGTGTGATCGACGCCGCCAAGGCCGTGGCGATCCCGATGGACCGCGAGGTGATTCACGTCATTCCCCAAGAGTTCATCGTGGATGATCAGGAGGGCATCCGCGAACCGCTCGGCATGAGCGGCGTACGCCTCGAGGCGAAGATTCACATCGTGACCGCGGCCGTCACCAGCGCCCAGAACATCGTGAAGTGCGCGAACAAGGCAGGCCTCAACGTGGTGGACATCATCCTCGAGCCGCTCGCGTCCGCCGAGGCGGTGCTGGCGGAGGACGAACGCGACCTCGGAGTGTGTCTGATCGACATCGGCGGCGGCACGACCGACATCGCCGTATTCGCCGACGGCTCGATCAAGCACACCTCCGTTCTCGGGCTTGGCGGCTACCACATCTCCAACGACATCGCCGTCGGTCTGCGCACGCCCTTCGAAGAGGCCGAGCGCATCAAAAAGAAATTCGGCGTCGCGGCCGCGCGCTTCCTGCGCACGGACGATGTCATCACCGTGCCGAGCGTGGGCGGGCGGCGCCCGCGCGAGGTCTCCCGAAAGATCCTGTGCGAAATCATCGAGCCGCGGGTCGACGAGATTCTCTCGCTCGCGCGCCAGGAGCTCAGCAAGTCCGGCCTTGCGGAGAAGATCCCGTCGGGCGTGGTGCTGACGGGCGGCTGCTCCGCGCTCGAAGGCATCACCGAGCTCGCGGAGGAGGTCTTCGAATCGCCGGTGCGGCGGGGCAGTCCGATCCACGTCGGGGGGCTGCAAGACGTGGTGCGCAGCCCCATGTACGCGACGGGTGTCGGACTCGTGCTGTTCGGGTTCTCACAGACCCGAGTGAATCCGCAGAGCCGGTTCCGGATTCGGGACGAATCGATCTTCGGCCGGGTGAAGCAGCGCATGCGGGAGTGGTTCTTCGGCGAGTTCGAGTAAGAGGGCGGGGGTCGGCCCGGCGCCGCCCCCCGCCTGCAAGTTTTCCAGCCGAAACTGCACAAATTCTGCCTAATCATGTTAGATTTCCGAGCGCCAAGCGCTCCGGGGGGGTGAGAGAGATGTCAGAGAGCGGAAAGCGGAACGGCGGCCAGCGAGGCCCGGTAGACCTTCTTGAGCTCGAAGCAGGGAGCGACGCGGAACTGCTCGAGTTTGAGGGTGGCTCGCGGCTGCAAGCCTCGATCAAGGTGATCGGTGTCGGCGGCGGCGGCGGCAACGCGATCAACACCATGATCGAGGGCGGGCTAGGCGGCGTCGAGTTCGTCGCGGCCAATACCGATGCCCAGGCCCTGCAGCACAACCGAGCGGCGATCAAGCTTCAGCTCGGCGCGGAGGCGACGCGCGGTCTTGGCTGCGGCGCGAACCCGGACAAGGGGCGTACCGCCGCGCTCGAGGCGCGAGAGCGCCTGCGCGACATGCTGATCGGCACCGACATGGTGTTCGTGACGGCCGGCATGGGCGGCGGGACGGGCACCGGCGCCGCGCCGATCGTCGCGGAAGTCGCTCGGGAGGTGGGAGCCCTCACGGTGGCGGTGGTGACCAAGCCCTTCCACTTCGAGGGCCGGGTCCGACAGAAGCATGCGGAACGCGGCCTCGACGAGCTGCATCGCGTGGTCGACACCCTGATCACGATCCCGAACCATCGCCTTCTCGCCCTCGCGGGCAAGACCGCGGCGATGCGCGACGCCTTCAGGCTCGCCGATGACGTGCTGCTAAACGCGGTCAAGGGCATCTCGGACCTGATCACCGTCCACGGTCTCATCAACCTCGACTTCGCGGATGTGCGGACGATCATGAGCGAGATGGGCATGGCGCTCATGGGCACCGGTGTCGGTCGCGGAGAAACCCGCGCGGTCGAGGCTGCGCGCTTTGCGATCTCAAGCCCTCTGCTCGAGGACCTCTCGATCGACGGTGCCCGCGGCGTCTTGATTAACATCACGGGCGGTCCGGACATGACGCTCTTCGAGGTGAACGAGGCAGCGACCCTGGTTCAAGAGGCGGCTCACGAGGAGGCGAACATCATTTTCGGGGCCGTGGTGGACGAGCGGATCCCCGAGGGCGAGGTTCGCGTCACCGTGATCGCGACCGGCCTCGACGATGGCCGCATGCGACGCGATCGGGGTCGCGACGCCGAGAGCGTTGCGGATGAGTTCGCAAACGTGCGGCCTTTGCGGCGCGAGCCGGCTCCGGTCGCAGAGCCCGCGCCGGTGGCCGTCGAGCGGCACGCCGATCCGGCTCCCCTTCCGTCGCAGCCCGCGCGGGCTGCAACGCCCGAGCCCGAGTGGCCGAAATCGCCGGAGGACTGGCTCTCGCCCTTCGAGGACGAGCTCGACGTGCCGACGTTCATCCGGCGCAGCAATCCAGAAAAGGGCAAGACGGAGGACCGCGAGCGGCCCACCTTCCTCCGGCGTTCGGCGGACTAGCACAAGCGAGCACTTGATCGCCGCGAGGGGCTCGGGCAGGCTTGGCCGCCATGCCCGATCCCCTCGTGCGTCTCGCCCGCGAAGAGCTCCAAGGTCGGCCGAGCATCGGCGTCCTCACGTTCGACGACCCCGAGCGCCTGAACGCAATGACCGAAGCCATGGGTGTGGCCCTGGCCGACCACGTCGCGGCGCTAAGACGCGACACGGGCCTTCGCGCCGTGGTGCTGACGGGCGCGGGACGGGCGTTTTCCGCCGGCGGCGACCTCGGCATGATTGGCTCTCGGGCCACCTCGGGCTCGGTGGACCCCGGCGGCCCGCCGCGCAGGGTGAACCGGGACTCGATGCGGGCCTTCTACAAACTGTTCCTCTCCATCCGGGATCTGCCCTGCCCCACCGTGGCCGCGTTAAACGGCGCCGCGATCGGCGCGGGGTTATGCGTGGCGCTCGCCTGTGATCTGCGTGTCGCCGCCCGGGACGCGAAGCTCGGCCTCAACTTCACGCGCCTTGGCATCCATCCGGGAATGGCGGCCACTTGGACACTGCCCCGGCTCGTCGGGCCGGCCCGGGCGGCGGAGCTCCTTTTCACGGGAAGGATTCTCAACGGAGAAGAAGCCGTGCAGATCGGTCTCGTAAACCGCGCCGTCCCTCGCGAAGACGTTCGGAACGAGGCGCTCGCGTTGGCCCGCGCCTGTGCCACGAGCGCGCCCCGGGCGGTTCGCGGGGTAAAACGTGCCCTCGACCGGTCGCTCTCGGTCTCCCTCGAGGATCAGCTGAGCTTCGAGGCCGAACGTCAGGCAGAATGCTTCGAGAGCCAGGATCTTAAGGAAGGAATCGCGGCGCTGCGCGAGAAGCGCGAGCCCGTCTTCGGCGACGAGTGATCGCCGTCACGTTTTCGGACTTGCATTCCGTGCGTGTGTGCTATCACTCAAGTGTCGCCTTGTTTGGTTCGATGAGCACGAGGGAATTCGGGGGGCCTCGTGAGTCGCGCGCTTCGCAATCAGAGCCTGTGGTTGGTCCTTGGATATGTGGGGCTGCTCCTGTTGATGGCCCGAGCGTACGCTTAGGCCACACGCCAGCTCCGCCAGCCGTTAGCCCGCAAGGGCCTCGACGGGACCCTGGATCTCAGTCGCATTGAAGAAGTACGGAATCTCGACCCGCGCGGTCGCTGCGGCGTCGGATCCGTGAACCGCATTGCGCTCGATGTCGGAACCGAAGTCCTTGCGGATCGTCCCGGGCTCGGCCTTGGCCGGGTCGGTGGCGCCCATCAGGCGCCGGTTGCGGGCGATGGCGTCGCGGCCTTCGAGCACGCTCACCACAACCGGGCCGGAAGTCATGAATTTCACTAGCGAGTCGTAGAAGGGCCGGCTCTTGTGGACGGCGTAAAAGCCGCGCGCCTGCTCTTCGGTGAGGCGAATCAGCTTGAGGGCCACAATCCGTAGGCCATCGGCTTGGAAGCGGCTGAGAATCTCCCCAAAGGCACCTTTTGCCACAGCGTCCGGCTTCACAATCGAGAGCGTCCTCTCCATTTTCCTTCCTTTCCCTCCTCTTGCGGTCTTGTGATCCGCACCGCTCGGACGATCGGCGCTGCGCGGCTCGCGGGAGCGGCCGGGAGGCTAGCCGCGGCGGGGCACTAGGCCACCCGCAGCACGATCTTCCCGAAGTGCTCGCTCGCCTTCATCGCGCGGTGGGCCTCGGCGGCCTCGGCGAGGGGCAGTACGCGGTCCACGACGGGACGCACACGGCCCGCGCGGAGGGCTTCGCCGAAGCGCTCCACGAAGTGGGCGATGATCGATCCCTTCTCGGGTGCGGGCCGCGCGCGCAGCGTGGACCCGATCACCTGCAGGCGCCGCAGGAGGAGCTCCCCGAGCGCGATCTCCGCCTTCGCGCCTCCCATCAGCCCAATCAGAACGAGCCGCCCGCCGACCGCGAGGGAGGCAAGGTTGTCCGCGAGGTAGGGCGCACCGATCGAATCGAGCACCACGTCGACCCCTCGCCCTTCTGTGGCCCGGCGCACCTCGGCAGCAAAGCTCTGCGTTTTGTAGTTCACGGCCAAGGCCGCGCCGAGAGCGCGGCAGCGCTCGCACTTGGACTCGGAGCCCGCGGTCACGAACACCCGACCCCCGGCCTCGCGGACAAGAGCAATCGTCGCCGTCCCAATCCCGCTCCCACCCCCGTGGACGAGAACGTCGCCGCCCGGCGCAAGCGCGCCGAGCTCGAAGACATTCAAAAAGACCGTGAGGAAGACTTCAGGGGTGGCGGCGGCCTCCTCCCAAGAGAAAGCGTCAGGAACCTGCATGGCGCAAACCGCTGGGACGACGACCTGCTCCGCGTAGCCGCCGCCCGCAAGCAGCGCCATCGCCCGCTCGCCCTTGCGCCAGCCGCGGACCTCGGAGCCGACCTCTACCACTTCGCCCGCACACTCAAGGCCAAGAATCGGGGATGCGCCGGGGGGCGGAGGGTAGAAGCCTTGGCGCTGGAGGAGGTCCGCCCGGTTCACCGCCGTCGCCGCCACGCGCAGGCGCAGCTCTTGCGGACCGGCGGCAGGTGCGGGGAGCTCGCCGAGGCGAAGCACGCGCTCGTCCCCGGGCGCGTCGAACACGATCGCCTTCATCGCCGCGTACGCTATCGCAGCTCCGCGCTCGAGTAGCCAAGGATGTCGCGGGCGATGATGAGGCGCTGGATCTGCCCGGTGCCCTCGTAGATGTCCGTGATGCGCACATCGCGGAACCATTTCTCGAGCAGATGCTCCCGGGAGACACCGAGCGGTCCCAGAATCTCAATGCAGCCCTGGGTGATCTCCCGCACGGCGGAGCCGCCCTTGGCCTTCGCGATCGACGCCTCGGTGTTGTTGGGCTTGGCGTGGTCGGAAAGATACGCGGCATGCAGCACCGTCAGCATGGCCGCTTCGTAGAGCGCCTCAAGGCGCTGGAAGCGGCGCGACACCGCAGACTGGCTGCCTATTCCGCCCCCGTACTCGATCTCGATCCCCGCCTCGCGCAGCTGATCGCGCGTAAAGTCGAGGGCCGCCTCGGCGATCCCGAGACCGATCGCTGCGACGGCGGGTCGGGTCATGTTGAAGGTCTTCATGACGCCCCGAAAGCCGCCCGAGCCGGCCTTGGGGATCGCCTCCTCGCCCCCCAGCAGGTTGGTGCGGGGGATGCGGCAGTCCTTGAAGACATAGGCCGCCGTATCGTCGGCGCGGATGCCGAGCTTTTTCTCTTTGTGCGCGACGATGAACCCGGGCGTCCCCTTCTCGACCAGGAACGACTTGATGCCGGCGCGCCCCGCCGCCCTGTCGATCGTCGCCCAGACCACGACCCCGTCGGCCCGGCAGCCCGTGGTCACGAAGATCTTCTCGCCGTTCAGCACCCACTCCTCGCCGTCGAGCACGGCGGTCATTTGGACGGCCGACGGGTCGGAGCCACAGCCGGGCTCGGTGATGGCCATCGCGAGCGTTAGGTCCTTCCACTTCTCTTGCTGGGCCGGAGTGCCCGCGGCGCGCAGGGCGGCGTTGCCGAGGCCGCCCTTGCCCCGGCGCATCCGGACCGAGTAGTCGCCCCAGGTCTGGCCCGCGGTGAGCAACATCGAGATGACGCCCATGCCGGTGTCTTCTTTTCCGCGGCCGGCAAACAGCGAGAAGACGCTCGGGAAGTCCTTGGCCTCGGGCAGCTCGTCGGGCGGAAACTCATGCTCGTTCTCGTCGTAGTGGCGGGCGTAGCTGCGCGCGACGAGCGCCTCCCGGCGGATGGCCTCGAGCAGCTCGCGATCTTTCCGTGTGAGTTCGAAGTCGATCATGCCCTCTCCTTCGCGCTCCGGCCGGGGGCGCGGTCCTTTGGATTAAAGCGTCACCGTGCCTTCGAGCACGCCCAGCGTGCGGGCGTTGCGGTACCACATCTCGACGGGGTGCTCGCGGATGTAGCCGTGGCCACCCAGCACCTGGACGCCGTTGTCGGCGATCTTCATGCACTCCTCGGCGGCGTAGTCACGCGCCAGCTGCCCGCTCTTGGTGGCGTCGAGCCCATGTTCAAGCTGGCTCGCCGCCTTCCATGCCAGATGGCGCATGGCATCGGTCTCGATCCGCATGTCCGCCAGCCCGAAGGCAATGGCCTGCTTCTTCGCGATCGCCTCGCCGAACGCCACGCGATCCTTGGCGTAGGGGATGCAGTACTCGCTGACCGCGCGGGCAAGGCCCGTGAGCGCTGTGGCGATCGCCGCGCGGGAGGCGTTGACCAGCCGCCGTGCGTCGATGCCGCGCTCGCCGCCAAGGCGCGACGAGGCGGGCAACTCGACGCGGTCGAGCGCGAGCCCGACCGTGGTGAGCGCCCGCAGCCCAAGGTTCTTCTCGGGCTGCGTAATCGTAAGACCCGGTGCATCGCGCGGGACGATGAACGCATCGAGCGCGTCGAAGCCGAAGCCCGCGCCGCCCCGGGCCAGAACCAAAAAGTGGCTCGCCCGGTCGCCGAGCGGGACCAGGGACTTGCGGCCGCTTAGCACAAAGCCGTCGCCCTTGAGCTCCGCCGCGGTGCGCAGGCCGAGCACATCGAAGGCCGGCGAGGGCTCGATCAGCGCGAGCGAGGCCGCGTGGAAACGCTCGCCGCAGAAAAGCGGCAGGTAGGCGCGCTTTTGCTCCTCGCTGCCTTGGTCCACGACGGCGTTTGCAAACAGCGACGGCACGAGCGCGGCGAGGGCGAGCGACACATCGCCATAGGCCAGCTCCTCGAGCACGAGTGCGTTCGTCACCGGCGAACGCGCCTCTCCGGCTCCGCCATAGGCCTCTGGGATCTGTGTCGCGGTCAATCCGAGCTCCCAGACGCTCTGCAAGAACTTGTCGGGCACGCTCGCCGTCTCGTCGCACTCTCGGGCGATCGGGCGCATGGCCCGGGTAGCGAACTCGCGCATCGCCTCGCGGGCAACGGATTGCTCCTCGGTCGGGCCAAACGAGATCATCGCGCTCTCCTTTGACTTCTGCGGTGGATATCGTCGACAGATCGCGATGGGGGCGCGATCTGCGCAGACCCCGTGGGTCGCGGAATCTGGTGGAAGTAGTGATCGAGGGCTTCGCGGCCGCCGTCCTTGGTGAGAAGCCCATCGGCGAGGGCCTTGCGCGGATCGACGAGACCGAGGGCGACGCCGCACCAGACGCCGGAATCGGCCGTGTAGCGGACGTCCGCTCGCTCGGCGAAGCCACGGGTCACGGTGCACGCTGCGCCCGCGATGCGCACCGTCCAGACACCGCCGCCCGTCCCAGAAAGCCGGATCTCAAACGTGACATCGACCCCGGCGGCGCGGTCCTCCCGCAGCAGAAAAGGCAGGGATTCGAGGATCGACTGCGCGGAGGTCTCGGTGAACGCTCCAAAGCCCGCGACGTGCTCTTCCATCGCGTGCAGGACCCACCAGCGCGCGATCGCCGCCACGATGGGCTCGAGGGAGCGGCCGTGCTCGGTGAGGGCGTAGGCGCCCCGCCCCTCCGCCTGCACGGGCTCGACGAGTCGTGCTTGCACAAGCCGGCGCAGCCGCGCGGACAAGACGCGGGGGGCGATCCCCGTGCGCGTGCGCAGCTCCTGAAAGCCGCGGGGACCGCCGAGCAGGTGTCGCACAAGAACGAGGGTCCAGCGGTCCCCGACGCGGTCGAGGGCGCGTCCCACCGGATCGAAGATCTGCCCGGGGCGCAAAACGCCGGAGGGGGCAGAGCCCTTGGCTATCCGAATGGTCATTGTCGAAGTATCTAGCAGATACTTCGCTTACGATCAATTGGGGAACCCGAGGACTCTCAAATCGGTAGCGATTGCGGCCTACTGGAAGCGAATCTGCACGTCCTGCTTGTCCTCCTCGCTGACCCGGAAGAGCGCGTGCGTCGTGAGTCCCATCATCCGGGCGAGGAACACATCGGGCAGCTGCTCGATGCGAACGTTGAAGGCGTTCACGCTGTGGTTAAAGAATTCACGGCGGTCCGCAATTTCCTCTTCGAGGCTCGAGATCCGCTCCTGCAGCATGCGGAACGACGCATCGGCCTTGAGCTGGGGGTAACTCTCCGCGACCGCGAAGAGGCGGCCCAGGGCGCTGCGCACGGCCTCGTCGGCGACGCCCTTTTGCTCCATGGTCTGGGCCTGCTGGTAGGCAGTGCGCGCGGCGGTCACGCGCTCGAGCACCTCGCGCTCGTGCCCCATGTAACCCTTCACGGTGTCCATGAGTTTGGGGAGCTCGTCATGGCGCTGCTTCAAAAGCACGTCGATATTCGCCCACGCCTGATCCATCGCGTGCTTGAGGCTGATCAGGCCATTGTAGAGGCCCACCACGTACACGACCGAGCCGATCACGATGAAGCCGAGCACGGCGAGCACGATCCAAGCCATGTCACATCCTCCCCAGCATGCCGAAGCGCTCGAGCAGGAGCGCCAGCGAAACGATGGCGAGGGCTGCCCCCCCGAAGACCGAGCCGAGCGCTCGCCACGAGAGCGAATGGGCCAGCGCCGCCCGAGGCCTCGTCGAGAGCACGAAGAGGCTTGCGCCGAGGGGATCGCGTGCGATGACGACGCGATCGGCGACGGGCTGGCCGTCGACATCCTCGCTGACACGCTGGCGGATCGCGTCCCATTCCTCGAGCGAGACCTCGCCGTCGCCGTCGAGATCCGCGGCCTTCATGGCGGCCGGGTTCTTCTTGATCTCTGCAAGGCGCGCTGCGATCTGAAAGCGGCGCTCCTCGAGCAGTCCGTGCCGCGCCTGTGCGACGCCGTAGACGAAAAGCCGTACCCCGGGATCGACGCGCGCCTCGCTGACCCGCAGACGAGACGGGTCGCCGAGCCAGCCGGCCGTGCAGTCGATCCCCTGGTCGGTGAGCAGCTTCGCAAGGGGCCCCGTGATCTCAGGGTTGGTCTCGTGAATCTGATTCGGGATCTCCGCCGTCGCGCCCTTGGGATCGACCCTCACCCGGCCAGTCTCGTCCTCGAGGTAGAAGGCCCAATCGGCCGAGTCGCCGGAGGCCACTGTGGTCCACGTCCGTTCGTTTCCGGAGCGGGTCTCGCGTTCAATCCGGTAGCGGTACCAAGCGCAGGGCAGGCCCGAGACCGGCGCCACGAGCGGGTCCTTGGGGCGCGCGACTCCTTCGAGCTCGGCGGCGCCGAGGGCGACCGAGCGGATCTTCGCCGTCGGGGTGTCCTCGATCGCGCGCTTTCTGCGCCAGAGCACAAAGCCGTGGGCGAAAAGCAGGCATCCCACGATCCCGAGGAAGGCGAGCGCAAAGGTGGGAGAGCCGTGACTCCCCCGCACGCTCGATGCGCCAAACGCCCGGACCAGGTGCGGACCCATGCACGGGCCTATCGGGTGTCCGAAACGCCGCCTTGACGCCCAAGCCGGGGGCGTAGCCTTGCTCGGTCACGTTGATCTGCGTAGGCTGGCGCCGCCGGAGGTGGACGGAGGATCGCCGGCGGACACACACCGTCCGCGGGAGGAAAGTCCGGGCTCCACAGGGCAGGGAGGTCGCTAACGGCGACCCGGGGCGACCCGAGGGAAAGCGCAACAGAAAGCACACCGCCGATGGCCTCGCGGGGCGGCGCAAGCCGCCCGAAGGCACAGGCAAGGGTGAAAACGTGGGGTAAGAGCCCACGCGCGACGGCCGGGTGACCGGCGGCGCGGCAAGCCCCTCCCGGAGCAAGCTCGAATAGAGGTGCCGCGAAGAGCGGCCCGTTCGATCCGCTGCCTCGCAAGAGGCGGCGGCGGCACCTGGGTCAGAGCGCTCGAGCGCCGCAGCAATGCGGCGCCTAGACGAATGATCCTCGCTGGCGCCGGGGCAACCCGCCGCCAGGACAGGACCCGGCTTACAGTCCGCCTCCGGCCTCCGCTCCCGCGGGTCGAAACACCCCGCTCGGTCACCCGGCAAAGCGCCCACCCCGCGCTCGGTTCGCACGAGCGCCCGCAGCGATCCGCGAAGGGCGCAGAGCCTGGTCTTGCGCGCGGCGTTTATACTGGCGCGCCCGAGGGAGAAGGAGGTGCGGATGCAGGTTCAGACCACGATTCCCCACGCGGACTGGCGTGCGATCCCACAAGTCGCCAAGGCTGCCGAGCAGATCGGCTTCGACGGCCTCACGACCTCAGAGATCGCCAACGATCCTTTTATTCCCCTCGCCTTTGCAGCGCTCGCCACCGAGCGCATCCAACTCGCAACGGCGATCGCTGTCGCTTTCGCACGTAGCCCGATGGTGGTCGCGAACCTCGCGTGGGATCTGCAGCTGAACTCGCGGGGGCGCCTTTGCCTTGGCCTCGGTTCGCAGGTCAAGGGACACAACGAGCGACGCTTCGGCGTGCCCTGGGGTCCCCCGGTGCCGCGGCTGCGCGAGTACGTCGAGTCGCTGCGTGCGATCTGGCGCTGCTGGGAACTCGGCGAACCCCTGCGCTACGAGGGCAAGCACTACCGCTTCAGCTTGATGACGCCGGAGTTCTCACCGCCGCCGACGGGCCTGCCGCCGGTTCCCGTCACGATCGCTGCGGTCGGCCCGGACATGATGCGGCTCGCCGGCCGAGTCTGCGATGGCGTGCGCCTTCACGGCTTCTGCACGCGCCGCTATCTCGAGGAGGTCGCCCTGCCGCAGATCCACGAGGGCCTCGCGCGCTCCGGCCGCGGCCGAGAGACATTCCAGGTCTGGGGGGGCGGCTTTGTCGCCACAGGCAAGGACGATGCCGCCGTGGCCGAGATGATGGACTGGGTCCGCTATCGAATCGGCTTCTACGGCTCGACCCGCACCTATTCCGGCGTGCTCTCTCTCCACGGCTGGGACGAACTGGCGGAGAAGCTCCACCGCATGTCGAAGCAGGGCCAGTGGAAGGAGATGGCGAAGGAGGTGCCCGACGAGCTTGTACACACGTTCGCGGCGGTGGGTCCCTACGATCGGATCGCGGGGGAGGTGGAGAAGCGTTTTGGCGGCGTCTCCGACGCCATTGCGCTCGCCTTTTCGCCGGACACTCCGACGGGCCTCGCGCGCGAGCTCGTCCAGGATGTGCAGCGCATTCCCGCCGCGTTCCGCGGATTCGCGAGCGCGTGGTAGGGACGGGCCATCACTCGAGATCGCGTCGGTAGCAGCTCACGCGAGCCCGGCGCTCGGCGTCGTAACCCCGCCACTTCGAGGGCGGGAGCTCGTCTGACACGGCGGGGCGGAAGGCGTTGCGTTCAAAGAACGCGCACACGCGAGGCGACGTGGTGCACGCGAAGACGTAGGCGAGCTTTTGGCGGCGCCCGAGTTCGACCGCGAATGCGACAAGGTGAGTCCCGACGCCCTCCCCAAGGAAACGCGTTAGGGTGTAGAGCGACGCGATTTCGCCTGCCCGCGCCAAAGGCTCGATCAAGAGAGCTCCGATGCCCGCGAGGTGACGGTCCTCGACGAAAGCGCCGAAGCCGCTCGCGAGAACTTCCTCGACTTCCTCGGGCGTACGCGGCGCGAGATATCCTTCGTCGACACCGCGCGCGATCAGGTCATTGGCGGCATCAAAGTCGTCGAGGCCAAGGGGACGCACGATCACATAGCGCTCGCGCGTAAAGAGCGTCCCCGACCCCCCATAGGTGAAGAGCTCCTCGGCGAGCCCCTCGAGCGTACACACGTTCACGGCAGGCAGTCCGAGATCGAGCATCAATTCCACCTCGCGCAGGAGTGCGAGCCGGCGCTGGCTAAGGGGTGTACCGCCAGAGGCGAGCAGCGCCCGCAGCTCGTTTAGGTGAACGAAGGAAAGTCGGTCGCCCGGGGCGCGAAGGAGGCCCCCGTCGCGGTCGATCCAAACGAGCTTCGAGCAGCGCAGGCGGAGCGCGACGTCCCGACATGCGGGGGCAAAGGCGAGGGATCCCCCGACCACGAGTCCCAGCACAGGGCTCTCGCGCAAGCTGCGCCAGACCACCGCCTCAAGGCGGGGGGTCGCGGCCGAGAGCACGTGGCCTGCGCCGAGCGGCTCCACGGCGCTGCGCTCGGTGGAGATCAAAACGACGCGCGTTCCATTGCCGGTGAGCTCGCTCAGGACGGCGCGCAGGGGAGCCGGGGCGCGCAAATCGGCGGCGGGCACTGCGATCGCAAGGTGCCGGCCGCGGAACTCGCGCAGATAAAAATCCTTCTCCGTAAACGACGTGGAGGAAGGAGTGGCCTCTGCGGGCACCTGGCTCATGGGCGCACAGTCTTGCCGATCCGGCGGAGGGCGCACCCGCTTCGCGCAGGGGCGCGGCGCGACAAGCCTTGGCCACGGCGCCGGCCCCCGCGCCGAGGCCGGGGACCTCGCCCCCCCGAACGAGCGTCACCCAAAGGGTCCCTCGCCGCGTCCATTGTTTTAAGGGGAAGAGAGCGCAGATTTGAAGCGTCAGGCTTTCGCGGGCCCCAAAAGCCGATTTCATGCCCCCGGGGATAGGGAATAAGGAGGCGCCTCGGGCGGCCGATACGGATAGTGGGTGCTTAAGGCCCCGAACCCGCGGGGAGGACTCTAGCGAGCCGAGAGGGGCCCGGCTGAGCGAGCCCGGGAGAAAAAAGTGACCGATCACCCCAAAAAAGGCTGGCGAAATTTCGTTCGGGACGGCAATATTCTGAACCGCTCGGTTGCCCCCCGAACAACGAGCATTACGTTGATCCCGGATCGGGTGATCTGCGCCGCGCTCCACGGCTACGAATGCCCGACTGGTAGCAGCGCCGCCGACCGCACAGCGCGCGCAGTGGTATCGCGAGAGTGTGTGGCCCCACCGCACACAGTGAGTCATGAAACCGGAACCCCCCGGGCGGTATCCGATCAAAAGGGCCTGTACTGAGGGACCGAGAGGTGGTGTGGTGAAATTCGAAGATCGATTTCCGACAGGCTCCGGAGAGGAGTCTGTTCGAGCGCCGCTCGGAGCGACACCCGTGCTCGCCTCCGAGGAGCTGGATCCCGGGCGCGAGCGCCGGCCGCTCGAGTCCTATTTCCAGGAGATCGGTGGGACTCGGACGCTGCGTCGCGAGGAAGAGGTCATCCTCGCCAAGGAGCTCGAGGCTGCGACCGCGGAGCTGCGCGGTTCGCTCTACGCGATCCCCTACTCCGCGCACCATGTGGTCGCTCGTTGGGATGCGTTGCGCGCTCTCTCGCACACCGGCGCCAAGCTCTCGGAATCCGTCGGAGACGAGGAGACCGGAGAAATCGCGGCCCGCGTCGAGCGCGCGGTGGCTCGCCTGCGCAAGCTGCTCGTCCAGCGCGAGAAGCTGCTCACCACGGGTGCGAGCGAACTCTCGCACAAGCGGCTGGCGGCGAGGATGAACCAGGAGCTCCAGAGTGCTCAGCTCTCGCTGGGACTCTTGGCCGAGCTCCGCGACCGGGTGCTCCAGATCGCTGACGAGATGAAGAAGGTGCGCAAGGGCACGCGCCGGCTGCGCGAGCTCGAAGCCGAGGCAGGTGTCACCAAGGAGCGCCTCATCGAGCTCACCACCGCCGTCAACGACGCGCATGAGCGGATGACCCGGGTCAAGAATCGCTTCATCGAACACAACCTGAAGCTGGTCGTCGCGATCGCGAAGGACTACCGCAATCTCGGACTTTCCTTCCCGGACCTCATCCAGGAGGGGAACCTCGGGCTGATCCGTGCGGTGGAGAAGTTCGATCACCGGCGCGGCTTCAAGTTCTCGACCTACGCGGTCTGGTGGATCCGGCAGGCCCTCGTTCGCGCGATCCAGAATCACTCGCGGACGATCCGGCTTCCTTCTCACGTGCACGACCGGCTGCAGCGCAGCCAGCGTGTGCGTGCGGAGCTGACGGGAAAGCTCGGCCGCGAGCCGACGGCCGCTGAGCTCGCGCCGGCGCTCGGTACCGACACGGATTCCCTCGAGTCCTTGGACCGCCTCTCGCGGGAGGCGATCTCCCTCGAGTCCTCGGTGGCCGGCACCGAGAAGCGCCTCGAGGACTTCGTGGCCGATCCGACGGCCTCGGCGCCGGACGGTGGGATCGACGGGGATCGCATGCGCTCCGGCGTGGGTGCGCTGATCGGAAGTCTGACGCCCCGTGAGCAGCTGATCCTTCGCCTTCGCTACGGGCTCGGCGGCGAGGAGGAACACACCCTCGAGCAGATCGGACAGTCGCTTGGGCTTTCGCGTGAACGGGTGCGCCAGCTCGAGGCGCGTGCGCTCAAGAAGCTGCGCGAGACTGCACCCGCCCAGCGGCTGCATCCCATCCTCGAGCCCTAGCCGGGGTTTCCCAAGCCAAGCGGGGGGCAGAACGTCGAAGTTCTGCCCCCCGCTTCTTTTCCAGGCTGGCCGAGGCGGCGGAGCGCGCGAGATGCGCGCCGCCGCGGGGCGTTTGCTAGACCTCCGCGCCGTGGAAGTGCCCGCGCAGATCGCCTGCCTCGATCTTGAGGGCGTCCTCGTGCCCGAGATCTGGATCAACGTCGCGGAGCACACCGGTATCTCCCAGCTGCGGCTTACGACACGGGACGAGCCCGACTACGACGTGCTGATGAAGCGGCGCCTTCAAATCCTGGCGGAGCATGGCCTTGGGCTGCCGGACATTCAGCGCGTGATCGGGACCCTCACGCCGCTCGAGGGCGCGCCCTCCTTCCTGGACTGGCTTCGCGAGCGCTTCCAAGTGCTCATTCTCTCCGACACCTTTTACGAGTTCGCCGCGCCCTTCATGCGACAGCTCGGATTCCCCGCGCTCTTTGCCCACCGGCTCCAGGTCGACGACGCGGGACGCGTTGTCGATTACCGGATCCGCATGCAAGACCAAAAGCGGCAGACGGTCAGGGCACTTCACGGGCTGAACTTTCGGGTCATCGCGGCCGGAGACTCGTACAACGACACCGCAATGCTCTCCGAAGCGGATGCCGGGATCCTCTTTCGGCCTCCGAACAACGTCGTGCGCGAGTTTCCCCAGTTTCCCGTCGCGCAAACCTACGAGGAACTGCGGGCGGAGTTTGCCCGCGCGCGCGCGCGCGAGGCGGCTCTGGAGCCTCGCCCGGCCGCCTACCGACCGAAATAGGAGCCCGCGGGCCGGACCGACGGGATCTTGAACATGCGATAGGGCGCAGGCTGGTAGGTGAACAGGAGCGCGCGTCGCGGGCTTTCCGACCGATTCGGCTCCGAGCCGTGCACAACGTGCGGGCTGAAGAAAAGAAGACTTCCGGCCGGCATTTCTGCGGGCACCGCAAGCTCGGCGTCGAAGCTACGCGGGTCGGTGAAGAGCGGACCCAGCGTGCCCTCTCCCTCAAGACCCGGCAGCAGGCCGGCGCGATGGCTTCCCGGCACGAGGCACAAGCAGCCGTTCTCGCGACGTGCTTCGTCGAGGGCAAGCATCACATTCGCCAACCGGTCCACGTGAGCGCAGTCGAAGACCCAGTAGGGCGAATCCTGGTGCCAGCGGAAGCGAGAGCCTTCGCGCGGCCGTTTGAGATTGAGCTTGTCGGTGAACAGGCACAGCTCGTCCGCGCCCACGAGATCGCGCATCGGCTCGACAAAGCGCGGGTCGTCGACCAACTCATCAAAGCGCGGATCGAGCCTGTGGAAGGGCTCGAGTACGCGCACGGTCTGCAAGCCCTCCTGGTGCTCGAGCTGGATCGTGGTGCCACCGGCCTCGACGTAGCGGTTGCCGTCGATGGCATACAGCGCGTCAGGCGCGCGGGCCGCGCACTCCGCCTCCGCCACCGCACGCTCAGCCGCGGCCCGCAGGTCCGCGAGCTCATCGCGATCGAAGACCGCCTGGCGGACGAAAAATCCGTCTTGCTCGTAGGCCTTGCGCTCTTCCTGTGTGGCCCGGGGGGCTTTGCGCGTCACGGCGAACCTAGCGCTTGCGGCGGCTCGCCAGGAGCTCGCGCTTGCGCAGTCGCAACGACGCAGGCGTCACCTCGAGGAGCTCGTCCTCTTCGATCCACTCGAGGGCGGTCTCGATGGTCAGCCTGCGCGGCGGCGTGAGGATCGTGTTCTCATCCCGGCCCGCTGCGCGGATATTCGTAAGCTTCTTGGCCCGCGCGAGATTGACGTTCATGTCGCCAGGGCGGCGATTCTCCCCGACCACCTGGCCTTCGTAGATCGGCTCCCCTGCGCCGACAAACAGCGCGGCACGCTCTTGGATGTGGAAAATGCTGTAGCCGGTGGCGACGCCGGAATCGCTCGCGACGATGGCTCCCACGTCCCGCCGAGGGAGCTCGCCTGCGAAGGGTTCGTAGCCCCGCACGGTGCGGTGAAGCACACCCTCCCCGCGTGTATCCGTCAGGAACTCGCTGCGGTAGCCGAAAAGACCGCGGCTCGGTACGACAAACTGCAAGACGGCCTGCCCGGCGCGCTGCTCCATCATCAGCAGGCGCCCTTTGCGCGCCGAAAGCTTCTCAATCACAGAGCCGGCGCAAGCCTCGCGCACCTCGGCCACCACGTCCTCGACCGGCTCGCAAGCCCGACCGTCCACCTCGCGCACAATGATCTCGGGCCGTGAGACCGAAAACTCGTAGCCCTCGCGACGCATCGTTTCGATCAGGACCGCGAGCTGCAGCTCACCGCGGCCCGCTACCTCGAAGGTGTCGGGCCCGTCGCCCGCTTCGACGCGGATGGAGACGTTGCCGAGCGCCTCCTTGCGAAGTCGATCACCGATCTGGCGGCTCGTGAGGAAGCGGCCCTCGCGGCCGGCGAAGGGCGAGGTATTCACAGAAAAGCGAACTCGGATCGTCGGCGGGTCGATTCCGATGCGCGGCAGCGGCTCGATGGCCGACGGATCACAGATCGTGTCGCCGATCTCGATCGAGTCGACGCCTGCGATCGTGCAAAGGTCGCCGGCCTCCGCGGCCTCAAGCTCCACGCGCTCGAGGCCGCGGGAGCCGAAGAGCTTGGTGATGCGGAAGGGCTCGGGCTTGCCCTGCTCCGGGATCCGGACCACCGTGACGCCCCGGCGCAGCGTTCCGCGCTCGACCCGACCGATCACGAGACGACCGAGGAAATCGTCGTAGCCAAGGGTCACTGCCTGGAACTGCGCGGGACCGTCGGGGTCCACGCGAGGGGCCGGCGCCTTGGTAAGGATGGTCTCGAGCAAGGGTCGTAGGTCCACCCGTCGGGCCCCCGGATCCAGGGCTGCGTTGCCTTCCTTGGCCGAGGCGTAGACCACGGGAAAGTCGAGCTGGGCGTCGCTTGCACCGAGCTCCACCAAGAGGTCGAAGACCTCGTCGACCACGGCGTGCGCGCGCTGCTCGGGCCGGTCGATCTTGTTGACGACGACGATCGGGCGCAGTCCGTGGGCGAGCGCTTTGCGCAGAACGAATCGCGTCTGAGGCATGACGCCCTCGACCGCGTCCACCAGCAACAGCACGGCGTCCACCATGCCGAGCACCCGCTCGACCTCGCCGCCGAAGTCGGCATGGCCAGGGGTGTCCACGAGGTTGATGCGAACGCCTTCGAACTCGATCGCCGTGTTCTTGGCGTGGATGGTAATGCCGCGCTCGCGCTCCAGGTCCTCGTTGTCCATGGCGCGCTCGGCGACAGCCTGGTTGGCACGAAAGGCCCCCGTCTGGCGCAGGAGCCCATCGACCAGCGTCGTCTTGCCGTGATCGACGTGCGCGATGATCGCGAGATTGCGGATTTCTTTGCGGGGACGGCGCATTGGGCGCGGACCCTAGCAGACGCAGGCAGCGGCTGCGCGCGCGGAGGCCCGAAAGGCCGCTTTGCAGCGGTTTTACGCAAGTTTCACAGGCAAGCCCCACATTTGTGCCGACCCCCCCCTATGCTTCCTCAGGCAGATCCTGGAGGTGAATTCGATGACCGCTCCCGCAGAACGCCTCGCGGCGCCCGCAGTCAAAGACGCGGATGGGCCGTGGCGCCGTACGAACGTCATACCTCGGATCGTCTACTGGGGGATTCACGCCGCATGTTTTGCGGCGTTCTTCACCGGGGTGTCGCGGACGGACCTCATCCTGTTCGGGGCCACACTGTCGGTGCGCATGCTCGGGATCACGGCGGGCTATCACCGCTACTTCGCACACCGGACCTATCGCACGAGCCGACCGTTTCAGTTTGCACTGGCCTTCCTCGGGGCGACCGCCACACAGAAGGGTCCCCTTTGGTGGGCGGGCCACCATCGCACTCATCACGCCTACTCGGATGAGCCGGGGGATGTGCACTCCCCTCGCGACGGCTTCTACTACTCCCACCAGGGGTGGATCTTCGACAGCCGCTGGGACGATACGCCGACCGAGCTGATTCGGGACTTCGCGCGCTTCCCGGAGCTTGTGTGGCTGAACCGCTGGCACATCCTTCCGCCCGCGCTGCTCGCAATCCTGTGCTACGCGGTCGGAGGCTTCTCGGGCCTGATCTGGGGCTATGCCATCTCGACCACGGTGCTTTGGCATCTCACCTATTCCATCAACTCCCTCGCCCACCGCTGGGGTACGCGGCGCTATGCGACCTCGGACACCAGCCGGAACAACTGGCTCCTTGGACTCCTCACCTTTGGCGAGGGCTGGCACAACAACCACCACCACTACATGGCGAGCACGCGCCAGGGTTTCTTCTGGTGGGAGATCGACGTGACCTATTACGTGCTGCGCGCGCTCGCCGCAGTGGGCCTCGTCTGGGATCTGCGCGAACCCCCGGCGGGTGTCATCACCCCCGACAAAGGCGAGCGCGGGCTGCCCGAAGCCGCGTAGTTCCCCTTAGCTCCGCTTCACTCGCACAAGCCGCCGGCGCGGCTTGCGCGGACTCGCGCCCGAAGCACGCAGCGCGGGAAACGCCAGACAGACCTCGGTTCCGCTCGCCGTCCTGCGCGTCGTCATCGCCCCGCCATCACGCACGGCAAGGGCCTGGGCGATTTCGAGGGCAAGAGCCCTCCCGCGCGGCGGCGCCGATGGCGAACGGCGGCGGCCCGGCGCCCGTGCGGCGCTGTCCCGGACCGTGAAGACGACGCTCCCCCCTTTGCGCCGGGCGGAGACCACAGCGTCTTTGCCCCCCTCCATCGCCTCGCGTCCGGAGCGCACAAGGGTCAGCAAGACATGATGAAGCGCGTCCGGATCGACCCGCACCTCAGGCAGCCCCTCCCGTACCTCCACATCGGGCGGGGCGACTGCACCATGCCCGTCGCGAAGGGCCCGCGCGACGGCGTCGAGTACGCTCGATGGTGACACGCGGATGCGGCTCTCCGGATCATCCGCGAGGAGAGGCCGCACGTGAGACAGCAGCCAGCCCGCCTGCGCAGCCAGGTCCTCGAGTGCCTCGGGCATGCCCTTGTTCTCCTCGCACGTGCGAGGGAGCAAATACGCGGAAAGACGGGCGGCGGCCAGGAGATTCCCAACCTCGTGGCAGATCGCGCGCACGAGCTCCGCGGCGGGTGACGCACGACGGCGACCGGTGGAAGGCCTCTTCGGCGACGAGCGCCTGGGCATTTGCCCCATCTTATCAGGACGCAAGCCGAAGTATCAGGAGAGGAGAGCGACCCGTGGGCCTGCGCCTTAATGCGCGGCACGCGAGAGAAACCAGTAAAGGCCGGCCGCAAGGACAGGCGCCGAGCCCAATTGGATGAAGAGGGTCTGAGACGCCGGTCTTGCGCGAAAGGCGCGGCGCAGGAGCGGCCAAGCGACGAGCACGATGGCGAGCTGTCCAAGCTCAACACCGAGGTTAAAGCCGAGGAGGGCGTGGGCCACGCGGCCGGCAGGGAGCGCTGTCTCCGCCAAGGCCCCCGCGAACCCAAAGCCGTGGATGAGTCCAAACACGAACGCCACGAACCAGCGCAGCGATCCTGGCTGCGTCACCTCGCCCAGCAGCCCGAGGTAGCAGAAGGTGAAAAGGCCGAGCCCCGCGAGCGCCATGGCGGGTACGACAAAGCGACCGGTGAGCGATGCCAAGATGGAGAGCGCGAGCAGCGCGGCGAGCCCCGCGACCAGCCGGCGCCGCACCGGCGCAGCCACCGTTTCCGCGAAGTTCTCGAAGGCAACCACCACGATCGAGAGGCCGATCAGCGCTTCGATCGCCTCTGAATCCGGACGGATCACGCCGAGAACACCAAGCGCGAGGGTCACGCTGTGGGCAGCGGTAAAACCGGTGACGATGGTGGCGACCTGGCGCACGGAGACTCCTGCCAAGAGCAGCGCCAGCAGGAACACGAGATGATCGACGCCGGTCACGATGTGAGCGACGCCGAGCCTGACATAGTCGAACAGGCCGCTGCCAAGGGTTGGAGCCGCAGAGCCGGGAATCGCCACCGGGAAGCGGCGGCTCTCGAACACAAGGATGCGCTCCACGGGCGGTCCGCCTTCGACCTGTACCCGGGCCAGATGCAGGTGACTCGAGGACACTTCGAACAGGCCATCGAACCGGATTTCGAGAGGCTCAGATCCCTCGCACTCGAGGTTCCAGGCCCGACCCAGCTGACCGGGATCGGCGCTCGCTACGCTCACCACCGGCCCGCTCGGGCGACACGGCAGGCCGGCGGCGTACAGCCGGACGTGTTGTGTCAGGTACTGATCGACGGCCGCGAGGGCTTCGGGACGCAGCGCGCCTTCGCTCGGCGAGAGGCCAGCCGCTTCGGGCAGGGCCGCCCCTAGATCGAGCCACGGGGCACGCACAACGACCCGCGCCGTTGCAGGCGGGCCCGGCCAGATCTCCCAAGACGAGGTCGAGCTGGAGCGTGTGTGCGCCCGGGCGCCGTTCGCGAGGGCGAGCGTCGCCGCAAGGACGAGGAGCCCGGCGAGGGCTCTGGGCCTGCGACCTTTCACCGGGGCGGTGCTTCGAAGCTGCGCGCGCGGACATCGGCACTCGCCCGAAGCTGCGCGAGATAGCGCGCAAGCGCGCGCTCCCCGACGCTCCGCAGGTACTCCGCGCGCACGGAATCGCGCACCTGCTCGAAGGGGAGGAGCTCGGCTGCCGCGCGCCCTCGGAGCGCGATCACGAAATAGCCGGCCGAGCCGCGCACCGGATCGCTCACTTCGCCCGCGTGGAGACGTTCGACGGCGAGCGCCGCGGAGGGACCGAGCCGCTCGCGCACTTCGTCGAGGGCAATCGGCTCTCGGGGCGGAACGAGCGGCGTCGTGTCGCCGAGCTGCGCCGCAAGCGCTGCGAAATCCTCGCCCTCCCGCGCCCGGCGCGCGAGCTCGGCGGCCCGCCGATAGGCCTCCGCTTCGGACCGGCCGCCCTCTTGAACGGCGGCCACCTCAAGCTCCACCCGGCCCGGGCGCATGAAGCGCTCCGCAAAGTCGCGATAGAAAGCTCGGAGCTCGTCCTCGTTCGGCTCGCTGGCTTCCGCCTCGGTCGTCACCGCAGACACCACGGCCGCCACAATCGCCCGGCGCGCGCTCCGCTCATAGCGGGGGAGCCCGAGCTCGATGCCGCGTTGGAGCAGGAGTTCCTCATCAATCATGCGATCCAGCAGGCGCTGGCGGGTGGGGGCATCGAGATCGATGCTTTTGCGCTCGCTGGCCAGCGCTCCCACGAACTCTGCAAACGCCTCTTGGGTGATCACCTCGCCGTTGACGACGGCGACGCCGTCCGGGGGGAGCGCCCGCTGGGCGCGACCCGAGCGCACGATCGAAGCGGCCGCGAGCCCGATCCCCACGAGGGCACCCGCGAGCAGCAGCAAGACCGCCCGGCGATCGGCGCCCTCGCGGATCAAGCCCCAGGTCCGGCGCCGGCGGTCCTCTCCGCGCGCTGGCGGAAAGCCGCCATCTCGACCACCCGGCCTGCGGTGCGCGACTCCTCTGCCGCAAAGCCCAACAGATGGCTCTCGAGGGAAATGCGGCCCGAGGTGCGGATCTCGCCAAGAGCACCGCGCGCGATCACCTCGACGAAGTGTCGCAAGAGGCCATCGTCGCCGCCGAAATGCCCGAAGATCGAACCCCCCGTGGAGTGCCGCTCCCGATCCAGGGCTCCGTGGCGTGAGACCTCGATCACACCTTCTTGGAAGACCCCACGCAGCTCACCGAGTGTGCCGGTGATGCGGATCGTGCGGCGCTCTTCGCTCGCGAGCCCTTGCATCGTGAAGGTCGCCGTGACACCGCTCTCGAATTCAACGACCAGCACCTGATGGTCGGGAACATCGTTGTCGCAGCGATAGACGCAGCGTCCGTAGGGCCCCGTCTCGAGCGCGCGGCGGCGCGCAGCGCGGGAAGGATCGAGCGATACGTCCGTCCACGGCCACAACTGCGCGGTGCGGTCGTCGGGCCCGGTATAGAATCGCACCGCGTCGTGTAGGCAGCGCTCCTGTACCGGGCAGCCGTCGGCGCAGCGCTCCGGCGCGCCCGCCGGCGCGTCTGATTCGCGGAAGTGGGAGAGGCTTCCGAACGAGGCCACACGAGCTGCGGGAGATTCGACGAACCACGCCAGCAAGTCGAGGTCATGGCAGGTCTTGGCGAGGACGATGGGAGCTGCGATCGAGCGATTGCGGAACTTCCCGCGGACGTAAGAGTGTGTCATGTGCCAGTACGCAACATGCTCTTTCATGTCCACTGCGATGATGCGGCCGAGTCGCCCGCTTTCCAGAATCTCGTGCACTTTCGTGTAGAAGGGCGTGTAGCGAAGCACGTGACCGATCTGCAGGATGCGTCCCGCGCGCTCCGCCGCTCGAACCACCCGCACGCAGTCTGCAGCCTCGGGTGCAATGGGCTTTTCGAGAAGCACGTGATAGCCCCGGGCCAGTGCCGCGAGGGCGGGTTCGACGTGTTGCGTGTCGCCGGTGGCGATGATGGCGACCGGCGCGAGCTGCGGCCGCTCGAAGAGCTCCGCCCAACCGCTCCACGCGCGATCGCGCCCGAGGCCGTGCTCGGCGGCCGTCGCGGAGCGGCGTTCCTCGTTGGGCTCGGCGAGTGCGACCACACGCAAGAGCTCGGGGTTGGCCCGCGCGAAGGCGCCGTAGGTAAAGCGGCCCCGATTGCCCGCCCCGATCACCACCGCCTCGACCGCGGCCATGGGGTCCCTCCTCGCAGCCCTCGGTATACTAACGGACTTGCATGGCACACCCCGAAGTCGCTGCTGGCACCGACGACGAGCTCACGCGCATTGCGCAAAAGCTTCGCATCGGCGCGTACACCCGCCACATCCTGCTGTGCGTGGGCGGAGACTGTGCACCGGCGCCCGAGGCGCTCGCGTCCTGGGAGTTTCTGAAGCGACGCCTGCGTGAGCTCGGGCTCGTGGGCGTCGGCGGCAGCGTCTACCGCTCCAAGGTGCAGTGCCTCCAGATCTGCCGTCGAGGACCGATCGCCGTGGTCTACCCCGAAGGCACCTGGTACCACGGATGTACACCCGAAACGCTCGAGCGCATCCTCCAGGAGCATGTGATCGGTGGGCGGATCGTCGCGGAGTTCGCGTTCGCGTCGAACCCGCTGTGCGCAGCGCCGCCCGTCCCGAGCGGAGGCGCAGGGGACAAGACGTGAGAGCGGCTTGGCTCCGCGGCCGGGACCACGGTGAACTCGGTGCCATCGAAACCTGCGCCGAAGGCGTTGCAGCGCTTGCCCTCTCCATGGGCGGCGCCAAGAAGGTGTACGCACACACGGATCCCAACGAGGACGGCGCGCTGTTCGCCTTGGGCTCAGGAGGAGCGCTGCTCGCCGTGGCCGACGGACACGGCGGTGTCGACGCTTCCGACGCGGCTCTCGCCTGCGTGCTCGAGACGCTGGCCCCGCGCTGGACCTCGAGGGAGCTGCCGCTGCGCGGTGGCTGGGAGGAGGAGGCCCTTTCCGGGCTGGCCGCGTGCGAGACCGCCATTTTGAAACGCGCCGCGTCCGGCGGGCGCCGCCTCTCGCGGACCACGCTCGCCATCGCCATCGTCCGGCCGGCCGAAGGCTTCCTGTTCTTTGTGTCGATCGGCGACAGCCACCTCTATCAGGTGTGTGGCGAGACGGCGCTCGACCTCGCGGGCGAGCGGTCGGTGAGCGGAAGGCTGTTCTTCTTGGGCGTGGGCCAAGATAGGACCGCATCCCTGCGCGAGAGGTGTGTGCTCGGCGCGGAGACGCTGGGGGGCGTTCGTGCCATCGTGCTCGCGACCGATGGCTTGTCCGAGCGAGGCGTGGGTGTGGACGATCCCGCTCTCACCGTGGCCCAGGTATGTGCGCGCGCGGCGCGCGCTCCGGGGATGCTGCGCGCGCTCGAGACTTCGCGCGGCCTCGTGCAGGCCGCGCTCGACGCCCAGCGCCGCAACACATCCGGGGACAATGTCGCCGCGGCGGTGGTCTGGCTCGAAGCGTAGGCGACGGCGGACCGACGCCCGGCGGTGCTAGAGACTTGCGAGCAGCTCGCAGACGCTGCGCGCGATCGCGGGCGCGGCCGTGAGACCGGGCGACTCGATCCCGACGAGGTTCACGAGGCCTGGGAGCCCGTGGGCTGATTCTTCCTCGATCACAAAGTCGCGAAAGCCCTCGCCGGGGCCGGAGAGCTTGGGTCGCACGCCTGCCTGGTCGGGAGAGAGCCAGGCGGCTTCGAGCGACGGGACGTATCGCCGCACCGCTTCCGCAAAGCGCTCCGCCTTGCGAGCATCCACCAGGTAGTTCTCCTCGGAGACGTACTCCGCATCGGGACCGAAGCGAATCCGACCGCCGAGATCGAGGGTCGCATGGATTCCGAGTCCTGCGCCCGCGGGCACCGGGTAGACGAGCCGCTCGAACCGCACGGGGGCACCCGGGGCGAGCGCGAAGTAATCGCCTTTGCAGGGATAGATCCGCCAGCCGCGAGCCCGGGTGTCGATCCCGGCGAGCTGCGCGACGCGCTCGGCCCCGAGCCCCGCTGCGTTCACGACGGCATCGCACACGAGCGTTTCGAGCGCTCCCCCGCGGCGTCTCACCCCGAGTTTGTAGCCCGTTCCCGCCGGCTCAAGACCCACGAGTTCCGCCTCCAGGGCGAGGGTCGCGCCGTGGGCCTCGGCCTCGGCGGCGAAGGAGAGCGCGAAGGCGTGCGCATCCACGATGCCCGAGGCTGGGGAGCGCAGAGCCGCCACGGCGCGCACGGCCGGTTCAAGGCGGCGCACGACGGCTCCGTCCACGAGCTCGAGACCTGGCGCTCCATTGCCGCTTCCCTGCAGGCGCAGCCGCTCGAGCAGTTCCACTTCGCCTTCATTCGTCGCAACGACGAGCTTGCCCAGACGCCGATGCGCGATCCCCTGGGCCGCGCAGCGCTCGTAGAGCAGCTCACGACCCGCAACGCATAGGACCGCTTTGCGCGAACCGGCGGGATAGTAGAGCCCTGCGTGGATGACCTGCGAGTTGCGGCTCGTAATCTCGCGCGCGATCCCTTCGTGGCGTTCGAGCACGATGACGAACCGTCCCGCTCGCGCGAGGGCTGCAGCCGCGGCGAGGCCGACCACCCCGGCTCCCACCACGACGACGGAGCACTCGCGTGCCATGAATCAGCGCGAACGCAGGAGCGATGCAAAGGCGCGTGCGCCTCCATGCCCCGGCCTGAGCAGCAGAGCGGTCGCCGCCACGAGATAGATTCCGATGAAAAAGTACCGCACCTTCGTGTTTGGGAAGCACAGCTGCCCGAGAAACAGGACGGCAAGCAGAATGCCGTCACTTCTTCCGATCCGCAGGTTTGCGATGAGGATCGTCGCGAGAAGCGACTGCGCGGAAGTGAGCCAGAGCTCCTCCATCTGACGGGCGTCGAGGGGCAGCCCGTGCCAGCTCGAGGCGGAGACGCAGTACGCGATGGGGATCGCGCCAACCAAGAGTGTCCACTGGTTGACCTTCGACGAGATGAGTGCACCGAGGCCGACGGAGCCGCGGCGCTTGATCGCAAAGAGTAAGGCAATCACGAACTCCGGGGATTCTGAAGCGACTGGAGCGAGCCACTGGACGAGCAGGAATTCATCGATCCCGTGGTTGCGGCCCACGTGGACAAGTCCGTCGGCGAACGGCTCTGCGGAGATGAAGATCACGAACGCCGAGAAGGAGAACAACAGGATCGCCCAAATCCGCCGGCCGAAATCGCCGAACTCGTGATCGATCAAGGCCGCAGGACCCACGAGTTCCACTTCGTGCGACTCGCCGCCCATGGCGGCAATCACATAGGCGAAGAAGATTCCGAGCAGGACGGCCGCATCAATCAGCGTGATGTGTCTACCGATGGGAATAAAGAACGAGTAGATCGTCGCGAGCAGCAGAAATCGGATCTCGAGCCGCTGCCTGGGGTCGACGGTCAGAAACTCCTTCCGGGTCCGCCAGCAAGCGAGGAGTGCGACGCTCGGCCAGCCCAGACCGATCAGCAGCCGGTTCGCGCCGGTCATGTTGGCCACCGCGTAGGGTGCAAAGCTAGGGTCGACTCCGGCCTTCCACGCGAAGTGGAGATCGACCGCGTACTCGGGCAATACGGAGGCCAGTGCAAGGACGAGGAGCGCGAGCGCCTGGGGCACGTCGCGCTCAGCGAGCTCCGTCGTCCATGACAGCAGAAACGCCGCCCCGACGATCGCCAGGCCCGAGAGGGTGACGCTCATCTCGGGCAAAAGGCCAAGCCCCTGAAAGTTAAACGCCACGATCCACGGCAGGGGAAGCAGCGCCGCGATCAGGAACCACAGAAAATCCCGTTTGCGAGGCGGCGGCAGAGCGGGTCGGGCCATTACAGCGCGTCGCCGAACTCGCGGCGGTAGCGCTCGCTCAAGGTCGCGCGATCGAGATTCACGCTCTGCGGTCCCTGCACCGCGATGTTGAGGGCACCCAGCAGACTGCCGAGACGACCGCCCTTCTCCCAAGGCAGCCCGTGCAGCATTCCATACAAGAGCCCGGCTCTGTAGGCGTCGCCGCAGCCGGTCGGATCCACCACCTGCTCGGCCGCGACCGGGGGGATCTCGATGCGTGCATCGCGGGTCCGAATGGTCGAGCCCTCCCCGCCTCGGGTCACGACGATCGCACCCACCCGTTTTGCCAGCTGGTCCTCGGACTCTCCTGCGCGCTCGCAGGTCAGTGCCCACTCGTAGTCGTTGGCGACGTAGACGTCCGCTCCATCGATCAGTTCGAGCAGTTCGCTCCGCTCAAAGACCGGAAGCTGGTGGCTCGGGTCGATCATGGTAAGGATGCGCCGCTGCTTGAGCGCGCGCGCATGTTCGAGCATGGCGCGCTTCGCATTCGAGGACACGATCGCGACGGAGACCGGCTCGCGTACGTCCTCGACGCGCGCCTCGTGGGCGCGGTCCATTGCGCCCGCGTGGAACGCAATGATTTGATTGTCGTCAAGATCGGTGGTGATGAAGCATTGCGACGTGAACTCGTCCTCGATCATCCGGATGCCATCGCGGCGGATGGCATGGCGATCCAGCCATTCCGCGTACGCCGTGAAATCCCTCCCGACGGTGGCGAGAATCAGGGGCTCGCAGCCCAGAAGCCGAAGGTGGTAGGCAATGTTGCCTGCGGTACCGCCCCAGGTCTTGCGCAGCGTGGGCACGTGGAAGGCGACATTTAGGATATGAATCCGGTCGGGCAGGATGTGGTGCTTGAACCGGTCGGGGAAGACCATGATGTGATCGATCGCGAGCGAGCCAGACACAAGGACGGTCATGCGGGCCTCCGGACGGCGCAGTCTCGCGGCGCTGGCGGGCACGGTCAATGGTAGACTCGCTCCATGCGCATTGCGGAAGGCTTCGGCCGGGCCCGCCCCGTGGTCTCATTCGAGTTCTTCCCGCCGAGGACCGAGGCGGGTTTCCGCGCGCTCTACCACACCATCGGCGAACTCAAGCGCCTCGACCCGGGCTTCGTGTCGGTGACCTGGGGAGCCGGGGGCTCGACGCGGCGACAGACGGTCGAGCTCGTGGCCCGCATTCAACAGGAGATTGGCATTACGGCGATGGCACATCTGACCTGCGTCGGCTCGACGCCGCAGGAGCTCGGCGAGATTCTCGACCGGCTCGAAGCCGCGGGAATCGAGAACCTGCTCGCTCTGGGAGGCGACCCCCCCCGTGACCTGCCGGACTACCGACCCACGCCGGGCGGGTTCACCTATGCCTGTGAACTCGCGGCCTTTGCCCGCACGCGCTGGAACTTCTGCGTGGGCGGCGCGTGCTACCCCGAGACGCACCCGCGCGCCGCGAGCGCTGAGGCAGACCTTGCGCATCTCGTGCGCAAGGTGGCCGCGGGTGTGGACTTCCTCATCACACAGCTGTTCTTCGACAACGCCGATTACTTTGCCTTCGTCGATCGGGCGCGCGCCGCTGGAATCGCCGTTCCGATCGTACCGGGCATCATGCCTGTCGTAAGCCGACAGAATATCGGCCGAATCACTGCGCTCTCGGGAGCGCGCATCCCGCCGGAACTTGCGGCGAATCTTGATCTCGCGGAGGATGATCCGGCCCGAACGCTTGAGGTGGGCGTCGCCTGGGCCACTGCGCAGTGTCGTGAACTCCTCGACCGCGGCGCGCCCGGTCTCCACTTCTATACCCTGAACCAGTCGCCTGCGACCCGGCGCATCCATGCGAGCCTGTTCGGCGAATGACAGCGCTGGGCGAAAGCTCTCGTTCCGCGCCTGTGCGCATCGCGGTTCTGCTCTCGGGGGAGGGTACCAGCCTCGAAAACCTGTGTGAGCGCATCGACGAAGGCTCCGTTCCCGCGCGCGTGGTCGCTGTTCTGTCGTCCAAGCCCGAGGCGGGCGGGTTGGCCCGCGCCCGTCGGCGAGGCATCCCGGCGCGGGTGGTCCCGCGCAAAGCATTTGGCGACGTTCGCTCGTTCAACGACGCAGTCCACGCGGAGCTTGCGCGTTTCGAGATCGAGCTCGTGGCGTGCCTTGGCTTTCTCTCGCCCTTCGAGCTGCGCGGCCGCTTCGAGGGGCGTGCGATCAACACCCACCCCGCACTCATCCCGGCGTTCTGCGGCAAAGGCTTCTACGGCCACCGCGTGCACGAGGCGGTGATCGCTTCGGGCGCAAAAGTCTCCGGCGCGACCGTCCACTTCGTCGACGAGGAGTACGACCACGGGCCCATCATCTTGCAAGAGGCCGTGCCGGTGCTCGATGACGATACGCCCGAGACGCTCGCACTGCGCGTCCAGGCGGTCGAGCGCAGGCTGGTCCCCGAGGCGATCCGGCTCTTCGCCGCCGGACGCCTCGCAATCGAAGGCCGGCGCGTGCGAATCAGACCGTAGCGCGCGGCTTTTGTTCGATGAGTTCGATCTTGTAGCCGTTGGGATCTTCGAGAAATGCGATCACCGTGTTGCCATGCTTCATCGGGCCCGGCTCCCGCACGATCCGCGCGCCGACCGAGCGCAGGCGCTCGCAGGTCGTACGGATATTGGGTACACCGATGGCGATGTGACCGAAGGCGTCGCCCAAGACGTAGTCTGACTTCCCCCAGTTGTAGGTCAGCTCGATTACTGCAGTCTCGGACTCGTCAGCGAAGCCGACGAAAGCAAGCGTGAACTTGCCTTCGGGGTAATCGTTCCTGCGGAGGAGCTTCATGCCGAGGACGTCGCAGTAAAAGTGAAGCGACTCGTCGAGGTTCTTCACGCGGAGCATGGTGTGGAGCAGACGCATGGCGAACATTCTAGCCGCAGAAGGAGAAGAGGGAGATGGCACTTTTCATCGCGATGAATCAGTTCGAGGTCAACCCCGAGCGCGCGGGTGAGTTCGAGGAGCACTGGCGGCGGCGCAAGTCGTATCTGGAAGAAGTGCCGGGCTTCCGGAGCTTCGCGCTGCTGCGGGGCGACGAGCCGGGGATGTACATCTCGCACTCGACCTGGGAGAGCCGCGCTGCGTTCGAGGCATGGACGCGCTCGGAGGCGTTTCGCAAGGCGCACGGCCAGGCGCGGACGCCGGAGGGAGTGCTCGTGGGCCATCCGCGGCTGAAGCTCTTCGAGGCGGTCCTGGAGCAGCAATTGGCCTGATTGACCGAAGGCGAAAATAAGACGAAAATCTGGGCATGCCTCCGCTTCGTCCGATCTCCTCCGCTTCCGTTGACTCTTCTCGCCTCGAGCGCCTGCTGCGCGACCTAGGATCCCAGGTCCGCCGGGGGACTCTCCCAGCGCTTCCACCCCCGCGCTGCCCGACGGGCATCGCGGGCATCGATGGGCTCCTCGGGGGGGGCTTCCCGCGCGGACATCTCAGCGAGGTCGCGGGGGCTGCTTCTTCGGGTCGAACTGCACTGGCGCTCGGCCTTCTCGCCGAGGCCACCCGCGCAGGGGAAATCGTGGCCGTGGTCGACGCCGCCGACGCCTTCAACGCGGCCTCGGCCGCTGCCGCGGGCGCTGCCCTCGAGCGCGTGCTGTGGGTGCGTGCACCCCACGTCCGTGCAGCCCTGCGCAGTGTGGAGCGCCTGCTCGAGGCTCGCGGCTTCCCCTTGGTCCTGGTCGACCTCGTCGGCCGTGAGGCACGCGACGCGTGCAGCCCCACGGTCTGGTCTCGCCTTGCGCGGGCTGCGGCGGGCGCGCAGGCGGCTCTCGTGCTGCTCGCGGGTCGGCGCCTCGCCGGTACCTCGGCGGAGCTCGCACTGGAGATGCAGCCCCGTCGTGCCTGCTTTGTCGGCACGCCGGCGCTGCTCGAAGAGCTGGAGGTGCAAGCCGTGCTCGCGCGCACGCGCTCCGGCCTCTGTGGCGCCGCAGGGCGTGCCGCCTCGGTTCGCCTGCACGTTCTCGGCTCCGCGGCATGAGCGCAACGTGCGGAGCAGGATGAGGGATTTGCGGTGCGCATCGCGTGCCTGCTCGCAGCCGATCTACCGCTTGCTGCCGTGCTGCGGGCGCAACCAGAGCTCGCGGGTCTGCCCCTCGCCATCGTCTCGGGCGTGGGGCCGCGCGCGCAGGTCATCGCGATCTCCGCCGAGGCCGCGCGTGCCGGCGTACGCCCCACCTCCTCCGTCGTCCATGCCCGCTCGATCTGTCCAGCGCTGCGCGTCCGTGTGGCCTCACCCGCCCTCGAGCGAGCAGCGTGCGAAACGCTGCTCGACGTCGCGCGCTCGTTCTCCCCCCGTGTCGCGGCGGCGCCAAGATGCAGCGGTGTGTATGCGGCCGAGGCGGCCGTTTATCTCGACGCTTCCGGCGTGGAATCGCTGTTCCGCTCCGAGGGGGGGTTCGCAGCCGCAATCGCGACACGCGCATGCACCGCGGGAATTCCGGCCGTAGCGACCGTGGCCTCTTCGCGCGGCGTTTCGCTGCTCGCAGCGCGGTGCATCGCCCGGGGCCTTCCGCAAGGCGCACAAAACGCGCGAGGCAGCGGTGACAAATCCACCCACGAGCCACAGGGCACAGACACGGTTCTCGTACTCGCGCCGGCAGAGGAAGCGACGTTCCTCGACCCTCTGCCCATCGACCTCCTCGATCCGGAGGACGTGCTGGCAGAGGCGCTCACACGCTTTGGCATCCGGCGCGTGGGCGAGCTCACACGCCTGCCGCGGCGCTCTCTCGTAACACGGCTGGGGCCGGGTGCGCTGCGTCTGCTTGCCCTTGCCCACGGGGAGAAAGACGCGGTCCCGCTTCCCAGCGCCACAGAAACACGCGTTGAAGAGGGGGTGGACCTCGAGTGGCCGATCGAAAACTTGGAGCCGCTTTCCTTCGTCCTGCGCGGTCTCCTTACACGTCTGGCGGAGCGCCTCGAACTCCGCGGCCTTGTCTGCGGCGATCTTGACCTTGAGCTGAGACTTGCAGGGGGTGGGTGCGACACACGCCGCATTGGCGTGTCAGCACCCCACGGCGATCCGCGCACCTTGCTCGGCGTTCTGCGCCTTGCGCTCGAGCACCCCTTACCGAGAGCGGCGGTCGAGGGGATCGCCCTCGCGACCGAGGGCCGACCGGTACGCACGGATCAGCTCGATCTTTTTCGCCCCGCCGGTCCGACGCCTTCGGCGCTCGGCCGCACTCTCGCTGAGCTCGAGGCACTGTGCGGGAGCGAGCGCATCGGCGCGCCGCTTCTCGTGGATGACCCCCATCCCGATGCCTTCGCACAATCTCCCTTTGCGCTTCCGCGCAGCGCGCTGAAGACCGAGACCGCTCCCAGGCCCGGTGTCGCGATCGCCGCCCTGCGTGCTTTACGTCCGCCTGTACCCGCCGAGGTGAGAGCACCCCGTGGACGACCCGAGTGGATTCGCAGCGCCGTGGCAAATGGCCCCATCGTGGGGCTGGCAGGGCCTTGGCGCACGACGGGGGGGTGGTGGTCACCGGAGCGGCGCTTCGCTTTCGACAGCTTCGATGCCCGGACTGGAGACGGCAACGTCGTACGGCTGCGCTTCGACCTCGTGCATGGCGTATGGCAGGTAGATGCCATGTATGATTGATGAACCGCGCCAAAAAAAACTGTCCGGCTGGCCCATCCCGCTTGATTCTCCGGCGCACGATCGCTAGAACGCGTCCAGACCATGAAGCGAGGAGTCTGATGAGCCCCCGACCGGTTCGGACCAGCCCGCCCCCCGATCATCCGCTGCTTTTCCTCCAGGGCTTTCTAAAGCGGCCCAAGGAAGTCGCCTCCATCATTCCGAGTTCCCGCTTCCTCATGCGGCGCATTGTGCGGTTTGCCGATGTCGCGGGCGCACGGACCGTTGTCGAGCTCGGACCAGGGACCGGGGGAAGCACGCGCACGCTGCTTCGCGCCATGCGCCCCGATGCGAAGCTCCTCGCCATTGAGATCGTGCCTCAGTTCGTCTCGCTCGTGCGCGCCACCGTGCACGATCCGCGCCTCCACGTCCACGAGGGCAGCGCGATGGAGATCGCCGAGGCCCTCGGCGCCCGCGGGCTCGATCGGCCCGATCTCGTGCTCTCCGGCATCCCCTTTTCCACCATCCCGCGCGAGGTCGGCCTCGCGATCCTCGAGCGCGTGAACCAGGTCCTTGCACCCGGCGGCCGCTTTGTCGCCTACCAGGCGCGCGACCGCGTCGAGGTGCTCGGGCGGCAGGTGTTCGGCAGGCCTCGCGTCCAGCTCGAGCTCTTGAACGTGCCCCCGATGCGCGTGTATCGCTGGGATCAGCCGATGGGTCCTCGCGCCTAGCCGCTGCGCGCAGATCCGGCAGCTACTCCGTCTCTCCGCGCTTGATCTGATGGGTTAGGCCCGCTCGCGCGACGCCCGTTACACCCGCTCGCGTTACCGTCCCAGGCCCGAACCGAGCCGCGAGGGCATCGACGGCCTGGTTGAGTCGCATCCGACGTTCCTCGCGCTCCACGGGGACAAACAGAGCGAGCTGTGGATCGCTCGCGCTCGCGAGGTTGGTCACCCCGACGCCCAGCAGCCGAACGGCCTCCGGAAGCTCGGTGCGGGCGAGAAGGGCGCGCGCGGCCCGCGCGATCGCCTCACCGTCGTCGGTGCCGTGGGCGAGCGTCTCGCGACGGGTGAGGAGCGGGAAGCCCCTCGGACCGGGAGCCCGCCGCCGCCCGAGCTTGAGCTTCAAGACCACGGTCCGGGCCACCAAGCCCTCCTTGCGCAGCCGCCGGGCCACCGACTCGGCATGCACGAGCAGCGTTGTCTCCAGCGCCCCGCGGTCCGCGACGTCGTACTCGAACGTGCTCTCCTCACTCAGGCTCACGGCTTCCCGGAAGGGCTCCACGTCGCGGAGGTCGCGTCCCCGCGCGAGGCGCGCGAACGCCGCACCCCAGTCCCCGAGCAAGGGCCGCAGCCCGGCGATGTCGGAACGCGCGAGATCGCCCACGGTTCGATATCCCGCTGCGACAAGCCGCGCTTCGGTCACGGGCCCGACGCCCCAGAGTCTGCCGACGGGGAGCGGCGCGAGGAACGCCTCGACCTCTCCCGGCCGCACTTCGATCAGGCCATCGGGCTTGGCGAGGTCGCTGGCAATCTTCGCCACGAGCTTAACAGGCGCGATCCCGACCGAGACCACGAGTCCGGTCTCCTCGTGCACGGCGGCGCGCAGCCGCCGTCCGACCTCGGACGCAGGGCCGAGCAGGCGCTCGGTCCCTGTGAGGTCGAGAAAGGCCTCGTCGAGAGAGAGCCCCTCGACGCGCGGTGCGAACCGGCGGAAGATCTCGAAGATCCGCCGCGACTCCTGCGCATAGCGCTTCATGTCCCCGGCGATGAACACGGCCTCCGGACAACGCTGCCGCGCCTCGGCGCCGGGCATCGCCGAGCGCACGCCGAAGCGCCGCGCCTCGTAGCTCGCGGAAGCCACAACGCCGCGCCGCGATGCGCCCCCCACGACGACAGGGCGTCCCCGAAGCTCGGGGCGATCGCGCTGCTCCACCGATGCGTAGAAGGCATCCATGTCGGCGTGGGCGATCACGCGCTCCTTGGGGTCGCGCAGCTCGCCCCGCGTCTCGCTCATCTCTCTGCGTCGGCCATGGCACTCACGAACTGGCCGATCGCCCTCCCCACCCGTTCGGGTTGCTCGAGCGGCGCAAAGTGCGTCGCAGCCGCGATTTGTTGGATCTCAAGGCGTTTTGCGCGGCTCGCGAGTCGCAAGGCCTGGGGTTCGGGAATTGCGCTTTGCTCGGCGCGCAGGAGAAGTACGGGCACAGAGATCTCGGCCGCTTCACGCCACAGGTCGAGAGCGGAAGCGCCCTCATAAATCCATGCCTCGACCTCCGGCGAGCAGCGCAGCTCGAGCCCGCCCTCGCGTGCCGCAAGACCGCCGGCGAGGAAGGCGTCCAAGGCGGCGCTCGCAAAGCCTGAGTATGGGAAGCGCCGCACGAGCGCTTGGCGCGCGTCCTCCCGGTTCTTGAAGCGCGCCCGGCGGCGCCGCGCGCGCTCCGCCATCCCGCGGCTTCCGGCAAATGAGTCGAGCTCACTCTCCGCTGCCGGAGGATCGAAGAGCACGGGCTCGACGGCGACGACAGCGCGCACGAGGTCGGGTCTCCGAGCGGCGGCCAGAAGTGCCGCGGAGCCGCCGCTCGAATGCCCGACGAGGATCACGCCCTCCGACTTCGCACTCGCTTCGGCGAGCGCAACGGTATCGTCGGCGAAACGCGGCCATGCATATTCCCGCGCTGCTGGAGGCGCGCTCGTACCCCCGTGGCCGCGCGCATCGGCGGCAAGGGCGCGCCGACCCGCCGCACCCGCTTCACATGCCGCTCGCCAACTAGGCCCCCAGACGTCGGCGCAGAAGCTCGTCGCGTGAAGCAGCAGCACGGGGGGACCGGTGCCCGGCCACTCGAGAGTTCGAAACTGGAGACCACCCGCTTCGATTTTGATCTCGTGGGGGCCGCTCGGCATGCGCAAAGTCTATCCGTGAGAGTGTACCTGCGCATGGATCTGCCTCGTCCTCTTGTCGGCAGCTTTCAAGCCCAAACACCCTTCGGGCTCCAAGCCGAAGGCGCGCGTGCTCCGGCGGGTCCTGGCTACGCGGGCTCCGAGCGACGCCCCTGCCCTCTTTTCGAACCGGCCGCAGCGAAGCCCTCCGCCACCTGGCTCCCCATTCGCGCGCGCTCGTCCTTGGGCTCAGCTCGCTTCTGCCATGGCCGCGCGGCTAGACTCGCCCCCGCATGACGCAGCCCTCACCCCAATCCGCGCACGACGCTGGCCCTGCGGCGGGCGTCCGCTGGGACCTCTCCGATCTTTACTCGGATCCTCGCGACCCTGCCCTGGACGCGGATCTCGAACGCTCGCTTGCGGCGGCACGCGCGTTCGAACGCAGCCACCGAGGGAAGGTGGGCACCCTTTCGTCGGAGGGCCTCGCGCAGGCTGTCGACGCTCTCGAGCAATTGAGCGAGCCCGTGGCGCGCGCCCTGTCCTACGCGAGCCTGCTCTTTGCGGCCGACACGAGCGACCCGCAGCGGGGGGCGCTCCTCCAGCGCGTGCAAGAACGTGCGAGCGAGATTCGCAACACGGTCGTCTTCTTCGAGCTCGAGTGGGTCGCGCTCCACGACGGGGTGGCGGAGAAACTCCTTTCCGATCCGGCACTCGCGCGCCGCAAGCACTTTCTCGCATCGCTTCGGCGCTACCGGCCGCACGTCCTTTCCGAGCCCGAAGAAAAGCTGCTCGAAGAAACCGCTAATACGGGTCGCCGCGCCTTTGGTCGCCTGTTCGACGAGGTGATGGGCTCGCTCCGGTTCCCCTTCGAACACGGCGGCAAGGCGGAAGAGCTCTCCGAGGAGGAGGTGCTCGCGAAACTCCACGAGCCCGAGCGCGAGCTGCGGCGTGCCGCCGCCGCCGCGCTGACAAAAGGGCTGCGTCTTAACGCGCGCCTGCTTGGTTTCATCTTCAATACGCTCGTCCAAGACAAGGCCGTGCAGGATCGTCTGCGACGCTTCGCAAGCGCCATGCAGGACCGCCATCTGGCGAACGAGATTGATCCCGCAAGCGTCGAGGCCCTGCTTGCGTCGTGTGAGCGGCGCTACCCGCTCGTCGCACGCTACTACGGGTTGAAGGCGCGCCTGCTTGGCCTGCCCTTCCTCGAGGACTATGACCGTTACGCGCCCCTCCCCGGCGAAACGGGCTCACGCTCCTTCGCCGACGCCAAGCAGATCGTGCTCGACGCATACCGCGACTTCACGCCGGAGCTCGCGAACATCGCGAGTCGCTTCTTCGATCGACGTTGGATCGACGCCGAGCTCCGTCCCGGAAAGCGCGGCGGCGCCTTCAGCGCGTCGACCCTTCCGAGCCTCCACCCCTACGTGCTGCTCAACTACACGGGGAACCTGCGGGATGTGATGACCCTTGCCCACGAACTCGGCCACGGAGTGCACCAGTCACTGGCACGCGGGCAGGGCCTTTTCGAGCAGGACACGCCGCTCACGACGGCGGAGACCGCGAGCGTGTTCGGTGAGATGCTGGTGTTTCGCCGGCTAATGCGGGAGGAGAACGACCCGCGTGTGCGGCTCGCTCTCTTGTGCGGAAAGCTCGAGGACGCCTTCGCCACCGTCTTCCGCCAGGTCGTCATGACGCGCTTCGAGCAGGGCCTCCACGCGGCTCGGCGGAGCGAAGGCGAGCTCGAGATCCCGCGCATCAACGAGCTCTGGCTGGCCACCAATCGTCCGATGTTCGGCGATTCCGTTCGCCTCTCGGAGGACTACGGCTACTGGTGGTTGTACATCCCCCACTTCGTGCACTCTCCCTTCTACTGCTACGCCTACGCTTTTGGCGAACTTCTCGTGCTCGCGCTCCTGCGCCGCTACGACGAGGAGGGGGCCGCTTTCGTGCCGCGCTATCTCGCCCTGCTCTCGGCGGGGGGCTCGGATACGCCCCCGCGCCTGCTCGGAAAGCTCGGCCTCGACATCACCGATCCCGCCTTCTGGGATGGGGGGCTCGCGCTCCTCGAGGGGCTCGTGGCCGAAGCGGAAGCCCTGGCCTCGTCCCTGCGTCGCTGAGCCGGGCGAGTGTCGCCCTTCCAGATTCTATGGTTCCTGACACTCCCGCTCGGCGCGTTCGCGGCGCTTGTCCTCTCCGGCTTCGCGCGTGCTTCGCGGACAGGACTCGCCTTTGCCGCCCTGCTTCTCGCCTTCGGCGCGCTGGGCGATGTCCTGCTCTTGCGCGAGCAGGTCGCCCTCAGCGGGTGGCTGCCGACCGCCGCGCGCGTCGTGCGGTCGGAAAAAGGCGAGGGCAGAAACGAGTGGCGGTTTGAATATGAGTACGAAAGCGGCGGTTCCCTCTACCGCTGCGGCGCATACACAAAGAGCCCGCGCTTTCGGACCCGGGAGGACACGCTGGCCCTCATCGCGGAGTATCCGGTCGGGCGCACGATTGTCGTGCACGTCGATCCGCAGGACCCGCAGCAGGCCGTGGTCTACGCCGAGCCTCGTTACGGTCTTCCCATCGCTGGATTCTTGCTGCACGGCTGGCTCGCCGCAGCGCTCGTGCGCGCGCTCCGGCACGCGTAGGGATAAGGCTCAGCGCTTGTCGAGGGCCCGCGCGATTTCCGTCGCAGCCCGCATCCCGCTCGTCAGCGCCGCCTCCGTGTACGGGCCGACGAGGTAGTCGCCGGCAAACGCGAGGCGCGGAGAGCGGTCCGTGCGGGAGAGGAAGGCAGCGAGTCGGGCGGTGTAGCCCACACGAAACTGCGGAAGCATGGCGTCCCAGCGGTGCACCAGCGCCTCCCGCGGCGCGAGGCGCCCGACGGGGGTGCGCGCCAGTTCGTCCACGACGTGCTGTACCACAGCCGCATCCGGAGCATCCCAAATGCGTTTGGCGGTGCGTTCGGTGAGCGCAGCGTTCAAGAGTCCCGCCCCGGGTGGAGCCGCACCCTCCTTGTAATGGTCCACAGCGAGGCCGTACAGATCGATTCCTTCCCGGCGAGGAAAGGCCACTCCGTAATAGGGCAGCGTGGCCGGTGCGCGATCGAGCAGAAGGTGGGCAATCGCGCCGCGGACGTAGTGCACGTCGTCGAAGAACGCCCGTTCCGCGGGCGTCAGCTTTGGACACACTTGGGTGACGGTGCTCCCGGGAATGGCCACCACCACAGCATCGGCAAGTACGCTCCGCTCTCCGCTCGCGCTCCGATACCGCACCTTCGCACCGTCAGGCTCGGTCTCGACCGACAACACGGTCGCGCCCGTTCTCACCGGCACGCGCTGGGCCAGCGTGCGCGTCATGAGGCCATTGCCGCCCTCAAACCACTGGAGCTGAAACCCGTGGGACAGAAAGCGCAGCGCCAGCAAGACAAAGACTCCCGAGAGATCCTCCGGCTCGCTGTCGAAAGTCGACGAGAATGCGGGTGCAAGCAGGTACTCGAAAGCGTCTTCACCGACGATCCGACGCAGATAGGTGGGCATGTCCTCGCGGTCGATCTGCGCGGCGAGCTCGGGGCGGTAGGGGTCGAGCAGGCGCCGGTTCGCGCGCAGCTCGAACAAAAGGCGCGGCAACCGGGCCTTGGCCGAGAAGGAGAGAAGCCGCGAGCCCAGCAAACGCAGCGGAGCGCCCCAGTCGCCAGGCTCGAGCCGGCCCGCGCGCAACACGGCGTTGTTCGACCGGGTGACAGGCCGGATGCGGTCGTCGATGCCGAGGGCTGAAGCCATGTGTTGGAGGTTCCGGTAGCCGCTCGCGATGAACTGGGCCCCGCGTTCGATGATGAACTCGCCATGGCGCTCGCTGCGCATGCGGCCGCCCGCGCTGGGCTCGCGCTCGAGGACTTCGACGTCGTGACCCGCCTGCTGCAAGCGGAAGGCGCAGGTAAGCCCCGCGATTCCGCCGCCGATCACAACGATCGCCCCCAACTTACTCCCCCACACTTCGGCCCGAAGCGCTCGGGCTCTTGTGTCGCCGGGCTGCGCTCGCCCCGAGGGCGTCCTCGACCGCCCGCACGAGAGCGTCGGGCGCGAAGGGCTTGGCGAGGAAAACGCCGCCCCACGTGCTCAGCAACTCGCGCAGGGCCAGGTCGGGCGAAACGCCGCTGATCATGATCACCCCGAGATCCGGCCGCTGAGCCAGGATCGCCTCCAGTGCCGCGGCGCCGCCACGGGGTGGCATGCCGACATCCACCACCGCCACCGCCAACTTCTCGCTGCCCGGTGCCGTGATGCACGCGATGGCCGCATCGCCATCTCCGACCGCTGTGACCTCGAAGCCGCGGCCACGGAGCACCCGATCGATCAACCGGCGCAAAAGAGGCTCGTCGTCGGCGACGAGAACACCCCTGGCACCGGATTGCCCTCCCACACGCGCAGCATACCGCGGGCGATGACCGACCGGAGCATGGGCCCAGGTTGACGAAAGGCGAAAATAAGACGAAATTGCAGTGTGCCCTCCGACTACGTGGAGCTGCGCTGTCGCAGCGCCTTTTCCTTTCTCGAAGGTGCATCGAACCCCGAGGACCTCGTCGACCGCGCGGCAGAGCTCGGCTACCCCGCCCTCGCCCTCGGTGACCGGAACGGAGTCTGCGGTGCGCCGCGTTTCCACCAAGCCGCGCGCCGCGCCGGATTGCGCGGCCTGGTCGGCGCCGACGTCACGGTGCAGGCCGGACCCCGCAGCGGGACGAAATCGCTGCTGCTGCTCGTGGAATCACGCAAGGGCTACCGGAATCTTTGTCGCCTTCTCACCGAGGGCCACCTCGCTTCACCGCGTGGCGCACCGTGCGTTGAGCTCACGCAGGTGGAGGAGTATGCGCAGGGCCTCATCGCACTCGCGCGAGGCGACGGCGCACTCGACGCCGGCTTCTTGGCGCGGGTGCACGCCATCTTCGGACAGCCTCACCTGTGGGTGGACGTATCGCGCCCGCGCGAACGAGCCGCCGAGGCTGCGCTGCGTCGTGCCGCAGCGATCGCGCAGGTCGAGGGAGTACCGATTGTAGCGACCAACGATGTGCGTGCGGCAACGGCCGACGGCCGTCGCCTTCTCGACGCATTTACATGTCTGCGTGAAAGAACCACACTCGATCTGGCGGGCCGGCGTCTTCTCGCCAACGCGGAGCGATGCTTACGCTCCCCGGAGGAGATGGCCACGCGCTTCTCCGACCAGCCAGCGTGGGTTCGCGCTTCGCGCGAGATCGCCGAGCGCTGCACGTTCACGCTCGAAGATCTGGGCTATCGCTTTCCCAGCTTTCCCGTGCCCTCGGACGAGACCCAGGACTCGTGGCTGCGGCGCGAGACGTTCGAGGGTGCGCGACGCCGCTACGGCAATCCCTTGCCCCGCCGCGCTCGCGCCCAGCTCGAACATGAGCTCTCGGTCATCTCGAAGCTCGATCTCGCCGGGTACTTCCTGATCGTGCACGATATCGCGCGCTTTGCACGAGAAGGAGGGATTCTCGCGCAAGGACGTGGCTCGGCCGCAAACAGCGCTGTGTGTTACGCCCTTGGCATCACCGCCGTAGACCCCGTGGGCATGGAACTGCTCTTCGAGCGTTTCCTCTCGGAGGAGCGCGGCGAGTGGCCGGACATCGATCTCGACCTGCCTTCCGGGGATCAGCGCGAGCGCGTGATTCAGTATGTGTTCCAGCGCTACGGGCAGCGCGGTGCGGCCATGACGGCAAACGTCATCACCTATCGAACGCGCCTGGCCGTGCGCGAGATGGGCAAGGTGCTGGGCTTTGGCGAGGAGGAGATCGACCGCCTCTCGAAGCTGCTTTCTTCGTGGGAGCATGACGAGTCCCCGCAGCCGCTGCCGAAGCTCCTGCGCCAGGCGGGCGTGGCGCCGGAGGAGCCGCGCGTGGAGCTGCTGCTGCAGCTCGTGGCGGCGGTGCGAGGACTGCCCCGCCATCTGGGCCAGCACTCCGGCGGAATCGTGATCGCGGCGGGCCGACTCGATGAGGTTGTGCCGATCGAGCCCGCGGCCATGCCCGGGCGCCACGTGGTGCAGTGGGACAAGGAGGACTGTGCAGACCTCGGGATCATTAAGATCGATCTGCTGGGTCTTGGCATGCTGGCCGCACTGGAGCGAGCGATCCCCCTCATCCGGCGACACGAGGGCGTGGAGGTGGATCTCGCACACCTGCCGCCGGAGGACCCCGCCACCTACGCCATGATCCGTCGCGCCGACACGGTCGGTGTGTTCCAGATCGAAAGTCGCGCCCAGATGGCGACCTTGCCGCGCATGAAGCCCGAACGCTTCTACGACCTCGTGGTGGAGGTGGCCATCATCCGGCCCGGGCCGATCGTCGGACGCATGGTGCACCCTTATCTGCAACGTCGTGCCGGCAAGGAGCCCGTCGTCTACCCGCACCCCTGCCTCGAGCCCGTGCTGGCACGAACGCTGGGGGTGCCTCTGTTCCAGGAGCAGCTGTTGCGCATCGCCATGACCGCGGCCGGCTTTAGTGGCGGTGAGGCCGAGGAGTTGCGCCGCGCCATGGGTTTCAAACGTTCGACGGAACGGATGGGCCGGCTCGAGGCACGCCTGCGTTCGGGGATGGAGGCGCGGGGGATTGTCGGTCTCGCGCAAGACGAGATTCTGCGAGGGATCACATCCTTCGCCCTCTATGGATTCCCCGAGTCGCACGCGGCGTCCTTCGCGCTGCTCGCTTACGCTTCTGCGTTTCTGAAAGCCCACCATCCCGCGGCCTTCCTGGCAGCGCTCCTCGACGTTCAGCCCATGGGCTTTTATGCGCCGGCAACCCTGGTGAAGGACGCACAGCGCCATGACGTCGAAGTGCGTCCCATCGAGGTTGCGCGTTCGATGTGGGAGTGCACGCTCGAGAACGATGGGCCGCCGTCCGCTGTCAAGGCGCGGCAAGACGCCGCCGAACAAAGCGCACGACCTGCGGACCCCGTCCGGCCGCCCGCCGTGAGACTTGGCCTCCGCTACGTGGTCGGGATGCGGGAGGAGGCGGCGCGCAGGATCGAGGCCGAACGGGCGCGCGAGTCGTTTTCGAGCATGGCGGATCTCGCGAAGCGCGCAGATTTGCGAAGGACTGAGCTCGACGCGCTGGCCGAACTTGGAGCCCTTTCGAGCATCGACCCCACAGCCCGCACGCGGCGGTCGGCGCTCTGGCAGGTGGCCGCGCTCGAGCGAATGCCAGGTTCCTTGTTCGCGGGAATGCAACCTCCCGAGGAGCCGTCGCCGCTGCCGGAGACCTCAGCTTTCGAGGACACGCTTTCTGACTACCGCACAAGCGGCATCACCACCGGGCCGCAGATCCTCTCTCACCTGCGTCCCGCGCTGCGGGCGCGCGGCGTACTCTCCGCGGAACAGCTGCGCCGCATGCGGGATGGAAGCATGGTCCGTACGGCAGGCCACGTGATCGTGCGGCAACGGCCGATGTCGGCGAAAGGGTTCTGCTTCCTTACGCTGGAGGATGAGACCGGCACCTCCAATGCCATCCTGACCCCTGCCGCTTTCCAGCGCTTCCGGGCGCCCCTCCATGCCTCCTCGATCGTTGAAATCCGGGGTCCTCTCCAGAGCGTCGAGGGCGTGACCCACGTGCGTGTGCGCGAGCTGCGCGCTCTGGCTGTGCGCGAGGTGCTGCCCCGTTCCCACGACTATCGCTGAGCGCGACGAGCGGTGCGCTCAGTGCGTGGCATCCGTGCCAGCCTCCTTCTTCCCGAGGATCTCGCGCACCAGAAGGACCCCGGTGACGACGAAGCCCGTCCCGAAGAGGAAGCAAAGGAAGGCGAAGGTCCCGACGAGCAGCCATTTGCCGGCACCGAAAAAGCGCTGGAACTGGGACGCCATGAGGACAAAAAGCAGCAGATACATCGCCAGTGCGGACGCCCACTCCAGGATCGAGCGCGTGCGTCCCGGCGTTTGGAAGGAAACGAGGAGCCAGCCGATGACGAGGGCAGCGGCTGCGCCGATCGCAATCGTGGAATGGATGCTCAGCTCCCTCCCCCTCGCCGCAGCGCGTGCCCCAGAGCAACGAGGCTGGTCGGTAGCACGAGGCGGCCCGGCGCTTCAACACGCGCTCCCCTGACTAGCGGGCGGCCGATCCTTTATGCTGAGCCCCTTCGCCTCGACCCCCGCAAGAGGAACGCATGGACGACCCGCTGCTCCGCACCCTTCGCTGCCGCAACGACCATCGGCCCGGAGTCCTCGGTCGCCTGGCCACGGCCCTTGGCGCAGCGGGGGCGAACATCGGGGACATCCGGACCATTCGGGTCGGCCGCGACCACATCGTGAGAGACCTCGACATCCTGGTGGACGACGAGGCGGCCCTGCTCAAGACGATCGATGTCGTGAACCAGCTCGAGGGTGTCGACCTGCTCGAGGTGATTGACGAGGTCCACGAGCTCCACATCGACGGCAAGCTCGAGGTGCGAGCGACCCACCCCGTGCGGACGCTCCACGACTTGCGTCGCGTCTACACGCCAGGAGTTGCGGAGGTGGTGGAGACGATCCGGCGACGTCCCGAGGAGGCCTACGTCTATACCATTCGCGGAAAGACGGTCGCCATCGTGACCAACGGGACCCGGGTTCTGGGATTGGGCAACGTGGGTCCCGTGGCTGCGCTGCCCGTCATGGAGGGCAAAGCGGCGCTCTTGCATCAGTTCGTCGGCCTCTCGGCGTTCCCGCTCGTGATCGCAGCCCGCGACGCTGACACGATCGTGAGTACGGTCCAGCAGCTGGCCCAGGGCTTCGGGGCGATCCAGCTCGAGGACATCGAATCGCCCGTGTGTTTCGAGGTCGAGAAGCGGCTGGTCGAGAGCCTCGAGATGCCGGTCCTGCACGACGACCAGCACGGCACGGCCGTGGCCGTGCTGGCGGCCGCGATGACTGCGACCATGCGCGCCGGGCTCGATCTCTCGCGTGCGCAGGTGGGTGTGGTCGGGCTCGGCGCGGCAGGAACCGCGATCGCCCGGATGCTGGGCGAGGTGAGCTTGCACCCCATCCTCGGTTTCGATCCCAACCCGCAGGCACAGGCGCGGCTGCGGGCGGTGGGGGGAGAGCCCGTCTCGGACATGGCGGAGCTCATGGCGCGCTCCGACCTGGTGGTCGCGGTGACGGGACGGGCGAACCTCCTGACGCGGTCCATGATCCGAAGGGGCCAGGGTATCTTTGCGCTCACCAATCCGCAGCCTGAAATCACGGTAGAGGATGCGCTCGCCGCGGGCGCAGCGTTCGCCGGCGACGGGCGCTCGGTCAACAATCTGCTCGGCTTCCCGGGAATCTTGCGGGCGGCGGTGGACTGCCGGGCACGGCGAATCGCGCCGTCGATGTACGTAGCGGCTGCGCGCGCAATCGCGTCCTTTGCTCGCGAGGACGAGCTCGTCCCGAGCCCGCTGCGGCCCGAGGTACACCGCGGCGTGGCACGCGCGGTAGCGGACGCAGCCCAGAAGGCGGGTGTCGCGCGTGTGCAGGTGCCGACGGACTATCAGCTCGACGCGCCGTTCCAGCCCGTGCGCCGGGACGACGGGCCGTACCGCTAGAGCCGACTACTCCGCGATCTCCTTCAGGTGCTCCTTCACGCGCGAAGCGAGGCGATCGGGCGTAAACCCGTATTCCGCGGCCAGCGCGGCGAGCGGTGCGGACGCACCGAAGCGCTGGATCCCATAGACCAGGCCATGCGCACCGAGCAGGGGGAGATAGCTCTGTCCACGCGCCGCCTCGACTGCGACGACGGGCGTCCCGTCGCCCGGGATGAGCGCCCGGCGATACTCGAGGGGCTGCGCCAGCAGGAGCTCGAGGCAGGGAACGGAGACCACTCGCACGAGCACACCGTCGGCCTGGAGCTTTCCCGCCGCGTCACACGCGAGCGAGACCTCGGAGCCCGACGCGAGCAGGACCACGCTTGGCTTCGTACCCGCGTCAAGGACGATGTAACCCCCGCGCCAAACGTCTGCGAGCTGAAACTCCGGCGGGCGCCTCAGCGCGGGCAGCTTCTGCCGGGTGAGCGCCAGGAGCACCGGGCCCTGCGCCCGCTCCACGGCCCACGCCCAGGCGAGGGCCGTCTCCGTGCCGTCGGCGGGCCGGAATACCGTCATCTGCGGAATCGCTCGCAGCGCGTCGAGGTGCTCAATCGGCTGATGGGTCGGACCGTCCTCGCCGAGAAAGATCGAATCATGGGTCAGCGCGAAGATCGACGGCAAGCGCATCAGGGCGGCGAGTCGGAGCGAGGGCCGCATGTAGTCGCTGAAGATCAGAAACGTGCTGCCAAACGCCAGGAAGGTTCCATCGAGGTTGATTCCGTTCGTGATCGCGGTCATCGCATGCTCACGAATCCCGAAGTGAAGGTTGCGGCCCACAAACGGATCGACGCCCTCCGCGGCACCCGGACCGACGTCGCCGCCATCCTCGATGCGGGTCAAATTCGACTCTGCAAGATCCGCTGAGCCCCCGATCACAAACGGCGCCGCGGCTGCAAGCTTCTGGATGACCGCCTGCGAATGCTGGCGGGTGGCCGCGTCCTTGCCCTGCACTTCGGCGGCGAGAAGAGCGCCGAGGTTGGCAGGTAGTCTCCTCTCTCGAGCGGCGTCCCAGGCGGTTGCAAGGTGGGGGTAGGCCGTCCGCCAGCGCGCAAACTCCGCGTCTAGGCGCTGGCGCTCCGCCCGCTTCGCCGGGATGCGCTCCGCAAAGTACGCCCGCACATCGTCGGGCACGAGGAACTCGGGCTCGAGGGGCCAGCCGAGCGCCTGCTTGGTAAGGCGCGTCTCCTCCGGACCGAGCGGGGCGCCGTGGGCCTTCGCGGTTCCAGCCTTGTGGGGCGAGCCGTAGCCGATCGTGGTGCGAAGGATCACGAGCGAGGGCCGCTCGCTCTCCGCTCGGGCTTCACCCAGCGCGCGCCGCAGGCCCTCGATGTCGAGCCCATCGCAGCGCTGGACGTGCCAGCCCTGCGCCTCGAAGCGTCGCTGCACGTCCTCGCCGAACGAGAGTTTGGTCGAGCCATCGATCGTAATGTGGTTGTCGTCATAGACGTAGATCAGGTTCCCAAGACGCAGGTGGCCCGCCAAAGATCCGGCCTCTGCGGAAATGCCTTCCATGAGATCGCCGTCGCTTGCGATTCCATACACAAAGTGGTGACCAGGCCCTTGTCCGTCCCGGGAGAACCGCGACCGCGTCATGCGCGCCGCCAGAGCCATGCCCACGCCATGGCCAAAGCCCTGGCCCAGCGGTCCCGTCGTGACCTCGATCCCGGCCGTGTGTCCGTACTCGGGATGACCGGGTGTCCGGGAGCCGAGCTGCCGAAAGCGCATCAGCTGCTCCAGGGGAAGGTCGAAGCCGTAGAGATGCAGAAGGGAATAGAGGAGCATCGAGGCGTGGCCAGCCGACAATACGAAGCGATCTCGCAGCGGCCAGTGCGGGTCGGAGGGATCGAAGCGCAGGTGTTGATCCCAGATCTCGAACGCAGGCCCGGCAAGCGCCATCGGCGTCCCCGGATGTCCTGACTTCGCGCGCTCCACCGCATCCACTGCGAGGAAGCGGATGGTGTTTTCGATGCGCGCACGGAGTGCGCCTGCGGCGGCTGCGTTCATGCGTCCTCCGTCGGGATGGTGCGGCTAGACGCAGGCACGATACCAAGCAAGAAAGAGGACGGGAACCGGAGCGGGGGATGCGGGTCCGGGGCGGCGGGGCCGCCCCGGACCGATGAAGGACGCGGGCTCGATTGTGCGGAGCGGATTCGGATCTAGCTCGTGACCTCGATCCGCCGGGGTCGGTGCTGCTCCGCCTTCGGAAGATGAAGCTCGAGCACCCCATCGCGCATCTTCGCGCTGATCCGGCTCACGTCGATCTGGTCGGACAGCCTGAACTCCCGATAGAAGCTTCCGCTCGCATACTCGCTGTATACCGGCGTCCAGCCGATCTCGGGCGTAAATCCGCGGGTCGTCTCAATCGACAGGACGCCGCCCTCGAGCCGGACCTGAACGTCAGCGCTCTCGACGCCCGGAAGGTCCGCGGTCACCAGGTATTCGTCCTTGCCCTCGACGATATCGACATCCGCGCGGAAGACCGGCCCCCCTCGCGTCGTCTCTTGTTCGATCGCCTGCTTTTCGCGACTCCTCAGCTCCGGGGTCGCGCTGGCCTCGTGCGTGGTCGTGGACGGGTTCGTCATGAGTTTCTCCTTTGAGATTGGCGGGCGCCTACTGCGCCTGGACTTCGATTCGACGAGGCCGCTGCGAGGCCGGTTTCGGGAGTTTCACGAGCAGCACGCCGCTGCGGTAGCTTGCCTCGACCTTCTCCGAATCGATCGCCACTGGCAGCTCCACGGCCCGGCGGAACTGTCCCGCCTGACGCTCGCGGCGATGCAGGTTCGTACGGCCGTCGTCGGGATAGGAGATCTTGCGCTCCCCCCGAATGGTGAGGCGATTGCCGTGCACCGCAAGCTCGATGTCCGCGAGCTTCATGCCCGGGAGCTCCGCCGTGAGGACAAATCCGTCGGCGCTCTCGTACAAATTGACCGGCGGATGCACCCCATGAGGGGCCTCAGGACCAACGCGCGCGAAGAGCTGGTCGACCTCCCGGCGCAGGTGTTCGAACGCATCGCGCCCGGACAAAGGATGTGCAAGTCCGGTCCAACTAAGCCGTGCCATCGAATTTCCTCCCGTGTTCTGCGGCGCCACCTTTGGGCGGCGCCAAGGATCAGTTAAGCACCGGGAGGAACGGGTCAACCTGGCGGGAGAGCGGCGCGGGGGAAGCGGGAAAGAGGGTCGGGGTGGTGGGATTCGAACCCACGACGCGGAACCCCCAAAGTTCCGGCTCTAGCCACTGAGCTACACCCCGGACGTGCGCTGAATGCGCGAGGCTATCAGAGCCCCCGAAGGGCGGGAAGTCGCCCGTGGTACCCTGCGCCCGTGAGCTCGTCAGGGCCGAGCGCGGCCGACCGTCCTCGCAGCCGCCTGCACGCGATTACCGAGGCTGCAGGCGAAGCGCACTCCATGGCCGCGGCATGCGTGGTGGGCGTGCTCACGGGGGCCGCCGCGATCGCGCTCGCCGAGTTGATCCGCGGCGTGCAGTTCCTGGCGCTCGGCGCTCCCGACCTCGCCTCCTACATCGTGCCGTGGGTGCCGTGGTGGCGAGTGCTGCTCGCGGGTGCCATCGGCGGATCTCTGGTCGCCCTCATCACGCGGTACTTCGCGAGTGAAGTCCGGGGGCATGGCGTCCCCGACGTGATGGAGGCCTTCGCGCTGCGCGGCGGGCGCATCCGCAAGCGCGTGGCCCTCACGCGCTCGATTGCCTCCGCGCTCACGATCGGAACGGGCGGGTCGGTGGGCCGGGAAGGTCCGATCGTGCAGGTGGGCGCCGCGGTCGGCTCCGCTGTCGGACAGGCGCTGCGCCTGCCGACCGACCGTCTGCGCATGCTGACGGCCGCGGGTGCGGCGGGCGGAATTGCCGCTGCCTTCAATGCACCGATCGCAGGAGCCTTCTTTGCTCTGGAGGTGATCGCGCGCAACTTTTCCGCGTCGACCTTCGTTCCCGTGGTGCTGTGTGCAGTGTTCTCGACCGAGGTTGCGCGGCTTTATTTCGGCGCTGCGCCCGCCTTCGCGGTGCCCCCGCTTCAAGTCGGCCACCTCTGGGAAATCTCCCTCGCCGCAGTTCTTGGCCTCGCGTGCGGCCTTCTCTCGGTGTTCTTCATCGTCGTCCTCCATCAACTCGAGCGGTTGTTCGTGCGTCTCCCAATTCCCGTCTTGCTCAAGCCCGCGCTCGGCGGGCTCGCCGTCGGCGCACTCATTCTCGGTTCGCCGAACCTCTACGGAATCGGGCACGAGACCATGGATGCGACCCTCGCAGGTGCACTTCCCGCCGGAAGACTCGGCCTGCTGCTCCTGCTCAAGCCCCTCGCCACTTCGCTCACTCTCGCCTCCGGCGGTTCCGGAGGTGTCTTCCAGCCGTCGCTCTACATCGGAGGGATCGCCGGAGCCCTCTTTTCCGCCGCACTCAGCACGCTCCTCCCCGCCGCCACGACCTCCTCCGGCGCATGGGCGCTGACCGGCATGGCGGGCGTTCTCGCCGGCGCCTCCCGAGCACCCGTCACGGCCATTTTGCTGGCGTTTGAGCTCACCCACGACTACGACGTCACCTTGCCGGTGATGCTCGCGAGCGCGGTCTCCACGCTCGTCGCTCGCGCGCTTCATCGGGATTCGATCTACACCGCAAAGCTGACCGAGCGAGGCATCGACCTCGACCGACCTGAGGACCTCGCTCTTCGCCGAGTCGGTGTGGGGGAGGCGATGCAGCCGAACCCGCCCGCGGTCCGGCTCGATGCCCCGCTCGATGTGGTGCTCGGCCGCTTCTTGGACAGTGACCTTGGAGCAGTGTTTGTGATTGACGCCGATGGCAGACTGGCGGGCCTGGTCTCGATCCACGACGTGAAGTCAAGCGTCGCGGACTCCACGTCTCTTGGCGGAATCGCCGTGGCGGGCGATGTGTCCGAAGGCGCCGCTTCCATCCGAGTCGATGGCAATCTCGCCGACGCACTCGACATCCTGACGCGCGAGAGCCGCGACGTCCTCGGCGTGATCGACGCAGAAGGGCGCCTTGTCGGGGCGCTCTCCCTGCGGACGATCACCGACGTGATCGCCCGGGAGGCGCTCCGGGGCGAGTACGTCGGTGTTTCCGGCCTCGCCGGCGGACCCCGCGGCCATGAGTCGCTGCGGCTTACGGGGGGCGTGCAAGTGCGCGCCCTGGTCGTACCCCCCGCGCTCGTCGGGGCCACCGTGCGCAAGCTCGATGTGCGAAGCCGCTGGCATGTCTCCGTGCTCGCCCTCCGGAGCAACGGAATCGATGCCGAAGTCGACCCCGACCGCCCGCTTGCCCCGGGCGACACATTGGTCGTGATGGGAGGTGAGCGGGATCTCGACCGTTTCGCAGATTCCCTGCGGCGCGGGGCAGTGCGCGCGCTCTAGACGAGCGCTGCGGCGCGGATGCGGTGGCGCAACCTTTGAAGGTGACCCATCAGACTCTGGAGAACTGGCGCCCACTTTCGTAGAGCAATGCCTCGCAGGATTCAGACTGCACCTCACCCGTGAGCCATCCAGGGCGATCGGTCCCTAAGACATACGACCTAGTACACCAGCTGGATGGGGCTCAGGACTTTCTCCTCAAGCCAGGTCACAAGATCGCGTAGCGCCTCCGGTCGGATTTCATGACCCATCTCGTACTCGCGGTAGGTGAGGCCCACGCCGCGCGTCGCCAAAAGGTCGCGGCTCTCCCGGGCGCGGGCCACGTCGATCATCTCGTCCGCGGTGCCATGCTGCACCAGCACGGGCAAACCGGCGTGTTCGGGCAGCGCAGGAATGGAATCGGAGAGAGGCTTTGGCAACCACGCAGAGAGCGCCGCGAGTCCCGCGAATCGGCCCGGTTCGCGAAGCACGAGGTCATAGGCCATGACGCCCCCTTGGCTGAAGCCAAGAACCGCAACCTTGCGGCGCTCGACGGGATAAAGCTTGAGGGCTTCGTCGACGAATCCCCGCAGCGCCGCCGCACCCTTGCGGAACTCGCCCAGATCGAGGCCTCGCTCACCCAGCGGGAACCAGCCATAGCCGCGCAAACCGGGGCCGATCTCGAAGGAAAACGGTCCCTGAGGACACAGCACGAGCGCTTCGCCCCCGTGGAGGTAAGGAGCGAGCCCAAGCAGATCGTGCGCGCTCGCACCCCAGCCGTGGAGCGCAAGGATGGTGGGAAAGGGCCCTTCGCCCGCGGGAAAGTGTACGGTGTGAAGCAGTTCCATGGCTGCAGAATAGGCCGCGGTGCGGAGCGCCGCCTGCCCGTGCTACATCGTTTGACCTCGAACCTCCGCAAGTGAGGCCGCATGGCCCCGACCGCCGGCACCCCCTCGGGTCGAACCCTTTTCGACAAGGTCTGGGACGCGCACAGCGTGCGCGAACTCCCAAACGGTCAGACGCAGCTCTTTATCGGGCTGCATCTGATCCATGAAGTCACGAGTCCCCAGGCCTTCGCGATGCTGCATGACATGGGGCTTCCCGTGCGCTTCCCGGGCCGCACGTTCGCGACCGTGGACCACATCATTCCCACCGACTCCCAGCTGCGACCGCTCTCCGACTCGATCGCCGAGGCCATGATGAGCGAGCTCGAGCGCAACTGCCGGACGCACGGCATTCGATTCTTCGACCCGGCAAGCGGTCATCAGGGCATCGTCCATGTCATCGGTCCGGAGCTTGGCCTGACTCAGCCCGGCATGACGATCGCTTGCGGGGACAGTCACACTTCTACGCACGGCGCCTTCGGGGCGGTGGCTTTCGGCATCGGCACGAGCCAGGTTCGCGACGTGCTCGCCACGCAGTGCCTCACGATGAGCCGCCCGCGGGTGCGCCGCATCGAAGTCGCAGGAAAACTTGCGCCGGGGGTCTACGCCAAAGACGTCATCCTCTCGATCATCCGTCATCTTGGCGTCCAGGGAGGCGTCGGGTTCGCGTACGAGTACGCGGGCTCCGTCTTCGAGGCAATGACCCTCGAGGAGCGGATGACGGTTTGCAACATGTCGATCGAGGGGGGCGCGCGCTGCGGCTACGTGAATCCCGACGAGACAACCTTCGCGTATCTGCACGGGCGCGAGTTCGCACCGAAGGGCGAGGCTTGGAATCGCGCTCTTGCGTGGTGGCGCACGATGGCTTCTGAACCCGGAGCGCACTACGCCGACCGCGTCTCGCTGGACGGCGCCGGGATGGGGCCGACGGTCACCTGGGGGATCAATCCCGGCCAAAGCGTGGGGGTCGACGAACGCCTTCCCATGCTGCGGGAGCTCCCCGACGAGGAGCGCGCGGCCGTAGAGGAAGCGCTCCTCTACATGGATCTGCGTCCGGGCCAGCCGATCCTTGGCACGAAGATCGATGTCGCATTCATCGGCTCGTGCACCAACGGCCGGATTTCGGACTTGCGGGAGGCGGCACGCGTCGCGCGCCGGGGTCGCGTGAATCCGGGCGTGCGGGCCCTCGTCGTTCCCGGATCGCACGCCGTGGCGCGTCAGGCCGAGGCCGAAGGCCTCGACGAGATCTTCCGTGCCGCGGGCTTCCAGTGGCGGGAGCCCGGCTGCTCGATGTGCCTTGCCATGAACCCGGACAAGCTGATCGGGCGTGAGATGTGCGCGTCGTCGAGCAACCGCAACTTTAAGGGTCGACAGGGTTCACCGACCGGCCGAACCCTCCTCATGTCACCCGCCATGGTCGCTGCGGCTGCACTCCACGGACGGGTCGTCGATGCCCGGGAGCTTCTGTAGATGTCGAACGCGGCTGCGGTGGAGCGCGTGGTGGGACGCGCCTGCGTGTTGCGCGGGGACGACATCGACACCGATCGCATCATCCCCGCGCGCTACCTGCGTGCCATCACGTTCGAGGGTCTCGGGGAGCACGCCTTCGAGGACGACCGCAAGCAAGCGAAGGGCGATCATCCCCTCGACCAGGAACGCTTTGCGGGCTCCTCCATCTTGATCGTGGGGTACAACTTCGGCTGCGGCTCCTCGCGCGAGCACGCCCCCCAAGCGCTGCGGCGCTGGGGCTTCCGTGCATTTGTCGGCGGCTCGTTCGGAGAGATCTTCTTCGGCAACTGCGGCGCCAACGGCCTGCCGTGCGCCGCCGTCTCCCCAGAAGATCTTGCGCGGCTCATGGATTTGGTCGAGCTCGATCCGCAGCAGGAGATCGTGCTCGACATCGAAGCGCGCACCTTGACCTCGCGCGCCGGCACCATGCGAGTTGCGATCCCCGAGGGCGCGCGCCACCAGCTCCTCGAGGGCACTTGGAACGCCACCGCGGTGCTCCTTGACGCGGGTCCCGCGATTGAGGCCGCGGCGGCGCGGCTGCCCTACGTGGCTGGCTTTGCCGCTCCGCCGACGCATCTCCCGCGGTCTTAGGCCGAGGAGGCAAACGCTCGCCGGGAGGCGAGCTACTCCCCCTTGAAGCTCGGCGCACGCTTCTCGAGAAAAGCGTCCATTCCTTCCGCGCGGTCCGCGGTGCTGAACACAAAGCCGAACGCCGACTGTTCGAGCGCGTGGGCCACCCGGATATCGGCGTCTTGGCCGCCCTCCAGGATGCGCTTGGCGAGCGCCACCGCGCGGGGTCCCTTGCGCGCGATCGCCTCACCCACGCGCAGCGCCGCGTTCAGCAGCTCCTCTGGCGCAAAGACTCGATTCACAAGGCCGATGCGCTGCGCGGTCTCCGCGTCGATCGGCTCACCTGTCGTGACGAGCTCCTTCGCCCAGGCAACTCCCACCCGACGAGGCAGCCGGCTCGTGCCACCAAAGCCCGGGACCAGTCCGAGGCCCACCTCGGGCTGACCAAAGCGCGCCCGCGCCGAGGCGTAGATCCAATCGCAAGCGCACGCGAGCTCGCAGCCACCCCCCAAGGCGAACCCGTTCACGGCCGCGATGGTCGGAAAAGGAAGCGCCTCGAGGGCCGCGAGAGCGCGATGGCCGAGCTCGCTGAAGGCCAGCGCAGCCTGCGGGTCCATGCTCCGCATCTGTGCGATGTCCGCACCCGCCGCGAACGCCCGACCTTCACCCGTCAGCACCACAGCGCGCAGGTCTTGAGAGGCCGCCATGCCGTGGGCGTGACCCAGGAGACACTCGAGTGTGGCCCGATCCAAGGCGTTTAGTACCTCCGGCCGGGCGAGCGTCAGGAGTGCGACCTGCCCTCGCCGCTCAAAACGGACCGGCTCGCTCATGACGGCTACCTCACGGCAAGGGGTTCATGATCTTCGGCACCCCGGTGAGTGCGCTCTGAAGAAACGCGACACGCAGCTGGATCGATTCGGCGGCAGACTGGGCGCAGTAGTGACCTTCGCTCTGATTGGTGGCAGAGAGAACGATGCAGCCCGGCGTGGCTGGGACCCCGGGCACTCCGGTGGGAACATACTGAACGAAGGCAGCGGTCGTCTGAGCGTCGATGTTGCCCTGGATCGGGCCCGCTGCGGCCGCAAGGATTGCAACCGGCTGCGCAGCCGGCTCAAGCTGAGGAATCGGACCCAGGAACCACGCGAGCGACTCCGTCGCGTGATTGGGCACGAGCGAGTCGTGCACCCCCTCCACCAACAGAACGCTCGCCTTGCGCGTCGTGCCTGCGACGTTGAGCGGATGCCGGTACAGGAACTCCGCATGGTTGTGGCTGTCCTGCACATCGAAGAGGGTCTGAAAGATCGACAGGCCGACCCACAAGTCGGTAGGCGTAGCCTTTGGCGCAAGAAGCGAAGGAAGCGTCTGCAGGACGAGCGCTGCCTGTTGATGGATCGTGGCCTCGACAAGGCGCGCCCCGCCCGCAATCAGTGCGGCCGCTTTGATCTCCGGCACGTAGGGCAAGAGTCCCGGGCCGAAGTTCGCACCCTCGCTGATGCCCACATAGGTGAGCGGCTGCGAGAGATCGAGATCCGGAACGCCATCCGCGGTGGGCTGGCCGCTCGGACTCGTTGCCCCCGCGACGTCGAGTGCGCCGAGACTCTGGATGAACTTCACGAACGCGATCTGCTCAGCGTGCGTCTCCGCCCACGCGTCCGGCACCCGGTGATTCGCGAGGAGTCCCTCGACCGTGAAGCCGAGCTGCGCAAGGACACGTTCCTCGCTTGTCCCGGTCGGCGCCACCTCGCGGTTCAAGATGTCGGTGAAGGCGATCGCCGCGAAGCCGGCGGCCGAGAGATAGCTCCGCGCGCTCGCAATCACCTCGTCTTGGTTCCCCGGATTGCCGTGCTGGTACATCACGACAGGGACGGGGCGGGCGGGTGTAGTGCGAGGGAGGGTGAGGGTAAAGGGGACGGGACGCGTGCGCTGGCGCAGGGGACGACCACTTGCGTCGCGCACAAAGTTCGGGCCTGGCGCCGCGGCGGTGCCGGAGCGGTAGTCCGGCGCTTCGAAGGTCCCGCGGACAATGGCCGCGGTCGGACTCCCGTGAACCGGATCGTTCTCCACGCTCGTGATGGCAAGCGCGGGGGGCGGCTCCGCATCCACGTCCGCGCGCACGGCAAGGAGGTCATTGGGAATCGTGCTCGTCGTGCGGACGGAGAAACGCAACACGAGGGCCACGTCGTCGCGGGGGATCGGCGGGACGGCCTGGCTGCTCACCACCGAGAGGACGTCGTCGACAAGAGCGCGGACCCGCGTCACCTGCGCGGGTTCGCCGGGCACGGGCGGGGCGAGACAGGCAGCCATGAAGGCGGACGGCTCGAAAGGCCGGGCCGCATTCACGCCCGCGCGCTGGGTGATGACGAGCCCGTAGCGCCCACCCGGGGTGAGCGGAATCGATGGAAAAAAAAGCAGGGACGTTGAGGCGACGCCCGGCCCTGTCACGTCCTCCCGCAGCTCGGCCCGGAAGGGGACACGCTTCCCTCGCGTCGGACTCGAGGGCGTCAAATCGAAAAGGCCCACGCTGGCCAGCGGGTCCAGGGATTCCTCCGGTGTCTGCGGAAGGGTCGCGGGATCGGCTGCGTCCGAGAGCTCGACCACGATGGGCCCGATCGGGCTAAACCCGTCGAGCGGTGCGGTGTCTGCGATGAGGGCGCGCCACGTACTCTGAAGCTCTGCCTCCCGGGCGGGGACGGAGAGCGAAAGACGCAGGCCCGTCGGGCTCGTGCTGTCGGGGATCGTCCAAAAGTCGTCGGGAAAGGGCGCGGTCGCGCCGAGATCGCTGCGGTTGTATCGCACGCTCGCCGGGGGACCCGCAGTCGCGGTCCGGAAGGCGACGAACTCCGTGCCGCTCGGCCCGAACCAAAGGAGCGTACAGCTCGCGCCGCCGGGCATCTGGCCCACTGGGTTCACGACGAGCTCCGAAGGCCCGATGAACGAGACCAGGGTGGCGTGCAGCTCGGGGCGCTTCCCGGCCGCGCTGCAGGCGAGCTGGAAACTCTCGAGCGAGGCGGGAGGTACAGCGCTCGCGAAATCGAGCCGGAGCCAGGCGGTCCGGGAGACGTCGCTCGCGCCGCTCGCGGGCGCGCTCGAAAGAAGCGGCGGTGCTGCCGTCGGTACGGTAAAGCGCCGGCTGTCGGCGAAGGTGACCCGATTTCCGCCGCGCAGGAATTGCGCATGCGCGACGATCAGGTGAGCGGCGCCGGCGGTGACCGCGAGGTCCCCTGCTGCCCCGCTAGAGGTGCGCGCGAATTCCTCTGCGGCGGGTGCACCGTCCAGCGAAACCTCGAGCGATCCCTCGATGAAGTCGGGCGCGAGAAGCACGGGGACGTGCGTCACCGCGCCCGCAGAAAAGGAGAGGGGTCCAATCACAACAGCCGCATCGGGGCGACTGCACCCCGCCCCGAGGAACAGACTGAGGGCAAGGACCGCAGCGGCAGCCGTCCGACGTCGCGCCCAGGTGTCGCTCGCGCGCATCCCCACCTCGTTGCAACCCCGCGCTAGATCCGGGCTGAGCCCAACGGAGCTCGAGTCGGTTTTGCGCGGTCCGAGGGCGCCACCGGTCACGGGCCGATCCAGAGAACCCGACATCGTATCATACGGCGGCCCCGCGCCGTGATATCGTGAGGCTCCACACGCAGGGGACACGCCGCCGTGCAAGAAGATCAACCGCAGCGCGCAGGCAATCGCGGCGCTCTCGTCGCACGGCTCTCGGCGACCCTTGCGACCATCGGGCTTCTGGCAGCCGGCGCTGGACCCATTGCGGTTCATGCGGGCGTCGCGCCGCTTCAGGGCTTTTCGATCTTCCTGATCGGTTTGCTCCTCGGTTTGCTCGGCTTCCTGTTCGGAGCGATCGCCCTTGTCCGCACCCGGGGGTCCAAAGGCATCCAGCGATCCCGTGCCTGGATCGGGACGGGCCTTGGTCTCTTGCTGGTGATCGTGCTGCTGGTGGCGGCTTCTCCAGGGCGGGGGCTTCCCCGCATCAACGACATCACCACCGATCCCGACGATCCGCCTCCCTTCGCGGCCGCAGCCCGTGAACCCGCAAACCAGGACCGCGACCTCAGCTACCCCGCAGCATTCGCTGCAGAGCAGCGCCGCGGGTATCCCGACCTCAAGCCCATTCTTCTTCCCCAACCTCCCGCCGAAGCCTTTGTGCGCGCGCAGCGCGCGGCCGGCCAACTCGGCTGGAAGACCACCTACTCGGATCCTGGGGCCGGGGTGTTCGAGGCGCAGGAAGTCTCTCCGACGTTTCTCTTCGTGGACGACATCGTCGTGCGCGTGCGACCCGAGGGCGAAGGATCGCGGATTGACGTGCGCTCGAAGTCTCGAAACGGCCAGGGTGACCTCGGCATGAATGCGAAACGCATCCGCGCTTTTGCGCAGAGCGTCGCGGAAGGGAAGTAGCGAAGGCGCTCTAGACGCCGAGCTCCCGCGTCGCCCGCTCTCTTGCCCAGCGGTAGTCGGCCTTGCCCGACGGGGATCGCACGATCTCGTCCACGAACACGAAGGTCCGGGGCAGCTTGTAGTGCGCGAGGTGCTCCCCCGCGGCTTGCCGGAGCTCGTCGGGTGAAGCGGTCGCACCCGTTCGGAGCCTCACGACTGCGGTCACCTGCTGGCCAAAGCGCTCGTGCGGCGTCCCGACCACCACTGCGTCATATACGCACGGGTGGTGTTTGAGCGCTTGCTCCACTTCCTCGGCAAAGACCTTCTCGCCTCCGGTGTTGATCGTGACCGAGTCGCGGCCGAGCAGGCGCATCGTGCCGTCCGCTTCGATCGTCGCTCGGTCGCCCGGCACCACGTAGCGCTTGCTCCCGATCACGGGGAAGGTCTTGCGCGTTTTCTCTTCGTCCTTGTAGTAGCCGAGGGGAATCACACCTTCGCGCGCCAGCCAGCCGCGCTCGCCAGTCCCGGCTGCAAGAACGCCGGAGAGGTCTTCTCGCAACACCACGTTGCCGGCCGCCACCGCGAAATCGCCCGTGGTCGCCTTCCCCCCGCGCTGGGAAACCTGCGCCGCCTGTGCCCCGCTCTCGGAGGAGCCGAGGGCATCGAGAATGCGCAGCCCGGGCAAGCGCTCGAGGAAGTGCTGCTTCAGCGCAGCCGTCAAGATCGCCCCGCCGGAGGTGAGGAGCTTTAGCGACGAGAGGTCGTAGGACTTTCGCTCCAGCTGATCGAGCAGCGGACGACCGAAGGCGTCGCCGACGATGGTGAGCACATCCACGCGTTCGCGCTCGACGGTCGACCAGATGTCATCCGCGTCGAGGTGCCGCGGCTCCGCCTGGACGACGACCGTTCCACCCACGTGCCAAAAGCTGAAAGTCGCCCAGTGGGCCGCGCCGTGCATAAACGGCGGCGCTGGCAAAACGCGCAGCGGCGGCTCCTTGGCACGCGCGACAATTTCGTCCAAGGAGTAGCGGGGCTGCGGGCCTGCGAGGGCCGCCGCGTAAATATCCGCCTGTCGCCAAAGGACGCCCTTCGGCATTCCCGTCGTCCCGCCGGTGTAGAGGATGTAGAGATCGTCCGGCGAGAGGCTCCGCGGTGGCTCCGGAGTTGCGTTCGCAAGGGCTTGCTCGTAGTCCTGCGCGCCTTCGAGCAGCGCCTGCCCGGAATCGTCGGCGACCTGGAGGAAGAGCTCGAGCCTTGGGAGCTCGCGACGGATCTTGGCGAGGGTCGGCGCGAAGCGGGCATGGTAGATCACGGCCCGCGCGTCGGCGTTCTCGAACAGGTAGCGCAACTCATCTTCCACGTAGCGGTAGTTGACGTTGAACGGCGCCGTGCGCGCCTTGAACGCGCCGAGCATGCCCTCGAGATACTCGTTGCCGTTGTAGAGGTAGAGGGCAACGTGATCTTGCCCCGACTCCCAGTTCCGAAGCCCGGCGCGCTCGCTGCGGCAGCCAAGCCCATCTGCTCGCAGCACGGAGGCCAGGCGGCGTGTGCGGTCTGCAACCTGCGCCCACGTGAAGCGACGCTCGCGAAAGACGAGAGCCTCGCGGTCCGGAATGGCCGCAGCGATCGCTTCGTGGATGACACCGAGGTTTAGCGGTTCACTCATGGCTCCCGTTCCCCGTCGGACGGCGCTGGCGGCGGGAGCCTGCCCCGCCGCGAAGGCTGTTGCAAGCGCTAGCGTGCGGCCGTGCGCGAAGATCGCGGAAGGAGCGTTCCCAGCGCGAGAGCCGCCCACAGCGTGTCCGAAACGCGCATGGGTGTCGTGGCTGCGGGCCAGCCTCCGTCGGCTAACTGCGCCCGCAGGAGCGCCGGTACGAGCTCGTCCCCATCGAGCTTCGCACCCGGGAGTGCATGCGCATCGCACAGCGTGAAAATGCGCGCTGCGCGTACCGCGTCGAAGGCGCCAATGCGGAAGGCGCGCTCCAGTTCGCGGCCACACCACTGCAGCACCGCGTCGGAGATCTCGTGGGGAACATTGGAAAAGAAGTGGGCGTAGCCGCAGATCGCGTACCACGACCCGCCCTGTACGAGCTCGGGGGACCAGTGGACTGCGAGAAAACCTCCCGCGGCACGAAGCGCTGCGGCGCTGCTCCGCGCTGTGCGGCCGAGGAACGCCCCGAGCATGGCCGTCAAGAACAAGGCATCCCGAGGCCCGACGGGCGGCCGCGCATTTTCCGCGGCAGGGGGCGCTCCGAAAAAAGGAGCGCGCCAGGAACCGTCCGAGTGTTGGCTTGTGTGCAAGGACTCCGCCACTTCCTTAGCAAGGCCACCGCGCAGGCATCCCGCATCGGCGAGCGCTTCAAGCACTTCGAGGGCGACGCAGACATCCCCGCTCGCCGCCGCCCAGATCGGAGCCAGCGCCTGCTCGAGGGCGGCCCTTGGCCGCTCGCCGAGAAGCACCTCGAGTCGCAGGAGTTCGGGCGCTGCATCCCGCGCCGCCAGGAACCGGCGCGCACCGGCGAGGGCATTTCTCGCGTCTTCCGCGGACAGCGTCTCCATGCCTACACCCGGAGGAGTAATCCCTTCAGGTAGACGCCTTCGGGATGATCGAGCGAAACCGGGTGGTCCGCGGGCGCGCCAAGCTCGCGCAGCACCTGCGCGGGACGTGCGGCGTCGAGCGAGGCGGCGAACGCCACCTGGCGCAGGAGCTTCGCGTCCACGGAATGGGAACAGGAGAAGGCAAAGACAAGCGCCCCGGGTGCTGCGCGCCGGAGCGCAAAGAGAAGCACGTCCTTGTGCGCCCGCGCCGCGCGCGGAGCGTCCGCTGCGCGCCGGGCCAAGGGCGGCGGGTCGATCACGATGAGGTCGTAACGGCCGGCGTCTTGGCGAACGAAGCGGAACGCGTCGGTCTCGAAAAAGGCAGTTTCGGAAGCGGGAGCGGCGGCGGCGACATTTTCCCTGGCCAGCGCGAGCGCATCTGCAGACGATTCGACGACCGTGAGCGAGACCGCGCCCGCGCGCGCTGCTGCGACCGAAAATCCTCCCGTATAGGCAAAGAGATCGAGCACACGGCGCCCGGCGGCGAGCGACTCGACGAGGTCTCGGGAGTCCCTCTGGTCGAGGTAGAACCCCGTCTTCTGACCATGCACAAGATCCACCGCGTAGCGGCGCGCACGTTCGCGGATCCACACCTTAGGTTCGGGCGCCGCGCCCCAGAGAGGGCCTTCGTGCACGGCGACGCCCTCGCGCCGCGCCGCCGCCGCGTCGGCGCGCTCGAAGCCCGACGGCGCGGAAGTGGCCTCGCGCAGCGCGCTCAGAAGGAGCGCGCGACGTACGCTCATGCCCGCGGCGCCAAGCTTCATGACCACGACGTCGCCGTAGCGATCGACCACAAGCCCGGGAAGCCCGTCGGCTTCGCTGTTCACGAGACGCACTGCGTCCGTCTCGCCGATGAGGGGATCCCCCGCGCGCCGGGCGACGGCTTGCGCAACGCGCTCGAAGAGGAGGGCGTCGTCCGGTGCCTCCTTGCCGAAGACGAGAATGCGCACCCGGATTTGCGAGGCGGGGGAATAGTGTCCGAAGCCGAGCGTTTCGCCTTCGGCGGACACCAGCCGCGCCCACGCACCGGCGGATTCCTCGCCTGCGTCGAGAACGCGCGCCACCGCGCCCGAGAGCACCCAGGGGTGACGCCGGCGGGCCGATTTGTCGCGGCCGGGGAGGAGGACGACATCGATCACGCAGCGACCATGGGGCAGAGGGGGCAGCGCGTCCACCGAAGGCGAGGCGAGATTCCGCCTCTCGCCCCGTGGCCAGCGATTGCCCCTGCCCCGACCGCCGCGGGAGAAGCCGCAGCCGTAAAGACCGCGGATCCCAGCCTGGGGGCCGTCCCATTTTGAATGAAGAACCTTCATGGAGTGGGAAGGCAGCTGCACAGGTCCGTGGCTTTCTCCCCCTTCGGCGGTGGACGCAGGGGGCGAGCCTCGATACATGGCTTGGTTCGTGATCGGGCCCGACGAAAACCCGCCACGGATGCCTGCCCCGCCCGGCGACGAGCCGACGCGCTTCCAGCGGCTCCTTCGGATCATGGTGGGAAGGCCCCGGGACCTTTCCGACCAGTCGATCTTCCATCGAATCGCCCTCATCCCATTTCTCGCCTGGGTCGGGCTCGGGGCCGACGGTCTCTCCTCCTCCTCGTACGGACCCGAGGAGGCCTTCCGAGCCCTCGGTACGCACACCTCGCTCGCCGTGATGCTCGCGGTGGCGGTGGGGATCACGGTCCTCCTCATCTCCGCCGCCTATAGCCGCATCATCGAAGAGTTCCCGCATGGCGGTGGGGGCTACGTCGTCGCCACCAAACTCCTCGGCGCACCGATCGGTGTGGTTTCGGGGGCCGCACTCGTCGTCGACTACATGCTCACCATCACGGTTTCGATCGCAGCAGCGGGCGACGCGCTCTTCAGCCTGCTTCCGCTCCCCGCGCAGAGCGCGAAACTCGCGGTCGAGGCCCTTCTCATTCTCGTGCTCACCCTCTTGAACCTGCGGGGCGTCCGCGAGTCCGCTGTGGCGCTCGCGCCCGTCTTCGTGCTCTTCCTGGTGACCCACCTCGTGCTGATCGGGGGCACGCTCCTCGCGCATGTGCCCGACGTTCCCGCCGTGGCTTCTGGGGTGACGCAGGGGATCCAGGGATCGGCGCACTCGCTCGGCGTAGCAGGAATGCTGCTTCTCGTCGTCTACGCCTACTCCCTGGGCGGCGGAACGTACACGGGAATCGAAGCGGTCTCGAACGGCGTCCCCCTCATGCGAGAGCCCCGTGTTGCGACGGCCAAGCGCACTATGGTGTACATGGCCTCCTCCCTCGCCTTCACCGCCGCAGGCCTCGTCCTCTGCTACCTCTTGCTCCGCATCGCGCCCGAACAGGGCAAGACGATGAATGCAGTCCTGGCCGAAAGGTTCGCCGGTAGCGGAGGCTTCGGCTTCTTGTTTGTCACGCTTTCGCTCGTGTCCGAGGGCGCGCTCCTCGTCGTCGCAGGCCAGGCCGGGTTCATCGATGGTCCGCGCGTCCTCGCCAACATGGCGATTGATTCCTGGGTGCCGCACCGATTCTCAGCCCTCTCCGACCGGCTGACCACGCACAACGGCGTGATTGTGATGGCCGCGGCTTCGCTCGCCGCGCTGCTGTACACGCGAGGCGACGTGGGACACCTCGTGGTCATGTACAGCATCAACGTCTTCGTGACCTTCTCGCTCTCGATGCTCGCGATGCTCCTCCTGTGGTGGCGGGCGAGGCACACACGGAATGGCTGGAAGCGGAAGACGGCGCTCTTCGCCTCCGGCTTCGTGCTGTGCGCCACGATCCTGACCATCACGGTCCTTGAGAAGTTTCGGGAGGGGGGCTGGATCACACTCGCGGGAACGGGGGGGCTCGTCGCGCTCTGCTTTGCGATCCGGTCCCACTACCGCACGGTGGGCCAGAAGCTCGCCTCCCTCGACGAGACGCTGATCGACCTGCCGGCCGAGCCGGGAGCCGGAGTGCCGCGCCCCATCGACCCGATGAAGCCGACCGCCGCCGTGCTCGTCACGAGTTACGGGGGCCTTGGCATCCATACCGTCCTCGGCATCCACAAGACCTTCCCCAACTACTTCCAGAACTTCATCTTCCTCTCGGTCGGCGTGATCGATTCGGGCGAGATGAAGGGCGAGGCGGCGCTCCCCGAGCTCACCAAGCGCACGGAACAATGCCTCCAGCGCTACGTGGGGCTCGCGGCCGGGCTGGGTTTGCCCGCCGCCTACCGGATGCGCGTCGGGACCGAGGTGGTGGAGGAAGTGGATCGGCTGGCGCGCGACATCGCATCCGAGTTCCCGCACACCACCTTCTTCTCTGGCCAACTCATCTTCCGCCGCGAAGCGTGGTACCAGCGGCTGCTGCACAACGAGACTGCCTTCTCGATTCAGAAGCGTCTTCAGTGGCGCGGCCAAGCGATGGTCATCCTTCCCGTCCGAGTGCAATAGCGGCGAGGCGGGCTAGCCTCGGTCCTCATCCAGCGAGGAGCCGATGAGCCAACCCGAGGGTCGTGCCGCCACCCAAGCCAACCGCCTTGCGCGCGAGACGAGCGCCTACCTGCGGCAGCACATGCACAACCCGGTGGACTGGTATGCGTGGGGCCCGGAAGCCTTCGACCGTGCGCGCAACGACGACAAGCCGCTGCTCATCTCCATCGGCTACAGCGCGTGTCATTGGTGCCACGTGATGGAACGCGAGTCGTTCGAGGACTCCCAGACGGCAGCCCTCATGAATCGGCTCTTCGTCAACATCAAGGTGGACCGCGAAGAGCGGCCCGACGTCGACCAGATCTACATGGACACCGTGGTGCGTCTGACCGGCCATGGCGGCTGGCCGCTCACGGTCTTCTGCACCCCGGACGGCCGGCCCTACTACGGCGGCACCTACTTCCCGCCCGAGGCCGCCCAGGGCAGGGCCTCGTTCCGGCAGGTGCTGGAGGCCGTGGAGCGCGCCTTTCGCACGCAGCGCGATGAGGTGGAGCGCAGCGCTGCGTCGATCCTCGCCGCGTTGCGCCAGCGGCCTTCGGGCGTAGCCACCGAACCCCCCGGCACGCACAACCTCCGCACTGCGGCGAGTGAGCTCCTCTCGAGTGCGGACGCCCTGCACGGCGGATTTGGCGCCGCGCCGAAGTTCCCGACCCCGACCAACCTCGACCTGCTGACAGCCGCCCTCGACGTGCTGCCGCCCGAAGACTCGCGCGCGGTGCTCGACTTCCTGGGCATTACCTGTCGAGAGATGTCGCGCCGCGGCCTTTACGACCAGCTCGGCGGCGGCTTCCACCGCTATTGTGTCGACGCAGAGTGGACGATCCCGCATTTCGAAAAGATGCTCTACGACCAAGGCCAGCTCCTGCGGACCTATGCCGAGGTGTGGCGTCGACGCGGAGCGAGCGAGGACGATCTGCTCTGGCCCATCCGCGAGACCGCGGAGTACCTGCGCCGCGAGATGACGGGGCCGGAGGGAGGCTATTTTGCCAGCCAGGACGCCGATAGCGAAGGGGTCGAGGGCAAGTTCTTTGTGTGGACGCCCGGGCAAATCGAAGCCGTCCTCGGGCGCGAGCGCGCGTCCGCATTCTGCAAGGCCTACGCTGTGACCGAAGCTGGAAACTTCGAGCACGGAACGACCCAGCTGATCGATGTCGCGCGCCGGCCTCGTGCGGAGTTTGCGGCCGAGCGCCGGGAGCTTCTCGCGGCTCGCGCCAAGCGGGTGCCCCCGGCCACGGACCAAAAGCGCGTTGCAGCCTGGAATGGTCTTGCGATTTCCGGCCTCGCTCGCGCGGCGAGTCTCCTCGGCGACGCGGCGATGCTCGCCGACGGCGCCGCGGCCGCGGACTTCGTGCTCACGCGAATGCGCTCCCCGCAAGGGCAGCTCCTGCGTGTGTTCGCGGAAGGGCGCAGCCAGGTACCGGCCTTCCTGGACGATCTCGCCGCCATCCTCGAGGCCTGCCTCGACCTCTATCGCGCCGGCGCGGGGGAGCGATTCCTGCGCGCGGCGACTGGTTTTGCGACGGACATCGCCGAGCGCTTCTTTGACGAGGCGGAGGGCGACCTCTTCTTTACGCCCAAAGACGCAGAGCGACTGGTCTATCGGCCCCGCTCCGATCACGACGGCGCAACGCCACACTCGACCGGCCACGCGGTGCTCGGCCTGCTGCGTGCCTCCGCGCTTTGCGGGCGCCCCGACCTAGGGCGCGTCGCGCAGCGCGTGATTCGCGCCCACGCCTTCATGCTGGAACGGGCGCCCGCCGCGTTCCCCACGCTCATTCGTGCCGCGCACCTGGCGGAGCGGGGCGTCTCTGTAGCGGTCGTCGTCGGGGAGCCGGACCACCCCTTGACCCGAGATCTGCTCGCAAGGGCTCGGCAGGTGCTGCTGCCGGAGGACGCGGTCCTGGGGATCGCACCTTCCGGTCCAGCACCGTTTGGTGTCGACCCTGCGTGGCTCTCGGGCCGTGTCGCGGTGGATGGGAAGCCCACAGTCTACGTCTGCCACGGCACGACCTGTTCACTCCCTGTCACGCAGCCGGAGGCGCTGTTGTCGGCCCTCGAGAGGAGCCTCCCATGACAAAGCCCCCCGCCCACCGCGACCTGCGCACTGGCCACGACGACGGCCTCGTGCCGCTTGCCCCCCTCGACGTGGGGCAGCTCGGCAGCGTCGACGAGCTGGTGCGCGGCATGGGACGCACCGCCTTCGGTGGACGGCGACTCGGCGAAGCCGCCGATGTGCTCGAGGCGATGGTTCGCGATCCGGAGTGCTTTCGCGTCGTCACGATCTCCGGCGCCATGACGATTGCGAAGCAAGGTCTCGTCTTGTGCGAGATGATCGACCGCGGCTGGGTGCAAGGGGTGGTCGCGACCGGGGCGCTCATGACGCACGGCTTCGTCGAAGCCGCGGGCATGTTGCACTTCAAGCATCGCAAATCGATGAGCGATGAGGAGCTCTTCGAGAAGGGATACAACCGCGTCTACGATACCGTTGAGCTGGAACAGAACCTCGACGACACCGAGAAGATCGTCTCGGAAACGCTGGATGGCCTCGCAGAAGACACCGTTCTGTGCAGCTCGATCGTGACGGAAGCCCTGGGACGCTATCTCGCCAAGCACGCTCCGGGTCGTGCCATTCTGAAGAGCGCAGTCGCGAAGGGCGTCCCGGTCTACGTTCCCGCGTTCACGGACTCTGAGCTCGGCCTGGACGTCGCGGTCTACAACCGGCGCCGCGAGATGCAGGGTCGAAAGCGGCGCCCCTTCGATCCGTTCCTCGACCTCGAGCGTTACACCGACCAGATCCGCGCCCACGAGACCATCGGCATCCTCACCATCGGCGGAGGCGTTCCGAGAAACTGGGCCCAGCAGGTGGGCCCTTACCTCGACATCTCCCAGAAGCGCCTCGGCGTTAGCGAGCCCTTCCGCCGCTTTCGCTACGGGGTGCGGATCTGCCCGGAGCCCGACCACTGGGGCGGCCTCTCGGGTTGTACCTATACCGAGGGGGTCTCGTGGGGGAAGTTCGTGCCGGAAAGCGAAGGCGGCCGCTTTGCAGAAGTCATGGCCGACGCCACGATTGCCTGGCCGCTCGTGGTGCGTGCGGTGATTGAGCGCATGGGGCGCCGTTAGCAGCTGCGCTCCCGCGTCGGGCGCTGGGCGAGATGGGGTGAGTGCAAGGGTGGAGGGCGTCGTCACCGCAAGGGGCAGGTTGGCGCAGCGGGGGGCGCGCGCGCTCCTCGCATCGCTGCCCGCTCTGGCTGGGCTCTTTCTCTCGGGATGCCTGGTGGGGCCGGGCTACGTCCGGCCCGCGGTCGCAACCGACGCCGCTTGGCTCGAGTCGAACGACCCCGCGGTCCGCGCGGAGCCTGCGGAGACCACGCGCTGGTGGGAAGTTTTTGCCGATCCGACGCTCGTCCGCTTGGTCGAGACGGCCTACGCCGAGAATTTAACGCTCCGCTCGGCGGGCCTTCGCGTCGTTGAGGTCCAGGCGCGCCGCGGCATCGCGATCGGAACCCTCTTCCCGCAGCAACAAGCCCTGATCGGCTCCTATTCCTACACACTGCAGAGCGAAAACACCTTCCTCGGCACCTTCGGCGGACCCCGGGGATTTAACACCTTTCTGGCGGGCTTCGACGCCGCCTGGGAGATCGACCTTTGGGGAAAGTTCCGCCGGGCCATAGAGGCGGCGGACTCGGACCTCCTGGCCGCGGTGGCGAGCTATGACGATGTCCTCGTGAGCCTGGTTTCCGAGGTCGCCGCCACCTACCTCGCCATCCGGACGCTGGATGAGCGGCTCGCGGTGACGCGGGACAACGTGCGAGTGCAGGAGGACAGCCTTGGCATTGCGCGGGTGCGCTATGAAGCCGGTGGCACCTCCGAGCTCGACGTGCAGCAGGCGGCGTCTCTCCTTCACGACACCGAAGCCACGATTCCCGATCTCGAGCGCCTGCGGCGCCAGGCCATCGATTCCTTGTGCGTACTCCTCGGCATGCCGCCCCAGGAGCTGGCAGAGCTCTTGGGAGGTCCGGGAATCTTGCCGGAGGTGCCGGTGAGCGTCGCGGTGGGGGTGCCTGCGGATCTGCTTCGGCGGCGCCCCGATGTCCGCAGCGCCGAGTACGCCGCGGCTGCGCAGAGCGCGCGGATCGGCGTAGCCACCGCGGAACTTCTGCCCGCCTTCCAACTGACAGGGACGGTCGGGCTCTCTGCCGAGCAAGCCGCAAGGTGGTTCGAAGGCCAAGCGTTCGAGGCCCTGGCCGGACCCTCCTTCAACTGGCCTGTCCTCAACTATGGCCGCTTGATCAACGATGTCCGGCTGCAAGACGCGACCTTCCAAGAGCTGGCGACTGCGTACTCCAATACGGTCCTCGTCGCCCAGCAAGAGGTCGAAGATGCGCTCGTCGGATACCTGCGCGGGACGGAGCGCGTCCAGCGCCTCGCTGAGGCGGACGAGGCCGCTCACCGTGCCGTGGACCTCTCGATCATCCAGTATCGCGAGGGCGCAACGGACTACACCTCTGTCTTGAATACCCAGCAAGCGAAGCTGCGCGAAGACGACGAGCTCGTAAACGAGCGCGGCATCGTGGCGCTGAGCGTCGTGGCTCTTTACAAAGCCCTGGGCGGTGGCTGGGAGCTGCGCGAGGGCCAGGACTTTGTGCCCGCCAAGACCCGCGAGGAGATGCAGGCCCGAACGCGCTGGGGGGGACTCCTCTCCCAGAAGGCCCAGTCACAGGACGTCGACAAGGCCGAATCCGATACGGAGAAGCATGCGTGGTGGCAGTGGAGGTGGTGGTGGCCCAAGTGGTGATACGCGCGAGGCGGATGCCCTGGGGCCCTCTCGGCGTGTCCCCGCTCGTTCTTTGCACGGCGGCAGCCCTCGCATGCGGAAGCGGCAATCGCTACGCCCCGCCCCCGCCGCCCGAGGTGACCGTCCAACAACCCGTCGAGCGAGAGGTCACGATCTACTCCGAGTTTTCCGGTCACACGGTCGCCTACGCGAGCGCAGACATCCGCGCGCGGGTCCAGGGCTACCTCCAGAGCTACAACTTCACGCCCGGCTCCGATGTCAAAAAGGGCGATCTTCTGTTCGTAATCGAGCCGACGCTCTACCAGGCCCAGTTCGACCAGGCCAAGGCGGATCTCGCCGGCAAGGAGGCGCAATCCCGGGCGGCCGAGCAGCAGCTCGAAATCACCCAGGCGATCTACCAAAAGTCCGCGGGCAGCCGTTCCGACCTCGTCAACAAGACGCAGGCACGCGACCTCGCCAAGGCCGAGGTCGATAACGCCCGGGCGCTCCTGGAAGCGGCCGCGCTCAATCTCTCCTACACCCACATCTATGCACCCTTTGATGGCTTGATCGATCGCAACTTGGTCGACATTGGCAACCTCGTGGGCTCGGGCAGCCCGACGCTCCTCGCCACCATCGTGCGCTACGACCCGATTTACGCCTACTTCACGATGAGCGAGCGCGAGCTCCTCGAGTATCGAAACTGGCTGCACGAAGGGGGGGATTCGGCAAAGGACTCGAGCGATGTCGCGTATCTCGCGCTCGCGACGGAGATGGGATTCCCTCACGTCGGGCGCGTCGACTACACTAGCAACCGGGTCGATCCCGACACCGGAACCATCGAGCTGCGCGCGGTCTTCCCGAATCCAGAGCGCCTCGTCCTTCCCGGCCTCTTTGAGCGTGTCCGCCTCCCGATGAGCCACGGCAAGGCGGTGCTCGTTCCCGAGGCCGCCGTGTCGGCCGACCAGGGCGGCCAGTACCTGCTCGTCGTGAACGACAAGAACATCGTCGAGTACCGGCGTGTGACCGTGGGCCCGGTCGTCAAAGGCGCGATGCGGGTGGTGCGCGACGGGGTCGGGACGAGCGACTGGGTCGTCGTAAATGGGCTCCAGCGTGCGCGACCCGGAAGCGAGGTCAAGCCCACGCGAACCGAAGCGCCCGCTGCAGTGCCCACCGACGCCAAGGCCGGCCCGTGAGACGCCCTGGGTGATCTCGAACTTTTTCATCGACCACCCGGTCTTCGCGAACGTCATCGCGATCGTGACGATCGTCTTCGGCTTGGTGACGCTCCGAAAACTCCCCGTCGAGCAGTATCCGCAGATCACTCCGCCGACGGTCACGGTCGCCACCAACTACCCGGGGGCGAATGCGCAGGTGGTCGCGGACACCGTCGCGACGCCCATCGAGATCCAGGTCAACGGCGTCGAGAACATGCTCTACATGTCCTCCACCAGCGCCAGCGATGGTTCCTACCGTCTCACCGTCACCTTCGACGTCGGGACCAACCTGGATATCGCACAGGTGCTGGTGCAAAACCGCGTGGCGATTGCGCAGCCGCTCCTGCCAGACGAGGTCAAGCGCCAGGGCCTCACCACCAAGAAGCAGTCGACCAACATCATCATGTTCGTCGCGCTGAGCTCCCCCGACGGTCGCTACGACAGCCTCTACCTTGCCAACTACGCGACGCTCCACATCCGCGATGAGCTCTCTCGGATCTATGGGGTGGGCGACGTCAACGTCTTCGGTGCGGCCGCCTACAGCATGCGGGTCTGGATGGATCCGCCGCGCCTCAAGTCCCGCGGACTCACCACGGAAGATGTGGTCGCCGCCATCCAAGAGCAGAACGTCCAGGTCGCGGCCGGCCAGATCGGCCAACCTCCGGTTCCGCCGGAGCAGCAGTTCCAGTACACGGTGACCACGCTCGGACGTCTTAGCGACGTCGAGCAGTTCGAAGACATCGTCGTCAAGACCGAAAGAGGCCGCATCACCCGACTGCGAGACGTCGCGAGGATCGAGCTCGGCAGCCAGACCTACGACCAGTACTTCCTCAAGGACCGAAAGCCCGCCGCCGGCGTCGCCATCTATCAGCTCCCCGGGGCAAACGCCCTCGAAGTGGCGGATCACGTGCGGGAGGCCATGAACCGCATGCAGAAATCTTTCCCAGAGGGCATGGAATACGCGGTGCCCCTCGACACCACGCTCTTCGTGCGCCAGGCGATCCGCGAGGTCTACTGGACACTTTTCGAGGCGAGCGGGCTCGTCTTGGTCGTGATCCTGGTTTTCCTCCAAGACTGGCGCGCCGTGCTCGTCCCCGCGACGACCGTGCCCGTGACCATCATCGGGGCGTTCGCGGGCATGGCGATTTTCGGATTTACCGTGAACCTGCTCACTCTTTTCGGCCTGGTCCTCGCCATCGGCATCGTCGTCGACGACGCCATCGTGATCGTGGAGAACGCCGCGCATCATATTGAGGCGGAACACCTTCCCGCTCGGGAGGCCACCATCCGGGCCATGGCGCAGGTCACGGGTCCTGTCATGGCGATTACGGCGGTCCTGATGGCGGTCTTCCTGCCCGCCGTGTTCCTCGGCGGCATCACGGGCCAGCTCTACCGGCAGTTCGCGCTCACGATCGCTGTCACCGCAGCCATCAGCGCGATCAATGCGCTCACGCTAAAGCCCGCGCAGTGTGCGGTCTGGCTGCGTCCGACCAGCGGCTATCACAACGCGTTTTCCCGCGGCTTTAACGCGCTCTACGCACGGACGGAGCGCGCCTATGTGGGCGTCGTCGCGCGGATGGTGCGCCGGCCGCGCGCGATGCTGATGCTCTTTGGCGGGCTGATTACGCTCACCCTGTGGTGGTTCTTCTCTCTCCCGACGGGCTTTCTCCCCACCGAGGACCAGGGCTATGTGATCGCAGGCGTTCAGCTTCCCGATGCGGCCTCGATGCCACGGAGTGCCGCCGTGGTCGAGCGGATAAACCAGATTTTGTTCGAGACTCCGGGGGTGGCCAACGTGAATACGATTGGCGGTTTCTCGATTCTCGACGGGACTTCATCTTCCAACTCGGCGACGTTCTTCACGACGCTGAAACCCTGGGACGAGCGCAAGGCCCCGCAGCTCCAGCAGGCTGCAATCCTTGGCCGATTGCGCGGAGAGTTCGGAAAGATCCAGGAGGGGCTGGCCTTTGTGTTTCCCCCTCCGGCGATCCGGGGCCTCGGAGTTACGGGCGGCTTCCAGATGGAGATCGAAGACCGAGGCTCTGCCGGACTCATCCCGCTCCAGCAGGTCGTCCAGGAAATGATGCGGGACGGGAACTCGCAGAGCAGTCTCACCGCTCTTAACACGACCTTTCGCGCGGGGGTTCCGCAGCTGTACGCCAACATCGACCGCACGAAGGTGAAGACGCTCGGCATCCCGCTGGGCAGCGTCTTCAATGCGCTCCAAAGCTACCTCGGGTCCACCTATGTGAACGACTTCAACCGCTTTGGACGCACCTACCAGGTGCGCGCCCAGGCCGAGTCCGCCTACAGAGTGAGCGCCAACGACATCAAGCAGCTCGAGGTGCGCAATCCCGCCGGCGCGATGGTTCCCCTGGCGACACTGGCAGACATCAAGGAGATCCTCGGGCCGCAGATCATCAGTCGCTACAACCTGTATCCCGCGGCCGCGATTTCGGGTGAGGCTGCGCCCGGCCGGAGCTCGGGGCAGGCGCTCCAGATCATGGAGCAGATGGCCGACGCCAAGCTCCCGCCGTCCATGGGATTCGAGTGGACCGGGGTTTCCTACCAGGAGAAGAAGGTCGGTCGGGAGTCGTTCCTCATCTTCTTCTTGGCCGTGCTCCTCGTGTACCTCGTGCTTGCGGCCCAGTACGAGAGTTGGACGAACCCGGCCGCCGTTGTTTTCGTCGTTCCTCTGGCTCTCCTCGGGACGGTGGTCGCGGTCTGGCTGCGCGGCATGGACAACAACGTGTACACGCAGATCGGTGTGGTTCTCCTGGTGGCTCTCGCCAGCAAGAATGCGATTCTGATCGTCGAGTTTGCGCGAGAGCAGCGAAGGCATGGGTTGGACCTTGCGACGGCAGCGACCGAGGCCGCGCGGCTGCGCTTCCGGCCGATTCTCATGACCTCGTTCGCGTTCATCCTCGGCGTCTACCCGCTGGTCGTCGCTTCCGGAGCCGGGGCGGCGAGCCGGCGTGCGCTCGGAACGGCGGTCTTCGGCGGCATGATCACTTCGACGTTCCTGGCTGTGCTTTTCGTGCCGGTTTTCTACGTCGTCTTCCAGGGCTGGAGCGAGAGGCGTCGCCCGCAGTCGGGCGTGCCGGAGAAGGCCCCGGCGAAGCCCCCTCAAGACCGAGGCTAGACCCGCGCGTCGGGCTCGAAGGGGTCGGACAAGATCCAGCGGCCCTCGCGGTAGTAGAGCACATAGCCGGCGGCGTTCCCGGTAGGGACCGGCGCATCCTCAAAACTCCCTGCCACGAAGCCGCGCAGGGCGGCCATCACGCCCCCGTGACTCACGATCACGACCTCCTCGCCGACGTGTGCACGGGCGATGGCATGAAGGGCCGCGCCCGCTCGGCGGGCGACCTCTTCGAGGGTCTCTCCGCCCGGAGGCCTGTGCGACCAGCGCCCGATGCCCTGCGCGGCGGGGTCCCTCCCATAGTCGGCATAAGGGCGTCCGCGGAGCGTCCCAAAATCCTGCTCCCGCAGCTCCTCCACCACCTTCGGCAAGAGGCCGAGCACCTGACCCAACTGCTGCGCGGTCTCCAGCGCGCGGACGAAGGGACTCGCATAGAGCGCGACGGGGTCGAAGCGAGCCCGCATCAGCGCCCCGATGGCGAGCGCTTCGTCCCGTCCGCGCGACGTCAGCGGCTCGAAGGGTCCATAGGTGAAACGTCGCTGCGCGTTCGCGACACTTTCACCGTGCCGGATGAGGATGAGTCGCGCCATGCTGGTCCACTAGCTTAGCGCTGGGATCCACAGCTCGAACTCCGCCCCGCCTCCCGGACGGTTGGCGCCTTCGAGGGTGCCGCCGTGCTGGCGCGCAAGGTCAAAGGAGAGCGAGAGGCCAAGACCCGTGCCTTGGCCGGGGGGCTTCGTGGTAAAGAACGGATCGAAAAGGCGTGGCAGCGCGGCGGCGGGGATGCCCTCCCCGCGATCCCGCACCGCGAGTGTGACCCCGCCCCGCGCCGACCGCACCTCGACCTCGATCTCGGGCCGGCCGCCGCTCGCCTGAATCGCGTTCACCAGCAGATTCACGGCGATCTGCACCAACTCGTCCTCGTTCCCAGCCACGAGAGGAACGGGGTGCAGCACGCGGTGGATCGCGCCTGCAGGAAGCCCCACACTGGAGAGTGTGCACGCCTTCTCGGCGACCTCGCGCAGGTCCACGGGCTCATAGGGAGTCGCAGCGCCTTCCCCGCGCGCAAAGCGCCGGAGCCGCCGCACGAGGCGGCCGATCCGTTCCACACCCTCGATCGCCTCGGCCACAAGCTCGGGCGCGTCCGATGCGAGCTCCGCAAGCTTGGGGGGAAGGGCCGCGCGGATCGTGGGATCGCGAAGGCCCTGGCCGAGCTCTTCGAGGCCCGAGAGATTCGCGCGGACGAAGGCCAAGGGATTGTTCACTTCGTGGGCGATCCCCGCGGTCAGGATGCCAAGGGCTTCGAGTTTGTGTGCCTGCAGCAGTTGGCGATCGCTGCGGCACGATGCCGTGCGGTCGGTCAGCACGGCAAATCGGCCGACCTCGCCGAGCCTGCCCCGCACGGGGGAGCTTTGAATCTCGATCACTTTGTGGGCCGCGCGCTTTGCCGCCGCGAGCACGTCCGCAAGCGGCTGACCTAAGACCGGCGCTGGGGACACGAGCTGCGCCGCGGCCGGATTCGCATCCACCACGCGCCCATCGATGTCCGCCACGAGGACGCCGATTTCGAGCTGCTCAATCACGTCGCGCCGCGCCACCGGCAAGAAGGAAGCCAGGCCGGAGTCGAAGACGATGAGTCGCAGGACGAGGCAGCCGAGGCCCACAAAGATGGGGGTCGGATCCACCGAACCCCCGCCCATCGCATGAAAGGCGATGTGTCCGAAGAGTGGGAGGGAGACTCCGGCCGCAACGACACCCAGTTGCAAGGACGACACGCGCGCACGCCTTCTCGCCGCGATGAGAAAGAGAACGGTGCCCCCGGTGACGAGTGTCCAGCCGTAGACGGCCGCGGCCCAGAACACCGGCCCGTGTTGCGGCGGCCGGGCCGTCCAAGCAATGAAGCGCACGTCGTGGTCCCAGTACAGGCAGGAGTACGCGAAGAGCCCCGGCAGGGCGAGCGCGCCGAGATAGCGCGGAAGCCTCGCAGGCTTTCCCGCCCGCGAGACGTCCATGGCAAGCCAGACCCAGAGCACCGGAAGGAAGGTCGCGCCGGCAAAGAGCATCCGCCGGGCCAGCAAGAGCTCCTCGGGGGTGGCCGCGCGATGGGCCAGGAGTTCGCCGAAGGACCAGAGGCCCGCGGCCAGGCCGAGGAGAATCACCGGGAGCCGCCGTCCGAGGGGAGAGGGTGAACGCGCCGCATCGATCGCGATCCACAGCGCGACCACCAGCGCTCCGATGAGACCGGCCTCGACGAGCACACGCGGCTTTTCGGCCGAACCTGCACGCGTCCGTAGCGCACAAGCGGCGCGCAGCTCCCGGGCTGCGCTGCTAGCCTCCAACGTGATGCCGCCCCCCGAGCCGCCGTCCGCCGCATCTCTCACGTCCAAAGCCGCCCCCACCGTCCCGCAAACGATGCGGGCAGCGATCTCCCGCGGGCGCCGAGCGCTTCGGGTCGAAGAGGTCTCGCTCCCCGAGCCCGGCCCCGGCGAAGTGCGCGTTCGGGTGTCGGCCTGCGGCGTTTGTGGCACGGACCTCCACCTCTTCCACGCCGGCCTCTTGCCCAACGGCTTAACTCCAGGGCATGAAATCGCGGGAATCGTGGACCGCAGGGGTCCCGGGGTTTCGGGTCTCGCTCCGGGCGAACCCGTTGTGGTCGAGCCGCTCCGGACGTGTGGCAAGTGCCCGTCGTGCCTCGCGGGGCGCGACTCCATCTGCCCGGAGTTGCGTCTGCTCGGGCTCCACGAAAGCGGCGGGATGGCCGAGTACGTGATTGTTCCCGCGCATCGCCTCTTCCGCGCGCCCGCAGGGCTCGACCCGAAGATCGCCGCGCTCACCGAACCCGTCGCCGTGGTGCTGCATGGCCTGCGACGTGCGAGCCTAAGCGCCGGCCAGCGAGTCTTGGTGCTCGGCGCCGGTACCGTCGGACTGCTTGGGGTGCTGGCCGCGCGCGCCCTTGGCGCGGGCGAGGTGTGGCTCGCCGCGCGGCACGCCCATCAGGCGGATCTCGGCCGCGCGTTTGGCGCGACGCGCGTCCTCACCGAAGCCGAGGCCACACCCGCGGCTCTCGCCGCGGAGGCGAAAAGCGCGCCTTCAGACCTTGTCCTCGAGACGGTGGGCGGTACCGCCGACACGCTCCGCGCCGCGGGCGCTGCGCTCGCACCCGGGGGCACCGTCGCCGTCCTCGGCGTTTTCCTCGGCTCCGTTCATCTCGACCCCTATCCGCTCCTTCTCAAGGAGGCCACCCTCGCCTGGTCGAACTGCTATGCGCGGTCCTGGCAGGGGAACCCGCGTGCGGACTTCGAGGACGCGGTCGCCCTCGTGGACGGACAGCGAGAGCTCCTTGCGCGGCTCGTCACGCATTCCGTTCCGCTCGAAGAAGTGGAGCGAGGTTTCGAGATCGCCTCCGACAAGAAGGCAGGCACTGTCAAGGTGAGCGTTCTGCCCCTTCCCTAAAAACCAACGCCCCAGGAGATACGATGGACTTCGAGCCCACTGAGAAGGTCAAGCAGATCCAAGCCCAGCTGCTCCGTTTTATGGACGAGTACGTCTACCCCGCAGAGCGCGTTGCGGAGGAGCAGGTCGAGAAGTCGGGCGATCCGCACCACTTTCCCGAAATTCTCCGCGAGCTCCAAGGCAAGGCCAAGGCGATCGGCCTGTGGAACCTCTTCCTCCCCATCCCCGAGTACGGCGCGGGGCTCACGAATCTGGAGTACGCGCCCCTTGCCGAGATCATGGGTCGAAGCGCGATCGCTTCGCGTGCCTTCAATTGCGCGGCTCCAGACACGGGGAATATGGAAATCCTCGCGGAGTTCGGAACGCCGGAGCAGAAAAAGCAGTGGCTGCGACCTCTGCTCGATGGCGAGATCCGCTCCTGCTTTTCGATGACGGAGCCGGAAGTCTCCGGGGCCGATCCGACGGGATTGCAGACCCGTGCGGTGCGCGACGGCGACGATTGGGTGATCGATGGTCACAAGTGGTACACCTCGGGCGCGATCGGGGCGAAGATCGCGATCGTGATGTGTGTGACGGACCCGAAAGCACCTCCGCACCAGCGCCAGAGCCAGATTCTCGTCCCGACGGACACCAAAGGCTTCAACCTGATCCGCGCCGTCTCGGTGATGGGCCATGCCGGCGGAGGCGGCCATTGCGAGATCCGCTATGAGAACTGTCGCGTGCCCGTGTCCAACACCCTGGGACCCGTGGGCGGCGGCTTTATGATTGCACAGGCGCGTCTTGGCCCGGGCCGGATTCATCATTGCATGCGCTGCATCGGTGCGGCCGAGCGTGCGTTCGAGATCATGTGCAAGCACGCCGTCCACCGAAAGGCGTTCGGCGGTCCGCTCGCCGACAAACAGTTTGTGCAGGATTGGGTTGCGCTCTCGCGCATGGAGATCGACCAAGCGCGCCTGCTGACGCTCTACGCGGCGTGGAAGATGGATACCTACGGCAAGGAGAAGGCGCGCCAGGAGATCTCGATGATCAAAGTGGTGGCCCCGAACATGATGATGAACGTCTGCGACCGCGCGATTCAATGCTTGGGATCGCTCGGCATGTCCGACGACACGCCGGTCGCGGCCATGTGGCGCAACGGCCGCGCCATGCGCATCGCCGATGGCCCCGACGAGGTGCACAAGATGGTGATCGCGCGGCGTGAGCTCAAGCGCTTCGCCTAGCGGATTGCGTCCGGGAATGCGGGGCTACTTGCGCCGGCTTCCGTAGTCGCCGAAGGGATCGTCACGCTCCCGCACGGCCTCGCGGAACCCGACTTCCTGGGCCCGGCGCACGAAGCCGAGCCCTTCCTCGGTGTGTCGCGCGATGCCATCAAACAGCGTGCCGAGAAGCCGGGTCTGCGCAAGGCCCATGTGCTCGGCCGTCTGGTTGCACAGCAGCTTCAGCATCACGAGTTGGCTCAGTGGCAAACGGGCGATCCGCTCGCCGAGCGCGGTGGCGCGGGGGAGCAGCTCGGCGTCCGCGACTGCCTCGAGGATCATCCCCATGCGCGCCGCCTCGGACGCGCGGATTTCATCGCCGGTCAGGAGATACCGTTTCGCGCGCTCAAGACCGAGCCGGTACACCCACATCGCCGTCGTCGGCGTCCCCCACACCCGCGAAGGCGGATAGCCGAAGCTTGCGCCCTCCCCCGCCAGGATGAGATCGGCACACAGGACGAGGTCCGTCCCGCCGCCGATGCACCAGCCCTGGACAGCGGCAATCGTTGGTTTCCGCGCGTACCAGAGCTTCATGTAGACGTCGACGAAGCTCGACATCATCTGCAAGTCAGCGACCGAATCCCACACCCGGCGGCGCTCCCGCGCTCCTCGCGCCGCCTGCGGAGGCCCGCTTGCGCCTCGAGCGGACTCCTCGGGCTCGAGCCTTTCCTGCGTTTGGGCGGCCGTCGACCAATCGAGTCCGTAGCCGGCGCAAAAGGCCGGGCCCTCGGCCCGCAGGAGGATCGCCCGCACTTCGTGATCGGCCTCCGCGGCATCGATGGCCGCCGCGAGCTCGTCGCGCAGCGTGGGTGTAATGGTGTTGTACTCGCGCGCCCGGCAGAGCACGAGATGCCGCACACCGTTGGCAGTCTCCTCTCGCAGCGTCTCCATAGGAACCTCAGCGTTGCCGGGGCGGATGGGAAACTTCGAGCTTCTGGGCCACCACGCGCTCGAGATGGGAGAGCACGTCCTCTCGCCACGGACCTTGGTCGGCTGCCCCGGCCCGGATGCGGCGGACCAGCTCTTCGTTGCGCTGCGTAAGACCCGCGCGCTGGGCCGCGAGCGTCTCCGGAAGCGGCAATGCCTCGCCGAGTAGACTCGAGAGCCCCTCCCACTCGCTCCGCAGGTGCCCCTCCTGCGTCTCGAGCTCGCGGGCCACGATGGCGACCACGTTCGCGGCGACGCGGGCATGAAATCGGTGAACACCGTCGAGGGCCGGCACGACGTCGCCTTCGAGGAAGCGCTCCACCGCGCGCAAGAGCTCGACGGCATCGGGTCGGTCGTTCATGCCTTCTCCCGCATGAGGCGCAAGAGCTCGTCTTCCGATTCCGCGGTGCGCCGGCCAAGCGACGCGAGCTCGACGCTCTGCACCTTCCCATCGAGGAAGGCCCGAGACTGGTTAAGCCAGACGACGGCGATACGGAAGTTCGCGGCCACCTCCCAAAACCGCAGCGCCGAGGGGTCCACCTTCTCACCGCCGGCCGCCTCGTAGGCGCCCACCAGCTCTTCGCGCGTACCAATGCCGCCCACCGGCAAGGCATCGCTCCCAAACCGCCAGGTGCGGGCGCACAGCCAGGCCAGGTCCTCGAGGGGATCTCCCACGTGCGAAAGCTCCCAATCGAGGACGGAGCGCAGACCCTCGCCATCAAAGATCACGTTTCCGATGCGAAAGTCGCCGTGAACCACAGTGCGCCGGTTGCGGGCGGGGATGCGGGCCAGGAGCCAGCGCTCCGCGAGTTCGAGCACGGGATGGGGCTCGAGCGCCAGCGTGCGCGCACGCTCGGCAGTCGACACCACATCCGCGCGCCCCGGCAAGACATCCGCAGGTGTCGCCGGGAGACCCGCGAGCGCGGGATCCGCGGGGTCGAGGGAGTGGATGCGGGCGAGCGTGGCTCCCAGTTGCGCGGTCATGACGCGTCTTGCTGTCGCGAACTGCGCGTCCCGCAGGAGTCGGCGAGCCAGCGTTTCTCCGGGAACACGCTCCATGAGAAAGCACGGCGAACCCGTCGTCTCACCCGTCGCATCACAGAAGAGGACCCGCGGAACCGGAACGCCCGCGCTGGCGGCCGCGCGCAGCAGCCGAAACTCGAGCCCGCGGTCCGATTCACCCACGCGGCCGGGGGGATCGCGCCGCAGCACGAGGGCAAGCCGCTCACCCCCGATCTCCACATCGAGGGACCACAGCTCGCGCGAAGCCCCACCCGCCATGCGCCGCAGATCATGGAGGTGCACCGCTCCGGGCGTTTCACCGCGCGCGCGCGCGATGAGGGTGCAGAGACGGGCGCCGAGCTCCCCGGCAGCGCGCGCCGCGGAGCGCCCAGGAGCCTCATCCGTGCCTTGAGGCGGGGACGTCGCCATCTGGCGGCACAGGGTATCGCAACGAAGAGGTCAAACCCGGCGAGATTTCGGCCGATGAGAGGAGTCGGGGGCGGGGGATGGGAGCTGGAGGCAGGGACCCGAGGGAGCTAGCGGCGCACGCGTGTGGGGTCACGCGCGAGATCCTTTGTCAGGTTCTTGTGATGGGCCTCGAGCGTTCCGCCTCCGATTTCAAGGAGCTTGGCATCCCGCCACAGCCGCTCGACCGCGTACTCGCCCATGTAGCCATACCCGCCGAGAACCTGGATCGCACTATCCGCTGCGCGCTTCCCCACCTGCGCGGCGAAGAGCTTGGTCGCGTCCGCGTCGATGCGCTGTCCCGTCGCGCGCAGGTCCATGCGTCTTGCCGTGTCGTAGACATAGGTTCTCGCGGCTCGGAATTCGGCGAAGCTCTCCGCGATGTAGCGCTGAATCTGGCCGTGCTCGCGCAGGGGCTTCCCGAAGGTCTTGCGCTCGTTCGCGTAGCGGACCATCACTTCGATGCAGCGCTGCGCGATTCCCAGCGACATCGCAGCGAGTGTGAGCCGCTCCACTTCGAGGTTCCGCATCATGTGCAGCGTCCCCTCCCCCTCTTCACCGAGCCGGTGCGAGAGGGGAACCCGCACGCCCTCAAACACGAGCTCGGCGGTGAAGGATGCCCGCATGCCAAGCTTGTCCTTCCACTTTTGGCCGAGACGAAAGCCGGGCATTCCCTTCTCGACCAAGAAGGAGCTGATTCGCTCGGGAGCCGTCGCGGCATAGACGATGAAAACATCCCCGAGCGTGTGCTCGTCGATTCCCCCGTTCGTGATGAAGGTCTTGACGCCGTCGAGGACGTAGCCCTCGCCAGATCGGACGGCGCGCGTGCGAAGGGCGAGGACGTCTGTTCCCACCGCGGGCTCGGTCATGCACAGCCCGCCGATCTTCGCGCCGCTCGCGGCATCGGGCAGGATCTGTTTTTTCTGAAGCTCGTTGCCGTTCACGGCGAGGTTCTGTGCGAAGAGAACCGCATGCGCCAGCACCGCGAGCGTAAAGCCCGGGTCGGAGCTGGCGAGCGCCTCGCACACCTGCACCGCGGCGGTCGCGTCGAGCCCCGCGCCTCCGTATTCCTCGGGCAAGGTCACGCCGAGCAGTCCCAGCTCGCCGGCGCGCCGGAAGAGGGCAAGGTTGAAGCTCTCGCTGCGGTCATGCGCCGCGGCTTGCGGCTCGACCTCGCGGGCGACGAACTCATGGAGCGTCTGCGCCAGGAGGGCGTGCTCGGGCGTCGGGAGGAAAAGATCGAACTCGCGAAAAGACTCGCTCCGCCTCTCACTCATCGGGCTCAAGTCTACCGGGAGAGGGCATGAGCCGCCCCCGCATCCTTGTGCTGACGAAGACGACGGCGCTGGGCGGCGCCGAGCGACTCTTGATGAACGCGCTCCCGCACCTTGACCGCGAGCGGTTTGACTATCGCCTCGCGGCGTTTGACGACTCCGGTCCCCTTGCGCTTGCCTGGCGTCTCGAGGGCCTCCCCGTGGAGAGGATGCCAGCGGGGCACAGATCGCTCCCCGGTCCGCGCACACTCATCACCCTGCGCCGCACGCTTACCCGCGATGGGATCGATCTCGTGCACGCACACCTCCCCGTCCCCGGCGCACTCGCGCGCCTTGCGACCCGCGGCCTCGCAACGCGCCTTGTCTACACCGAGCACAACACGCTCGATATGTACCGGCCTGCAACGCGCTGGCTCAATGCCGCGACCTACGGCTGGCAGAACGCCGTGGTCGCGGTCTCCGAGCGCGTCCGAGAAAGCGCGGTCCGCCACGTCGGGCGCCGCGCACTCCCACGCTCGCGAGTGATTGCGAATGGGATTGACCCCGAGGAGCTCGACCGCGCGGCGGCGCATGCACCCGATCCTGCGCCACCCGTCCTTTTGGGCGACGCCTTCCGCGTCCTCGTGCCCGCGACACTCGAGCGTCGGAAGGGCCAGGACATTCTGCTTGAAGCCGTAGCGGCGCTCGCGAAGAGGGCCTCGCGCATGGCACCCGTGCACGCGTGGCTCGCGGGGGAGGGCGCCTTGCGAGGTGTGCTCGAGACAAAGGCGCGCCGGCTCGGCGTCGCCGAGCGCATCCACTTCCTCGGCCACCGGAGCGACGTCTTCGCACTCATGCGCTGCGCCGATGTCGTCGCCCTGCCCTCGCGCTTCGAGGGCCACCCGCTCGCCCTTCTCGAGGCCATGGCGCTCGGCAAGGCGGTGGTGGCAAGCGCAGTGGGGGGCGTTCCCGAAACGGTGCGGGACGGCGAGACGGGTCTTCTCGTACCCCGTGGCGACGCAAGAGCCCTCGCCTGCGCACTCGAGCGGCTGCGGGCCGATGGGGCCCTTCGGACGCGACTTGGCGCCGCGGCGGCCCGGGAGGTACGGGCCCGTTACCACGTTCGCGAAACCGTAGCCGCGCTCGAGGACGTCTATCGCCGTTGCCTTCAGCCTGGAAACGCCTAGCTCGAGACCCGCCCAGAGCCCCGCCGTCGTTATTGCATGCTCGACACAGGGGGCGTCGACGGCCGGATCGATCCAAAGCGCGCTTCGAACTTACCGACGTTGTCCGCCAGGGCCTCGAGCATGGCCTTCGCATGCTCGGGACTCGTCACAAGCCGGCCCACGAGACTCGCCGGAGCTCCGGCCTCGCCGGTGAACTGCGCAAGGTCGAAGAAAAACTCGCGCGGAGTGTGACTCACCTTCATCACATTGAAGTACTGAGCCGGCGGCAGCGCCTGCAGCTTGGGATCCGTCATTCAATCCCCTTCTGGTGTGCGGACAGGAGGCTCACGGTCGGGGCGCCCCGAGAAAATCAAGGATGGCATCGTTCACGAGTCGTGGACGTTCGAGATGCAGGAAGTGACCGGCTTCATCCACGACGACCTTGCGCAGCCCTTTCGCAAATCCGCTCTCCATGCCCCGTGCGGCCTCGACGCCCACGCACCCGTCCTTTGTACCGTGGAGGTGGAGCGTTTCGACGGGCACTTCCGCGCTCACGATGCGCAGCTGATCTCCCGCGAGCTGCGGGTCCTGGCGCGCGGGATCGAAGGTTGCGCGGTAGTAGCCGAGGGCCGCGGCCAAGACTCCGGGGCTGCGGAAGCAGCGCTTTAGGGCCTCGCGATCTTCGGTCTCTGGAACAAAGCCCGGCGACCAGTCCTCCCAGATCCGGTCCAAAAACGCGAAGTCGTGGGCAGCGACGGCGGCATCGGCGAATGGCGACTGGAAGAAGAACATGTACCACGATCGCTTTTGCTGGTCGTAGCTGGTTGCGAGAGCGACTCCCAGGGTCCGGTGCGGAACGGCGAGCGTCACGAGCTTGCGCACGCGCTCGGGCCGAAGGATCGCGGCGCCCGTCGCCGCGATCGCGCCCCAGTCGTGACCCACGAGGGCCGCGCGCGCTTGCCCGAAGGCCTCGATGAGGGCGAGTGCGTCGTGCGCGAGAACTGCGCTTTGATACCGCCCGTCGGCCGGAGCCTCGGTCGGCGCATAGCCGCGCATCCATGGCGCGACCGCGTGGTATCCGACGCTCGCGAGCGCGGGCAGAAGGTGACGGAAGGTGACGGCAGTGTCGGGAAAGCCGTGGAGGCAAAGAGCGAGGGGCGAGTCGGAACTCCCGGCCTCAAGGGTCGCAAACTCAAGCCCATTGGCGCGAACGCGCCCCTCCCGGAGTCCCTTCACCGGGAGCCTGCCGCGCGGCTGGGCTCGAGGGCGCGAAAGCCCAGCCCAGGGAGAGGGACGTCGCGGCTCAAGACCGAAGAGACCTTCGTTCTCACAAATTCGGGGGTCGCCGGGTCAGGATCGCACGGGGAAAGATCGATCCCTCGCCTTCTCATGCGTCGGAGCTCCATCCGTCCCGAGTTCCTCGCGTATTGCATGCCCATGGCCGCGCGCGCTCGCGCGGAATCCGCAACCCCAAGACGAGGCGCCATTGTACGTGGCGCCCGTACCGCAGGTCGAGAGCGCGCGACTAGGTGTGAGCGAGCGTGGACTGGACGAAGGCGAGGATCGACTCCCGGGAGGCTGCGGGCGTGCTGTGAAAGACGAGCCCAAAGTCCGGTACCAGTTGGTAGGCAACCTCGGCCTGGGTCACGATCGTTCCAGCGCGAGGGAGAAGGAACTCGATCTCTACCTGCGTGCCGAGAGGCACCGGCTCCGGGCTTCGCAGGAGGCAGCCGTTCTCCGACAAGGAGAGCACGGAGCCCCGCCACTCGTGCCCGTTGCGGCGGCAGCGTGCGGGCAGATGCGTCGGCACCCGCGGAGTCGCCCGCGGCGTCTCCTCGAGCGCTTCCTGAACGAGGCGATAGAGGTCGTGAAGGCCCGCGGGCCGCTTGGCGGCACCGATAATCCGCGGGTCCACACCGGTTATGCCCTGACGGCCGGTCAGCACGATCATCGGAATCGGCTCCCCATCCTCTTCCATGTCCTCGGGCACCTCTCCGAGACGCCGTTCGTCCACGATTCGCAGCTCCGGTCTGCGGGTTGCCCAGGACGGAGGCAGCTCGGGCACCTCCTCGATCGGGACAATCCAAAAGCCCATCTTCGCGAGGATTGCCCGGGCGAGGGGCGCGTAGGCTTCAGGGTGCGCATAGGAGACGACGAGACGACGCGGGCTGGGCCGGATCTGCATGAGGGCTTCTATCGGCGCTCGTCCCATGCAGATTGAGTGGCCCGGTGCGTGCGAGACGTGACAGGACAGTGCAGATCCGCGCCACATCCTCTCGCTCTTTTAAGGAGTTGCGCGGCTGCATGCGCAGCGCCTGCACCACGGAGGGCCCATGCGCGAGGGTGTGGTACAAACTGCACGCATGGGTGCGGTGACACAGGATCCGGAGCTCGCGGCCTGGCTCGTGATGCGACGCGGAGAGATTGAGCGCGCTCTCGCGGCGCGCCTTGGCGAGAGTGCGCCTCGGGCCGCTGCGCCGGAGACGGAGGCGCTGCGACGCTTTCGCAGCTTTGCCGCCTCGTCTCTCGAAAAGGGGCGTCCGCCAGCACCTGCACTCGACGGCATCCACGCGGACGAGGCACGCGTCGGGCGCCTGCTCGGTGCGTGGTCGGAGGCGGCCGCCGAAGTAGCAGGCGAGCGCGGAGAAGCGGTAAGACGCGCGCTCGCGCCGCTCGTGACGGGCTTCCGCGCAGCGCTGCGCACGACGCAGCCCGCCCGGCGGGCAAGCGGCGCGCCCCGCGCAAACCGCCGCGCGGTGGTCGCGGCAATCGACCGCGTGGCGGACCTATTCCTCGCCATCGACGCCACGAACGGTCATATCGTCGATGCCAATCCCGCCGCTGGCGCCCTCCTGCGCCTTGCACGAGACGCGCTCCTCGATGCCGAGGTGCTGCGCTTCGTCCCAGAAGCCGAGCACGGGCGCTGGGCTACCGAACTCGAGGCGATCTCGGAGGGTGCCGAGCCCCGCCGCTTCAGCACCCGCATGCGTGACGGCGCAGGCACTGAGGTACGGGTGGATGCAGCGATTACGCGCTATGCGACGCGGGAGCGCACGCTTGCGCTCTTCGTCCTGCGGGTCGAGACCTGATTAGCGCAGGGATCGCCCGAACCAGTCCAACATCCGCTGCCACGCATCCGCCGCAGGCTCCGGCCGGAAGGCTTGCGCGCGCGTCTCGTTGAGGAAGGCATGGCCGCAGCCCGGGTAGATCCGGACTTCCGATGCCACAGCTCCTCGTGCGAGGCTCCCCTCCAACTGTTTCACATCCTCGAGTGGGATGAACTCGTCGCTATCGCCGAAGATGCCGAGCAGCGGACAACGCAAGTCGCCGATGGCGTGGAGGGGATCGCGCGGTTTCTTCACGGGATCGAGGTCCGGAGACGAAAGGATCCCGTGCTGATAGGAGAGGATGCCGTAGAAGGTAACGGCCGCGGCGAGACCCCGGCACGCGCATGCGGCAAGGAGGGCGTAGGTACCGCCAATGCAAAAGCCGGCAACTCCCACACCTCCGCCGCCGACGGCGGGATCTGCACCCAGGAAGTCGATAGCCGCCTGCACGTCTTCAAGAACCGCTGGGTCGGAAAGGCTCCGCATCCACTTGCCCGGATTTGCGATCTTGACCTCGCGCCGGTAGAGGTCGAGGGCGAGCGCTGCAAATCCCGCCTGCGCGAGTCGGCGCGCAAACTCTCGGTACAATTCGCTGAGCCCCCAGACGTCATGGATGATCACGACTCCAGGATGCGTTCCTGTGTCGGGCCGAGCGAGGAAGCCCAAGGGAACGGCTTGGCTTTTCATCACCGCGAGTATACTCGCGCGCGATGCGGCAGCCCGGCGGTGAGTTTGCGCACGAGCTCGAGGTTGCACTCGCGGCTGCCGGTGAGGCAGCGGCGATCCTCTTGCGCCACTTTTCCAAACCCTCGGAGAGCTGGGAGAAGTCCAAGGACAACCCCGTCACCCATGCGGACCTCGAGGCCGACCGCGCCATCCGCGCCCGCCTTTGCCGTGCATTCCCGGAAGACGGGCTGCTCTCTGAAGAGACCGCAAGCGAACCCTCGCGCCATACTTGTCGACGTGCCTGGATCGTCGATCCCATGGACGGCACCAAGGAGTTCGTGGCGCGGATCCCGGAGTTTGCCGTGTCGATCGCGCTGGCCGAGGCGGGAGAGCCGGTAGTGGGGGTAGTGCTCAATCCCGCTGCGGGAGTGGTGATGCTGGGCTCGCGAGGGGGCGGGGCATGGCGAGCCCCCTGGGCAGGCGGGGAAATCGGTCCCCTCGCGCGCGTCGCGGTCTCGCGCTGCAGCCGCCTCTCCGACGCGGTCGTGATCGCGAGTCGCACCGAGATCTCGCGCGGTCAGCTCGAACCCTATGCGAAGTGGTTTCGCGAAGTGCGTCCCATGGGCTCGATCGCATGGAAGCTGGCATGCGTCGCCTCGGGCCACGGCGACTTGAATATCTCCGTCGTCCCAAAGAGTGAGTGGGACGTCTGCGCGGGGGACCTCCTGGTGCGCGAAGCGGAAGGCGTCTACCTGAGCTTCGACGGTGTCCGGCGCATCTACAACCAGCCCGACCCGCGCATCGAGGAGGCAATGGCTGCCGGATCTCCCGCCCTCGTCGAGGCGTTTTGCCAAAGAGTGCGGGGCTAAATCTTCTCCACCGGCTGCCCGGCCCACGCAATGCGCATGGCTCAGGCAGCGGCCGCGTCTTGCCGATCCTCTCTATTTGATGGGAGGGCCGCATGCAGAAGGTCTTCGGCATCTTGTTCATCGTTCTGGCAATCTGGGTCGGGATCGAGGTCTTCACCAAGGGGATGGATGGTGCGTTTGGTGGGCTCCTCGCCGGCCACTCCCCTGCGCAGGCCAGCACTGAATCTGGGGGGCTGCCGAGCCGCGCCCGGGATCGGGTGAATAGCGCCATGCGCACCCGCGAGGAACGCACGCTCCTCCAGACCGACCCGGAGGGTGGTCGCTCGGGCGAGTAGACCCGGCAAGTCGTGATCGCGGGTTCTGCTGAGGATTTCCCCAAGCGCGGATTCGGATGGACCTCTCGCGGGTACGGGCGCGCCCGCGTCTCCAATCGTTCGCTGCCCGTTGAACCTTCTCCCCACCCGGTCCACCGAGGCACTGCCCGGTTTGGCATAACGCGCCCAGACGAGGGGATTCCGTCCTTGCTCGAAGAATCGGCCGCTTCCGCAGAACGCCCCTCCAGCGGGAAGGGCGGCTTTGGGCGTCACCGAGAAGATGGCGGAGCGAGCCAGCGGGAATCGCTCCGCGGGAGAAAGATGACGAGGACGATGTCGATGACGAGGAAGAGAAGCGCAAGGCCAGTGACGAGGGTGATACTTCCGGCAGGCATCCGTTCATCCAAGGGTTATTGAAGACCTTGCCGGACCCGACACTGATTGGCCTCTTACTCAGCGGGTGAAGTGGCTACAGACCGCTGCGAATATCTTCGACCTGATCTACAAGGGAGACGGCGGAATCGAAGTGCGCCCGGCGAATGCCCAGCGACCGCCGCGCCCAGGAGAACAGGCGACAGTCAAATTGAACGACATCCACATCTCGACATTCCAGGCAGCCATTGAGGAGATCCACGGCGCTAAGTCGCGCTTCTTGACCAGGGAGAACGTTCACGAGGTTTTCAAGGGCGAGCCGGTCTGGGAGGGCGAGGTGCTGATCTTCGAGCTTCTAGATCATCCCAGCGTGCGTCTCTGCTATGCCTGGGAGGTTGATGGGGAGGTGACGGCCGTTTTGGGTGTGTGGCCGATCAAGAGCGCCCAGGACGCGGTCCGGACGTCGATTGTGGCGGGCTGACAACGGGAGAACTTGTCAGCGGAATGATCACGGCTCGTATCGGTATCTGGATAACGTGCATCGGGTTTCGCATCATCCCGCCGCCAATCGCCCCACGCGGCGGCTAACAAGCCGGGGACGAGTGGCTTCGCCGATGGAGCCTCTTCTTCAAGGTGGTGGAGCCTGGCATCGTCGCGATGGCCATTTTGAGGACGTTTCACACGAGGGCGTGATTGCGCCCCCTGGGGTAGGACAGCACCGAAAGATGGCAGTAGAGGTCCTCGGTCTCGATCACTTGTACATCACGGTTTCCGATCTTCGGCGCTCCGAGCAGTTCTACGACGCGATCATGCAGCGCCTCGGCTTCCGCAAGGGGGACAAGGCGATCGGCGGTGATCCCCACGCTCACTATTTCAACCGGCATCTCCAGTATTCGATCCGTCCGGCCCGAAACGCGACTGCGCGACACGACCCGTATTCGCCCGGCCTGCACCACGTATGCTTCCAGGTCCCGGACCGCAAAGCCGTCGATGAAGCGCACCGAGACCTGACCGCGATTGGCGTCCCCGCAACCCAGCCGCGGGAATATCCTGAATACAACGACGACTACTACGCGACGTTTTTTCCCGACCCCGACGGCATCCGGCTGGAGGTCGTTGCAAGGTCGAGAAACCGCGAGGAGATCAGCTCGTCCTGGTCGCTGTTCCGGGTGTTCCTTAACCCGGTGGCGGATCTGCGAGCGCGCCGAGGGCGGAGCAGTGGCGGCTGACGCCTCACCGTAGTGAGTGAATGAGGAGGAGCCATCATTCGAGGCACACATCTCGAAACGAGAAGGACGACGGGATGCTTCGATTCCTCCAGGACGATCGCGAGGGAGCGATGGATGCGCGTTCTCGGAACGCGCTCCCCATCTCAACTGGTGTGACATCTTCAATCCAGTGGACTCAACGATCCACGACCGCAGCCGCCAGCGCGGGCACCGGACCTCAGGCTCCGGGCACAAGATCGGCCTCGTAGGTCACCGGCTCGTAACCCATCGGATCTGCTGTGCGAGCGATCTACGTCGTAATGCGAATGCTGGGGGCTCGCGGGAATGTCGATTCTCAAGTGGCAACCTGCAAAGAGTGCGATGAGAAGAAAGAGCGGGGATTCCGGGTCCGCCGTGGCGCACTCGCGATGACCAAGCCGCCCTCAGAGCTCCCACGAGGCGGTACTTCTGGACTGGGCCGTACCTCCTCCCGGAACGCTTCGCATTCCGAAAGTGGACCTGCCTCCCTGCTCTTCGGCCCACAAATTACCCGGAACTGAGGATGGTCCCGCGGCGATTGCCAGCGGAAAATCCGCACTGCACGCGTGATGCCCGCGGGGGGTAATTCTGCGGCGAAGGGCGGTTCTTCTACGTCTGAGAGCGGAGGCGCCTTGCGCGCAGCGCGCCGGCCCGGAGGACTTGCCGACGCAAGCCGATTCGTTCAAAGACCGTCTGCGAGTGACGATGAACCGCGAAACGCGGGACGGTCACAGCGTCCACTTTGGTCGACAGACGAGCATTTACCACACCGGCGATCCTGCGGATGGCGTCTATTTCATCGAGGCAGGTCTCATCAAGCTCTCGGTGCTCGCTCCGGGGGGAAAGGAGTGCTTGCTCGCGATCCACGCCCCGGGCGACGTCTTTGGCGAGCTGTGCCTAGGCGGAGAAGACGTGGTTCGGCGGGAGACGGCCACGGCCATGGAGGACACGACGCTGAAGGCGATCCCGTGCCCGGAGTTCCTCACCTGCCTGAGCCACGAATCGCTGCTGGAGGGCTTCGTGCATTACCTGGCAGAGCGCGTCACGAGCCAGCAGGAGATGATCGCGCACCTCGTGACGGTGGACAGCGAGCACCGGCTGGCGGAGACGCTGCTCATGCTGGGGAAGAATCTTGGCAAGCCAGACCCGCACAGTCGGCGGATCGCGGTTCGACTCTCGCACGAGGAGCTGTCGCAGATGGTGGGGACCACGCGGCCGCGGGTCACGGAGTTCATGAACAGATTCCGTACGCTCGGGTTGATCGAGCTCACGGCGGAGCACCACCTGATCGTGAACGAAGCAAAGGTTCGTGCCTACCTCCAGAGCATCTCCTAGTCCCCGGCCGACCGCAGATCATGTGTTCAATATTGAACCGACAAGCATCGGGCGCGGGCGTAGGGTGGCGCGTACTGGGAGGAGGGCGAGGCTGGTCCTGGCACGGCCCCCCGCCGAGGAAGCTACCCTCAACAACCCCAGAGGTGGCTCGTCTCGACTCGGCCTCGCCCTCTCTCTTCGAGCGGATATACGCAAGGAGGCGTTGTGACAGCTTCCCTCACATGCTGTGCCTATCCCGCCGCCAGCCGTGACGAGGCCGAACGCCGCGCGAGTGTCACTGCCGGAGAAGATGGCTGGACGATTCTGGGCTGGGATTGGCACCCTGACCCGACTCGAAGGCGGGGCCGAGAGGGCGGCGTGCTTGTCGTTCGGTTCCTGGGGGAGATCCTTCGAGCTGCGCGTTAGAGCCCCGTCGCCGCGCCACGATCACGCTTAAAGCCACTCGTCTTGCCGCCGGCTGTTCTTGGCCCGAACAAAAAGTCCTCGCCATCCACCTTGTTGGTGGAGAAGCACACGGCCGAGCCTACGATTCTCGCTACACACGGCTCTTCGGGCCGGGAAGCTCGTCGTAGCTGAGTCCGAGATCGTCCACGATCTTTCGCACCACATCGCCTGGCAGAGGCAGCTTCGTGCCGACATCGGGTAGTTCTGCGCGGCGGCTTCCAAGGCGTACCGTCACAACGGCATGGCCAAGGCCGCCCTTCCCACGCTCATGGCGTTCGAAAGTGCAGCCGCGATCGGCCAACCATTTGCGGAAAGTGGCGCTTTCCATGGCAAACCCTCCCCCCGCTCTGCGGCAGCGTCCACATCGCGAGTTCATGCTAAGCCTTCGTGGTCTCCCTGCCTCATGCGGGAGAGTACAAGAGCTGTCGAATTGCGCTTTCTTCGACTCCGGACAGTTCTCGTTAGAATCTCTTTGCACGATTCCAGACGCTCTTCCCAGAGTTTCGGTTGAGCTGCGGAAGGGTATGAGCAACCCGAAGCAGTGATCTCCAGATTCTCTCACCGATTCATGCGCAGGCACTGCGACAAACTCGTCCTGCGCTTCCGACGCGACGCGATCCCTCCGGCGAAGGTGGTCGAGGAGTTCGCCGCCCGCGCACCGATTGCAGACCTTGCAATCGAGAAGCCGCCGATCGAGAGAAGCGTGGCGCAGCTCTATCGGGGCAGAGTCTCGCGCAACTAGATCGTGTAGTCTTCGACGAAGACGCGGGGAGAGCGGGGCCGCACGAACACCTCCTGGCCGCGTTCGAGCTCTAGCCTCTTGTACCGCTCCTGCGAAAGCTCGGCCTGGAGGAGCTCGCCGCCTTGGGTCACGAGCTCGACCTTGACGCTCGGGCCTGCCGCGTGCACGCGCTGCACGGTCGCACGCAGCGCCCCGTCGCCGCCGGCACGCTCGATCTCCAGGAGATGCGGACGAACGTAGAGCGTCGCCTCCTTGCCGCTGTCGGGGTGCACCTCCTTCAGTTCGAAAGAAGCGTCGTGGACTTGGGCGCGGCCGCCCTCGAGCCGCGCGTGGAACACATTCACGTCCCCAAGAAACTCATAGACGAAGGAGGTCGCGGGATCGTGATACACCTCATACGGGCTGCCAATCTGCTCGATCCGCCCCGCGCTCATCACGACGACGCGGTCTGCCAGCTCGAGCGCCTCATCCTGGTCGTGCGTCACAAATACGCTCGTAAGCCCGAGGTCATCGTGCAGCCGCCGCAGCCAGCGACGGAGTTCCTTGCGAACGCGCGAATCGAGTGCCCCAAAGGGCTCGTCCAGCAAGAGAACCCGCGGCTCTACGGCGAGCGCCCGAGCGAGAGCCACGCGCTGCCGCTGGCCGCCGGAGAGTTCGGAAGGCAGGCGCCCTGCAAGCCCGTCGAGCTGAACAAGACGCAGGAGCTCGTGCACCCGGCTTTGAATCGTCGCGGCAGGCGGGCGGGCGCGATGCGGACGAACGCGAAGGCCGAAGGCGACGTTCTCGAACACGCTCATGTGCCGGAAGAGCGCGTAGTGCTGGAAAACGAATCCCACGCGGCGGTCGCGAGCGCTGCGTTCCGTCGCGTCCTCCCCTTCGAAGCGCACAACGCCACGGTCGGGAAACTCGAGTCCGGCGATGATCCGCAGGAGCGTCGTCTTGCCGGAGCCGGACGGCCCGAGTAGCGCCACCAGCTCTCCATGCTTCACCTGAAGACTCACGTCTCGGAGCGCCTCGAACCCACCGAAGCGTTTCGAGATGCCCTCGACCTCGATGCTCATCCCATCTCCCCTCTGTGCCCGGAGCGCTTCGCGCCCGCAGCCCAGCGCGGGGCAGAGTAGATCAGGAGCGACCATTTGTAGTCGCAAGCGGATCATCGCTGCCCTCATATCGATAGGGAGCGAACAGGTCCGTGCCGAGGTATCGCTCGCCGAAGCTCGGAATGATCGCGACGATCAGCTTCCCGCGGTTGGCTGGCTGCCGCGCGTACTGCAGCGCCGCGTGCACTGCCGCACCGGAGGAAATTCCAACCAGTAGGCCCTCCTCTCGCGCAAGGCGCCGGGCGAGCTCGAGCGCATCCTCGTTGGTCACCGTAAGAACCTGATCGATCAGGCTCCGCTCCAGCACCTCGGGGATGAAGCCAGCTCCAATGCCCTGGATCTTGTGCGGCCCGGGGACGCCACCCGAGAGGACCGGGCTCCCTGCGGGCTCGACGGCGATGGCCTCGAAAGAGGGCTTCCGAGCCTTCAGCACCTGCGCAACGCCCGTCAGCGTTCCTCCCGTTCCCACGCCGGACACGAGCGCATCCACACGGCCTTCGCTATCGCGCCAGATCTCCTCCGCGGTCGTCCGGCGGTGCACGTCGGGATTCGCGGGGTTGCGAAACTGCTGGAGGATCAAGGAGTCGGGGATCGCCGCCGCAAGCTCGTTCGCCTTTTCCACAGCACCCTGCATGCCCTTCGGACCCTCGGTCAGCACGAGCTGTGCGCCGAAGGCACGCAGGACGACCCTGCGCTCCGGGCTCATGGTTTCCGGCATCACGAGCACGGTGCGGTAGCCCCGCACCGCCCCGACGAAAGCCAGAGCGATGCCGGTGTTGCCGCTCGTCGGCTCGATGAGAACGCTCCTCCCGGGCTCGATGAGACCCTCGCGCTCGGCGGCCTCGATCATCGCGAGCCCAATCCGATCTTTCACACTGTTCACGGGATTGCGGCTCTCGAGCTTCACGACAATCTCTGCCCCGGCATCGGCTCCGATGCGGCGCAGACGCACGAGAGGGGTGTTTCCGATCAGCTCCGTCACGTCGTTCGCAATGTTCATGGACTGCTTCCTTGTGCGAGCGCCTGGCTCGCCTGGCCATCACGACTGAAGTAGACGCCGCGGACCCAGCGCGGACCGCTGAACGCAGTGCGCGCGTGCAGCATCCGGAAGTTGTCGTACATGAGAAAGTCGCTCGCCCCGAGTCGAAACTGGTACTGATGCCGCGGGTCACGAACCAGTTGCGAAAAGCGGTTGTAGGCCCGATACCAGGATTCCATCCGATTGAACGGCACACGGTGTGGGTCCATCGTGAAGTAGCTGTACCGAACCTGGAACTCTGCCTCGCCGCGGAATGCCAGCACCGGCCCGACGTGCAGCGCCTCGAATTCTTTCTGCCTGCGATGAAACCGCACAGGCACGGACGCCAAGAGCTCGAATGCCTCGGCATCCATGCTCTGCAGGTAGAGCGCCGCCTGACGGGCATCCACGACAGCGCTGTCGCCTCCTTGGTTCCCCGGGCGCATGCAGTGCAGGAGCTGGAAGCGGGGCGGCCGAGCGAGGAAGGGCTGATCGGTATGCAGCTGCACGGCCGCATCGGTGTAGCCGAGTTGATCGATATTGCGGTTCGTCGTGTTGTCGGTGCGCAGGTCCTCGATCCGTCCGAAATGCGTCTCGACGACGCGCAGACCCGCCTCCTCCCACAACTCCATCAGGGCCTTTGTCCCGAGGTCATGGCCGCGGACCAGGACTGCCCCGCAACGCTCGATGCGTTCCCACGCGGCCTGCCTGAGCTCGGCGGGGCACGAGAAGCGCGCTGCGCCGAGCTCGATTTGCGCGAGATCGCACGGCGGGGGCGGCACATCCTCGCGACCCTGCGCGTAGGCGTGCTCGACGAGCCACGGGGAGGGATACCGGCTCTCGCGCGACCCCTCCCCGTCTCTCCACCAGATGCGCAGCACCCGGGAGTCAGGGTCCACACGGACCAGGAGTGGCCGGACGTCCGGCAAAATCTCCGAGGAGTCCACGACGCGTTCGCCGGTCGTCGGATGCCGGTCACCATCGCAGTTGTGCCGCAACCAGAGGTAGTGGTAGTCGGCGTGGTTCGAGACTGGCGGGCCAAAGTGAACGCGAATCCACTCGTCTCTTCGCTCGACGTCGACGATTCCTACCTCGCCCATCTAGAGCAGCTCCCGCAAGAGCGCCTCGCCCTCTGGCCAGGGACCAAAACCCGACTCCGCGTTGAGGTGTCCGCACGCTCCAGCGAGCACGAGCCGCGCACCCCAGCCGTGGGCGAAGGCAAGGGCTCGCCCATAGCCGAGATACGGATCGTCGCTCGAGACCACCGCAAGCGTCGGAAAGTCGAGCTTCGAGATCGGGACGGGCGCAAAGCTTCGGATTTGCTCGAGGTGGACATCGTCCACGTCGCAAGGAGCCACGAGCAGCGCTCCATGGACAGGAAGGCGAAAACCCCGCGCCCAGTGCACGATCGTCACGGCGCCAAGGGAATGACCCACGAGGACCGGAGGCTCCGCGCATTTGCGAATCGCGCGATCGAGGGCTTCCACCCAAGAATCACGCTGGGGCTGCTCCCAGCTCGGCATCAAGACGCGCCGCGCACCCGGTAGGCTCTCCTCCCACAGGCTCTGCCAGTGGCCCGGGCCGGAGCCGCGGTATCCGGGAACTATCAGGATCGGACGCGTCATATCGTTTTCAGGCCTCGAAAAAGATCCGCCTCGCGCCGAGCCGCACGGCGACCCGCGGGCGCGGCGAAAGGCCAAGAAGGGGCTTCTCGATCTTCTCGAGCTCGATGCTCATCCGGCAACGCCCCGGCGATGCATTTTCCACTCCAGCAGCGTCTTCAGAGCGAGCGTCACGAGCGCGAGAAGCGCAAGCAGCGATGCCACCGCGAATGCTGCCGAGGTCTGGTACTCGTTGTAGAGGATCTCGACGTGGAGGGGCATCGTGTTCGTGTAACCGCGCACGTGGCCCGAGACGACCGAAACCGCTCCGAACTCGCCCATGGCGCGTGCGTTGAGCAGTACCACGCCGAAGAGCATGCCAAAGCGGATGTTGGAGAGCGTAACCCGTCGGAAGACTTGCCAGCCGCCAGCACCCAAGGAGACTGCGGCCTCTTCCTCCTCGGCCCCCTGCTCTTCCATGAGGGGGATGAGTTCGCGCGCGACGAAAGGGAATGTGATGAAAGTCGTGGCAAGTACGATTCCGGGGATGGCGAAGATGATCCGCACGTTGTGCTCGGCGAGAAAACGACCGAAAAAGCCCTGAAGACCGAAGAGCAGCACAAAGATGAGGCCAGAAATCACGGGAGAGACTGCGAAGGGCAAGTCGATCAGGGTAATGAGCGTGCTCTTCCCGCGGAAGTCGAACTTGGCAATTGCCCATGCCGCAGCCACACCAAAGAGCGTGTTGAGCGGCACGGAAATCGCGGCCACGAGGAGGGTGAGACCGATTGCGGAGCGCGCATCGTGCTCGGTAATTGCAGCCACAAACACGCCGAGCCCGCTCGAGAATGCGTTCACGAACACCGCCGCAAGGGGGAGTCCGAGGAAGAGACCCAGGAAGACGAGCGCCAGAGCGATGAGAACCCGCCGCACGAGGACCGGCTCCTCAAGCGCCCTGGCTCTGGAAACGCCGCCGCCAAACGGAGCATGCGCGATCTCCTGCTGGACGGACGCCCACACCTTACGCCTCCTCGCGCCGGCGGATCACGCCTTGCAGCGCATTAATCGCGAGGAGCAGCGCGAACGAGACCACGAGCAGCACCACTGCCACCGCGGTCGCCCCGGCGTAGTCGTACTGCTCCAGTTTGGTGACGATGAGCAGAGGAGCGATCTCCGTCCGCATCGGCATATTTCCGGCGATGAAGATGACGGACCCGTATTCGCCGACGCCGCGGGCAAAAGCCAGTGCGAAGCCCGTGAGGAGCGCCGGGAAAAACGCCGGAAATAAAACCCGCAGAAACGTCTGAACGCGGCCCGCTCCGAGGCTTGCCGCCGCCTCCTCGATCTCCGGATCGATGTCCTGGAGCACGGGCTGAAGCGTGCGCACGACAAACGGGAGGCCGATGAAGGTGAGGGCGACGACGACGCCGAGCGGCGTGTACGCCACTTGAATCCCAAGCGGTTCGAGGAGGCTGCCGACCCAGCCGTTCTTCGAGAAAAGTGCAGTGAGCGTGATTCCCGCCACGGCTGTCGGTAGCGCGAACGGCAGGTCCACGAGCGCGTCGACGAGGCGCCTGCCTGGGAAGCGGTAGCGCACGAGCACCCACGCCACGATGAGGCCGAACACCGCGTTCACGATGGCCCCGATGAGCGCCGCGCCAAAACTCAGCCGGTACGCGGCGAGCACTCGCGGGCTCGTCACCTCGCCCACGAACTGACCCCAGCTAAGGGTGGCGGTCTTCACAAAGAGGCCTGCCAGCGGGATGAGGACAATCAGCCCGAGGTACGTGACCGTAAAGCCGAGCGTCAGCCCGAAGCCGGGCAACACCGATTTTCGTTTCAGGGCGAAGGGCATAGGACCTTCGATCTCTCCTAGCGGCCGGGCTGATAGATCTGGTCGAAGATTCCCCCGTCCGAGAAGTGCTTGGCATGCGTCGCCTTCCAGCCGCCGAAATCCTTCTCGATCGTCACGAGTTCGGGCGTCGGATACTTCTTCGCGTACTTCGCCGCGATCTCGGGCAGGCTTGGCCGGTAGTAGTTCTTGGCGATGATCTCCTGCGCCTCGGGCGTGTAGAGGTATTCGAGGTAGGCCTTTGCCACCTCGCTCGTCCCCTTGCGGCGTGTGACCGCGTCCACCCAGGCGACGGGCGGCTCCGCCAGAATGCTGAGGGAGGGAACCACGACCTCGAACCCGCCCTGCCCGAGCTGTGCGACGGCGAGGTAGGCCTCGTTCTCCCATCCGATCAGCACATCGCCGATGCCCCGCTCAACGAACGTCGTGGTCGAGCCGCGGGCTCCGGTGTCGAGTACGGGAGCGTTGCGGTAGAGCTTCTCCACGAACTCCCTCGCCTTCGCTTCGTCGCCGCCGCCCTTTTTCAGCCCGTAGGCCCAGGCCGCGAGATAGTTCCAGCGAGCGCCACCCGAGGTCTTCGGGTTCGGAGTGATGACAGCGACGCCGGGCCGAACGAGGTCGTCCCAGTCCTTAATGCCTTTGGGATTCCCCTTGCGGACGAGGAACACGATGGTCGAGGTGTAGGGGCAACTGTTGTTGGGCAGGCGCTTTTGCCAGTCCGCGGGGAGGAGCTGCGCGCGTTCGGAGAGCTGATCGATGTCGAAGGCCATCGCGAGTGTCACGACGTCGGCGTCAAGGCCATCGATCACTGCGCGGGCCTGCTTACCCGAGCCGCCGTGGGACTGGTTCACGGTGACTTTCGCGCCGCCATGGCTCTTCGCCCAAGAAGCCCCGAAGGCCTGGTTTACGGCGCTGTAGAGCTCGCGGGTCGGGTCGTACGAGACGTTGAGCAGGCTGACATCAGCCGCCCCTGCGAGACCCGAGAGACCCACGACGCAGAGGAAACCCCACAGCCCCTTTCGAAACCTCGGCACGTTCCCTCCCGTCCTTCCCCGCGGTGGGCGGGCGGCTGCGCCCTCGCCGCTGGGCCGGCACGCCGCTCGCAGGAGCAAGGCCCATGCCGGGGGTGGGGACGCTTCATCGCAGGCGGAGCGCTCCGCAGACCTAGCGACCGTCAAGATCTGTTAAATAAGCTTGAATTTTGATCGTATTTGACAGATAAGTCGTTTTATATGATAGATTACTGGTCTTATTTCACGGAGTGAGGTCTCATGGAGAAATTCATGCCTTTGCTGCTGGAGCTGTGGCGCGAAGCCTGCCGGCATATCGAGATTGAACAGTCGGTCGAGCGGATCGCGCCGATCCTGCTGCGCGAGGTTCCCGTCGACGTCCTCCTCGTGCGACGGATCGATCTTCCTCGCGCAGGCGTCGAGACGGTCGCCTGCGCAGTGTGCCAGGACGGAAGCCCGCCCAATAAAGCGCGCAGCGATCTCACGCCCCGCGAGCTCGAGCGCCTGGTCTCTTGGTGCCGGCGCGGCGAGATTGCGCATCGCCCGGGGGACAAGCTAGACGCTGCGGTTCCCGGCCTCCTGCCGGAAGGGCTGGATGGAGACGTCCTTGCGGGGCCGCTGGTCTCGCGCGACGGGCCCATCGGCGTCGTGCTGCTCGTCGCTCGCACGCCCCACAGCTTTCGCGCCGAACACGCGGCGCTCTTCTCCACCCTCATCGAGCCCTTCACGGTTGCGCTCGAGAACGATCACCGCTTGCGCGAGATCTCCACACTGCGCGAAGCGGCGGAGGCGGATCGGATCTCGCTCCTCTCTCGCCTCGGCCGCACGGAGCTGCGCGAAACGATCGTCGGCGCAGACGGCGGCCTGCGTCCGGTACTCGAGCGCGTGGATCTCGTCGCGGGCCTCGACGTCCCGGTGCTGATCCTCGGTGAGACGGGCTCCGGCAAGGAGGTGATCGCCCGCGCAATCCACAGCCGCTCGCATCGCTCCTCCGGGCCATTCCTGCGCGTCAACTGCGGCGCGATCCCGTCGGGTCTCATCGACTCGGAGCTCTTCGGCCACGAGCGCGGCAGCTTCACCGGTGCGGTCGGGGAGCGGAAAGGATGGTTCGAGCGAGCCGACGGCGGGACGCTCTTCCTCGACGAGATTGGAGAGCTTCCGCTCGAAGCACAGGTGCGACTGCTGCGCGTGCTGCAAGACGGCACGCTCGAACGCGTGGGCGGTCACCGCCAGATCTCCGTGGACGTTCGGATTGTCGCGGCCACCCACCGCGACCTTCAGGCGATGATTCTTGAAAGGCGCTTCCGCGAGGACCTTTGGTATCGAATTGCAGTCTTCCCGATCGATCTGGCCCCGCTCCGAGATCGCGCCGAGGATCTGCCGGCGCTCGCAGTCCACTTCGCCCTGCGCGCCGCCAAACGCTTTGGCACGCCTCCTCTCCTACCCTCGCCTTCCGATCTGGACCTCCTCATCCGGTATCCCTGGCCCGGCAATGTCCGCGAGCTGGCGACGGTCATGGAACGTGCCGTCATCCTCGGCAACGGTCGGGCGCTCGAGGTGGAGCGCGCCCTTGGACCCGTACCCGCCGCGCGGACACCGAACAGCGCCGATAGCGTGACGCCGCTCATCTCTCCCGCTCGCAGCGCGCCGATCACACAGAGCGGGAGCAAGATCGCGACTCTCAACGAGGCCATGGCCCAGCACATCGAAGCGGCCCTGGCGCAGACCCATGGCCGCATCGAGGGTCGCTACGGTGCAGCGGCACTGTTGGAGATCAACCCCCACACGCTCCGCGCGCGAATGCGCAAGCTCCGCGTGGACTGGCGGCGACATCGGCGGAGCGGAGCGAGCTGGGCTGCGATGTCCGCTTCTCCCCAAAATTAGAGCAGCGCAGCCCGCTCGATATGCGTCGTAGCGGCGCCCTTGCGCCTTGGCGCAGGCCCCCGTTGGGCGGGAGGGCGCAGGCCGCCGGCCAAAATCTATTGGGACGGCGATCACTTGCGACCCGAAGGTCTAGTCTAGGGGAAAAGCATTCTTGATCTCATGCCGCTGCGCATGGTAGGATGTTGTTGCCGGAAGGTTTGGACTGCGTAGGACCCTCTCAAAGAAGAGGAGGCGGACATCATGCGGCGACAGCATTGGGTCTCGAGGTTGGGGTGGATCGCGGCGGTCTCGCTGCTCGCCTTCGGCACTGCTGGGAGCGCATGGGCGACACCCAATTCCCACCAGACGGACGTCACCGCGCCCTTGTTGAGTCTGACCCTGAAGGGTTCACCGGTATCCTTCTCGGACAGTGGATTCGGACAAAAGCTGACTGACGGTGCGGTGTTCGGGGTCGTTCCTGGAAATCCAGGCAACCACTTTGGCTGGTTGAAGGGCGGCAAGGGGCTTGGGACCGGCTCGCTAGGGGGCGGTTTTGCGCCCGGACCCGCCATCCCCGAGCCGAGCGCTGCGCTCGTCTTCGCGGCCGGAGCCCTTGTGGTGGGTCGGAGGCTCCGCATTCGGAAGTAGCCAGGGTGGACCCGTTCCCCAGCTAGCCCAGACCTAGAGCTAGCGGCTACAGAGGGCCTCGAGCTCGAACAGAGCTCGCGAAGGCCGCATCAGTCCCGCCGCCCGCGCTCCCTTGACGCGCCAACTATGCGTTCTTCATCTCCGCGACGAGCTTGGTGAGGGATGCCTTGGCGTCACCGAAGAGCAGCGCTGTCTTGGGATTGTAGAAGAGCTCGTTCTCGATGCCGGCGAAGCCGGGATTCATGCTGCGCTTTAGCACGATCACTTGCTTCGCGTAGTCCGCATTCAGGATGGGCATGCCATAGATCGGGCTCGATTTGTCGTTCCGCGCCGCCGGGTTCACGACGTCATTGGCGCCGATCACGAGCGCTACATCGGCGTTCGCGAACTGGGGGTTGATCTCGTCCATATCGAGCAGCTTGTCGTAGGGGATGTTCGCCTCCGCAAGCAGCACATTCATATGCCCGGGCATGCGGCCCGCGACGGGATGAATCGCGTATTTGACCTCCCCGCCACGCACCTCCACCTGCTCGGCCAGCTCGCGCACCTGGTGCTGCGCCTGGGCCACCGCCATCCCGTAGCCGGGAACCACGATCACAAGGCGGGCATAGGCCAGCTGGATCGCCGCATCCTCGACCGTGGTAGAGCGCACCGCGAGTCCAGAGGCTGTCTTCCCGGCCACTGCGGCCTCTGCGCCGCCGCCGAAGGCCCCGAATAGCACGTTGCGGAAGGATCGGTTCATTGCCCGACTCATTAAGATCGAGAGCAGAAAGCCCGAGGCCCCGTCCAGCGCACCGGCGATCAGAAGCACGTTGTTGGAAAGGGCGAAACCCGTAGCAGCTGAGGCCAGCCCGGCGTAGGAGTTGAGCAGCGACACCACGACAGGCATGTCGGCACCGCCGATCGGAAGCACCATGAGGACCCCGATCGCAAGGCCAAAGCAGGCCATCGCATAGAAGAGGTGCGCGTTCCCGGGGTCGAAGATGAGGTACAAGAGGATCCCAAAAGTCGACGCGAAGAGCGCGAGGTTGCTCGCATTCTGGAGCGGATACGTGATCGGCGCGCCGCGTACTAGCTCCTGGAGCTTCGCGAACGCCATGAAGCTGCCGGTGATCGTGAGCGAGCCGAACATCACCTCGAAGCCCACGGCCGCCATCGTCGCCGACCCGAGCTCTGCGCCGTGGCGATAGTACTTGTCGATTCCAACCAGCGTCGCGGCCAGCGCACCAAAGGCGTGAGAGATCGCGATGCGCTGTGGCATCGCGGTCATCGGCATAAAGATCGCCATCGGCGCCCCGATCGCGGAGCCGAGCACAAGTCCGGCGAGAATCCACTCGAAGCGCACGATCTCGTGCTGAAGCAGCGTACCGACAACCGCGATCAGCATGCCGATCGCGCCAAGGTTCATGCCGCGGCGCGCCGTGTCCGGTGACGAAAGGCCCCGAAGGCTCAGGATGAAGAGGACGGAGGCCGTGAGGTAGGAGGCTTGGATGAACCAATCTTTCACTTCTTCGCCTTCCGATCCTGCCGGAACATCTTGAGCATGCGGTCGGTGATCATGAAGCCACCCACGACGTTGATGGTCGCTGCGGTTACCGCGACGAAGCCGAGCGCGGTGGAGACCGGCCCGTAGTTCGCTCCGGCCGCAACAAGAGAGCCCACGAGGGAGATGCCCGAGATCGCGTTCGTCGCCGACATGAGCGGCGTATGCAGGAGCGGGGGAACACGCGAGATGACCTGGTATCCCACAAAACCCGCGAGAATGAAGACGTAGACCTGCATGAGCACTGTAGGCGTCATCGAAGCCTCCCCTCCCTCACGTTCCGCCGCCGCCGGCGAGCTCTTCCAGGCGCGTGCGCGTCCCCTCGTGCTCCACCCGTCCCTCGCGCGTAACGAGCGGAGCGCGTGTAAGCTCGTCCTCAAGGTCGAGGACGAGCTTACCCTCCTTCACGAGGTGAAGGACGAAGGTTGCCACGTTGCGAGCGAAGAGCTGACTCGCATGCGTCGCATGGGCGCTCGGGAGGTTTAGGGGCCCCCGGACCTGCACCCCGTGCGCAACGATGTCGCGGCCTGCCTGCGTCAGCGCGCAGTTCCCGCCTTGCTCCGCTGCGAGATCGACAATCACGGAGCCCGGGCGCATTCCGCGTACGGTGTCCTCATCAATCAGAAGCGGCGCGCGCTGGCCTGGGACCTGCGCTGTCGTGATGATCACGTCGGCGGCGCGCACTCGATCGCCAAGGAGCGCCCGCTGACGCGCGTAGAATTCCTCGCTCTGCGCCTTGGCGTAGCCTCCGCTGTCCTCTGCGTCCCCGGTCTCGAGGAGGAGTTCGACGAAGCGCGCGCCGAGACTCTGGACCTGCTCCTTCACCGCGGGCCGTGTGTCATAGGCTTCGACCACGGCGCCGAGGCGCCGCGCCGTCGCGATGGCCTGGAGCCCGGCAACCCCGGCGCCCACCACAAGCACCCGTGCCGGGGAGATCGTGCCCGCGGCGGTCACCAGCATCGGGAAGATCTTGGGCAGTACCTGCGCGCCGAGGAGCACGGCGTGGTATCCGGCGATCGTGGCCATGGAGGAGAGAACATCCATGCTCTGGGCGCGGGTAATGCGAGGGATGAGCTCGAGGGCGAACGCGGTAATGCGCCGGGCCGCGAGATGGCGCGCGACGCCGGGCATATCGAGCGGACGCAAGAGTCCAACGAGCGTCGCACCCTCGCGCATGAGATCGATCTCGTGGCCTCCGTGCTCGAGCACGCGCGGCGGCTGCACCTTCACCACAAGGTCGGCGCGACCCAGGAGGAGCGTCGCGTCGCTCGCGACGGTGGCTCCAGCCCTCACATAGGAGTCGTCCTCGAAGCCCGCGCTGGCCCCGGCCCCCGTTTCGACGGCGACCTCGATCCCCGCTTTGGCAAGTGCCTTCACGGAATCGGGCACCAGCGCCACGCGGCGCTCTCCGGGCCAGGTCTCCTTCGGGACGGCCAAAATCAAGGATGGCCTCGCGCGGCGCGCTTCATGTGACTTCTCCTTCACGCCCGCGGGCGGCCGCAGCATACGCCAGACCCGGGCGAAGCTGCAGGGTTTCCCGAAAGGCGACGGCTCTACCGCCCCGCACCTTCTGCCGCCGGCCGGCAAAAGGAGCCGCCGTGCCAACGGCAGCGCACCCGCGCGGGCGAGGCAGATCTCCAACCAAGGCGAGGGAAGGGACGTGAGGCTCTTGTTGATGCCCCGAGCTCCGTGCCACCCCTCGCGGCGAGCCCGCCTAGGACTCGACCCCGCAGGCGACGAAGCCTGCTACCCGCAGTGGGTCTCTGCGCAGTCACCCGCGTAGTCCGCAGGGGCTTCGACCGCCTGGCCCTCGCCGCGGACAGCACTGCGATGCCCTTCGCTCAGGCGTGGAGGGAATCCCGCGGACAGCCCCGCGCGTCTCAACCTCCGCCTTGAGGTCCGCGCGAAAGCCGCCCGCGGCACGGAGCGCGGCCTCGAAGCACGTGTTCGTCTCGGGAGCTTTTCTCCATCGCGGACGTGGCGGACAAAGGCGAGGGCGAATAGCCCTCAATGCCGGAGTCGGGGCCTCGATCCCACCGCGCGGAACACGCTACTGCAACCCGGGATGATCGATAGCGTGCCCGTCGGCGCGATCGATGCGAGGGTCGCATTCCGGAACTTCTACTCACGCGCCTCTGCGCGCGTCCGCTCTCACCCGCAGTCAAGCCGAGGCGAATTCTGTACAGGATCTGCGGTACCGGCGCGCGCAGGGGCCTCTCGAGGGCAACGGAAAGGCGGCCCGCCTGCGCATGCAGGATGCGGAAACGAAGGCCGCCTGCTTCACCGTAGTCCGGATCGGTTGCAACGGGTGATCTCACGTCATCTGCTTTCCGGCAAAACCTCACTCCACACGCCTTGATGTTGCCCAGTCTCCGCACATCGCTCTTATCCCGACAGCTTCTACGACCGAGTAGCCCAAGGCAAAATTACTCCCGCAACCTCCTAAGCGTCGGCTACCCGCGCCGATCCCAAGGTTTCCGTGTCCGTCACCCATGCGGGCAGGAGACCCGTGAAGTGGGCCTCCGCCGAGACCCATACCAGGACGAGCGGTGCTATGTGCATCAGGAGCCGCGGTAAAGTCACCTGGATCAGCTGACCGACGTCCCACTGTGTAATCATGTACGCGACGCCAACCGTCCCCAGATACAGGACGGCGAAGGTGAGAAGGAAGCCGTGCCGTGCGGGTCCGTGTACCCCTCTGGCTTTCGGGAATAGCAGCGCCGCAAGCGAGCACCACCAAAGCGCACCCCAGAGGTCCGCCCTGAGAAGAAACTGCCCCGCGAATGAGCGGATAATCAAAGGCAGTCTCCTCGCCGCCACCATGGCGTTCGTACTGAATACCAATTCACGGAGGTCCTCGTTCGGAGTACCCACCAGGTGCGTCGGGAGCAGGCTGCGGTAGTGGAGCCAGGGCAGCAGCGCTACGCACACGCCCAGAGCTGCCAAAGCGACTGGGACCGTCCTCCTGAGCGGCCTTCGCCAGGGAGCGAGCGCACCTGCAAGGGTGAGGAAGCCGATCGCGGCTAGGGTCGCGCCCTCGCCCTTCGTGAAGGCGGCGAATGCCGCCATGAGGGACGCCACCACAAGGTCGCACGGATGGCCGATCTGCAGGTAGCGCAGGAGATAGACTCCCAGTGCAGCCACGAAGTAGGCGAGCGGGAGATCCGCGTAGCCGCTGGCCGCGCCTCCATCAGCCAGCCCGATTACTGTGGGAATGGCCCCGAAAAGGGCGACTGCGGATAGGGCAAAGGATCGGCTCGCGAGCGGGCGAATCGCTGCGTAGAGGAGCGCCAGCAGGGAGAGATAGAAGGCTGGGAAGAGCAGCTTCATCCCCCGCTCGGTATAGCGGCCGGACATCTGGCAGACGAGCGCTTCGGCAAGCGGGATGAGGAGCGGATAGCGGCGGTGGCCGTCGGCGAGCTCAGGCCCGTATGTGTCCTGGGAGTAGATTCCTTCGTTGTGAAGGATCTGCTTGGTCTTCACTGCGAAGTTGGTCCGTGAGTCCCAGCTCAGCAGGGGCGAGCTCAGAGCGTCCGCCATGACGAAGAGGAACAAACCGCAGAGTAAGAGCAGCAACAGCCGGTCCATCTGCGGCAAGCCTCGAAGCCGTCGCCCGATTGCGAGCCCCGGAGATTGGTGGGAACCGCCTCGGCGACTACGCGCAACGAAAACGGCCGACACCGCGACGAGTACGGTGAGGAAGAAGATCACCCGCTGCGGGGTCAACGCCACGTGGCAGTAGGACAGGTAGAACAGCCCAAAGGTCGCGACCCCAATGCCCAGGCCGAAAGCTAAGCCCAAGGCCTCCCCCCCGGAAAGAGGGCGCGCGCGGCGGTACAAGACGAGGACGACGGCATATCCGATCAGCTCGATTCCGATGATCGCGAGCGCGGCCAGAGCGACGTTGGCGAGGGACTCGGCGCCGATCCAAGGCTCGTCCGATCCAATGGCCTCGTGGGACCGCAAGCCTCGGCCCGGGTCGCCGACCGAACGGTCGAGCGTGGCGGGAGTCAGCGAGAAATCCGTGATGCCGTTCGGGCCGATCTCCAAAAACCAGTCGATCTTGTGAACCCGGATCCACTCGTCCGATACCATCGCGCGCGCCACGTTCTGTTCCGGATAGAGGTCGAGGAGACGCGGGTAAGTCTCATAGTAGACGAGATCGAGGGGCAGAATGTCGTAGGAGACCCTTGCGAGAACCATAATCCGCGCATCCGCCCGCGTCTTGGTCAGAAGCGTTCGGATGAGAGGCTCGGCGTCGGGTTTGGTTCCGGCCTTGAGCACCGCGTCGCCCTGTCGCAGTGCGGTGATGGCCTGCCACTTGACCCGACGCAGGGAATCAACAAGCGTCGGAACGGAAAACATCGTCCCAGCAAGGATGAGCGCGGCGAAGGCGCCGCGTGCCCACTTCATGCGGGCCGACCGACGCGCTGCACGGACAACCCCACCGAGCGTGGCGAGTAAGCATCAGGTACGCATCCAGGCAAACCGCTGCGCGATTTCCCTTGCGGCCCTCGGTCCCAGCCAAGGTCATCCAGAAGAAGCAAGAGGATTCGGAATGTCGCCAGACCCAGTCGAGACGATCTGAAGGAACAAGGCGACCATTCCGGAGCCGAGACGTGGCTCGGGGACTCATTGAGCGGGAAGTGCATCCCCGGCGTCATGATCTCACTCCGCAGAAAAATGCCAACCGAGTCTAATCGAACGCACGTTCAAGACCCAGCCACGGAAAATGCTGCCTGCGCGCCGGTTCTGAGCATGGCGTCCGTCCGATCGCTGAGCTCATGAAGTTGTTGGGTCCAGGCGTGGAGGACCTCGATCCCGACCCAGTCGAGGCTGCATCCGAAAGGGGAAAGAGCCCAGAAGAATCAACCGGACGAAGCACCATGCAGGTTCAGGGACGCCACGTGGTCCCTTTAGGCACAGGGCAAGGAGCAAGTCACCGAGAGAACAAGCGTCCACGACCTTCAAGTGCACCTTCTGGGTCGGGGAACACGAGCTCTGATAAAGATTCCTGCATGGAGTGAACCCGGACGCGAAGCGTGGACCGCGCCAGTCCAGCCAACCTGTGCGGGCGACGAGGGTAGCCCCGGGCCCTCGGTGCGCCCTAAAGCGGCGTCCCCTGATCCCTTGCGGTTGAGACGGTGCAAGCTGCGACCCCGAACCGCACCTTGGTCTGCTATGTGCAGTGGGTCGCTGCGCAGTCGCCCGCGTACTCTGCAGGGGCTTCGACCGCCTGGCCCTCACCGCGTACCAGCACCGCCACTCCCTTGCAGCCCTCGCGGAAGACCGTCACCCCCTTGAGCCCGCGGCGCCACGCCGACGTGTAAATCGCTTGCACGTCGTCCGGCGTGGCCGCAGCCGGCAGATTGATCGTCTTCGAAACCGCGTTGTCGACCTGCTCCTGGAAGGCCTGCTGAATCGAAAGGTGCCACTCCGACGCGATGTCGGGCGCGGTGGGAAAGAGTCGCCGGATCTTCTCGGGCACGGACGCCATGCCGCGCACAGTCCCGCGCGCCTGAACCTCCGCCACGAGGTCTGCGCTCCAGCAGCCCGCGGCGCGGAGTGCGGCCTCAAAGCGCGGGTTTGTCTCGGGGAGTTTTTGTCCATCGAGGACGTGGCGCACGAAGGCGAGGGCGAAGTACGGCTCAATGCCGCCACAGCAACCCGCAATGATCGAGAGCGTGCCGGTCGGCGCGATCGATGTGAGGGTCGCATTCCGGAGCTTCTGCCCACGCGCCTCTGCGCGCGAGCCGGTGTAGTTGGCAAACATTCCCCGCTCGTTTGCCAGGGTCTCTGAGGCACGCTCGGCTCGGGCGCGGATGCGGCGCATCACCCGGCCCGCCGTCTCGACCGCGACCTCGGAATCGTAGGGAATGCCAAGCTCGACCAAGAAATCCGCGAATCCCATCACACCGAGTCCAATCTTTCGGTTCGCACGCGTGATGTCTGCAATCTCGGGATACGGATAGCGGCTGACTTCGATCACGTCGTCCAGGAAGCGTACGGCGAGGTCCACCGTGGCATCGAGCCGCTCCCAGTTGATGGCACCCTTCTCGACGAAGGCGTCAAGGCGGATGGAGCCGAGGTTGCACGCCTCGTTCGGGAGAAGCGGGAGCTCACCGCAGGGGTTCACCGTGGTGAGCGTGCCAAGCTTGGGCGTCGGATTGTCGCGGTTAATGGCCTCGAGGAAGAGGACGCCGGGGTCGCCGCTCGCCCATGCGTGCTCCGCAATCTCACGAAGCAGCGCAGCCGCATCGACGCGTTCCACCGCCCTGCCCGTCCGCGGATTCACGAGTCCGATCGATCCCCCCGAGGTAGCAGTCCGCCAGAACTCGTCGGTCGTGGTGACGGAAAGGTTGAAGTTTGTGTAGCGGGTGGGGTCCGACTTGCAGCGAATAAACTGCCGCACGTCGGGATGGTCGATGCGCAGGACTCCCATGTTGGCGCCGCGGCGGCGCCCACCCTGTTTGATGACGGCCGTTGCGGCGTCGAAAACGCCGAGGAAGGAAACCGGGCCCGACGCGATGCCGTGCGTCGCGCGCACGACGTCCCCTTCGGGCCGCAGCCGTGAGAAGTCGAAGCCTGTACCGCCGCCTGACTGGTGAATCCCCGCCATACGCTTCAAGGTCTCAAAGATTCCGTCCAGTGAGTCCTCGAGCGGCAGCACGAAGCAGGCAGCCAGCTGGCCGACGGGGGTGCCGGCGTTCATGAGGGTGGGCGAGTTGGGGAGGAACTCGAGCCGGTGGATGGCCTCCCGGAACCGGTCGAACCAGGGCTCGGGAGCGCCGCCAAACGCGCGCTCCGCCTCGGCCACGGCTCCCGCCACTCGTGTGCAGAGGTCGTCGAATCCCTCGACAACCCGGCCAGCCTCATCCTTGAGTAGGTACCGTGCCTCGAGCACGCAGGTCGCATTCTTGGAGAGGGCAGGCATCCGCGGCAGCTTAGACGTGGCCCGAGAGGCACACCAGCCAGGGCCGCGCGCAGCGTGGCGGGCAGGCTCACGCAAGGGGCATCGATCGCGCGCGTTCCCTGCGCATCCCGTCCTCAGAGTTTCGGGAACGTCTTCGGATCGATCCGCGGAGGAGGATCTTCCCGACGGAGAGGGCTGCTCAAGAGATCCCGCCTTCTGACTGGCTCAAGCGGAACGGGCTACCCGCCTTTTGGTGCCTTCTCAGGGCGAGGAGCTCAAGGGAACTCTCGTCCTTTCGTGGGTCGGGGAGCAGCAGAAATGGACGGACTACGCGCACGCAAGCGTGGGGTCATCGCGCCGATGCACCCTCTCCGGCCCCGCCGCGCCGCGTGTCCGCGCTACACTCGGCGCTCGGCGCACACCTACAGCGTTGGAGAAGAGCTTGGCACAGACCCTTCGCGTCGCTCGCAAGATCACCGGCCACCATCTCGAAGATTTCCGCCTCGGCCAGATTTTCCGGCACAAGGGCGGAAAGACGATCAACGAGGGCCTGTTCAGCACCTTTACAGAGTTCACGATGACTACGAATCCGCTTGCCAAGAACGCGCGCTACGCGCGGGCCTATGGCTTCCCTGGGCTCGTTGTACCGCCCGGCCTTGTGATGCTGGTCGCGTTTAGCCAGACCGTGGAGGACGTCTCGGAAAACGCCCGCGCGAACCTCGAATACATCGACATGCAGTTTGGTGCGCAGGTCTACGTCGGCGACACGGTCGAGGTGGAGACTAAGGTGCTCGGTGTGAAGCCGTCCTCCAGCAACCCGAAGCTCGGGGTGGTTCACGTCCAATCGACGGCCCGCAAGAACGTAGGTGAAGGGGACGAGGCCATCGTCATGACCTGGCAACGCAAGGTGCAGGTCTGGAAACGCGATGAGGCGGCGTCCGTCGACGAGGGCGAGGTCGCGCCGGATGAGGTGGACTGCACGCTCTGGCTCCCACCCTACCAGGCCGGCCGCGACTACAAGGCGCTCGCACACCTATCGAGCCACGACACCTATTTCGAGGATTTTGAGCTGGGGACCCGGATCGAGCATTGGCGCGGCCGCACCATGACCGATGAGCATATCCATCTCACGGCAATCCTCGACAACACGAGCCAGGTGCACTGCAACCAATTCCTAATCGATCAGAACCCGAAGCAGTATGTGGGCGGCCGCCTCATCATCTTCGGTGGGATCCCGTTCGTCCTGTGCCTTGGTCTTTCCTGCCCCGATGTAGGAGACAACGCGCTTGGGGACCTCCTCTACAAGACGGGGCGGCATACGGCGCCCCTTTTCGCGGGGGACACGGTCTTCGCAGCCACGGAAATCCTCGGCAAGCGCGACTACCCGGGCCGCACGGACGTGGGCGTCCTCGCGACACGGCTCCTGGGACACAAGTTCGAGCGGGTAAAGGACGGCGAGAAGCTCGATGGCGACGCCGCAGAGGCACCTGCTGGATTCAAGAAGACCCGAATCTTTGAGCTCGAGCGCGAGCTCGTTGTGAAGCGGCGTAGCCACTATGCCTAGGAGCGTCCCATGATTGAGTGGTCAGAATCACAGCTCATGATCCGCGACGCCGTCCGCAAGTTTGTCGAGGCCGAGATCAAGCCTCGCCTAGAAGAGCTTGAGCACGGCGATACCCCGCCCTACGACGTGCTCCGCAAGATGATCCGGACCTTCGGGATGGATGAGATGGCGCGGGCGCGATTCAAGCATCAGATCGAGCGCGACAAGGCTGTGGCCGCCATGAGAGAGCGCGGCCAAGCCCCTGCAGCACAGGAGAAAAAGCCGCGCGCCGATGGCGGCGACTCGGCTGCGATGCAGATCATTCCGATCATCGAGCTCTGCCGCTTCTGTCCCGGGCTCGTGACCGCGATGGGCGTTTCGATGGGCCTTACCGCGGCGTCCATCATGAGCAAGGGCACCATCGCACAGAAGGAGAGGTGGGCCCTCCCGCTGCTCACGATGGAAAAAATCGGCGCCTGGGCGATTACCGAGCCCGGCTCGGGTAGCGACGCCTTCGGTGGCATGAAGGCTGTCGCGCGGCGCGATGGAAGCGGTGGGTACCTGCTCCAGGGCAACAAGACCTTCATTACCAACGGGCCCTACGCCGACACGATTGTCTTCATCTGTAAGCTCGACGAGCCGGGTGTGGATCCCAAGAACCGAAAGATCCTCCATTTCGTGCTCGACAAGGGCATGCCCGGCCTCGTGCAGTCAAAGCCCATGCGCAAGATGGGTCTTCACAGCTCCCCCACGGGCGAGCTCTTCCTCCAGGACGTCCGCGCCGAGATGGGCCGCCTCCTCGGCGAGAGCGAGGAGCGCGCCGCCGCGGCGGGCCGCGCCGGAGCGAAGGACACTTTTTCGATCGAGCGCTCGGGGGTCGCAGCGATGGCCCTCGGAATCATCGAGCGCTGCCTCGAACTCTCGCTCGGTTATGCCAAGAGCCGCGTACAGTTCGGCCGACCCATCGGCGAGTTCCAGCTGATCCAGGAGAAGATCGCCGGAATGGAAGTCGCGCGAATGAACGTTCAGAACCTCGTGTTCCGGCACATCGAGCTTGTTGCGCAGGGTAAGCAGATGACCCTCGCCGAGGCATCTGCGATGAAGCTCTACTCCGCACGGGCCGCGACCGAAGTTGCGCTCGAGGCCGTGCAGCTCTTCGGCGGGAACGGCTATATGGCCGAGTACCACGTCGAGCAGCTCTGCCGCGACGCCAAAGTGCTTCAGATCTACGCCGGTACCGACGAGATCCAGATCTCGCAGATTGCACGCAGCCTGCTCGCAAGCTGAGGCGGCTGTTCTGTGGGGGTCACTTCGAGAGCAGCGATTCGATCTCTCGCGCGGCGGCTGGGGACACCCGCCATCGGTGATCTGGTCGATCAAACGGCGCGCGGCACCAAGGCGGGCGGCCCGAGCATCTCCACAGGCTTGTGCCGGAGCTCCGTGTTCAGCTCGCGCCGCGGCGCCACAGCACCGCGGGCAGCGTGCGCAGGAGCAGGCGCAGATCGCTTAGCAGCGACCAACTGTCGATGTAAAGAAGGTCGAGCTTCATCCATTCGGTGAAACGGATCTCGTTGCGACCGCTCACTTGCCAGGAGCAAGTGAGGCCCGGACGCATCGACAACCGCCGCCTCTCGGTCGGCTCGTACTTCACCACCTCGTCGGGCGTCGGGGGGCGAGGGCCCACCAGGCTCATGTCGCCGCGGAACACGTTCCAGAGCTGAGGAACCTCGTCCATACTAAAACGGCGTAGCCAGCGCCCGACGCGCGTCACCCGCGGATCGTGCGCGATCTTGAAGACGGGGCCGTCCATCTCGTTGAGGTGCAGAAGCTCGACCTTCCGCCTCTCAGCGTCGACGCACATGGTCCGGAGCTTGAGCATTTGGAAGCGCCGACCATTGAGTCCGCAGCGCACCTGGCGGAAGAAGATCGGACCGGGCGAGTCCAGGCGGATCGCCAATGCGGCGACGGCTAAGAGGGGTCCTGCAAGCACGATCCCAATCGCAGCCCCTACAATGTCGATTAGACGCTTCAGCGCCAGTTCCACCTCATTGTGGTGGACTGGTGCGAAGCTCAAGGCCGCGAGTGCGTCGAAGTAGCGCAGCTTTGGCGCGGGGAGGTGATCGCCAAAGAGGTCGGTGAGCAGCGTGACCGGGACACCGATCGTGGCGCAGACGTGCACCACTGGCGCGATGGTCGGGAGCATTGAGAGCGGGCAGGCGATCAGCGCTTCGTCGATGGCTTCATCTCGCAGCAGCTCCGGTACTTCAATGAACTTGCGCACTCGCTCGGGACCGACGCAGGGTCCCCCCTCCAGTTCGTCGTCATCGACGAAAGCCACAATCCGGAGCCCCCATTCCGGGTGGCTCGCAATCACCTGCTCGACGTAGCGCGCGCGGGGTCCTGAGCCGATCACGAGGAGGTTGCGGTAGTTGGCGCCCGCCCGGCGAGCGACGCGCACGGCGCCAAAACTGACGATCCGGATTGTGGCAAGCACCGCGAAGTTCGCGAGTCCGAACGCAAGGGGAAACAAAGGGGCGACCGGCGCTGCGATCGCGAACGCCACCGTCGAGAGCACGACGACGCTCGCGGCGCTCGCCGCCGCAAGTGGGCGCAGCACGCTCAAGAGGTCCTCGTACCGGTGGGAGGCGTACATCCCGAAGCGGTCTAAGACGAGGGGCCACGCGAGGCAGGCCAGGAAGCCCAGCGCCTCGAACGCGAAAACAATGGCTTGAGGCCGCGCGAGCGGATCGCGCATTATTGGCAGATACGCGAGCCCCGCGAAGGTGAGGCCGGAGGCCCCAATATCGGTCGCGAGCAAGAAGTGATGAATGCGCCTTGCGTGCTGCTTCAGCATCAGTCCCTCTACCGTTCAGTTGCGCACGAATCAGTTACGCACGAATACTAAGTCCCCGCTCCTGCAAGCGAGGTGACACCCCCCCTTAGAAAATTTTATGAACCTCCGGACGCACGAAGCTTCTTCCGACGGCAAGTCGGTCGCAAAACTCGTGCCGTGTGTGGGCCGGGGGCGATGCCCGTCCGGAAGGTGAACAAGAATGCACTCGCGCCGCATCGTGTCGTCCCGGCGCTCTCCGCGACCCCCCGCATCGAGTAGTGTACCCTTTGGGAGAGGGAATTGCCGGAGAATTCAGGTCTTTCCGGAAGTAAAATCCCCGCGGGGATAAGACGGTCGGGTGTGGCCGGATCGACGCAGCGAGTCACCCGAGGCCTGGGCACGGGCACTCATTTAGGGGGATGTCCGCCACGGGAGCAGGGGGTCACCCTGATCCTGCCGCTGATGGGCCGCTAGGTTTCCTGGCAAGAGTCGCTGAAATCGAAGGCAGGATATGTACGAACAATTCTTCGGCCTGAAGGAACCGGCCTTCTCGCTCACGCCGGACCCCCGGTTCCTGTGGCTGTCGGAGACGCACCATGAGGGGCTCGCTGCGCTCTACTACGGGATTACCCGCCGCAAGGGCTTCCTCCTGCTGACGGGCGAGATCGGCACGGGCAAGACCACGCTCCTCCGCGCGGTTCTCGACCGGGTGCCCGCCGACACCGAGACCGCCCTGATCTTGAACACGGCCGGCTTGACAAGGATCGACCTACTGAAGCTGATCGCGGACGAATTCCGCCTGCGCGGGGCGCTTGATACGAAGGCGGACTACGTGATCGCACTGAACGCGTTCCTCATCATGCGACACCGTGCCGGCCTGAACACGGTGCTGATCATCGATGAGGCCCAGAACCTTGGCCCCGAGACGCTCGAGGAGGTTCGGCTCATCTCGAACCTCGAGACGCAGACGGACAAGCTGCTGCAGATCGTACTGACGGGTCAGCCCGAGCTACGCCGGAACCTCGCCCTGCCCTCGCTGCGCCAGCTGCGCCAGCGCATCGCGGTGCAGCACCACGTGCAGCCGCTGCGGTCAGAGGAGATTTCCTCCTACCTGCGACACCGGATCGGTGTGGCAGGCGGCACTTACGAGGAGGTCTTCGGGTCGGGTGTCGAGCCGCTGATTCACGCCTTCACCGGCGGCTACCCGCGTGCCATTAGCATTCTGGCTGATCGTTGCCTGATCTCGGGCTATGCGCGCCAGCAAAAACCCATCACCCCCGAGTTGTTGGAGGAGAAGGGGCGCGAGCTCGAAAGTCTCAGCAACTTAGACGGCCTCGGCCCGGGAGGCGACTGATGGGCGAGATTCTGGACGCGCTGCGCCGAGCCGACGAAGAGCGGATGCAAGCACCCCGCGCGCATCCGGTCGCCAGAAGCGAGCCCTCCCACCCGCCGGTCCCCCTGCGACCGTCGCCTCCACCGGAGGGAGACTTCGACGCTGCGCCCGAGGTGCGGCCCGCGGTGATTCGCCCTCCGTCCGACGCCGTCCAGGCAGCCCCGCTTCGAATCAAAGTGTCTCGCGAGCGAAGTCGCGGGTGGCCCGCGCGAGCGGTCATCGTCGAGAAAGCAGGGGCCGTCGCGGAGTCGTACCGGCACTTTGCCGTACGCTTGCGGCAGGCGATGGCGTCAAGGAGCGCGCGTACCGTCGTCATCACAAGCTCCGTCCGCGGCGAGGGAAAGACGACGACGGCCTGCAACCTCGCACTGGCCCTCGCCTCCATCTCGGGCTCGGGAGCCCGCCGCATCGCTTTGGTGGATCTCGATCTGCGGCAACCGTCAGTGGCATCGGCATTTGGCTGGGAGCCTTCCCCCGGAATCGACCGGGTTCTGCTGCGCGAGGTTCCGCTCGAAGCGGCGCGCGTTGCCACGGACGTGAAGGGCCTTGAGCTCTTCGGCGTCGAGGTGCGACGCCCGAACGCCCACGAGATCCTCTCCCAGGAGGCGCTCCGGGCGACCCTGCAGGAGCTAAGTACCCTCTACGACCTGGTGATCGTCGATAGCCCCCCGACGCTGCTCGTGCCCGACACCGCACTCCTGCTTCAGCACCTCCCAGCGTTTGTGGCAGTCGCCCGCGCTGGCATGACCCGCATGGCGGCGTTTCGGGCCATGGTCGAGCAGCTGGGCCGCGGGAAACTCATGGGAAGCTTCATGAACGAGATTTCTCAGCCCCGGCACCTCACGAACTACGGCCACTACTCGTACGACGACATGGCCGAGGCGGAGGAAAAGTGAGCGCTCCGATGGATCCGCAGGAGGGACAAGAGCAAGAGACCGGACTTCCGGCGTTCCTGCGTGATCCGATGGGAATTCTTCGCCGGCGCTGGCGTTGGATTGTGGCGGCGTTCGCCGTGGGCCTGAGCGCGACCGGCGGAGTCGTGCTCCTCATGAAACTCCATTACACGGCAAAAGCGACGATTCTCATTTCGAGCCAGCAGATCCCCAAGGAGTTTGTGCGCCCGACGCTGCCCGAAGATTCGTTTGACCAGCTGAACGCGATGATCGGCGAGATCCTCTCTCGGGAGCGGCTCTCCTCCCTCATCGAGAAGTACAATCTCTATCCGGAACTCCGCGCGAAGAAACCCATGAGTGACGTCGCGTTCGCCATGCGCAGCGACATCTATGTCGAGCTGGAGCACGGCCTCTCGACAGACAGCCGTGATAGCTCGAGGCTCATGACCCTCGAGTTCACCGATACGAATCCGGATGTGGCCGCCGCCATAACAAACGACCTGGCGAATCTCTTCGTGAGTGAGAACATCCGGTTGCGCGGGCAGCAGGCCACACTGACCACCGAATTCTTGCGCCGCGAGCTTCAGCGCTCAGAAGAAGCGCTCGCAGAGCAGAACCGCGAGATCACTGAGTTCAAGGAGAAATATCGGGGCGAACTCCCCGACGAGGAGGCAGCCAGCCTCCAGCGCCTCACGCTCCTGCAGAACCAGCGCCAGTCGCTTGCGACCCAGATCGCCGAGGGCGAAACCCGGGTAGCCATGATCACCTCGAGTCCGACGAACCAGACGAGCCCGGTCGCGAAGCTCGCGGACGCGCAGAACCGATTGGCCGCGGAGCTATCGGTCCACACCGAGGCGCATCCTGACGTGATCGCCCTGCGCCTCGAGATTGCCGCGCTCAAGAAGGAGGCCGCGCAGAGCAGCAGTGGCAGCGGAGCGTCGTCTATGGCCTTGGTGGGGGCCGCGCAGCGCCAGGTGACCCAGCTGCGCGAGCAGCTCGCGAGCACTGAAGCTGAGCAGCGGGAGCTCGAAATGCGAGTAGCGCGAACCCCGGCGCGCCAGGAGGCCCTCTCCAAGATGGAGGAGAAGGCGAAGGTCCTGAGTGACAACTACGCGGACTTCCTACACAAGGTGAAGGAGGCGGAGCTCGCCGAGACCCTCGAGTCGGCCCAACAAGGAGAACGCTTCTCGGTGATCGAGTCTGCCACGCCGCCGACGCACCCTAATCGGTCTACCCTCAAATTACTGCTGATGGGCTTCGTAGGCTCCGTGGGCTTCGCCGGGCTGGTGGGGATCCTCCTTGAAATCTTGGATCCGGTCGTACTCGATGCGGCGCAGATGGAACTGGTGACAGATACGCCCATGCTTGGGTCCGCACCGCGCATCGCTTAAGCGGATTTGCCCTGGCAGTATGAACGACGCCATCGCGTGCGATGAGTCTGCCTCGACTCGAGTCCCCTCTCTGAGACGCGAGATCCTGCTGTGGGGCGCCTTGGCGCTCGCTTTGTCGCCCGTCCTCCGAGATATCGGCAAGCACGTCATCGCACACCCTTGGGCCGGGTACTCAGCGGTCTTTGCCGCTTTGCTGGTGCTCGCTGCAAGGCATCAGCCGCAATGCCACCGACCAAAGGTGGACGGCTATCTCCTCCTCGCCGTGGGCCTCCTCGTAGAACTCGTAGGCATCGGGGGCGGCATCGACCGGCTCGCGCGACCTGCTCTCCCTCTCGGAGTGATTGGCCTCGCGCGACTTCTGGGGCGCCCGCCGCTCGCCGTCGCGCTCCTGGCGCTGGGGATGGTGCCGGTGCCGGCCTTCGTGCTCGGACCCGTGGCGGCAATGGTGGGCCCAGCGCTAGCGGGTCTTACCGCGATGACCTGCACAGCTCTTGGTCTGTCACTGCACGCGCAAGGGGCTACGCTTGCTAGCGTCAGCGGGGTCATCGAGCTCGGCGACGGAGATACAGGGCTGCCGCTTGCCATCCTGCTTGCGGGACTTGGATGGTATGCGGGTCTTGGCCGCACCTCGAGGGAGACTCCTGTCGCCGCCTCCAAGAGCATCCTGGGACAGGCCGCGCGGATGGCGCTTCGGTGGGCGCCCTGGGCGTTTCCCATCCAAGTCGGAGCGGTCGTTGGTGCGGGAATCGTCCTGTCGCTTGGTGGTCTCGCCTGGAGTCGGATGCTGCTGCTTTGCGGCGTGTGGATCCTCACGGCCGCGGTGGGATTGCTGCGAGCCGCCGGGCGGGAACGATCCGTGTGAGGAGCGAGAAGCTTCATACTGCGTTGCTCGTAGTCGCCCTGCTCGCCGTTGGTACGCTGGGATGGTCGTTCCAGCTTCGTCCGCCCCTCCAAGTCGATGCATCCGCGCTCGGGACCCTTCCCGAGCAGATCGGTGCCTGGCAGGGCAAGGACGTGCCGCTTCGCGCCGAGGAGGAAGCAATCCTGCGCGCAGACTTCAATCTCCAGCGCGCGTACAGCGATGCTTTTGCGGACCCGATCTGGTTGTACGTGGGCTACTACGGAACCGACCGGGGCGGTCATCCCGAGCACACCCCGCTGATCTGCTATCCCGCGAACGGTTGGCGGATCATGCAGAAGCGAGCCCTCACTGTGGATCCGCGTCGAGGCCTGCGTGCGAATGAGTACGTGGCGGAACAGGGAGGCGTAAACGAGTTGGGTCTTTTCTGGTATCGCTCGAGGCATCGCACCGGAATCCTCGGCGGGCTAGGCCAAGCCGCTGATCGAATGACAGGTCGTCTGTTCGAGGGCCGTGCCGACGGTGCGCTCGTGCGCATCAGTACCCGTTTCATTGAGGGTGACGAGGTCCTCGCACGAGCTCGCCTCATCGAGTTTGCGAGCGAACTCGACCCCCTCCTCGAGAGCCACTGGCCATTGGAGCGATTGCGGCAGGTTGTTGAATGAGAGCGGTCAGAGTTTTGCTAGGTTTCCTGCCAGCATAGAGTTACCCGTCTGCTGAATGTGTTTCCTGACCTCGGGGATCCTTGACATCCCTAGACGCGAGAGGGCTATGCGCGTGCTCCTGATGGCGGAAACCTGCAATCCCGACTGGCCTTCATTGCCGATCGTCGGTTATCAAACCTGCAAAGCGATTGCTGACGAAGCGGACGTCGTGATCGCCACCCATGTCCGCAACCGACCTGCGATCGAGAGGGTCGGGTTCGGCCGGGCGTCGGTGGAATATCTTGACAATGAGTACATCGCGGCTCCCCTCTTCCGGTTTGGCAAGTGGCTTCGGGGCGGCGATCAACTGGGATGGACGACGGCGATGGCAGCGATGTGGCTGCCGCAAATCGCATTCGAGTGGGAGGTCCATAAGCGATTTCGCGCTGAGCTACAAGCCGGAGCCTTCGACCTCGTGCACCGCGTTACCCCGATGTCACCGACGCTCCCAAGCCCAATGGCACGTTGGAGTCCCGTGCCGTTCGTGATCGGTCCACTTAACGGCGGCCTTAGGTGGCCAGGAGAGTTTCGAGCAGAGCTCCACCGTGAGCGAGAGCACCTGCGTTATCTGCGAGAGGCTTATCGACTTCTCCCGTACTACTCGAGTACATTTGCTCGCGCCCGTTGCATCCTCGCTGCGTTTCAGCACACGCTCGATGATCTTCCCCGTCACGAACGACACAAGGCTATCGATTTCCCAGAGGTTGGGTTCGATCCGAAGATCTTTTCGTGTCCAGACGAGCGCCCAGAGCGCCAGCAGCTCATTTTTCTCTTCGTCGGTCGGCTAGTCCCGTACAAGTGCGCCGACCTGACGATCCGCGCGTTCGGTGAGAGTGATGCTCTGCGTAAACACCGGCTTATGATCGTGGGCGATGGACCTGAATTGCAGCGTCTGAGAGCAATGGTACAGCAATACAATCTCGCTGACTGCGTTGATCTCGTCGGTCCCCGGTCGCAGTCCGACGTCGGTGAACTTATGCGTCAAGCGGACGTATTCGTGTTCCCGTCGATCCGAGAGTTAGGCGCGGGAGTCGTGGTGGAGGCGATGGCGTCTGGTTGCGTTCCCGTCGTTGTCCGATACGGGGCTCCAGGTGCCCTCGTAACAGACGAATCCGGGGTTCGGGTCGATCTTAAGCCAAAGGATGATCTCGTAGGCGACCTCCGTCAGGCACTAGAGGGACTCGCTGACGACCGACCGCGCATGCGGGAACTCTCGCGCGCAGCACATGAGCGTGCGCTAGGTCGGTTCGCCTGGAATCGAAAAGCGCTTCGATTCTTGGAGGTCTATCGCTGGGTGCTTGGGCAGCGTGCAGAGAAACCAATGTTTGACGAATCCTGACTGAGGAAAGGCGGCTCCTCGTGGCCGGAGCATTCTCCGCCCCGCCGCCGAGCGCTTCGACGTTCGTACGCGAGGCAGGAGCCCCAGTGCGCTAGAAGCGCACGCTGGGATCTGCGCCGGGGATGGTCCGAGCCCGCAAGACGAAGGGCCGTCCCGACCGCGACCAACCTATCTGGGTCCACGCCCCCGGAAGAGGCGACGCAAGCGTTCGTACTGCCATCGGCGGAGCTCGGCCCGGAAAGTGTCGTCTTCCAGCCGTCTTGCGCCCTGGACCGCGGCCTGCAGATAGCCGGCAATGATCAGGAGACCACCAATCCCGCACGGTTTCTCTCGCATGCGGAAGAGCCCGCTCGCGAGTACGTAGGGGAAGGCCGACCCCATGAACCACTGGCCTCGGCCCAAGCGGAGCCGGCCACGATAGACGCTCCGATCGGACGAGCCCATGAGCCGAAGATGAACGATCCGCAGCTCGGGATCGTCAAAACTGGCCGTCCGGAAACCAGCGATCCGCGCACGATGAAAGTCGATCCCATCCCACATGACTTCGCGAACGAAACCACCGATGCGTTCGAAGGCGTCTCGGCGATAGAGCTTGAATTGCCCTGCGACCATCTCATCGATCATGAACTCTTCAACGAGCAGTCCCTTTTCCCGACGGAACACCTTCCCGCTGAGCGCGGCCAGGTTCGGATTCGTCCGGAAGAGCGCGACGGCCCGTTCGAGGTAGGTTGGTCCGAACTCGAGGTCGACGTCCATCTTTGCGACGAAGTCGTAGTCGACATCTATCGTCGCGTACCCGTCGTAGAAGGCGTCAATCACGCCACTTCCGAGCCTACGGGATCCTCGATCCGGTCGCCGCACCACTCGGAGCCATGGCAGTTCGCGGCAGGCCTCCTCAAGAATCTGCGGTGTTCGATCCCTCGAACCGTCATCCACGATGATCCAGCGAACGGGCGGGACGGTCTGTGCGGCCATGCACGCGATTGTGCGATCCAGAGTGGCTTCTTCATCACGAGCCGGGGAGATGATGACGAGACGAGAAGGCCTGCCGGCTCCTGAGTCGGGTCGCGCGACGCTATGCTGGGCCCCAGCCGAAAGAGTCGGCGGTTCCGCGCGGGACCCAGTCTGATTCGAGCAGGCCACAGGCAAATAACAATCCCTCGGGCAGCCCTAGATTCGGAGGCGACCTTGCCCCGTGGGGGAAGCACCCATCACTCTTCCTGTGGGTAGCCCTTCAGTCCCCTAACGTGTCACTGGGAGCCAAGAGGGGGTGCAAGAAGTGAGGGCAATCACGCGGTCGTGGACTCGATGGCCGATTATGCTGGCACAGAGTCGTCTGGGCCTAGACCGAGGAGGACCGTGATGCGGCGATTGATGCTCATCCTTGCGGCACTTAGTCCCATCGCTGCCGGACCAGCGCGGGCTGCGGTTACCTGCCCAGCCGCCAACACCATCGCCGCACGCTCAAGCGGTACCGCGCCCCTGTTCGTGTTCTTCGACGCCTCGGGGACCAACGGACAGTACACTTCGACATCGTGGGCGCAGGACTCTACGCTCACCGCGACCGCAAACCAGTCCTTCCGCGACCTCAACTATCAATGGAACTTCAACGACCCGAACTCTGGAACATGGGGAGACCAGGGCTACGGGTATGCGGACCATACCTCACGCAACACGGCGACAGGTCCAGTCTCCGCTCACCTCTTCGAGACCGCCGGGACCTACCAACCGACGCTCACCATCACCAACACGGCAGGCCAGTCGTGCTCCGTGACGTTCAGCCCGATCACCGTCACTGCGGCGAACACGACCTGGACCGGGACCGCGACCGAGTGCATCGCGGCCTCGACTACTCCCGTTGCTGGCGCCGGAGGTTGTCCAGCGGGAGCGGCGGTGCTCCAGCAATCCGTGTTTGAGACTGCCATGTCGAGTGCCATCGCGTCGGGTGCGAGGCGCATCCTCTTCAATGGCGGCGATACCTTTACCGCGACCGGCGGCTATGACATGACGACGGCTGGGCCGGGCTACGTCGGCTCCTATGGAACGGGCCAAGCCACCGTCTCCATCGGCGCGGCCCTCAATACCCAGCCAGCCCTTGGCTTCCAGACAGCCGCGACGGACTGGCGTGTGGTAGGGATCAACTGGACAGGTACGGATACCGGCTCATCTAACAACTACAACGCCGCTGTCGGCGGGTCGAACCGAGTCGCCAACCACACTTCCCAGATCACCATGCTCAGGAACAAAGTCACCGCCGGCTTCGAGTACGGCGCGCTCTTCAACGACTTCAACAACAATGGCGATGGCACCCACGATCAGGTCGGGATGATCGAGAACAACTTCACCGGCCTACAGAATTCTGGGCAAAACTGTTCCTATGCCTTCTTCGGTGGCATCCATCACGGAGGTATCATCGGAAATAGCCTAGACCTCAGCCCCCAGACCGGGACCTGCACGAGTCACGTCATCAGGGTGGTATGCGCCAAGACGGCTTTGATCTCTCACAACTTTGGCCGTGCAGCTCCAGACGGAGCAACCGCCTTTCGGATCGAGGGGGGCCAGAACGACAGCGGTGGTCCGCAGTGTGCCGGGGGAAACGTCGCGACCGGAGGCACTTTCTTTTGGCTCGCCTCAGACAACAACTGGATCGGCCCCACGATCCGCAGCGGCGCAAACGTAACCAGTCTTAACACGCAGGAGGGCAGCGCGGTCGGTCCAGAATACGGCCACGACGGCATCGAGGAGCGCGACTTCATCACGATGAACAACCCAAGCTCGTGCGGGATGGTGACACTTGCTGGGCAGCGCACGGTCTTTAGGAACAACATCCTGAACATCCAAGACCTGGACACGACGCCTTACGAGATCAGGCTATGGGATACGACAGGAGTCACACCGATCTCGAACATTGAGATCTACAACAACACTGCCTTCTTCAAGACGGTCGGAAACGGCTGCGGCGGGGGTGGAAGCGGAGGATCTCAGCTTGTAGGAACCTCGGGCAACGCGCCCGACCGAACGACCATCCGAAACAACTTGGCCTATGACCAGACCGGCAAGGGGCTGGCGGTGAGCTGCGTGGGGACGAACTGCGCGATCAGCAATAACCTCAGCACTGGCACAAATCCCTTTGCCTCCTCAACACCAGCAGTTGCGACGGACTTCAAGCTGCTCGCAGGCTCTGCTCCTGTCGGTGTAGGAACGTCGGTTGGTGAGCCACCGAGCGTGCCCGTGCAAGTTGACTTTGGGCTCAACCCGAGGCCTTCACCAACCTCGGTCGGCGCGTGGGATGTGACAGGAACGCTCGGGGCGCTCGGGGCGCTCGGGGTGCCCGGGCAACCGCTTCTCATGCCCTAGCCGAACCTCCGGCGCGGCAGCGTCGCGAGTATCGTGATACCCGATATCGGCCCCCCCGCGTACACCGAGAATGCTCCTTAAACACTGCAAGCTAGGAGGATACCGACGGCTTTATCGCGCCCTCTGCAGGGACTTCGGGACAGGATCATTGCGGCGCTGCCGTCCGAGTCGCGCAATCACCTCGCGCAGCTCCCGACCACGCTCCTCCACGTGGCTTCCTTGTCAGCTGCCGCCGCAGAACGTCTACTTCACTCTGGCCATCATTGAGCGGCTGGAAGTGCTCTACCGGCGTACCATCACGAACGGCATGGAGGCCCGAACCCGCCGGTGGCTCGAAACCCGTGGTCGGGGTCGGACGCTTCGACCGAAAAACCGCGGAGCTCGCCAACCCCCTAGAGGCTTGTGGCCGGTTTTCAGGTGATCACGCATGGCCGGTTTTCGGTGCTCACCGAGGGAACAGGCATAGGTCGCGCGGTTTGCGGCCTTTCCAGTCGCGGTAGGTTAGCCGCTTCTTACCCGCGGAAGTTGACGTAACGCTCCTACCCGAACGTAGATCGGGAGACGGCACTTTCGGACGAGCATGTCGCTGCCACGCTCAACCGGATGGGCTTCGCGCCGACCGGGGGCGTCCTCGAGCCACCGAAATGGAGTTGCGCGAGCTAAGTCTTATCGACTTCGAAAGCAGCCTCCACAACGTGTCAGTGTTCAGGATGTCGGCGCGAGATAGGCCCCCTCCGAGTAGGGTCTGGGGTTGGCGGTTGGTATAACCTCGTGTATCACCTAGGACCTCCTCCGCATCTATGACCTTTTCTCGAAGACGAGAAGGTTGGTGTTCGCAATGCTTGCCGGCAGACCCGCTGAGAAGTAAAAGCGATTGATCTGGCGGAAGGCGTTGCGGATGGAGCGCCGAGAGAAGCGCCGATGAAGCTCTGTGAACTCGGCTGCTCCGCGGTAGGTACGGCAGAGGGGCAGCTCGGATTCGAGGTAACGGGAGACAGCTGGGATGTCGAGATGCCAGTTGAAGAGCCTACCGCCATTCATCTCACACCATGAACCAGCGCCGAAGCGCGACCAGCTTAAGCTGGTGTCAGGCTTCCGGAGTACCGAGCGGGCCAAGCGTTCAAGAGAATAGTCGATGGAGCGCAAGTTGGTGATCTGAAGCGCCACTCGGCCACCGGCCTTGAGCACGCGGCAAAGCTCGGCGAGGGCAGCTTCGATCTCGGGGATGTGAATGATGACGCCCCAGGAGAAAATCGCGTCAAAGTGACCGCTCGGGAAGTCGAGCCGCGTCAAGTTTGCCTTGCTCAAACGGATCTGGTCGGCCACGCCCGCTACCCGCGCATGCTCTCGCGCCACATCGAGCACTACCTCGGACATGTCGACGGCCTCGATCCGGTAGCCAGCCTTTGCAGCGCGGACCGAATGCACGCCTGTCCCGCATCCCGCGTCGAGAATGAGACCGCCCTTGCCCACCGCAAGGAGATCGAGCATCCGCGCGATAGCGCTGTCGTAGTATCGGAGCGCCAAGGGTTCGTAATAGTCCGTAGCCCATGAATCAAACGTCCGGATATCGTCGACTGCATTGACGGGCATGGTCATCTCCGAGCTCCGCGAGGGAGCCAACTGACGCGCAGAGGCAGCCTGGTCGAGGTCCATGGGTACGCGTTCCGGCGTCGATCGCCCCGCGTTTAAGTAACGGTGCGTTAGAGCGTCCATTAGCAGCTTCAAAACGAATGGGAGGTCGTGGACGAGATAGCGCCGGCCGAGCCGCTTCGGCTCTTGGAACAATCGGTGCAGCCACTCCAACCCAGCCCGCTGCATCCAGAGGGGAGCGCGATCCACGAATCCGGCCACGAACGAGAGACTGATCCCGACACCGATCATCCAGGTACCGGCGAACTCGTCGCGCAGCGACGCGATCAGCCATTCCTGCTTGGGCGCCCCGAGTGCGACGTAGACAAGGTCTGGTCTCGCAGCAAGAAGCGTCTCGCGCACGTGATCGACCTCCTGCGCGGTTGGACGCCCCGAGATACGGGGAGACGAATATCCAACGATTCGAAGATTCGGCAGTTCAGCGCGGAGTCGCGCTGCAGCGCCGTCAGCAACCCCCGAATCGCCGCCGAGCAGGTAGAGGGAGCGCCCGGTTCTGGCCGCAGCTTCCGCGAGGAGCCACACGAGATCGGAACCCGCGACACGATCTGGTAGGGGCGTTCCCTGGAGCCACGCTGCCCACATCAATGGGAGCCCGTCCGCTACGCGCAGTTCAGCCCGCTCGTACTGCGCCCTGAGCTCAGGGTCGCGCGTGCATTGGAGCAGGAGGTCGGTGTTGAGCGTGATGACCCACCCACCCTTGCCCCCGTCCAGGCTCTGGAACACGTATTCGACAATCTGATGTCGGTCCAGGTTCGCTAAGCCGAGCCCTCCCACCCGGATCTCCGAGACCCTCACGGGGCGCCTCTCGGAGTGCTCGACTTCCGCAGTTCAGCGTCCAGAGAGCCTGGCGTCCAACCCGTCGCCCTCTCCAATGGCGGCACCTGCTTCGGCTTAGGGTTGCCCACCGTTGGGAGGATCGCCTGGTCGACGAACTGCGTCGGCTTGACCGCGGTCAGGTCCGCTGTAACGACCAAGCCGCGGACGGCGACGAGGACCATCGGCCGCGCGCGACGGCGGAGCAATCCGCGAGGATCGTGAAAGATCTCTTCGATGGGGCCCTGGTGGACCTCCTCGAACTCCTCGCGGTCATCCATGGAATCCCATCTCCCTTGCACCCGCCGCGGGATCAGCGGGTCCCCACTCGGCCCGTGCAGAATTAGCATTTTCAAGGGATTGCCTGCCCCGCTTCGGCCTCAGCTCTTCTCCAGCGAACGAACGCAGCCAAGACGCGGGAGTCGCCCATTCCCGAGGGGACTCCCTTATCTCGTCAATCTCTAATCGGCTCGTTCGCTGGAGAGGTGGGGCGCAGAGCCTGCCCCACCCCCGTACTTCGGGAAGAGGAGTCGGAGACAAATGATTCCCTACGATTGCCAGGATGAACCATCTGTCTAAGGTGCATCCCGCGCCGAGGGTCGTCGCCTACGTTGCGGGCTCGCTGCCCTCGCGCTCCGAGACCTTCGTTTACCGCGAGTTCTTGGCCCTACGCGAGCGCGGGCGGGCAGTGCTCCCCGTCTCGGTGCACGATCCAGAACGCGGCCTTGGAGAGGCCAGCCTCCAGGCGCTCGGAGACGAGGCCGTGCCGGTATACGGGGCAGGTCTGCGTCGGATGCTGATCGATGCACTCACCGAACTCGTGCGACACCCGATGCGGAGCGCAGGGACACTGGCCTTGAGTCTGCGTGATACCGCCATGGCCCGGGACCTTCCACCGAGCCGGCGCATTCGGATCCTCTGGCAAAGCGTGGCGGCTCTCGCGCTCGCGAAGAGACTGCGGCCGGCCTCTATCGGGCACCTACATGCTCACATGGCGCATGTCCCTACCACAATTGCGATGTATGCGGCTCATGAGCTTGGCATCGGCTTCAGCTTTACAGGCCATGCCAACGACCTCTTCGCGAACCGAACCCTTCTCGCCGAGAAAATCAACCGCGCGCGATTCGTCGCTTGCATCAGTCATTGGCATCGCTCCTTCTATCGTGCCATCGCAGATATTCCCAATGACCGTCTTCCCGTGGTTCGCGCAGGCGTGGATGTCCCGCGCTGTCAAGAGCCTAAGCGAGGGGAGCGAAGGTCGCCGCGGATTGTGTCGGTGGGACGCCTCGTCGCAAAGAAGGGATTCGACATCCTGTTGGAAGCGATCGCGGACCTACGACGAAATCACCCGGACATTCACGTCGAGATCGTGGGGGAGGGCGTCGAGCGAGCAGTACTCGAGGCCCATATCTCAAGGTTGAACCTCGCACGTCATGTCACTCTCGCTGGGGCGCTGCATCATGCCGAGGTACTAAAGACGGTCGAAGATGCAGACGTCTTTGTACTTCCCTGTCAGATCGATCCGCTCGGGGACCGCGACGGGATCCCAGTTGCGCTGATGGAAGCAATGGCGCGTGGAGTTTGTGTCGTCAGCGGAGACCTGCCGACGATTCGCGAGCTCGTACGTCCCAACGAGACAGGCCTACTGGTCCCCCCCGGCGATTCGAGTGCGCTGGCCGGAGCGCTCGGCAGGCTATTGTTGGACCGCGAGCTCCGGCATCGTCTTCGTGCCGCTGGCCGGTCCTGGGTCGAGCAGGAGTTCTCGACTCCGCTGAATGTGGCCCGCCTCATCTCCGCATTCGACGCAGTCTTCTCTGCCCTCCCCGAGTGATCAGTGGACTATCCGCGGGGAGATCTGCTACGCGACGAGAGGGCATCGCTCCCCAACATCGGCGCTGGCTTCAAAGGTGGCTCGAACCGCGGGGGGTGAAGCTGCCTGAGCGGTTTCAAGCAGTGAACGCAACACCCGGGGCGAACGGTCATAGTCCGATTCGTGGTCGCGGCGTACCATCGCTGCTCGATTGAGCCACTCGCATTCGACGGTGGCGCGCGAGGTCGCGACTGCAGGCGGGCCGAGTTCGTATCGCGCGTGGCGCACCGACGAGGCGCCGAAGGTGCCAGCTCTCCTCTTCACGACTCAGGCCGCCTGATGTCCACCTTTGCGGGTTTCTCGGAGATGCTGCGAAGCAGACCTTCCCGAAGGATCTGCTCAGCCACCTCGTCCCCCACGAGCCGACAGCCGAGCGGCGTAAAGTGGAAGTGCCCGCGCTCCCAATAGAGCAGCTCGCCGCGGTGGCGGTCGAAGGCCGGTTTCACCGAGACCACGTCCAGGCCGCCGTCCCTTGGACCCAGATGCGGAAGGGAGGAGGCAAACTCGGTTCGTGAGATGCGGGTCGGAAGCTCCACGATTAGGAAGCGTGCTCCCGCCTGTTCGGACTCGCGCTTCATCTCACGGAGTAGCGCCAGTGTTAGCCGGTCTGAGTACGAGACCTGTTCATCTTCGGCGGGAGCCGCGGCGGCCTCGCCCGGCGGCGCCCGCGTGGGTCCCTTGCTGCGCCGAAGCCATGTCAGGAAGGTCTTGACGTTCCCGGCCACATCCTCGCGAACGAACGTGTAGAGATGGCTGTTCGCCTCCGCCCAGCGGTACGCGGCGAATCGCTCGAGCCACACTCGGGTCTTCACGCCTGGCAAATACACCTCGTTCACCTGGACCAGCCTGTCGTCCCGCAGGGCGAACAGATTGGACCGCGTGTTGTCGTCTAGATCGCTGATGTGCCACGCGACCAAGACCAGATCTGGCTCGTACCGCAGCCCCTCGTGGCGAAGCATCAGGAGCTCCTCCGCGTTCCCGTGGCCGGAAACCGAGAGGTTGATCGTCTCGACCGGCTCTCCCGCCACTCTCAGCGCGTCCTCCAAGCGCTGGAGGAACGTGTCCTTCAGCTCCACCTCGTATCCCATGCCGAACGAGTCTCCGAGCAAGACGATGCGCTTCACACCCTCGGGCTTGTGGTACGGGATCTCGCGGTCGGCACGGATACCTTTGGAGTTGGTTCGAATCTCTACCTGCACGTCGGGGGTTCGCTGCCAGTAGTGATCGGAAGGACTATTCGTACGGATGCCGAAGCCCGAGTCGATCACGTGGCGCGGGAGAATTGGCTGCGGCGCAAAAAGACGCAGATACGCCTCCGCTGCAACCAGGACGTAAACGAATACCAAGGCGTGTCCCAGGATCCGACTCAACCCCGCGCGCCACCCCTCCCGCCCGGGAAGTCCGCCAACGCCACTCGAGGCAATCCCCGTCTCTCGCATTGTCTCAGAAGGCAAAATAGATGAACTCCTGCTTGTGTCCTGCCGACTGGGTCAGGAGCGACATCACGAGAAACACCCAGATCGTGACACGCACCAGACGCGGGAGGAATGGCATCGGGTTGAGTGTCTCCGAGAAGCGCTGAAGCACCTCGAAGAGCGCCAGGAACCAGCCGTAGAAGATGAGGTTGCAGAAGAGTTCCCCGGCCGCCGCAGAACCGCCGGGGTGCCGCAAGATTCCCTCAAGAAAGATCCTGACGGTGGTCAGGTTCTGTGCGCGGAAGAGCAGCCAACCGAGGCAAGTGAGATGAAACATTACGACGCCGAGCCCGAACAGGCCGAGCGTTCGGGCCAAACGCAATGTTCTCGTCCTCAAATCGACCTGGCCGCCGGCGACCGACCCTCGCGAGAGCAGTCCACGGAGTCCTCTGAGTCGCCACCAGGTTGGGGCTCCCTCAGGATCGATCCTGGTCGTCGATGCCCTCCTCGGGCGTTCGCCCAGCTCGGGCGCAATCAGCCGGTAACCTATCAGGAGCAGCCCGTGGTAAGCCCCCCACAGAACGAACGTCCAGGCGGCACCATGCCAAAGTCCCCCCAGCAGCATCGTCAGAAAGAGATTGCGATAGGTGAAAAGGTCTCCGTGGCGATTTCCACCCAGAGAAATGTAGAGATAATCGCGAAGCCATGTGGAGAGACTGATGTGCCACCGTCGCCAGAAATCGGACGGGCTGATTGCGAAATACGGCAGGTTGAAGTTCAACATCACATCGAAACCCAACAGCTTGGCCGAGCCGCGCGCGATATCGCTGTAGCCCGAGAAGTCGCCATAGATCTGAAAGGCGAATGCGTAGAGCCCGACGAGCAGGCGCAGCCCGTCGTGGGGCACCAGCGCTGAGGTTCCCGCGCCATCATAAGGCGCGAAGACGGTATGCACGATCTTGGCCATGTTGTCGGCCACCACCATCTTCTTGAAGAGTCCCCAGAAGAAGAGCCACACACCGTCGCGAATCCGGGTTCCCGTCAACGTGCGTGTCGATAGAAACTGCGGGAGCAGATGGAATGGCCGTTCGATCGGTCCCGCCACCAAGAGCGGAAAGAACGATAGATACGATCCCAGGGGGAAGTACCGCGTCATGGGCGTGACACGGCTCCGGTAGACCTCGATCGTGTAGGCCATGGACTGAAAGGTGTAGAACGAAATTCCGACCGGCAGCGCGAGGTGCAGCATCCAGGGGTGAGGCGCGGAACCGAACAGCCCATGAACCAGAACCAAGAAGCTGTCAGCGAAGAAATCGTAGTATTTGAAGAAGCCCAGGACACCGAGATTGGAGACGATACTGGCGACCAGGAACCGTCTCCGTCGCTCCACCTCACCGATCCTCGTGAATCGCCGGTGCAACAGGTTGACGGCGACGACCACCACTGTGGTGGTGAGGAATACTGCCCAGCCGGCCAATGAGGCCGGCAGCAGGTGGGGCCAGTCCACCAGAAGCGAGATGCGCAGGCCGCTCTGGGTCCAGCTCACAGCATCCCACCGGACGGTCACGCAGGCAAAGGCGGAGCCGACGAGTATGAGAGACACGATGGCGCGCTGTCGGGCGGCGACGGCACCTGATCCAACCATGAGTGCACAATAGAAGTCGACGGTCGTGGTCAAGAGGAAGAGAAAGAGAAATCGGACATCCCACCAGCCGTAGAAGAAGAGGCTTGCAAACAGCAGCAGCCCGTTCTGTAGCTCGAGGCGACCCCTCAACGACCAATACAGGGTGAAGACGACGGGAAAGAAGATCCAGAATTCGATGGAGTTGAAGAGCACGGTCTATTGAGCCGCCAGACGATCCGAGACCAGCTTGCGTAGGGTTGGCGCGACGCAGCTTCCGAGCGCCACATAGCCTGCGGGGCTCAGGTGTAGAGTTCCGTCGGCAAATCGTGGCCGGAGCCGCAAATCGTCCGCGAGCACAGCGCCGCAGTCGAGAACCGTCACTCCATGTCCGGCCAAGGCAAGAAGCCGTTGGTTCACCGCGGCGATCGCCTCGGGAATGCGCTCTGACCAGAAAGGGCGGCGGATCCAGGGCACCGGGCCCACCGGGAAGATGGTCAGAAGCACTACTTCGACTCCGGCGGCGCGAAGGCGTCCGACTATCTCTTCGAGGTTACTCGTACACGCTTGCACGATCTCGGGTGCTCGCTCCGGGAACAGGCCGATGTTTTTCAGATCATTGATTCCGAACTGGATCACCACGATTCCGGGCTCGAGAGCGACTACGTCGCGGCCGAGGCGGAGCAAGCCCTGCGCGGTCGTGTCGCTGGGTCGGCCGCGGTTCACAATCTCTGCGGCTGGCAGCGGTGGCAGCTCATGCCAGCCCGACACCCGGGAGTCTCCGAACAGGACGACCCGGGCAGTCCCCGGCACGGGCGGGCCGAGGCGTCGGTTCGCATCCTCGAAACCACGCGCACCGGTGGGATCGAGTCGCAAGGCTTGGAGCTCTACGTAGGTGGCCAACGCGCGGCGTGCGGCCGCCCACCCGAACGCTACCGCGGCCAGCAGCGCCAGAGCCGTCAAGAGTATCGGCCACCGGATCGTCATCGGCGAGGCTCGACGGGGTCGCACGGCAGCTTTCCGCCTACGCATCTCCGACTCGGTCGGATGCCGGACTCGCGTGTCCGCGAACGTTCTGCGGCCCGCGGTTGCAGGTGGCCCCGCGAAGCGGTGGTCGCGAATGAGGGGCAGCAGCGCTGGTCGGCACTCCAGATATTGCCCCCACAGGCTCGCGACACCGCAAAACTTCGCAAAAATACGGGCACCGCCGGCATAGTAACAGTGAGGCAGACGCCTATCCTTCTGGAGTGCCGCTTTAAGGGGAGAGGTGTGGCGCTGCTCGTCGGGAAGCCGGTGCCGCGGGCCGCCAGGGTCGCGATCGCCAGCCGGTTGCCGGGCGCGGACCACAATCCCTGGTGCGGGTCGACGTGGTCTCGACGGGGGACGCCACGTGGCCGAACGCCGCGCACGCTCTGACGGCCCGAAGGGGGACGGGTGCCCGCTGGCGCGCCAAATGCGCCAAGGATCGGAAGGCCTTCATGGGTCGACCCAGGCAGGTCCAGCTGCGGGAGATCGGAGCGCCCAGGGAGCCGTTCGGTCAGGCATCGCAGCCGATCGCGTGGAGCGGTGGTACCTGTGGACCTGCGAGCGCGAATGATTCCATCCGCAGCAGGGTGCAGCACCTGCACCGGGTCTTTTCGTGACCGTTGTGGAGCGGCTCGTCCGTTTTCTCCGATCCTCCACATTGCAGGGCAAGCCCAGCGCAGCACTCAACCCGCTTGGGCATTTGTGAGATGGGTTCTAGCCTTAGCCTGTAGCCTGGCGAGGGACCGGTTCTGAATGGCTCTCGGCGGCCCGACCGCGAGGAGCGCGGGAGGCCGTCGGTTGGCATTCAATTCGAATGAGGCATTGGAGGCCAGACCCTCATAGTGGACCATGTAACTCCGGTCGCCTATCTCGCACTGATCCTCTGGCTTCCGCTTTCACTATTTGTCTTTTCGCGACGAGGTGCACGCGAGGGGGCGATCTTTACGATCCTCGGGGCGGGATTCGTGCTCCCTGTGGGCCTAGGATTCAAGTTGCCTCTGGTTTTCCTCGCTCGCGGCCAGATAGCAACGCTAAGTGCCCTCGTGGGCTGTCTCCTGTTCGCTCCAAGAATGCTCTCTGGCAAAGCACTCGGTACGGGCTGCGAGGTATTTCTCCTCCCCCTCCTATTGGGGCCGATCCCCACGGCGCTCACCAACAGCGATCCCCTTTTTTTCGGGGAGCATCACCTCCCAGGCCTGGGAGTGCAGGACGCAATCGACATGAGCACCACCCAGCTCATCGCCCTCGGGGTTCCCTTCATTCTTGGCCGACGCCTCTTCTCTCGGCCAAGGGACCTCATACCCCTATTCCTCTTCTGGGTGGGGGTCGCTTTGGTGTACGCATTGCCGATGCTCTTCGAAATCGTCATGAGCCCGCAGCTGCATCGGATGGTGTACGGCTATCACCCCCACGAATTTGTGCAGCAGATGCGCGGCGGGGGCTATCGCCCAGGCGTATTCGTGGGCCATGGCCTTGGACTCGCGTACTTGATGTCACTAAGCGTTATGGCCTCGGTGGTACTGTATCGCCTCCGTCGGCGGATGTTCGGGCTTCCGCCACGCATGGTCGTGGCCATCACGTGGGGGCTTCTGCTCCTGGGGAAGAGCATGGGGCCCATCCTCTACGGCATCACGGGGACGCTCCTGGTTCTATTCGCGAGTCCGAAGCGTCAGATGCGATTCGCCGCCGTCGTTGCTGTGCTGGTGCTGGCCTATCCGATCTTGCGAGCAGAGGACTTGGTGCCCGCTGAGACGTTGCTCAACATGGCCAGTGTCGTCTCCACCGATCGCGCCGGCTCACTACGCGTCCGGCTCGTGACCGAGGAGCTGCTGCTTGAGCGGGCCCGGCAGCGGATCTGGTTCGGCTGGGGCTACTGGGGCCGTAACCGCGTCTACGATGAGACGACTAACTTTAACTTTAGCCCCCCGACGGACGGCCTCTGGGCCATCGTGCTGGGTACTTACGGCGTCATCGGATTCGTCGGATTGTTCGGTCTCCTGACGCTGCCCGTGCTACTCGCTGCCATGCGCCTCCGCCGCCTCCCCGATTGGACGGACCGAATGCTGACCGCCGGACTCGCGTTGATAGTGGTGATTACGGCGCTCGACTCCATTCCAAACGTCAGCGGCGGCGGGCCGCCGGCGCTCTTTCTAGCCGGTGCTCTGAGCGGGGTTGCGGAAGGGGCGAGGCTCCGCCGTCGCTCTGATGGCGAGCTGACGTCCGCTCGAGGCGGTTTGGCTGCGGGGAGCTCGTCCGAATCTCCGCCAGTCTCAGGCGTATCGCGGGGTGCCGCACAGCGGCCACGCGGGATGACTGGATACTCGATTGCGGTGAATCGCGTCGCGTCCGTGCCGTCGTTACACGCCTGACGGTACACTAGGAAGGTGCGGAGGAGGAATGACATCGAAACGGGTCAGCACAAGTGCCGGCCCGACTTCGAAATGTGACCGCCGACCGTCAGCAACGTACGCGCCGCTCGCGCTCATAGAAGGCAAGCGTAGCAGCGGCGATCGCGCGCGTTCCGAAGCGCTCCTCCGCATCGCGCGCGGCCTCGGCACCGAGCCGAGCGGCGCGCGCCGGATCGCATAGGAGGTCAATCAAGACCGTAGCAAGGCTACTGGCATCACCTGACCGAAAGAGAATGCCCGTGACCCCTTGCCGCACGACTTCGCGAAGTCCCCCCACCTCGGGCGCCACCAGCGGCGACCCGAAAGCGAGGGCCTCAAGGGCGGTGTAGCCGAAGATCTCGTACCGAGAAGCAACTGCTGTAACCGCAGCGCGGCGCCGCAGCGCCTCGATCTCACTGGGCTGCGCTCGCCCGTGAAGATGAATCTTTGCCTGGTCAGCAGGTCGTGGGAAGTGGGCGGCAACGTAGTCCGGCAGACCCCATCGCTGTCCCCGGTCGTCGACCAGGCCGTGATCGGGACCGACGAATGTGAGGCGTGCAGTGGGACGCTCGCGCAGCACGTCGCGGAATGCGTCGAGCATGAGATCGCCTCCCTTGTGTCGATCGAAGCGTCCCACGAAGAGGATGTGGTCGGGCTCACACGCCTCGGGCCGCCAGCGCTCGGCAACTGGCACCGTCGGGGCGGGGTTTGGGATCACCTCCGCCCGCGGGAGGGCGAGACCGAAGACCCCGCGCACCTGCTCCAAGACAGCGCGCGAGGGGGCCGACACTGCATCTGCCGCTGCGATCGCGTGCCTCTCCCACGCGTTGCGCCTGCGGAAAGAACGGTCCTCTGGTACCCCGAGCGCCCGGCCGTTCAAGAACCAAGGGCCGTGTAGGCGCACCACCGTAAAGACGCGGGAGCGACGTCGCACGACCTCGGCCAGCCCCCATGACTCCTCGATCTCCAGCACGTCGACAGGCCCCTTTTCCTCGAGCCCCTCCACGGCGTGCGCGATCAGTGACGCGAATCTTCGCCGGCGGATGACATCAGGGAATCCGAGCTCGAGGATCCGCTCCATGGCTCGCGCGACGGCGGGTTTCGGCGGGAGACGCCGGAGGTCCACCACCCGCGGACCGGGCTCCCCGGACACCTGGGAGGCGATGATGTCCGTCTCGACTCCCAACGCCTCGAACCCCTCCCGGATGTTGTGCACGAAACTGACCACGCCGTTGGGAAGCGCGCCAAGCGGCCAGCTTGGGCTAAAGAGCGCCACGCGCCGGATGGGAGGACGATCGCTCACCGATGGATCCAGTGCGGCGCAGTCTTGAGGGCACTACCGAGAAGGAAGCCGGCGCCAAAGAGTAGGAGGGATTGCGCTTCTCGGAGTGGCCGCAGCAGTCCGTGCCGGCGAAACGCGGGCCAGAGGACCAACAACACCGGGAACTCCGAAAGTGCGCTCGTTGTCACCAGACCATGAAGGCCGAAGAACCACCATCCAATGGGGATTCCCCCCACAACCCAGACCGCCCGCGCGAGGCTGCGTTGGAAGCTGTAACGGGTCTGCCCGATGGCGAAGAGGCAGGTCTCGCAGGGCGTGAGGACTGCACCCATCGCAACCCGGATCGCGAGCAGCTGAAGCATCCAGCCCGCCTCCTGGTACCGCGTGTCATAGAGCAGGCTGATCAAAGAGCTGCCCGCTGCGCAGAGCGCACCGCAGAGCGGAAGTGCGAGTAAGTCGAGGAATCGCCGCGCCCGGTAGTAGGCCTCGCAGATACGGGCGGGCTGCTCCCGTGCCACCTTGCTCAACGCAGGATATAGGACGCCCTGGGTCAGGTTCGTAACAAGCGAGAGCAGTGACTCGCTGAACAGCGCCGCGATGCCGAACACGCCGAGAATCTGAACGCCGCCGAGCTTTCCCAGGTACAGCCGATCCGCCTGCCCCGCGATGAAAAAACAGGCGCTGCTCAGGAGGATCCACTTGCCGAAGTCATAGATCGCTCGCGCCGCTTCAGGATCCCACTCGAGCCGGTTGCGGTATCGGGGAACGAGCCGGTGGCTCACCGCTGTGCGAAGGAGCTCGGCCACCACTCCCCCGATCGCGAGGGCCCAGACGCTCCGCAGCTCGTAGGCGAGCACAACATTTGTGACAATCCCGACGATTTGGACGCCCAAGTCGAGGAGACTGATCCGAGCTAGCTGCATATGCCGGCGCAGGCTCAGCACAGCGGTCGATTGGAGGCCGGCGATCGCAGCGGTGAGGCTCACAGCCGGAAGCAAAAGGCCGAGCGACGGCTCGTGATAAAACCACGCCGCTGGCTGCCCAATCAGGGCGGCGAGGAGTGTGAGAGCCCCGCCGCGGATGATCTGGAGTGTCCAGGCAGTGTTGAGGAAACGAGATTCATCTCCTCGCCGGTGCTGAATCACGCTCGTCGCGACACCCACATCAGAGACCATCTGCAGCCCATAGAGGAACACCTGCACCAGGGCCATCAGCCCGAACGCCTCGGGGTAGAGCAATCGGGTGAGGACCAAGTTGCTGCCGAGGCGAAGGACCTGGCCGGCGCCGAATGTGGCGATGGTCCAGGCGGAGCCGCGAAGCGCCTTGATCTGGATTGAGGACCGTGCTTCGGCGCCCTCGTCGGCCGGATCCCTAGCGTCTGGGGCGTGGGTCGCGTCCGGAGCCGAGAGGATCGAACCTGTGCCACTCAAGGCGGACGATCCTTCGCCTTCCGGCGAGAACGGCGGCCGTTTGGTGCTCGTACTGGCTCCTGCGCCGCGTCGACGCTTCTTCGGCAAGAAACCGCAGTGCTCCTTGCCCTTCGGTCGCTATCTGCGCCGGCTTGATGGTACTGCGAAGCGGTCGAACTGAGCGGGCGCCCTGGCGAGGTGGGTGAGGGTACCCACGGTACCGTGCGTGGCGCGGCAGGTGTTCGTGCGCGACCATGGGAAAACCCCGAAATGGGTCAGGTCGTGCTTTTCGCGGGGACCTCATGAGCCGGGCGCGCAGCCGCCTCCTTCCTTGGGCTTTACCCTTGATCGGTTTGCACTTTTGGGGAGCTCGCTCGCCGTGGCCTGACCCCCGCTGAACCCCACCCTCGATCACATCCGTGGAGGCGCACTGGTCGCTGCGTGAGCGATTTGACCGAACCGGAACTTCAAGGTCGGCGAGATGATCTAGGGCAAAGGAACTGTCTGAACGAAGTGCGTGAGCGAAGTCTCACCGGCGAACTGGAGGTGGAGGTCCTCTTGCCACTGCTCTGCCAGGGACTCCTCCGCCATGCGCCTCAACTCAATGTCCCCAGTGAGGACCCACACCGCTTTCGGATCACCGGCACGGTGCAGAGCCTCCCGAAACGCAGCGGGAGTCTTCGGAAAGATGTCCTCGCGCCGGTAGGTCTCGAAGGAGGGGTCCCGGGGCACCGGGACGAGCCGGTTGCGACCGCGGTAGTAGAAGCCGAGCGACCACACACGGTCAGCCGGGGCGACCAGGATGGGCTCGTTGTCCCTTTCTAAATTCTCGAGCGCCTGGCCGACCCTCCGGTTGTCTTCCGTCTTTGCGAGGTCCCCAAGCTCCATGGCCGACGCGACCACGTTGCCACCGAGGAGCACGACGAGCGCTCCAGCGGTGACGGCCCGTGAACCGATCGCACCTGCAAGCGCGAGCGGCAGGAGTACGGCCGGTATCGCAAAGCCTGCCCAGTGACGGAAGTACCAGGGCTCACCCACGATCCGGGTCAGCACCGAGCCGGTCAGGTACGGCACTACCGTTAGAATCGCGAGCAGTGCGAACGCTGGTAGGTGATCCTGACGCTTTCGTCGTCGCCAGAAGCCGCCTACGAGGCCCGCCCCGACCGCAAGTCGGATTCCCCACCGCAGCATCCTTACCCAGGCATCGTCCTTTCCCCAGAACCATTCGACCGGCAGTGAGAGCTCTGCGATGCAGGTCTCAGCCTCGAAGAGAAGCGATTTGATCGAGATTGGTTGCGCGGTGAGCACGCTCGAATGGGCGCTCGCCTGCTGCAGCGTAATCCCGATCTGAGGCAGAAATAGAAGAAGGACCACACCCATTTCCAGCGCGTACCACCCAGCCTCCCTGTACCTGCGTAGCAAGAGCAGCGACGCGCCGGCCGCTGCAAGGAGGAAGCCGAGGTAGTATTGTGTGTAAAGCGCCAGGATGGCCAGCACGACGAGAAGTGGCCGCTCTCTGTTCCAACCCTCCAGATGCACGCGCACGAAAACCAGACAAATCGCCGCTCCGAGGAGCATGACGAGTGCGTAAACGCGTGCCTCGCTACCGGCCCAAATCACGAACGGGTTCGTGGCGATGAGGAGAGCAGCCCATGGGGTGCGGATCCCCGGCATCAGCCGATGGGCGAGCGCGGCTCCCACCACCACGGTCGTGACCCCGAACAAAATCGATGGCACACGCGCCTCAAGCGGTCCCGACCAGAATGCGCGCCAGACTGCTTCCAACACGAAGTAGACAGGGGGTTGGAGTTCGAAGGAGAGAGCCCTCCTCGCCGCCTCGACCGGGCCTTCCGCAGTCGTGTGAAGCGTGTAAATCTCGTCCGTCCAGAGAGGGAGCCGCCACGCAAGAAACGCATTCACGGCCGCGTACGCGCCCGCGACGAGCGCCACGCCCAAACGGTCCTGGAGCGCCTCCCTCCGCTCTTCCATCACCACAGTCGTGCCCATAAACACACCCATTGAAGCACGCCCACTCCACCCGTAGCGCCTGCGGCCACCAGCGCCTCCGTACGCCAACCAGAGCAGCGTACCTTGCACCGGGGTACAGAAGCTTCAGCCGGATCTTCGCATTCGATCCCTCGCGTTCTCTGCACATCTCGTCGGGCCATCTTCATGAAATCCGTTCTTGCCTCCATACGAGGTCCACGGCGCGGGCGATTTCGCGCGTGCCTGGCTGCCGCTCGCGAGGCCCGCCCGCACGGCGAACTGCTCGGCTCGCGGGTGTGTGATCGACGGGGACAGCCAGGCGTTTGGTGCGACGAGTTGAATCTCGGCATCCGGATCGTTGGTCGGAACCGCAGGAGACCTGGATGGCGCTCGAACCGGATGGATGGCCGGGCCCATCCACATGAACGAACGCATCCGCGGGCGCGCCTCGGAACGAGCCTCGAGCCCCACAAACCCGGCCCTTGACTCCGGCGGCGTGTCCTGCGACTCACCGGCAGCCTGACTGGGCGCCGCAGGTCGCCGGACCTTTCGCTCCGTCTCCCCGCACCGCGCCCACCGCAGAGTTCACGCCATCCTTTCCGCTCGAATCCATGGGCAGATTCTCCGCCTGTTTCACATTCCACTCTTCCGTGTGTCCTGGTAGCTTGCCGTCTTATATCCGCCGGGAGGTCTGCGAGCAAGATTTACCGGCGACGTGCCCCAGGGTGCGGCGAATCCCTCCACCGCTGCTGCGTGAGGCTTTACGGGGCGTACTCCGCTCATCAGGGCGAAAATGACCGACGAGGAGCGTTGCCACCTCATCATCGAGGCCCTCAATGCCGAGGTGATACCATCATTCTCCGTCCAGGGACTCGACGCCTGCGCGCTCGAGCAGGCGTCCCTCGCAATCTCCGGCGGCATTCCGCCGATGAGCCGAGAGGCATTCTTGAGATTTTTGCGTGGACGAGGTTCTGGAACCGCGCGATCATTTTTTGGGTGGCCAGTCGAGTCGACTCTGGCTCTTATCGAGTCCAATGGCAGAGAAGACGACTGTAAGGCCCTCGTCGTCGGGCTATCCTGACCGAGGGCGCCAACATCGTGTTCCGAGATTAGTGAGGCTACGCCCCGGTCAGGTGGAGATGATTCGAGGCAGTCTCATAAGTGCCGCAACAGGATGCGGGCACAGCCGAGCAGCACGAAGCCGAGAAAGTTCTCGACGTGCCGTTCGTACCGGGTGTGGATGCGGCGGAAGTTCTGGAGCCACGCGAACAGGCGCTCAATTTTCCAACGTCTTCGGTACCGGCGCAGCGCCCGGCCGTCTTGGGTCTTAGGACGCTTGCGCGCGCTGCGGTGGGGCGCGATCAGCGCGATCCGCGGCTCCTTCCAGAGTCGCGCGTCGAGCGGATCGCTGTCGTAAGCGCGGTCGCCAACAAGACGACAGGGTGATCGGCGGAGAAAACATGCATCGAGCGTTTTTTCGACGAGCGTGACCTCATGCGGCGAAGCACTCGTAACCCAGGCGGCGATTGGAAGACCAGAGCGGTCTGCAATTGCCATGACCTTGGTCCCCTTCCCGCGCTTGGTCTTCCCGACGGCGAAGCCCCCTTTTTGGCCCCGACGAAGGTGCCATCAATGAAGGCCTC
>DATGZK010000022.1:0-111232 GCA_035489755.1 Myxococcota bacterium
GCGCGCACTCGCCCGAGGCAAGCGCGGCGCCGTATACGTCTTGCGGCCTCCTCGGCATGGAAGCCGTCTGGATCCTTGCTTCAGCCCGGGTGCTGCATGGTATGCGCGGCTGGAGACGCTGGGGTCGTGATCGAACGTAGCTGGACTGAGGATCGCCGCCGGGGGTCGCGGGCTGCCGGAACGGCCAGACCCTTGGCGAAGCGGAGCCGGATGCTCGGCCCGCACGACGCGGTTAGAATCGGCGGCCGAGCAACGGGGACGTTCTGCGGGCAGGCAGAGGTGTAGGCTCCCTCATAGAGACCTTCGGAGCGGGTGCGGATGCGGTCTAACGTGGCAGCTGCGGCGACGACGCGTGACGGGTCTTGGCCGAGGACGCCGACTCCGGCTCGCGGCGGGGCTGTCGGGATCGTCGCCCTCATCCTTTTGACCGCACTTACGGCAGGCTCCGCTTCAGCGCAGAGCGCGGGACCGTCTCTTACTGCTCCCGCCTGCAGCTCCGCACTCTCGAGCACCTCCCAGACCTTCACCTGGACCGCTGGCGGCGCGGGAATCACGGCCTGGTGGCTGTATGTCGGCTCGAACGTCGGCGCGAACGACCTCTTTGATAGCGGACGGCTTAACGCTTCTGTCCTCTCCACCCTGGTCTCCGGACTTCCCAGCGACGGTAGGATTCTGCATGTACGTCTTTTCTATCTCCAAACAGGCGCCTGGCAATTCGTCGACTGCGCCCTGCAAGCCGCGAATCTGCCACCTCCCACCCTCTCCAGCCCAAGCTGCGGCTCGACGCTGGTGGGCAGCGCCGCGATCTTCACATGGACGGACAACGGGGCTGGGGTCACGGACTGGTGGCTGTACCTCGGAACCAGCCAGGGAGCGAATAACCTGTTCGACAGCGGAGATCTCAGCGCCGCAACTGCATCGGTCTCCGGCCTTCCCACCGACGGCGAGACCCTCTACGTGCGGCTCTGGTACCGGACACTCGGCCGCGCCTGGCACTTTCAGGATTGCACCGTGACCGCGGCGACCCTTCCACCGCCCGCGCTCACGAGCCCGAGCTGTGGATCTACATTGACCAGCACGACCGCGATCTTCACCTGGGCGGACAACGGAACCGCTGTCACGGCTTGGTGGCTCTACGTCGGAACGAGCCCCGGCGGACGCGATCTCTTCGACAGCGGGTCTCTCAATGCGGCGACCCTGACGCTCACCGTCGGCGGGCTTCCGTATGACGGCCGAACCGTCTACGTGCGTCTGTGGTACCGCAGCGCCACATCTGCATGGCGCTTCCAGGACTGCAGCTTCTCCGGGGCCAATCTTCCAGGGCCGGCGATCACCTCGCCCACCTATGGCTCGAGCCTCACGGGTTCCGCTGTCACCTTTGAGTGGTCGGACGCGGGCCGCACGCCAGTCGCCTGGTGGCTCTACGTGGGCTCGAGCCCTGGCGCAAACGACCTCTTCAACAGCGGCCGGCTCGCGGCAGCGGCCCGATCTGTCACGGCGAGTAGCCTCCCGATCGATGGCCGGAGCCTTTTCGTGCGCCTTTTCTACTTGTTGGGCCCAAGCTGGAGCCACAGTGACTGCGACCTCACGGCCTTCGCAGCTGGACCGGCGACAATCAGCCCGCACATCGCTGCCTTGACTTTCACGAGGACGCAGCAGTTCACAGCCAGCCTGACGAGCGGCGTTACGTGGTCAGTCGATGGCGTCGTAGGAGGCTCTCCTTCCTCAGGGACAATCACCAGCACGGGTCTCTATTCTCCGCCCAATAGCATCGGCACTCATACCGTGACGTTTACTTCGCTAGATGGGTCGCACTCGGCGAGCGCCACCGTATTCATCACGAACTCAACCGGCCTCTTTACCTATCACAACGACAACCTGCGCACGGGTCAGAACGTGAACGAAACGGTTCTGACTCCGGCCAACGTGACTCCCACCAACTTTGGAAGGCTGTTTTCATACCCCTTGGACGGCATCGCGTATGCCGCGCCGCTCTATGTGGCGAATCTCAACCTCCCGAACCAGGGCTTCCACAACGTCGTCTACGTGGCCACAGAGCACGACAGCGTCTACGCGTTCGATGCCGATGGGCTCAGCAGCCTCCCCCTCTGGCACGTAAGCTTCATCAATCTGGCAGCCGGTGTGACCACCGTTCCCTCGGCCGATACCCTAAGCACCGATCTCACCCCTGAGATCGGGATCACCAGCACCCCAGTGATCGACCCCACCAGCGGCACGCTCTACGTCGTCGCCAAGACCAAGGAGACTACCGCCAACACAACGACGTATGTGCAGCGGCTGCATGCACTCGATATCACGACCGGCGCCGAGAAACTTGGGGGCCCGGTTGTGATCCAGGCAAGCGTATCCGGAAGCGGTGACGGGACACAGGGGGGCCAAGTCCCCTTTAACCCGTTACGAGAGGGTCAGCGAGCCGCGCTCCTCCTTCTGAACGGTGTCGTTTATGTCGGGTTCGCATCCCATGGAGATAACGGGCCGTACCACGGCTGGGTACTGGGATTCGACGCCAGCACTCTCCAGCTCGTGATGACCTACAACGCCACACCCAACGGCTGTTGCGGCGGGGTCTGGCAGGGCGGTGCGGGTCTCGCCGCGGACTCCTCTGGAAACATCTACTTCGTGACTGGCAACGGGAATTTCGACGCGGACTCGGGCGGGTCTGACTATGGAGACAGTATCGAAAGGATCAGTCCGAGCGGCGCCGTTGTGGACTACTTCACGCCGCATGATCAGCAGAACATGAACGACAATGACCTTGATCTCGGGTCTGGAGGTCCACTCTTGCTCCCGGACCAGAGCGGTCCCTACCCCCACCTCCTCGTCACTGCCGGCAAAACGGGCACGATCTTCGTCGTCAACCGGGACAATATGGGCCACTACAATCCAAATAACGATAGCCAGATTCCTCAATCTCTCGTGAGCGCAGTGAACCTCAACATCAAAGCACCGGTCTATTTCGGGGGCTCTGTTTATTTCGGAGCGGACTACGATCCGATCAGAGCGTTCCAGGTGAGCGGTGGTTCGCTCTCGACGACCTCGTCCCAGTCCCAGGAGGTCTACCCCTTTCCGGGCGCAGCTCTTGCGATTTCAGCCAATGGAAACACCAATGGCATCCTGTGGGCGGTAGAAAGGCCGGCCGCGGCAGTTCCGGGTGTTCTCCGTGCATACGACGCCACCAACCTCGGCACAGTGCTCTACAGCAGTGATCAATCGGGGTCACGTGACACTTTGGATTCTGCAACGAAGTTCGCGCCTCCGATCGTGGTGAATGGAAGAGTATTCGTGGCCTCTGTGAGCCAGCTAGCGGCCTATGGTCTCTTGCCGTAGGCCGTGCCTTACCAGGACCGCCTCATCGCTTCGACGCGCCGCACCTCCCTCGCCCGGCGGAGTATCTCCGCGGAAGTACAGGTACAAAGGATGATCGGTCGAGCGCTGGGGTGACGTGGATTTGGAATGAACTTCCGCGGATTTCGCCGCGCCTGCGCGGACCCGAAGGCGCTACGGACAGCCGCGGATAGGATTCCACCAGCGTGGTTGGTCCTCAGGACGGGAAGGGTCCATTCTGACGATTCTCGGGAAGACGCCCGCAGGGCCGGCCTCTTGGCGCCACGGCTATTGTGCCGCATGGGCTCGCCGGGACGCGGTCGCGGCCCTGACGGTCGCGCTCTTTACCATCCCCCAGGCGATGGCGTATGCACTGATCGCGGGCATGCCACCCGCCGCGGGTATCTGGGCTGCCGTGGTGGCATCCATCCTCGGTGCTGCGTTTGGCAGCTCCGAGTTCCTCGTGAACGGCCCGACCAACGCCATGTCGGTGCTGCTGGCCGCCAACGCGGGTCTGTTCGCCGCACATGGTGACCCCGTCGCTTCGATCGTACTCGTCACGGCGATGATCGGGCTGATTCAGCTGGGCGCTGCTGCGCTGCGGCTCGGAAGGTTCACCCGCTTCGTGGCCGAACCTGTGTTAACCGGCTTCACCGCTGGCGCCGGCCTCTATATCGCGATCAATCAGCTGCCCGCGCTGCTCGGACTCTCCAGGGCGAACATGACGACGACGATCGCGGGATGGCAACCGCCGTCGGACGTGGTCTTCGACATGCTGCGCACCATGCTCTCACTCTCCCGCATGAATCCTGTGGCCCTCGCGCTCGGAGCGGCGACCTTCTTCGGGGTACGCGCCTTCCAGGCCCTTGAGCGCCGCGCGGGGCGACGCATTCCGGCCCCCTTCCTGGCAGTCGCTGCCGCGACCGCGGTGGCCTGGGCCTTCGGACTGGGCGAGCCGGAGCAAGGCTTGCGAAAGCTCGCGCTGGTGCGCGACATCGAGCCGCTGCACCGGGGGCTGCCTTCGCTCGTCTGGCCTCACCTCGCCCGCGGGCAAGGCCAGGCCCTTCTCGCGCCTGCGTTTGCTCTCGGCTTGCTGGGGGCGGTCGAGGCCATCGCAATCGGCAAGGTGCTAGCCGCGCGGGCCGGCCATCACTTCGACGCCAACCGCCAGCTGCTCGGCGAAGGCGCCTGCAACATCGGCGCGGCGCTGATTGGCGGCTTTGCATCGTCGGGATCCTTCACTCGCACGGTCGTGAACTTCGAGGCGGGCGCGGTGACGCGGCTCTCGTGCATCGCGTCGGGTCTCATCGTACTCGCCATCGTGCTCGCGTTCGCGCCCGCAGCCAACTATGTCCCCATTGCTGCGTTGGCAGGGGTCCTGGTTCATATCGGAGTCAAGCTCGTCAATGTGAGTCGGCTGCGGATCCTCTTCCAGACGACGATCGGCGACCGTGCAACTCTGCTCACCACCTTTTTCGGTGTTCTCCTGATGGAACAGCTCCAGTACGCGCTCTTTGCAGGCATCGCGGTCTCCGTCTTGCAGGCCCTGCGGCGCGCGGAGGGATTCAAGATCACACTGCTCGAAATCGATGGACGGGGGCACTTCGTCGAGACGCCGCTTGAGGATTCGCATGTCGCGGAGGTGGTGGCCCTGTCTCTTCAGGGAGAGCTCTTCTTCGCGGCGGCGGAGGAGCTGGAACGACGGCTGCGCGTTCTCTTCGGCAACGGCGCGCGGTTTCTGGTCCTGCGCCTAACCCACGCGTACAACCTCGATGCCACGACTGCCCAGGCGCTTACACAGGTCGCGAGAGAGGCACGAGCGCGCGGCGGACGGCTGGTGCTCTCGGGTGTGCGTCCCGGACTCTACGGTACGTTTGCGCGCTCGGGAGTGATCGAGGAGCTCGGGGCTGAGGCCGTGTTCCGTCACGAAAACGCAATTCTCGCTTCCACGCGGCGGGCGATCGCCTTTGCCGAGAGCCTAGCGGCGCAGGCTCACCCCCGCGCGACGGAGCAAGGGTGAGGGATCAAAGCTTCCAGAGAAACACTTCGCCACTGGGGTCGAGCCGCGTTGATGATGCCGCGTGCATCCCTTCTTTTGCGCAACCTGATGACCGGAGCCCTGCGTCGGGCGGGCGGCGACCACGACGGGACGAGATGCGCTCTGGAGTCTCCTGGGGAGATCGCTGCGCGCCGTTCCGACTCCACCGTACGCGAGGTGCCTCGCGCGAAGAGCGCGCCTGTGCGCAGGACTACATCCGGCTAGTCTTGCGGTGGCACCGTGCTCGAAATCGTAGAGCGTGCTCATCTGGGGTCTTATCGCCACGAGGCGGTGAAAACCTGCACAGAAGGGTGTATAAAGGCGGTGGCTCTTCCGGGGGATGAGCGGTGGACCGGAGGCGTCCATGCGTTCGCTCGCTGCTCTGCTCACAGGTTTGGCCGTAGTGGTGCTCGGTTCCGTCGAGACGTCCGCCCAGCAGGCAGGCGTGGCCGACCCGAAGGGTCTCGCTGGTCGCGTCCGAGCGCTTGAAACACAACTCGACGCCGCCCAAAAGGCCATCAGTCAGCTTCAAGGCCAGGTTGCCACGCTTCAGGGTGCGGCGTCCTTCGCCTTAAGTCTCAAGCCCTACGTCCATGTCGATCCGAAGCCGATCAACGGCCTCGCTGGCCCGCATGTGATCTTCGAGGGCGCAAACGTGCATATTCGGAGCGGGTCGGGTGCGACGGATGACAATGGGAAACTCACCGGACTCGGAAACCTCATCGTGGGTTACAACGAGATCTCGGACCTTCCCCGTTTGCCCAATGGCGCTCCCAGTGTGACTGCAGACCGAGTCGGCTCGCATAATCTGGTCGTCGGCCCCAAGAATGAATACACGAGCTACGGCGGGTTCATTGCGGGAACCTATAACGCCGTCAGCAGTAAGTCTTCTTCCGTCAGTGCCGGGCACTTCAACACCGCCACCGGCGACTATTCGTCGGTGAGCGGCGGTGAAGGCAACGGCGCCAGCGGCAACTCTTCCTCGGTGAGCGGCGGTGGAGAAAACGGCGCGAGCGGCGACTTCTCCTGGGTCGGCTCCGGCCAACACAATGGCGCGGGCCCCCGAGATGCCGCTTCTGGCCTCTACACCTCGGTGAGCGGCGGTGCAGACAACGGCGCTGGCGGCGGCGACGGCGCGAGTGTGAGCGGCGGCCTCGGCAACATTGCAAGTTTCCCCGACGCGAGTGTGAGCGGCGGCCTTTCCAACACAGCAAATGGTGAAGGCGCGAGTGTGAGCGGCGGCCAAGGCAACTTCGCAAGCTTCGGCTTCGCAAGCGTATGCGGTGGCCTTTTCAACGTGGCAAGCGGGGAGGAAGCCAGCGTGAGCGGCGGCGTGGACAACACGGCAAGCGGAACCTTCGCCAGCGTGAGCGGCGGCAGATGGAATACGGCAACCGGAAATGCCGCAAGTGTGAGCGGCGGTGCTTTCAACGCGGCCAGCGGCGAGAGTTCCTCGGTGAGCGGCGGTGGGCACACGACCTTCGGGGGCAACACGGCCGCGGGCCTCGGATCCTCGGTCAGCGGTGGCCACGCCAACACGGCCGTTGGCAATTTCTCTTCGGTCAGCGGCGGCCAGAACAGGTCTGCACCGTCCGACGACAGTTGGGATGCTGGAGGCTTGTTCCAGAGCAACTAACGCGCGAGCAGGCTTCGCAGCGATAGTCGGGTCTGGAGCGACGGGCCCGGCTTTGGGTCGGGACGTTGTCACTTGTGCGGCGATTGTCGTGGGCCTGCCGTCCGACGCCGCCGTGCACGAGGCGCCTCGCTCGGATAGCGCGCCCGGTCTACGGTGAGGCGAGGCGTGGCTCATTGAGGCGCACCCGCGTCGCGCGCCAGCCGACGATTGCGACTTTGAGGGTCTTGGAACCGACGGCCTCCCGGGCGTAAGATCGGCGCTGAGGTGCCCGCTTGAAGATCGACCTTCTCTACGAGATCCAGATCCCGAAGCCTCACGACGAGCGGAGCGAGTATCGCGCGTACTGGGAGGCGATCGAGCAAATCGAGCTTGCCGACCGGATGGGCTTTTCCACGGCCTGGGCGGTCGAGCACCACTTTCTGACTGAGTTTGCGCATTCTTCTGCCCCAGAGGTCTTCTTGGCCGCGGTGGCGCAGCGTACGCAACGGATTCGCGTGGGCCACGCTGTGACGCTCCTGCCCTATCCCTTCAACCATCCGATCCGCGTAGCCGAACGCATCGGAGCGCTCGATATCGTCTCCAATGGGCGTGTCGAGTTCGGCACCGGCCGATCGAGCGCCTATGAGCAGGAGGGCTTCGAGGTCGCCCCCGATGAGACGCGAGAGATGTGGCAGGAGGCGCTCGAGATCATTCCGCGGATGTGGTCCACGGAGGAGTTTTCACACGAGGGCAAGTATTTCCGAATTCCCCGGCGCAACGTCGTGCCGAAGCCCATCCAGAAGCCCCATCCCCCGATCTGGGTCGCCGCGACGAGCCCGGAATCGTGGGAGATCGCGGGACGCAACGGGATCGGCGTCCTTGGCATGACGCTCTTCGTTTCGGTGCCGCAGATTGCGGAACGCGTTCAAGTCTACAAGCGTGCGCTGGTCGGCTGCCGACCGGCCGGGGCGTTCGTGAACGACCAGACCAGCGTGTTCACCGTCGTGCACTGCGCCGACTCGGCCGACGCTGCGGTCCGAGATTTTGGTACGCAGGGAGCCGTCGACTATTTGACCTACGCATTCAAGGTGTTTTCGGGGGGTCTCTCACGAGAAGCCAGCACCGGCGCCCCTTGGCGCCCCACCAAGGCGCTGGTCCAAGCCTATCCCCTACTCCCCAAAATGATGCGGGGAGAGGTGACCTACGAAGAGCTCGACGCCGAGGACATGGTGATCGTGGGCGACGTCGAGAAGTGCGTGCGAAAGCTCGAGCGCTACGCGCAGACCGGTGTCGACCGGGTGCTGTGCCTTATGCAGTTCGGGCGGATCCCGCACGCGAACGTCCTGCGTTCGATTGAGCTGTTCGGCCAGCACGTGATCCCGCGCTTTGCGAGCTGAGCTCGCAAGCGCCGTCCGTCACGTGGCGAAGGCCGCACGCAGTCGCGCTGCCGCGACGTCCATCGCCTCTTTCGCCGTGTCCAGCATCTCTGTCATGGCGAAAAATCCATGGAACATCCCCTCGTACCGCTGGAGCTCGACCGGCACTCCCGCGGCACGCAGGCGCTCTGCGTAGGCCTCTCCTTCGTCGCGCAGCGGATCGAACTCCGCAGTGATCACGGTGGCCGGCGCGACGCCCGATACGTTCTCGGCCACGAGCGGCGATGCGAGCGGATCCTGCCCTTGCTCCGGCTTCTCGAGATAGTGATCCCAGAACCACTGCATCATGCCGCGCGTCAGGAAGTAGCCCTCCGCATTCTCGCGATAGGACGCGGTCTCGAAGTCGTGATGGGTGACGGGATAGATGAGGAGTTGGTGCGCGAGGCGGGGCCCCGAGCTAGCGCGCGCCAGCTGGGCCACCACCGCTGCCAGATTGCCGCCTGCGCTGTCTCCCCCCACCGCGATGCGAGAAGGGTCGGCGCCGAGCTCAGCGGCGTTCGCCGCCGCCCAACACGTGGCGGCGTAACAGTCTTCCGGGGCCGCCGGGAACTTCGCCTCTGGCGCAAGTCGGTAGTCGACGGACAAAACCGCACAGTTCGCCGCGTTGGCGAGGAGGCGGCAGAGGGGGTCATGGGTATCGAGGTCGCACACCACGAAGCCGCCGCCGTGAAGGAACACGAGGAGGGGGAGAGGGCCCGAGGCGCGAGGGCGGTAGAGGCGCACAGGAATCTCCCCCGCAGGGCCGGGAATCTGCCGGTTGTCGACATGGGCAACGTCGGGTCCGCGGCGCGCAGCAACGAGCGCGCGGTAGCCCGCGCGGAGCGCGGCAGGAGAAAGGGCCGCCGGGTCGCGCGGGAGCGCGCCCTGGAGGAGGGATAGGAGCTTTTCGGCCTGGGGATGGAGGGGCATGTTTCTCAGCCTCCGGGGCGTCGGGTCGGCTACTCTGGAGCCGATCCTACCACTGAGCCCACCCCTCCATGGAGGCCTCCCCCATGTCCGAGCCCTTTGACCTGGTTGTGCGCGGCGGAACGCTTGTGGATGGGACGGGGGCCCCGGCCCGCGTGGGGGACATCGGCATTCGCCGGGGGCGAATCGCCGAGCTTGGCGAGGTGCGCGGCAGCGCGCAGCGCACGATCAACGCCACGGGCTGCGCCGTGGCACCTGGCTTTGTCGACATCCACACGCACTACGACGCGCAGGTGTTCTGGGATCGCATGCTCTCCATCTCTCCCTGGCACGGCGTGACCTCCGTCGTCATGGGAAACTGCGGCTTCGGCATCGCTCCCACCCGACCTGCGCACCGAGACCTGATTCTGCGTACCCTCGAGAATGTCGAAGGCATGTCGCTCGACGCGCTCCACGCAGGCGTCGGCGCGGTTGGCCCTTCGAGACCTTCCCCGAATACCTCGATGCGATTGAAAAGCGCGGCGTCGCGATCAATGTCGGCGTCTTGGTGGGTCACACCCCGGTGCGGATGTACGTGATGGGCGAAGAGTCGACCGAACGCGACGCCACCGACGACGAGGTGCGGGAGATGGCCAGCATCGTCGAGGACGCCGTCCGAGCGGGCGCTCTCGGGTTTGCCACCTCGAAGGCGCCCACCCACGTGGGTTATGCGGGCCGGCCCGTTCCGAGCCGCGCGGCATCGCTTTCGGAGATCGAGGCTCTCGCCGCCGGCCTTGGACGCCTGGGAAAGGGCGTCGTGCAGGCCACGGTGGGCCGTGGATTTTTCATCAAGGAGTTGGCGGAGATCCAGCGCAAGACGGGCCGGACGGTCAGCTGGACCGCGCTCTTGACGGGCACGATGGGTCCGGACGGCCATCGCAAGATCATGGCCGAGCACGAAAAGCTCGCCGCGCAAGGCGTGCGCGTGGTGCCGCAGGTGGCATGCCGCCCCCTCAACTTCGAATACCAATGGAAGGCGCCCTTCCCGTTCGAAAGCATGGCGCTCTTTAAACCGGTCTCAGCGGCGGACTTCGAGGGCAAAAAGCGCATCTACGCCGACCCGGAATTCCGCGCCGCATTCCGTGCCGAGGCCGGGCAGCGCCTCATCGCTGGCAAGTGGGAGGACACCGTCATCACCGTGTGTCCGACAGACCGCTCGCTCGAAGAGCGCTCGGTCGCCGAGGTTGCGCGCGAACGGGCGATGCATCCCGTGGATCTCGCCCTCGATCTGGCCCTGGCCTCGAACCTCGAGGCTCGCTTCCGCGTTGCCGCGCTCAACACAGACGAAGACGCGGTGGCGGAGCTGCTCGGTCACCCCGGGGTGGTGCTTGGCCTCTCGGACGCGGGTGCGCATGCGAGCCAGCTGTGTGACGCCTGTTTCTCCACGCACCTGCTGTCCCGCTTCGTGCGGGAGCGCAATACCCTGACGCTCGAGGAGGCCGTGCGTCACCTCACCTCGCGGCCTGCGGAGGTGTTCGGGATCGAAGGTCGCGGCCGGCTTGCCCCCGGGCTCGCAGGCGACGTCGTGGTGTTTGACCCGGAGACCGTCGGGTGCTCCCCCCTGCGGCGAGTCTACGACCTGCCCGCCGGCGCCGACCGGCTTGTTTCGGAGGCGCGGGGCATCCGCAGTGTCATCGTCAATGGCGTCTTGATCCGTGAAGACGGAAAGGACTGCGTCGACCCGGAGGGTCCCCTGCCCGGCCGCGTACTCCGAGGAGGAAAGGCGTCGTGAGCTATCCGATCATTTCCGCTGACTCTCATATCACCGAACCGCCGGATACCTACGTGGACCGAATCGACCCGAAGTTCCGGGACCGCGCGCCGCGCATGCACCACCACGAAAAGCTTGGCGACATCTTCGTGATCGATGGGTTCTCCAAGCCCGTGCCCATGGGACTCGTCGCGGCTGCAGGCAAACCCGCCGAGGAGATTCGGATCACGGGAGTGCGTTTCGAGGAACTCCATCGCGGCGGCTGGGACCCCGTTGCGCGCCTTGGCGACCAAGTGCGAGACGGGGTAGCGGCCGAGGTGATCTATCCCACTGTGGGCATGGTGCTGTGCAATCACAAGGACTTCGACTACAAGAAGGCCTGCTTCGACGCCTACAATCGCTGGATCGCTGAGTATTGCGCGACGGCGCCCACGCGCCTCCTCGGCGTCGGCCAAACGGCGATGCGTTCGCCGCAAGAGGGCATTGAGGACCTGAAATCGATCCAGGCGCTCGGCCTGCGCGGGGTCATGATGCCCCAGGATCCGGCGACCGAGGACTACGATTCGCCGATCTACGACGAGTTCTGGCGCGCCGCGATTGATCTTCAGATTCCGATCTCCTTCCACATCCTGACGGGTCGTGACGAAATCATGCGACCCCGCGGACCGAAGATGAACGGGTTCCTCCAGATCATCCGGGGGTGTCAGGACATCATGGGTACGCTCGTCCTGGGCGGTGTCTTCGAGCGGCATCCCGATCTGCGCGTCGTGTGTGTAGAGGCCGATGCGGGTTGGGTACCCCATTACATGTATCGCATGGATCACGCGTACAAGCGCCACCGCAACTGGCTCCCGCCGGGCCAGGCACTGTCCAAACTCCCGTCGGAGTACTTCCGCGAAAACATCTACACGACGTTTCAGGACGATTGGGTCGCCTTCCAGGTGGCCAACCTCATGAACTGGCGGCGGCTGCTGTGGGCGAACGACTTTCCCCACAGTGACTCGACCTGGCCGTGGTCTCAGGAGATGCTGGCTGAGCAGTGCCGCCACCTAACGCCTGAACAGCGCGAGGCCATCCTGTGTCGAAACGTGGCTGACCTCTACCGCATCGACCTGAAAGCGCTCAGCTGATCCCAAAGAAGCGCTGCGCGTTGCCGCCGAGAATCGCGGCACGTGCTCTCGGCGAAAGATCGCTGCGCTCTCGCAGCTTCCGGCTGGACTCCGGAAACTCGGAGTCCCAGTGCGGATAGTCGCTCGCGTAGAGTATGAACTCCTCCCCGAGATCCGCGATCGCTGCGGGCAAGAGGGGCTCCCCCGGCTCGCAGCTCGCGAAGATCTGGCCGCGCTCGAGGTACTCGCGCGGCGGGCGCTTCCACCCGTCGGGGATCCAGTCGCCACGCTTTTCGAAGTGCTCTCCGAGCCGATCTAGAAAGTAGGGGACCCAGCCCACCCCGGACTCGAGAAATCCGACACGCAGGCGCGGATGCCGCTCGAGGACCCCACCGCTCACGATCGCCGTCATCGCGGCCATCATGTCGAAGGGAAAACTCACGCAGTGCACCTGAATGTATTGGTGAAAACGGTCGACCCCAATCTTGGGCAGGTGAACGCCCGGCGCGCCGTGCACGGCGACGGGAACGCCGAGTTCGACAGCGGCCGACCAGAAGGGGTCGAGGTCCCGGTGGTCGAGATTGCGATCGCGCAGGGCCGGCGGGAGCGTCGCGCATACAAGACCCCTTGTGCGGGCGCGCGTTATGACCCCGACGGCCGCCGGGACGTCCTCGATCGGCAGAACCGCACTTGCGAGGAGGCGGCCCTCGGACGGAGCGCACCAATCTGCGACCCAGGCGTTGTAGAAATCGGCGATGTCCGTCGCAAAACGCGCATCCCTGAAGCCGGGGATCCCAAGGCCAAAGCTTGGAAAGAGCACCATCCGATCGATGCCTTCGCGGCGCGCGTCAGCGAGGATGCCCTCCGGGCCCGACGGGTCGATTCCCGGCGCAGCGCACACCGCGTGGCGCGGCGGGCAGCCGGCTCCCGGCCCCTCCGTCTCGGGATAGGGGCGCCCCTCGACCACGATCGCCGGTCGCTCGCCCCCAGCAACGCGCAGGTGCCCCGGCCAGCGCTTCAGCGCCTCGGAAAAAAAAGTCGGTCCCTCGAGCACGTGGGCATCGGCGTCAATCACAAGCGGCACGGAGGTCCTCCCCACGGCGGCTGGCCAAGGAACCTAGTGTAGCCTCCAGCGCTGGGGCACCGTTGGAGAAAGCGCGCTGCAGAATCTCACCAAGCCCGCCGGCGCGGATGCGTCGCCGCCCCGCGCCCCTCGCCCCCGCACGACGCGGTGTGCAAGACTTTCCGGATCGAGGCGGCACGGGAGGAGGCATGAAGGTCAAGGCGGCGATCTGTTTCGAGCCCAACCACGCGCTCGAGGTCGACGAGATCGACCTCGAGGGCCCGAAGGCGGGTGAAGTGCTCGTGCGGCTCGCGGCGAGCGGCGTCTGCCACACGGATGCCTATACGATGAGCGGAAAGGACTCCGAAGGGCGATTTCCGGTCGTGCTCGGGCACGAAGGCGCCGGTGTCGTCGAGGAGATCGGCCCCGGCGTTTCGTCGGCCAAGGTCGGGGACCACGTGATTCCCCTCTACACCCCCGAATGCCGCAACTGCAAGTACTGCCTCTCCGGAAAGACCAACCTCTGCATCACTCTGCGTGCCACCCAAGGTCAGGGGGTGATGCCCGACGGCACAAGCCGCCTCTCGTACAAGGGCCGAATGCTGCACCACTACATGGGGACGTCTACCTTCGCCGAGTGTACGGTCCTGCCTGAGATCGCGGTCGCAAAGATCCGCAAAGATGCGCCGCTTGAAAAAGTCTGTCTCCTGGGCTGCGGCGTCACCACGGGGATTGGCGCTGTGCTCCATACCGCGAAGGTCGAGCCGGGCTCTTCCGTCGCTGTCTTCGGGCTGGGCGGTATCGGGCTCGCCGTGATCCAAGGGGCCGTGATCGCCGGCGCCGACCGGATCATCGGCGTCGATCTAAACCCAAAGAAGTTCGAACTTGCACGTCGCTTTGGTGCAACGGATTGTGTAAATCCAAAGGACGGAGGCGATGTCGTCCAGACCCTTGTCGAGATGACGGAGGGTGGCGTTGACTACTCCTTTGAGTGTATTGGAAACGTAGAAGTGATGGGTCAGGCGTTGGCATGCACGGCCCGAGGCTGGGGCCAATCCGTGATCATTGGGGTTGCGGGGGCCGGCGAGCAGATCCATGCGCGACCGTTTCTCCTCGTGACGGGAAGGCAGTGGAAAGGGACGGCGTTCGGAGGCGTCAAGGGCCGTACCGAGCTTCCGCGCTTTGTCGACCGGTACATGGCGGGTCGCATTCGCCTTGACGAGATGATTACGGCAACACTTCCCCTTTCAGAGATCAATCGCGCGTTTGACCTCCTGCACTCCGGCGACGCGATCCGCAGCGTCGTCCTCTACCGCGATCGGTAACGCGCGAGCGCGCCGGCGAGCCCGAGCCGAGGGCTCGAGAGGACAGGAGCACCCATCTTCGTACACAGCGACGCGGCGCCGGCCATGGAGGCCTGCGCAAGGACGACGACGTCGGAGTCCCGCGCGCCTTGCTCGAGCGCCTCTGCGATGGCGCGGAAGTATCCTTCAGAATCCCCTCGCTCGAAGTGAGCCCAGGCGCCCTCACACAGGAGGGGACGCGTTTTTACCTGGCGTCCGGCGGCGCGCGCCGCATCCTCCACCAAGCGCCGCGTGGGATCGAGGGTGCTTTCGAGCGCCGCGGCGATGACGATGCGCGTGCCGAGCTCTACCGCGCGCTCCGCCATGGGTCGGTCGATCCGCATGGCGACCCCCGGCCGATCCTCGTTCGCGCGCTCCGCACACCCTCCAATCGTTGAGCAGGTGCAGACCACGAGCGCGCCGGGCTCGCACGCGACAGCAAGCACGGCATCTCGGACGCGGAGCGCGAGCGCCTCGGTAATCCCCGTGCGCCGCGCCTCGGCGAGGAGCTCCTCGTCGACGATGTGCCGCGCTGCGATGTGGGGGGCCATTTCCCGGAGCAGCAAGTCAAAGACGGTGACTTGGGCGACCGCGGTATGCAGGAATGCGAGCAGGCCCTAGCTCCGAGCCTCGCGCACCCGGACCGCACGCAGGAACTCCTCGAGCTTCGGGAGGAAGAGCTCGGAGCACTCAAGGAAGGGCGCCTTCCGGGGTGGAACGGCAGCTTCCCAAGCTGCATACGAGAGTTCGATTCTCTTCACCCGCTCCACCATTTTGCGACGAGTCCCGGCACTGGCGCGATCCAGTTCGCGGGTTGCCGCACGACAGACCTCAATACACGCGCAGTACCGTCAGGTCGGGACCGTCATAGGCGACGGGATAAAACGTAGAGTACTGATCTTTATTTCCATCCGTCTCAAGCCACTGTAGCGGAACTCCCATGGGCTCGTGGTTGATCACAATGTATTTGACCCGCGCGTCGACCAGTTGGCGTCGCTGTGCTGGGAAATCCGTAGTTTCCAGTCGATCCCGAAGGGATACGACTAAGTTGCGCGACGTGGTCCCCTGAGCGATCGGACGCCCGTGGCAGGTCTGCTGGGACATATAAAGGTTGCCAGCGAGGTAACCCTGCGGCAGGTCGGGCAAGCCCTGTGGCAGGTCGAGGACGCCGAATCCCTGTTCCGGATCATCGCGAATCACCGCAAGACCCGGGGAGCACAAAAGAGGGGTCATTGGCAGACGGCGCGCCGGGAAGAAATCCAGCACGATCAGCGCCGCCACGATCGCGACGGCCAGCCGCCCGATATGCTGGGTTGGACTCCGCCACGCTAGGGTAACCGCATAACCGATCCCGATGGCCATGAATAGGTACACAAACACAATCGCCCGCGACGGCGTCCTTACGTTCTTGAAGAACGGCAGATGCGACAGGACGACCCCAGGCATCGGAATCGTCCGGTGTCCCGGGACGCGGAGCGGGTGTCCCAGGACGTGGAGCGAGTCGCCGCTCGCAACAACGCAGAATACGGCCATTCCACAAAGCACGTACGTCAGCAGCCTGCGATCCTGGACCCGGCCAGAAAAATAAAGCCACGCAAGCACCACCATGTTGACCAGGCCGAGATATGCCGTGGCTTCCCACTCATTCCCGTTAAGCCGGCTATAGATGCCCTCGGCCCACGGTCCGAGCGCATGGAACGGCGGAAACGCCGGATAGGCAAGCAGGTCCGCAACGTACCAGTCGCTTCCCGACAAATAGGCGGACATGCTGCCGAGACCGGCCCTCACCATCGGAACCAGCAGCGGCGACAGCAGGACGACGACGCCAGTAACGCTTGCGATGGGCGTGATGAGCTGCCAGCCGCGTGGCAGGGCGCGATCACGGATGGCGACGTACAAGGTGTGGAATACCACGAAGTAACTTGCGTAGAAAATGTAGTACCAGCAGGACAGAGCGTTGAGCGCAAACAGGACGACCGTGGCTGCAAGGAGAAGAATGCTCTTCCGTTCGATGGTCAGCAAAAACGCGAGCACAAAGAACGGGATGAATTCAATCTGGGACACGCCCGCGTGGTGCATCACATGTTCAACGTGCGATGGGTTAAAGGCGAAGACGAAGCCTCCAACCAGCGCGCCGCCGGTATGTGCGGCGAAGTGACGCACCAGATAGAACGCGCCCGTGCCGGCGAGCGGGAAGGAAATCAGCAGGCCGAGGTTCTGCTGCAGAATCAGGGATGCCGGTCCTAGGCCGAAAATTTTCGAGATCAACGCGATCGCGAACACCTGAGGATATGCAAACGACTGATAGGTCAGCGGGGTTCCTTCGGGAAACCGCAGCAAATCGGTGTAGAAAAAGTGATTGGCGTTCTGCGCGAACGCGACATACCAGGTGTTCCAGAAGTCGTTCAAGTTGTCTTCGGGAGGCCCGATCAACGCCGAATGCAGGTGTGGCATCCATTGCCAAAAGAGGATTGCCGTTGCGGCCGCGAACAGCAGGAATACGCCGAGGCCCCGCGCCAGGAAGGCGGCGGCACCGGGCATGCTGGAGCGGTCTGCGGTGCCTTCCGTGCGGGTGGAGGAAAGGCTCGTCAAATCTGGCATGCCGTTTCGCTCAAAAGAGGTCGCCTCAAGGACGGGGCGGCGGAGGGCACAAGAGTCGCGAATCTAAGCACTTTAAGCGGTGACGGCTTTGGACGCCGATCGGCGTTGCGCTGCGGTGCTCTCTGCGCCGTCCGAGTTCACCTTTTTCAGGCGTCGCTGCAACGAAATCATCCTTCACCGGACGCAGACTCTGCGCGCTGGCTGGGTCGCTTCGGTAACGAAGATGCCGGGAGATGAGCACTCCTTCTTCCCGCTCCGCTTGGCCGGAATTCTTGCACGAAATAGAGTGGCCGGTGTTTCGTTTCATTGTAAACGCGACCGAGATATTCGCCGAGCATGCCGAGCGTCATCAACTGCAGGCCGCCAAGGAAGAGCATCACCACCAGGAGGGACGGGTAGCCGGCCACTGGATTGCCCCAGACCAAGGTCCCGACGATCATCCCGAGCCCGTAGAGGCCGGCGCCGATGGCCGTTAACAGCCCGACGTAGCTGGCCAATTTAAGCGGCGCGATGGTGAAGGAAGTGATCCCCTCCAGCGAGAAATTCCACAAGCGCCAGTAGTTGAACTTGCTGTGGCCTGCGAAACGGCCGTCGCGCTCGTAAGGGAACGCGATCTGCCGGAAGCCGATCCAGGAGAAAAGACCCTTCATGAACCGGTGATGCTCCCGCAGTTGGCGCAATGCGTCGACCGCGCGCCGGTTTAGGATGCGGAAATCACCACTATCCGTCGGCAGCTCCAAATCGCTCAGTCGATTCATGACCCGATAGAAAAGATGGGCGGTCATCTTCTTCAGCGCGGTCTCGCCTTTTCGGCTTGTGCGTTTCCCATAGACCAAATCAGCGCCGGTTCCCTCAAGCGTGCGGAGGAGATCGGGCAAGACCTCGGGCGGATCCTGCAAATCGGCGTCGATGATCGCCACCGCATCACCCGCGGCGTGATCGAGGCCAGCGGTCATTGCGATTTCCTTGCCGAAATTGCGGCTTAGGGTGACGATCGCCACATTGTCCGACGCGTCGGCGAGCGCACCCAGCAGTTCCAACGTTCTGTCGGCGCTGCCGTCATCGACATAGATGATCTCTGCCCGCACCCGCAGACCGTGCACGACCGCCAGCAAGCGCCGATGGAACTCTTCGATCCCGTCCTCTTCGTTGTAAACGGGCACCACGATCGACAGCAGGTCGAAACTCTGCCTCGTCATTGGAGCTTCCGCGCGAGACAAAAGACGCTGAGGCCGCCCAGGCGATTGCCGCGCGAGAGCCCGAGTTCAAGTTTGTGAAGGAGAACGAACAGGGCATTGATCGGAGCGGAATGGCGTCGAAGGTTGCTCTTCGGTATGTCGCTTCTCTGTAAAACACGGACGGCCGTAGCGACCGGCAACAGGAACGCAAAGAAGTAGCGGGAGCGGAGCACCTCCAACCCCGATTTCGCTACCGTGGCTTCGATTTGGCGCAGCGTATAGCGCCGGCGATGGCCCAAGAAGCGATCGTGTGCCGAGAATAGGCTCTGGAAGGCGGGTACCGAGACGAGAACGTGGGCGCGCGGTGCAGCGCCACGCACCGCCTCGCGCAGGAGAGCCACGTCATCGTCGACATGCTCGAGCACATCCATCAGGAGGACGAGATCGGCGCCGTTGGGAGGGACCTTGCGGACGAACCGGACCGGCCGCCCCGCGACCATTTCGGTCCGTGTTTCCTGCTCATACGCCGGATCGACGCAGATGGCTTCCACCCCGTGCTGTTTCACGAGGATCTTTGAGAAGACACCAGAACCGGCGCCAATGTCGAGCACCTTGTGAAAATCAATGCCTCGCAAGACCTGTCGCAGCACCATTGCCTTGGACCGGTAATACCAGTGGCTTTCGACCGAGCCTCCTAATACTTGTTCTTCTTTGATGTCCAGGGCAGCCTCGCGCTGGCGGGCGATCAACAGCTTGATCGTCCGCTCGTTCGCCGTCAACCCCAAGGTCCTGATTCGCACACGCCTTCGCGTGGAACTCAGGCGAAGCCGGCGATGACCGTCACCGTCTACCCATTGCCCCCTCACGATCGCGCCGCGTGGGCGGTATGCCACGCTCTCCACCTTTCCACACCCACGTCCCACGTGACCGACAGGTTCACCGGGGCCCAACCCGCGCACGCTCATCGGCAGCGCTCGTGCAGCCTGGCTGGGAATTTCAGCTGCGCTTCTGAGGCGTAGTCGGTCTACCGAGGCCCAGAGTAAGCGCAACCTCCCCATCGACTTCGCCTCTGCTCTGCTCCAAGACGAGCGGTCTGCCGCCTGGACCGGCTGCTCGCCCTACCCTCCGAAGGGCTCGTCGAGCAGCGGGGCGTTTGCCCAGCCCGGATCGTCGTAATGCCACCATTCCGTTGGCAGCGGGACAAAACCCTCCGCGGTCATTGCATCCTCGAGGATCTGGCGATTCTTCAAGACAGGCTCTGGCAGATTCATGTAGTCGCGTCGGGCGCGCACACTAAAATCGTCGTGCTTGGTGGGCATGGGCAGCGGATTGCCCGCCTTGTCCACGAGCGTTAGGTCCACGGCCGAGGCCCGACTGTGGTTCGAGCCCACGCTCGGATCGGCCACATACCGGGGATCGGGCACGAGATCCCACATCCGCTGCTGGACGGATTGCGGCCGGTAACAGTCCCACATCCGAAGGCCCAGTCCCTCGGCTTGGAGCCGTCGCTGAACGCGAGCCAGGCGTTCGGCCACGTCGGCGCGCAGCAGGCAGCGGTTCACGGGATAGATTGCCTCCTTCAGGAAGTTGTCGCGCTGGGCGTAGCGCATGGCGACCTGGATCGATGGATCCACGTGCGTGATATCGCAGAGAATGCCGCCGAGCCGCACGCGTCCCTCCATTTCCGGCGGCACCCCTTGACCGAGGAGGAGCAGCACCGTGGGTGCGGTGTCGAGGGTCGAGACCGAGGGGATCGTCGCGCCCGCAGGGGCGCCGTCTCCCCATGCGATCCACGGGATGCGGGTGTCCTGCGCGAGATCCGTGCCATGCCTTGTACCGTGGCCTCCGTGGGCGGAGGTGACGATGAGCGTCAGCGGCCGCACCCCTGCTTGCTGCGCCGCCGCGAAGGAACCGAGAAGAGCATCGACCCTCGCGAGTGCATGCAGCTGCAACTCACTCCCCCAGCCCTCGGAGTGTCCCGTGAGATCGATGTCGGCGATCTGGATCATCACGAAATCCGGGTCCGCCTCTCGCATCCATGCGAGCGCACGCTGGAACACTTGTTCCGCGCTACTTCCCACCTCATAGTGTTCCACCCCGGGTTCGTCCGCGGCGAAGTAGGCGAACTTGGGCTTTTCGGCGAAGAGCCCGCAGCGCAGGCCCTCTTTCGCGCAGCGCGTGAAAATGGTTTCCGCGCGGATGTGACGCCATGGGAGGTAGCGATCCCAGGTGACGCCGTGTTTCTCGGGCGGAAGTCCGGACAGCATGCTGGTATGTGCGGTGAGCGTCACCGAGGGCACGACGGTCTCGGCCACCGCCGCAGTCACACCCTCGCGAGCGAGGCGCGTGAGATTCGGCTGCGGCGTCGAGTCGAGGACCCACTGCGCAAGACCATCGATCGAGACTAGCACCACCCGCCGCGGTGCAGGGTGGCGCTCGACCGCTGCCGCGTGCTCGATCTTCCGCGGAGCGAAAAGATCGAGCACCGGCTCCGTGTCGTACAAGAGGATCGCGAGGATGCCAACGGCTGCAAGGATTGCGATGTGTCGGTGCGTGAAGTGTGCCAGAGCGGCCTCTAGCCCCGGTAGAGTCGGATCCGATCGAGGTGCCTCTCTCGCAGCTCGGGGTTGGTGACGCCGAGTCCCTCGTGCGGCGCAAGGCAGAGGACGCCGATCTTGCCGTCGTGGATATTGCGATGGACGTCCAGGACTGCCTGTCCTGCCTGCTCGATCGGGTACGCCTTCGAGAGTGTGGGGTGGATCGCGCCCTTGCACACCAGTCGATTGGCCTCCCACGCTTCACGGTAGTTCGCGAAATGGGAACCGATGATGCGCTTTAGGTTCATCCACAGGTAGCGGTTGTCGTAGACATGGTTGTAGCCGCTGGTCGAGGCGCAGGTGACGATCGTCCCGCCGCGCCGCGCCACGAAGACGCTGGTCGCGAAGGTTTCCCGACCGGGATGCTCATAGACGATGTCGGGATCCTCTCCCCCCGTGAGCTCCCGGATGCGCGCGCCAAAGCGGCGCATCTCCTTCGTATTCATCTCATCGCCACTCCAGAACTTGAAACCTTCGGTCTTTCGGTCGATCACCCAGTCGCAGCCCAGCTTGCGTACGATCTCGGCGCGATGCGGGCTCGAGACGACCCCCACCGGATAGGCGCCACCGTTCAAGGCGTACTGCGTCGCGTAGCCGCCGAGGCCGCCCGAGGCGCCCCAGATCAGGACGACGTCGCCCTGCTTCATGGCCCCACCGTGCTTCGAGACGAGCTGGCGATAGGCGGTGGAGTTCACAAGACCGTTGCAGGCCGCTTCCTCCCAGGTGAGTTGCTCGGGCTTGGGCATGAGCTGGTTGGCCTTCACGAGACACAGGTCCGCGAGGCCACCGAAGTTCGTCTCGAAACCCCAAATCGTCTGGCCCGGGTCGAGCATCGCGTCGTCATGACCCTCGGGCTCCTCGAGATCGACGTAGTTGCAGTGCACGACGACACGGTCGCCCGGCTTCCATTTCGAGACTCCGGGCCCTGTGCGCAGTACGACACCCGCCGCGTCACTTCCGAGGATGTGGTAGGGGAGATCGTGACGCTTCCAGAGTGCGCTGCGCCGACCGTTGCGCTCGAGGAAGACGAAGGTGGGTATGGGCTCGAAGATCGAGGACCAGACCGTATTGAAGTTGATGGCCGAGGCCATCACCGCAACCAGGGCCTCGCCGGGCCCGATCTCGGGAAGGGGCACCTCGTCAAGGTGCAGGGACTTGCGCGGATCCTTCTCCGCAGAAGGGATCCCGTCGAAGAGCTTCTGCTCGTCCTTGTGTGTCGTCACCGCGCGGAAGGTCTTGGGCAGGGTAAGCGCGAGAAAGGCGTCGCCCGACGCCCGGCCCTCGATGGCCTCGACGATGGACTTCATGGCTCCAGACATCGGGATCTCCGAACGGTGGCGGGTTGAGAGGTGCGTCTTAGAGCCCATCCTACCCTACCGGTGGGTCCCGGCGAGGCCTCCGCCCGGTTGACCCGCCCGCGGAAGCTGATTAGCGTCCTCCTTCTCGTGGGCGCGGAGCGGCCCTGCCGCGAGACTTCCAGAGGAACCCATGCGCTTTTACGAGTACGAGTCGAAGGCCCTCTTCGCCCGCCATGGCCTTCCCCTTAGCAAAAGCGGCCTCGCTCACTCCCGGGAAGATGCCCGCCGGATCGCAGCGGAGATCTCGGGCCCGACGGTGCTGAAGAGCCAGGTGCTCTCGGGCGGGCGGATGAAGGCGGGCGCCGTGAAGTTCGCGGCGACCCCCGACGAAGCCGCAGCGCACTACGACGCGATCGTGCCGATCGTTGTGAACGGCCAGAGGTGCCGCGCGGTGCTGGTGGAGGAGAAGAGTAAGGTCCTTCAGGAATACTATGCCGGCGTCACCTGGGACGGCCGCCGCAAGCTCCCCGTTGTGATCTTTAGCGACATGGGCGGGATCGACATCGAGCAGGTCGCCGAGAAACACCCCGACCACGTCTCGAAGACGCACGTCTCGACGCTCCTCCCGCTGATGCCGCACATGGGCAAGGAGGCGGTGGCAAAGACAGGCGTCTCCGGCGCTGACCTCACGCGCCTTGCGCCCATCGTCTCCAAGCTGACCGAGATCTTCTTCCAGTACGATTTAACGCTTGCCGAGATCAACCCGCTCGCAAAGCTCGAAGACGGCCGCTTCATCGTGCTCGACGGTCACGTAGAGCTCGAAGGGGACGCGCGCCACAAGCACGAGAAGCTTCTCGCGGAGCTCGGGATCGGGCCGGAGGAGACGCGACAGGCGCGACCCCCCACCGACTTTGAAATCCGCGGGGCGCAGGTCGATGCCAGCGATCACCGCGGCGTCGCTGGGAACGTGGTCGAGTTCGATGGCAACCTGGGGCTCGTGATCGGCGCCGGCGGCGGATCGCTCACGCTCTTCGATGCGGTTCGCAAGCACGGAGGCCGGCCCGCGAACTACTGCGAGATCGGTGGCAATCCGTCCGTCAAAAAGGCGTGTGCGCTCACCAAGCTTGTGCTCTCAAAGCCCGGCGTCGAAAAGATCGCCGTGATGATGAACGTCGTATCGAATACCCGCGTGGACATCGTGGCGCGCGGAGTCGTCAAGGGCTGCGTCGAATCGGGTCGGGATCCCGCCAAGACCATCGCGATTTTCCGCATTCCCGGCTCCTGGGAGCAGGAAGGCTTCAAGATCCTCAAGAAGTATGGCGTCGAGTACTGCGACCGGACCGTGTCGATGTATGAGGCCGCAGGTCGGGCCGTGACGAAGATAAAGGCCTAGGGATGTCGATCCTGATCCACAAGGACACGACGGTCATCATCCAGGGCATTACCGGCCGTGAGGCTGTCAACATGACGCGCGAGGGCCTGAACTACGGAACCAAGATCGTGGGCGGAGTGACCCCGGGGCGCGCGGGTCGGGATGTCTACGGCGTTCCCGTCTACGACTGCGTGCGCGACATCACCTCGAAGACGCGCGTCGACGGCTCCATCGTGACGGTGCCCGCAGCGTTTACGCGGGACGCGGTTTTCGAGGCGATCGAGAATGGCATCCAGCTGGTGGTGATCGTGACCGAGCGCATTCCTCGCGGCGAGGTGGCGCAGATGGTCGAGCTCGCGCAGCTGCGCGGCGCGCGCATCATCGGCCCGAACTGCCTCGGTATTCTCTCGCCCGACGAAGCCAAGATGGGCGGCCTCGGCGGTCCGGCCGCCGACGCGCGCAAGGCGTTCACCAAGGGCCCGATCGGCGTCATGTCGCGCTCGGGTGGGATGACGACCGAGATCTGCAATACGCTCACGGCGGGAGGCCTCGGCCAGTCGACGGCGGTCTCGATCGGCGGCGACGCCATCATCGGCTCGACCTACGCGGAGCTGATGCCCCTTTTTGAGGCGGACCCGGAAACCAAGGCCATCGCGATCTACTCGGAGCCTGGCGGCCGGATGGAAGCCGAGCTTGCGGACTGGGTCCGCGAGCACAAGTCGCGCCTCCCGATTGTGGCGTTCATGGCCGGCCGATTCATGGATGAGATGCCAGGCATGCGCTTCGGACACGCCGGGACGATCGTGGAGGGAAAGGCCGACACCACCGCCGACAAGATCGAGCGCATGCGCGCCGCCGACATCGCGGTCGCCGAGCGGATCGAGGAAATCCCGGCGCTCATCCGGCAGCAGCTCGCGAAGCGAGGGAGCCGCTGATGCCCGGGATGTTCATCGACGTCCTGGTCGATCCCAAGGCTGCTGGCGATGCGGCGCTCGTCAAAAAGCTTGTGGAGGTCTGCCCCGTCAACATCTTTGCAGCGAAGGAGGGCGGCGGCCTCCGCATCGTCGAGGAGAACCTCGACGAATGCGTGTTGTGCGATCTGTGCGTGCAGGCTGCGCCGCCCGGCGCCGTTCGGGTGATCAAGCTGTACGAAAGCTAGCCCCGCCGACTGAGGAGGACTGCCGTGCGCAACCCCCGCTCGTTCCTAAAGCCCCTCGTGATTGGCGCGCCCGCGCCGATGCAGGAAATTCCGTTCAAGCCGTCGCGGATGATCCATTTCTTCGATCCCAGCAACGAGAAGATGGCGGCAAAGCTCCCCGAGATCGCCGGGAAGACGGACGTACTTCTCGGGAATCTCGAAGACGCGATTCCCGCCGACCGGAAGGAGGCCGCGCGCGAGGGCTTGGTGAAGATCGGACGAACCGTGAATCTCGGCGAGACCGCGCTCTGGACCCGGGTGAATAGCCTTGACAGTCCGTGGTTCCTCGACGACGTGCTGCGCCTCGTGGAAGAGATCGGCGACAAGCTCGAAGTGATGATGATCCCGAAGGTGGAGGGGCCATGGGACATCCACTTCGTCGATCGGCTGCTCTCCCAGCTCGAGGCGAAGCACGCGCTTTCTCGCCCGATCCTCGTGCACGCGATTCTCGAGACCGGCCTTGGCGTCACGAACGTCGAGGACATTGCGAGCGCGAGCGCGCGCATGCAGGGCATGAGCTTCGGCCCCGCCGACCTCGCAGCGTCGCGGCGCATGAAGACAACGCGCGTCGGAGGCGGACACCCCGGCTATCGCGTGGTCTCCGATCCCGATCGAGAACACCCGGAGGCGCCGCGCGCGAGCGCGCAGCAGGATCTCTGGCATTACTCCATCGCCCGGATGGTCGATGCCTGCACGGGGGCCGGCATCCTCCCCTACTACGGCCCGTTCGGCGACATCTCGGATCCCGTGGGCTGCGAGGCACAGTTCCGCGCCGCCTTCCTCATGGGCTGCGTCGGTGCGTGGTCGCTCCATCCCGGCCAGCTCGAGATCGCACGGAAGGTTTTCAGCCCGGATCCCGCCGAGGTGGCATTCGCGCGGCGCGTGCTCGAGGCCATGCCGGACGGACGCGGTGTTCTCATGCTCGATGGAAAGATGCAGGACGACGCCACCTGGAAGCAGTGCAAGGTGATGGTGTCGCTCGCGCAGATGCTGGCAAAGAAGGATCCCGCGCTCGCGAAGGCCTACGGCTTCTAGCTCGCCGCGACTGCGGGTGAGCACCCGCAGTCGCGGCTCCCGGCGTGAAGCGCGAGCTAGCGGACGGTGACCTCGACGCGCCGGTTGTTCCTGCGCCCGGCCGAGTTCTCATTCGAAGCGGCAGGAAACTGCGTAGAGAAGGACTGCGTGACGATGCGGGAGCTGTCTATGCCCTTGGATTCGAGGTACTTCTCGACGGCGTCCGCGCGGTCTTTCGAGAGCTGTTGGTTGGTGGCCTCTCCTCCCGTACTGTCGGCGAAGCCATTCACCTCAATCATCGCTTTCGGGTAGGGCTCCATCTGCTTCACGAACCAGTCGAGCTCGCTCTGGCTCGCGGGCCGAAGCGCGGCGCTGCCCACGTCGAAGTACGCGACGGCTGCGTACTTCTGCGCCTCCGCGTGGGCGGCGCGCTCCTGCTCCGTCTCCTGCTGCTGCTGGCTCTCCTTGCGCTGAAGTTCACGGTCGTAGGTGCGCTGGTAGGCGGACGGACAGCCCGTCCCTCCTGCGGCTATGCCAAGCAGCGCGAGCGCGGCCAAGCCTTGGCCTCGCAGCGTCACTTCTTCACCTTCTTCTCGTAGATAGCTACGACCTCATCGAGCTGGAGCACGCCGTCCTTGTTCGTATCAGCCTCGTCGAACAGAGCGTCGCGGGCCCATAGGAACTCCGAGAGCGAAATGCGTCCGTCTCCGTTGCGATCCGCGTGCGCAAAGTCCTCGGGATTGAGAACGCCGCGCTCGAGCTCCTCGGGGCTTAGATACCCGTCCTTGTTGACGTCGGCCGCGTAGAAGACCTCGACCGTGCGATCGATAAATTCGGAGCGATCGATCACGCCGTCGCCATTCTCGTCGGCCTCGGCAAATGCAGCCCGGACGTCGTATTTGGGTTTCTCCTCGGTACGGCCGGCGGGCGCCGTCATGGCGACCAGGGCGAGCGCGAAGAGGGAGAAGATTAGGCGCATCGGAAGGACTCCTTCGAGAGCTGCGGACGGCTTGCGCACGGCACCCGGGTTAGCTTTCGATCTTCCACGTGCCGTCGCCTTGCCGGCATGCGGTGCCGTAGGTCTGATGAGGCTCGCCGCCAATTTGGATGGTCTGCTCGTAGCGTCGGCAATATTGCCCGTTGGCGAGCTGGTAGGTCTTGGTGGGCGTAATGGAGCCCGAGTTCCCGCTGTCGGGATTGTTCCAGACCGACGCCTGCCCCGCCCGGTTGTTCTCGAATGCCTGCGCAGCGGCCTCCGCTGCCATGCGCTTGTCGCGGGCGTCGAGACGGTTCCCGATGTAGCCGCCGAGAAGACCGCCGAGGAGGGCTCCGCCGACGATCCAGCCCGCCCCTCCGCCCGCAGCCGCGGCGATGAGCCCGCCTGCGGCCGCACCGCCGACGCTACCGAGCACCGCTTTTGGATTGTCCTGGATCTTTTGCCCGAGCTCGGCGCACCCGGTAAAGACAAAGACCAGAAGCACAAACGGCGCGAGTTTTCGCAGGGTAGCGCTTCCCATGACACTCCTTCGCGGTCGCGCGGAGAGGGGCAAGTCCAAGACTCCACGCAGGGTCGGTCGATCAGCGCGGCAACGCGCCGAGGCTCTTCACCTTACGACAGGGATGCGCAGGGCGCCGCAATCTCGCGCGCTTCGGCGGACCCGCAGCCCTCGTTTTGCCTCCGCGCAAGAGTACGAGCTGCGGGCGCGCGAGCGGGAGACCCCCCGGCGGCCCAGGCGGGCCCGGGGGCGGACCCGCGTCGAAGTCGCGCCAGCCACGGAGCACCCAGACGGCCACGCGCACGACCGCGACGATGAGGAAAAGCTCGCCCCCAAAGAGGATGAAAAGCAGCATGGCCGCCTCCCCAGCGAGCCAGGCGATGCGCCGGCCGGGCCGGCGCTGTCGATCCCCCACCACCCTACCACGCCGCAAGAGAATGCTTGACCCGGAAGGCGGATCCGCGCAGGCTAAGGCTCAAAAGAGCCGGCAGAGGGGTGTGCTGGAGCTTATTGCTGGAGGTGGCCCTATGCCCGCTCAGGTGGTTCTGCGTTTCCGAATCGGCCGGATCGCCCTCGCTGCCATGCTGCTTTCGCTCTCTTCGTCGGCCTTCGCGGCATCGCCGCCGCGCCCGGCGGAGCCGCTCTATCCCACCGATCGCTGCGTCGCCCGCAAGCTGGCAGCCGCCGCCGATGCGTGCGAGGACCTGATCCTCGCCCAGGGCGAACGCGATCCCCGCAAGTTCGCTGAGCGTGTTCGCGACGTGACCCAAGATCTCGCGCGCACCTGGCAAAAGGCGGAGGCCGATTCGCTCGCCGCCGGGGTGGATTGCGTTCAGACCACGGTCACCAGCACACAGATGGAAACGCTGCTCGAAGACGGTGCCAAAGGTCTTGCGGCTTCGCTCGCAACCGCGAGTGAGAAGAGTGAGAAGAGCCGGGGTCACAGGGACGATCTGCGCCGGCTAGACGCCGTCGGGGAAGCCTGTTTTGGACTCATCCTGGCGGAAAGCCGCCACCTCTTGGATCGCTTCCACGATCGGAACACCCGCGAGCTCGAACGCGACCGCCGACGGGCGCTGGACGGGCTCGAGGACTCATTCGACAAGGACGACGGGACAAAAGCCTCCTTCGAATCGGTTCGAAAGGGCGTCAAGGCGCTCGCCCAAGGCGCCATCGATGCGGCGATCGTGTCGCCGAATGTTTCCACGAGCTGGACCATGGTGAGTCCAGACACGCAGGTCCCCTACCTCGGGAAGATCCTCGAGCCCATCTGCTCGGGGGGAACGCCTTGGGTCTACTTCGTGAAGCGCGGGACGGTGAACAAACTCTTCGTTTATTACGAAGGGGGCGGCGCGTGCTGGGACTATCCCACCTGTGGTTTCTTCAAGTCCTTTAAGCAAACCGCGGGCCCCGAGGACAATCCCGCGAATGTGACCACGGGTTTTGGCGACGCTTCAAACCCCGAGAACCCCTTCCGGGACTGGAATGCAGTCATGGTCCCCTACTGCACCGGCGACATTCACTGGGGTGACAGTACCGTGGTGTATACCTCTGGGGCTGCGAGCGTCACCATCCAGCACAAAGGCTTCGTGAACGCGCAGGTCGCGGAAAAGTTTTCCCGCGAGCATTTCGTGGATCCCGAGGAGGTATTCGTGGCCGGGTCGAGCGCCGGGGCCTACGGCGCCATCCTCAACTCCGTCTATTTTGAGGAGCGGGTCTACCCCGCATCGAGGTTTGCCACGCTCGGCGACGCGGACAATGGAATCATCACCCAGGACTTCCTTCAGAACGACTTCTCGAAGTGGGGAGTCGAAGCTACCCTGCCGCCCTGGATCCCGGGGTTCACGTTCTCAAAGCTCGACCCCACGATTCTGTGGTCGGCCCCCGCGCTTTTCTATCCCGAGAACCGCTTCGCGAACTACGCGTCCGCGTACGACGGTGGAGTCGGCGGCCAGACCGGCTTCTACAACATCATGCTGAACCCCACGCAGATCTTTCAGTGGCCGAACTGGTGGAATGCCACCTGCGCTTGGCATGACGGCATGGAGCAGCAGGTCCAAGCCGCGGCCGCCGCCGCTCCGAACTACCGCTACTACGTCGGTACCGGCTCGATGCACACGATGTGGGGAAGCAACAAGGTGTATACAGACACCTCGGGAGGCGTACCCCTTCTCGTGGACTGGGTGACGGCGATGCGCGACGGAACGACCGCTTGGACAAATGTCCAGTGCACGGACTGCGGGGTCCTCTTGCCCGGCGATCCGCGTCCCGTCCCCGCGCAGCCGCCTTTCACGCCTGATGATTCGCGCGTGGACTGCTCGCTGACACCGAGCCCCTAACGGGGAAGAGCGGATCGGTTCGCCGTCGCGTGGTCATGGCGCAGCCGGCGGGGGCGCAAAGGCGCGGGAGAGGTCTTAGGGCGCCTTGCTTCCGGGAGCCTCGAGGCTGGGCTCTCCGTAGAACTCCAGCACCTCGCGGAGGTTGGAGACCTGCCCGCGGCGGGCCGCGGAGACGATTGCATTTGCGACGCTCGCAAGGCCCGGGGTCACGACGAGCACCTCGGACCCGCGGCGCGTTATCGCGGGCGGAACCGGGTAGCCGGCCCGGGCACACAGGGCCCACTCGATGTTCCGATACGCCGCCTCGAACTCCTGCGCATCCTGCTCGCTGTCCCAGAGCGTGAGCCACAAGAGCTCGCGGTGTCCGTCACAGCGCGCCACGAGGTAGCGATCGCCGTTCCATCCCTCCCACGCCGTCGGATCGGGCGGCGCGTCGCGCGGCGCGAGGTCCCTCATCAGAACCGAGAGCCCGAACTCCCCCACTCCATTCTCGTGGACAAACTTGCAGTTCGCGGGAAGAAGTTTGCGTCCGCCGCCGAGGTCGAGGGTCACGAAGGGCTCGTGCCGACGTTCGGGGTGCATGACCTGTTCGGTGGAGACCGGCGGATCGTCGAGCAGCGCCCCGTGCTCGCGAAAGGACAGGGCATAGCCCCACGCGTAAGGAAAGTAGAGGCCCTCGCGGAGCAGCGCCGGCGCGCCCGCAAGCGCTCCCTCCGACCGACCTGAGGCGTCCTGCTCCATGTCCTCTCGGAACTCGGTCGGATCCGATGGCGGAATCGGAGGATCGGGAACCGCGAGGCTGAAAAACGTCGCATCCCCTTCAATGGTGGCCTGGAGTGCGCTGCCAAGGTCGTCCTGATCTTTGAGGAAGCGGTCATGCTCCACGAGATCGGGATGATTCTGGTGCTGGAGAGCATGGATGAGCTCATGCCCGATCACCATCTCTCGGACGGCATCGCCCCGCGCGAAGAAGGAGAGCACCCGCCCCCAGAAGGGGATGGGTGCGTCACGCACGATGTAGAGCACCCGATCCTGCGGCACGTAGAATCCAATCACCTCTTCTTTTGCAACCGAGAGATATTCGTCCACGAGATCGGTTCCCTCGGGCCAAAGGCCGACGGCCACGAGGGCATCCTGGTAGGCGGAGACCTCGTCTTTGCTGAGGCCGGCCTCGAGCGCCACCCGCAGAAGCTCGGGAACTTTCGCTTGGTCGATCACCCGCGCGGGCACCGGCTCGCGGAGGGGGAGGCCGCGCACCGCGACGGTGCGCGCGACGAGCTTCTGGTACTCCGCCGGCTGAACGCCGCTCTCCGAGATGAGGGAGGTCGCGCAGCCCGCGAACGCGAGCGCGAAAAGCGCGGCCAAAACGCGCCGCGCGCCGGCGGGCCGGATCACGCCGAGAGCTGGAGCATGAGTTCGATCGGCCGCAAAGCGCGCACGCGCACGGGTTCGGGAACAGAGACTGTGGGTGCAAGGTCACGCAGGCACAGGTAGAGCTTCTCGAGTGTGTTGAGCCTCATGTAGGGGCAGCGATTGCACGCACAGCTCTCGTCCTGGCCGGGTGCCTGGAGGAGTGTCTTTTCGGGCACGCGCGGGGCGATCTGGTGGAAGACCCCATCCTCGGTGGCGATGATGAGCGTTTTCGCCGGCGATTTGATCGCTCGATCGATGATGCCGCTCGTGGAGCCGATGTAGTCGGCCTGTGCGAGGACGGCGTCCTCGCATTCGGGGTGGGCAAGCACCTCGGCATCGGGATGCTTGACCTTGATCTCCGCGAGCTTCTTCGCGCTGAAGAGCTCATGGACGATGCAGCTGCCCTGCCAGAGGATCAGGTCCGGGCGCTTGGCCTGCTGCGCCACCCAGCGCCCGAGGTGGCGGTCGGGGGCGAAGATGACCGGCCGCCCCGCGAAGTGCTGGACCATCTTCACCGCATTCGAGGAGGTGCAGATGAGGTCGCTCATCGCCTTCACTTCGGCCGACGAGTTGATGTAGCTGACAACGGCGGCCCCTGGATGCTCGGCCACAAATGCGCGGAACGCGTCCGCGGGGCAGCCATCCGCGAGGGAGCAGCCCGCCTTGAGGTCCGGCACCACCACCGTGCGAGTCGGGTTCAGGATCTTCGCGGTCTCGGCCATGAAGTGGACGCCGCAGAACGCGATGACGTCGCAGTCCGCCTTCTGGGCCGCGCGGGCGAGCTGGAGCGAGTCGCCGACCACGTCGGCCAGGTCTTGGATCTCCGATTCCTGATAGTAGTGCGCAAGCAGGATGGCGTTGCGCTCGCGCTTTAAGCGAAGGATCGCTCCCTCGAGCTCCTCGGGGAAATCATCCTTGCGCACTACAGGGGCTGCGCTCATTTGCCAAGTTTAGCGCGCGCCCGGCGTCGCTGCGGTCTGCGGGTCCGGACCGATGAGAAGCGTGCTGACTCCGTGCGTTTCCCGGCGGACGGTGCAGACGCGCGTCCCTGGCTTCTGTCCGCGGCGCAACTCGGACACCTCGAACCCCGCTGCCGCGAGCCTCGCCCGTGCGGCCGCCACGTCCTCGGTGCGCCAGGCGAGCCCGGTTGCACGGTCGGGAGCAGCCCGGTCTGGCGCTCCAGCCAGCTGGCCGGCCAGCTCGACCGTCACCCCACCCACGCGGAAGAACACAAGGCGCAGCCCGCGCTGCTCGAAGCGGCGGTCAAGAGCCAGCCGCAGCCGGAGGCCGTCACGATAAAGCGCCGCCGCAGCGTCGAGGTCGGCGCTTGCGACGACGACGTGATCGAGCCCGGAGACAATCTCACCGTCTAGGCTTTCCGGGACGGCGACCGGGAGCGCGTCAGGCGGCGAGCGATGCTCGATGGCGAATAGGACAATCCCCCGCGTCACGCTCGCCGGAAGAAGGACGCTGCGCCACGTGCGCACCGCTCCGGTTCGCGAGTCGCGGCCCACTCCATCCGCAGGTTCCGCTGCAGGAAGGCCAGAGGCGCGAAACTCCGCCGCGCACGCGGCCGCGTCGGTGGTACCGAAGGCAAGACCCAAGATGCCCTCCCCCTCAAGGGCGAGGCGGCTGCGCAGGGCCTCCGCCAGTGTCCCGCTGCCGTCCGGCGCGAGCAGCTCGAGGTAGGTGTTCGAAAGACGAAACAGGCTGTTTGCGGTGCCGAGCGTGGGATGCGTACCGCGCCAGGAAGGCGCTCGGCCGAGGAGCCGGCGATAGGTCGCCGTCGCGGCCTCGAGGTCCGCTACCGCAACGATGACGTGGTCGAGAGAGCTCAGCACGGCGAGAAGTTGCCACAGCCCCGACGGAACGGTCTTGCCGCGGGGCGGAAAGCCATTTCCCAGGCGGGCGGGAAAGCGGTGGAACAAGGGCCGCCCGGGAACGATGAAGACTCGCGAAAACCGCGATTGGACCGTGTCTCTAGCCCCCTCGAAGCCGGCACATGGCTTGCACTGTATGGGCAGCGTCTGGGTCTCTCTGGGAAGGGGTGCCCAACCTCGATGGCCCTTGTCGCCATCGGAGTCGAGGAGCGTCCGCGCTAAAAGCGCGGAGCTAGAAACCGGCCGACATTTCGATTGCACCGATGGGCGCGGCTGCCCGGGCAACTGGGGGGCCGCGCCGCTCCTTTAGAGATCCCAGAAGAAATCTTTGTTGGTGAGCTCGGACGCCGCGGTCGCAGCCTGCCGAGGCGCTTGCCCCGGAAGATCCTCGCCGGTGCGGGCCAAAAGACCGAGCTGCTCCTCGAGGTCGCGCGTCTCGTTTTCCCAATATTCGCCCGTCCCAAAATGGGGGAACGCCGATGGGAAGGCCGGATCGTTCCAGCGCCGCGCGATCCAGGCCGCGTAGCGCACAAAGCGCAGCGCCCGGAGCGGCTCCACGAGACGCAGCCAGCGGCGGTCAAAGCTGCGGAACTGTTCATAGGCGTCGATCAGCAGCGAGCGCTGCCGCGCACCCTCGCGGTCACGGCCGGGAAGAAGCATCCAGACATCCTGCACCGCCGGGCCGACCACGAAATCGTCGAAGTCGAGAAAGAACCATCCCTCCCTTCCGTGAAGGAGGTTTCCGAAGTGACAGTCGCCGTGGATGGCGTGGAGCGGAACACCCTCGCTCCACGCCTCATAGACCGCGGCGACGTCCTGCGCCGCTGCCCGGTAGCGCCGAGCGCAGCTCGCAGGGAGGAAGCCCTTTTCCTCCAGGAAAGCCAAGGGCTCACGCACGAAGCTCTCCGCTGTGAGCTGGGGCCGATGGTGCACGCGAAGCGCCGCGCCGACGTTGTGGATGCGAGCCAGGAGCCGGCCCAAGATCGCGATCTCCTCGTCCGAGAGCTCGGCGGGCGAACGTCCGCCCGTGCGCGGCCAAACCGCATAGTAGATGCCCTCGACCTCATGGAGTGTCGCACCGCCTTGAAACGCAAGCGGCGCGCAGACGGGAATCTCCGCTTCTCGCAGCGCCGTGAGGAAGGCGTGCTCGTCGAGAATCGCTTCGCGACTCCAGCGTCCGGGGCGGTAGAATTTCACGACCACGTGCGATCCGTCTTCGAGGTGCACATCGTGCACCCGATTTTCGAGGCAGGTGAGTGCGGTCGTATGTCCCGTCGGGCGGAAGCCGCCCGCCTCGACGGCGCGCAGCACCCACTCGGGTGTCAGCCGAAAGAAAGATTCGCTCACGCCAAGAGCATACCTCGAACCTTTGTGCGGGCCTGATGCGACCCAAGAGCGAAGAGCCCTCGCCGCCTCGCAGGTGAAGTTCGTGGGGTTCGTGGACGGCACTGGAACGCGCGGGAATGAGCGCAGCCAAGAGTGATCGACCTCCTCGACTCCCGTCGCCGAGAAGGACCGTGCAGCGTTTGCGGCATCCCTCGTCGGGACTTCTTTCGTCTCGCTGCGGCATCGAGCCCAGGGTCCCCTCGGCCAAGCTCTCCCGCGCTCTCGTCGGATCACAGGCGATAGCCCGCGCAAAGGGCTTGCTGAAAGAATCTCGTACGGCCCCCACTGGCACCCTTTCGAAGCCCGTCTTGTTTGCCTCGACTCTCCGCTTTCGATAGGCTGGACGCGGACTTGCGTATACGAGGCGAGGGATGAGCGACAAGGCTCCGGGGCGCGAGGGCAAGCGAGACCGTCCGTGGGTCTTCCGCACGTACTCCGGCCACACCTCGGCCAAGGCGAGCAACGAGCTTTACCGCACGAACCTCGCAAAGGGCCAAACGGGTCTCTCGGTCGCATTCGACCTGCCCACCCAGACCGGCTACGACAGCGATCATCCCCTCGCGCGCGGCGAGGTCGGGAAGGTCGGCGTTCCGATCAGCCATCTCGAGGACATGTGCGCCCTCTTCGAGGGCATTCCCCTCGAGCGCATGAACACGTCGATGACGATCAATGCCACCGCGGCGTGGCTCCTCGCACTCTATGTCGCCGCCGCGGAGCACCAGGGCGCGCAGGCAAAGCTCCTCCAGGGCACGACACAAAACGACATCGTGAAGGAGTACCTCTCCCGGGGCACCTATGTATTCCCGCCCGAGCCTTCGCTGCGGCTCATCAGCGACATGGTCGCCTACACTGTGGACGCGATTCCCAAGTGGAATCCGATTAACGTCTGCTCCTATCACCTCCAGGAGGCGGGGGCCACACCGGTCCAGGAGATCGCCTACGCCATGGCGACGGCGATCGCGGTGCTCGACGCGGTGCGTGCCCGCCGCGATGTTCCGAAAGAGAAAATTCCGAGCGTCGTGTCCCGGATCTCCTTCTTCCTGAACGCGGGCATCCGCTTCGTCGAGGAGATGTGCAAGTGTCGCGCGATGACGGAGCTGTGGGATGAGATCACCCGCGAGCGCTATGGGGTGGAGGACCCGAAGGCGCGCCTTTTCCGCTACGGAGTGCAGGTGAACAGCCTCGGCCTCACCGAGGCGCAGCCCGAGAACAACGTGATCCGGATCGTGCTTGAAGCGCTCGGCGTAACCCTTAGCCAGCGCGCGCGCTGTCGCGCGCTCCAGCTCCCGGCGTGGAATGAGGCGCTCGGACTCCCGCGCCCCTTCGATCAGCAGTGGTCGCTGCGGATCCAGCAGATCCTCGCCTACGAGACCGATCTGCTCGAGTACAAGGACCTCTTCGACGGTTCCCCGGTCGTCGCAGCGAAAGTGGCCGAGCTCAAGGAGAGCGCGCGCGGCGAGCTCGACAAGGTGCTCGGCATGGGAGGCGCCATCGCCGCCGTCGAGAACGCCTACATGAAGCAGCGGCTTGTCGATGCGCACACCGCCCGGGTGCGCGCCATCGAAACGGGAAAGCTCCCGATTGTCGGCGTAAATGTCTACCAGGAGGCGGAGCCCTCCCCTCTTCTTGCGGGGAGCCAGTCGTTTCTCACCGTCGACGAATCCGCGGAGCGCGAGCAGATCGAGCGCCTGCGCGCTTTCCGCGCGAGGCGCAGCGCGAAGGACGTAGAGGTCGCGCTGCGAAACCTGCGCGACGCGGCCGCGAATCGCAGCAACGTGATGCCTGCCTCGATCGGCGCCGCCCATGCGGGCGTTACGACGGGGGAGTGGGCGGACACGCTGCGCGCCCTCTTCGGCGAGTACCGGGCTCCGACCGGCGTTACCGGGGTTCGTGTAGCGGGAGGCGAAGCGTCGAGCGCCGCGACGGACCGGGCGCGGGCGCAGGTGCGCAGCGTCTCCGCACAGCTTGGGCGCCCGCTCAAAATCCTCGTGGGCAAGCCCGGCCTCGACGGTCACAGCAACGGCGCGGAGCAGATCGCCGTGAAAGCACGCGATGTCGGGATGGAGGTCGTGTACGAGGGGATCCGCCTCACGCCAGCAGAGATCGTGCAAAGCGCGCGCGACGAGGGAGTTCATGTGATCGGCCTTTCGATCCTCTCGGGCTCACACGGCGTTCTCGTCATCGACGTGATGGAGCGTCTGCGCAAGGCCGGGCTCGGTCACGTGCCGGTCGTGGTGGGCGGCATCATCCCCGAAGGCGATGCCGAGCGGCTTCGCGCGGCTGGAGTGCGCCGGGTCTACACGCCCAAGGACTTCGATCTTGCGCGCATCATGGAAGAGATCGCCGAGCTCGTAGCGGAGTCCCCCGCTGCCGCTTGAGCTCGTTCAACGCTTGCTCGCACGCGACCGAGATGCCGTCTCCGAGGCCTTAAATCGCATTGACGACGCGCGCCCCGGCCAGCGCGAGAAGGCGCTCGAGCTGCTCGGCGCTCTCGAGCACAAGGCGCGCTTTCCCGGACCTCCCCGGGTGGGACTGACCGGAGCCCCGGGCGCGGGCAAGTCTTCGCTCTTAGACGCCATCGTTCGCACGCTGCGCGCGTCGGGAGAGACGCTCGGCATCGTCGCGGTCGACCCGTCGAGCCGCAGAACTGGGGGGGCTCTCCTCGGCGACCGAATCCGCGTGCGATCCGGGGCCAGCGATGCCGGCGTCTTTTTCCGCTCGATGGCGGCGCGGGAGCGCCTTGGCGGAGTGGCCGACGCGACACGCGCCGGCGTCACCGTGCTCGCCGCGGCGTTCGACTGGGTCTTTGTCGAAACCGTGGGTGTTGGCCAATCGGAGACCGACGTCGCGACGCTGGTGGATACCCTCGTCTACATCGCGCAGCCCGGCGCGGGCGATCTCTTGCAGTTCATGAAAGCGGGAATCCTCGAAGTACCCGATGTCTTCGTCGTGAACAAAGCCGACCTCGGCGCCGCCGCCGCCCGCACGGCGGGCGAGCTCGAGGCGGCGCTCGGCCTTGGCTGGCGCGATGCCGCTTCGGGTTGGACGCCGCCCATTCTCCTTGTCTCCGCCCGGGATGGCACGGGCATTGCGGAGCTCGTGGCGACGCTTCGCGCCCATCGCCGGCATCTTGAGTCGAGCGGCACGCTCGAGGCGCGCCGCTCGCGCGGCAAGGAGGCCTTCGTCGAGGAGACGCTCGAACGCCGTTACGGAAGTTACGGGACCGCGCAGCTGGGCGGTGCGGCCGGTATTGCCTGCCGCGTGCGCGAGGCGCGTGATGCATCGGCTTTCGCCCTCGTCTTGGCACTCGGCCGAGAGATTGAGGACGCGCTCCGAAAGCCGCTCCCGTGAGCTCCGAGATCCGCCCTGCGCGTGTCCTCGCCCTCGCCCGCCGCACCCTCTCCTGTCCTACGGCGCCGTTCCGAGAGGGCGCGGTCATGGCCTGGGTGCTCGAGTTTGTGGCGGAGCGGCGTCACCTCGCGGTGCGGGTGGATCGCGATGGCAACATGCTGCTTTCGCGCCGGGGCGTGCGCCAAAGGACCTCGCCCCTTGTGCTCTCCGCCCACATGGATCACCCGGGATTTCGCGCACGGGCGTCGCACCGCGTGAACGGGAGATGGACGGTCTCCGCGCAATTTCTGGGCGGTGTGCGTCCCGAGTTCTTTCGCGGCGCGAGGGCTCTTTTTTTCTCGCCCCAAGGCGAGGTGCGCGCCGCCGTCACCCGCGTGCGTCGCGACCGAGCGAGCGGCGAGCTCGAGGCCTCGCTCCGGGCGGCGCGAGAAGTCCCGGCGGGCGCCTTCGGGATGTGGGACCTTCCGCCATTCCGCCGTGCACCGAGGGAGCCGGGCGTACTCGAGTCGCGAGCCGTCGACGACCTCGCGGGGGTCGCCGCGGCGCTCGCCCTGCTCGACGTCGTCGACCGGATCGATCCCCGAAGGCAGGTCGACGTTCGCGCCCTCTTTACGCGCGGGGAGGAGGTCGGCTTCGTCGGCGCCCTCGCGGTGGCGCGCGGCCGCCGGCTGCCGCAAAGAGCGCGCATCGTGTCCCTCGAGGCGAGCAAGGCCTTCGCCCATGCGCCGCAGGGAGCGGGCCCGATCCTGCGCGTCGGGGACCGCACGAGCAGCTTCGACGACAGACTTACCCGCTGGATGGCCCGCGTCGCAACTGCCCTCGCCGGACCGCGCGGCAGCGGCTTTCGCTGGCAGCGGCGCCTCATGGACGGCGGAACCTGCGAAGCGACCGCCTTCCAGCTCTACGGCTACCGCAGCGCAGCGCTCTGCGTCCCGCTCGGCAACTACCACAACATGAGCGAGGACGGAGCGATTCGGCTCGAATCGATCCACGCCTCCGATCTTGTGGGGCTCGCGCGATTTCTCGAGGGCCTCGTGAAGCACGACGGCGACTGCCCGGGGCCGGGTGTCACCGATCCGCTGCGAAGGCGCCTGGACCGCGGCCTAAGTCAAAGACGGCGCGATCTCGCGCGGGACCCCTTCGCATGACCCTCTACGTGGGCAAACCGCCCCCGCGCTCGAATTCCGCCGGTCGGCGCGCACTGCGCGGGGTGCTCCTTTTCCTGCTGCTCTGGTTCCTGCTCTGGCTCGTGATCGGATGGGTGATCCGCGACCGCATGGAGCGCCCCGTGCGCTTCATCGGTCGCTCGGCCGAGCCCGATTCGAGCTCAGCGTTCGCGACCCTTCCACTTTTTTTTGTGCTCTCGCCGCACAAACGACAACACCCGGACCGAAGCCGAGGCGTGTCCCGGTCGACGATCGCGTTACGCCGGCTTGCGCATTCTCCGGCGACGCAGCCAGAGCAGCGGCAGGAGGATCGGCGCTAGCTCGAAGCCAAGGCCGCAAGCGGGCGGCAGCGAGATTCGGAAGATCTGGCCCGTCGAATCGACAATGTAGAGCTCGCCGTACCCGTCCTCAGAAATCGCCACGATGTTTTGGATGGTCGTCCCATCGAGCGATGTCTTCAGTTCCGCCGTGCGTTCCAGCGTCTCTCCCGTCATCGGGTTGTAGGTCCAGACACGCGCTTTGCAATAATCGCCATAGAAGTAGAGATTGTTTTCGTCGGCAAGGATGCCGTGATACACCGCGCCGCCCATGATGGCGCAGCCGAATGCATCGCCAGGTCCATGGTCGTATACGAGCACCGGCGGCGTCAGGGCCGGCGAGTTGCACGCGGGCGCCGGCGGCGGGGCGGCGATGTTGCAGCGTGTTCCTTCCATGATGCGCCAGCCGTAGTTGTGGAAGGTCGAGTCACTAGAGCGCTGGAAGTCCACCTCCTCTTCTGTGTCCTGCCCCACATCGCCGATCCAGAGATCGCCGCTCTTGCGGTCGAAGCTAAATCGATACGGATTGCGCAAACCCTTGGCCCACACGGTCGGCGTCGCAGGAAGGGCGCCCGACACGTCCATGCGCAGCATCTTCCCGTACAGCGTGTCGTCCCGCTGTCCGCTGTTCAGTGGGTCGTTCTCTCCGCCGCCGTCGCCGAGCCCGAGGTAGAGGAAGCCATCGGGTCCGAATGCCACTGTCCCGCCTTTGTGGTTGTCATACCCGGTATACGGCACGGTAAGTACGACGGTGCCGCTGGCAGGGTCCGCCACATCTGGGTTCGCCGCGCTCACCCGGTAGCGAGCCACAACGCTATCGCCCGTGGCGTTCGTGTAGTAGATGTAGAAAAAGCCAGACGTCGTGTAGTCGGGCGCGAAGGCGAGACCGAGGAGGCCGCGCTCTCCCGGCGTCGGAAGCGGCGAGATGTCGAGAAACGGTGTCGGCAACACGGCGCCGTTCTTCATGATCTCGACAATGCCCGCGCGCTCCAGGATGAAGAGGCGCGGATCGCCCCTTGGAGCCGTGACGTAGACAGGAAAGGAAAGACCGGATGCAACGCGGACCGATGACATTTCGGCCGCGTGTCCGTTCGCAGCGACCGAGAGCAGGCCGACGACGGCGAACGTGTACGCCATAAGGAAGTGAACGATGCTGCGCAGCTGCGCCACCTTACACACCTCACGACGGCGGCGGTACGAAACCTTCCCTGGAGAACGCGGGACCTGCGGCACTGTCCACCAACGGCCACGAGGTTGTCTGTGACCCAAGTCACGCCCCAGAGGGCAGGGTCGGCGCCCGGAGGGCGCTCGGCGGAGCACGATTCGAGCTCAGCGTTCGCGACCCTTCCACTCCACTTCGGGTAGACCCGCGCGGCGGTTTTCAACACGCGCCATCACAAACAAGAGGTCTGACAAGCGGTTCAGGTAACGCAGGGCCGCCTCGTCGAGGGGGTCGGCGTGATGCAGGGCGACCACCCGCCGTTCGGCACGACGACACACGGTGCGCGCAAGATGGAAGGCAGCGGCCGAACGCGTACCGCCGGGCAGGATGAATCGGCGCAGCGGTGCAAGCTCGGTTTCGAAGGCATCGATGCGCGCTTCGAGTTCGGCGACGTCGGCATCCGCGGGCTCGGGAATGCGACTTGCCTTGCGACGCGTGGGATCGGGAGATGCGAGGTAGGAGCCGAGCTCGAACAAGGTCGACTGGATCGACTGGGTGAGGGCCCGCACGTCGCCTTGCTCCGTCGCTGCAGCACACGCGCCGAGGACGGAGTTGAGCTCGTCCACCGCACCGTAGGCATCCACCCGAATGTGATCCTTTGCAACGCGCGGTCCGCCGAAGAGGTCCGTCTCGCCGAGATCGCCGCGCTTGGTGTAGATCGCCACGGAGGCGAGTATAACGGCCGCACCATGCAGGGCGTCTCTCTTCTCCGGACCGGTAGCTCTACACCCCAAGCCGCGCAGATTGAGGCGGGGCGTCTGCGCTTATGCCTGGATCCCGCAGCGCTCTGTCTCGACCTTCACGACGCGCAAAGTCCGCTCGCGCTGCCCGGGATTACGCCCCGGGTGGAAGCCTTGGCACCGGACGGGAGCGCGCTTGCGGTCGGCCCCCAGCGCACGCTCTCCGTGGGCGAGCTCAAGGGTCGGGGCGGCCCGGCCCTCCGCCTCGAGGTACAAGCCCTTGGCCGGGGCTTTTTGGGCCTGCGCTGGACACTCGAGGTCGCGGGGACGGGCAACTACCTCGCCTGCACGCTGGCGGTAGAAAATCGGACCCGGCAGAGAATTGTGCTTCGGACCCTCGCGCCGCTCGCGCGCGGGAGGCTCGCCTCCGGTGATCCACCTCGCGCTGCGGCGGGTTCGCCCCTCTTGCCCGTGCATGTCCTGCGCGGCCAAGGAGCCGCGCTACTCGCGCTCGGCTTTACGACGGAGCTGCGCTCCCGGGCGTGCTTGCGGCTCGAAAGCGCTCCTTCCGCCGAGTCTGCGTTCTCCCTCGAGAGCATGATCGCAGCTCGCACCCTCGATCCGGGTGAGGGCGCCGAGTCCGAGCGTGCGTGGCTCGCGCTCGGAGCCGAGGACGCTTCGCTCTTGGTGGAGTGGGCGCGCCTTGCGGGGCTCGAGATGGACGCACGTGCACCGGGGCGTTCGCTCGTCGTGACCGAGGCGCCGCGGCAGGCCCTCCCCGAGCTGGCGGAGGAGCTGCTGCGGCTCGGCGACCTCGTGGTGGTCGAGCCCCTCGAAGCGGGGGGTGAGAAGAAGAGCGACCCCCCTGCTCTCGAGCAGTTCGCGAGCGAAGCGTGTGCTAGCGGCGCGATGGCCGGCGCGACGCTCAGGGGCGGCGCCGGGACACCCCGGGCGCAACTCGCAGCGGAATGCGCCGCGCTTCGCGCGCTTGGAGTGGAGCATGTGGCGGGCCGCGCAGAAGAGACGACTCTTGGAAGCGTCGGTCTCATCGACACCCTCCGCCTCCCGGACGCTCCCGCACCGGAGGGAGTGCGCCGCGTCCTCGATCTCGCCTTCAGCGGACAGCGTCTTTGGCGCCTCGATCCGGGCCCCGCCCTTGCGCCGAGCCGGCTCCTGCCGTCGGAGGAGGAGAGAACGCGGTTTTGCGTCTTCGCGCTCTGCGGCGGTGCGCTGCGCATTGTCGGAGATCCTCGCCGCCTCGACGCGGTGCGCGCGCACTGGCTAAGGCTCGCGACTCCCGGCCTTGCCCGAGAAGCCGTCGCCGTCCCGATCCCTGGCGGACGCGCTCTTGTGGTGTCTCTCATCGGGGGTCGACGGGCGGCCCTACTGGTGAACGAATCCGAGACGACGAGATCGCTCGGGGCCCCGTTTCACACCCTCGGTATCGCGGGCGCCCACCACGTGTTCGAGTTCTGGCAAGAGCGGGCGCTCGGCCTAGCGCGGGAAGCGGTCGCGCCGGCACCCGTCGAGGCCGGGGGTTCTCGCCTGCTCGCACTAACGCCCGTCGCCCCTCGGCCACAGGTCCTCGCAACGTCGCTCCACCTCGGGATGGGCTGCCTCGAGGCGAGCGGCCTTCGGGCCCGGGAGGACGGGAGGCTTGAGCTCTCGCTCCGACTCCCCGGTCGGCGCAGCGGTGGGGTCTGGATCGCCCTCCCCGGCGAAGCGGGCATCCGACGCATCGAGGTGTCGTTCGAGGACACGCTCTCTCTCGTGCTGCCGCACGAGGAGAGCCCGAGCTAGCGATCGGGATCGCTCTCGCGGAGCTCGGCCTCGAGGCGCCGCTCGAGCTCGGGATCCACGGGTCGCAGGCCGCCCGAGGCAGAAGAGGCCACGGCCGACTTTTGAGTCTGGCGGCGCAGGAAGTAGACGAGGAGGAGTCCGCCGGAGAGGAAGAGGACGACCGGGATCACGTAGGCCGCGAGGCCGAAGCCGCCGGCACGCGGCGACTGCAGAATCACGTCGCCAAACTGCGTATAGAGCTCCGCCTCGACGTCGCTGCGGGGGCGCCCGATCCGTTCCTGCTCGCGGATCCAGCGCTGGAGCTCAGCCGCCTGGGGACTCGGGCAGTCGGGAAGGGTTCGGCCAGGACAAAACGGGCTCATGAGCTGATGGGAGAGCTCATAGGCCCAGCCCGTCGGGTTCTCGCGGCCACACGCAGCGGCGAAGAGAAGCGCCCCAGCGAGAAAGCCGGCTGCAAGAGCGCGCCTCACGCCGATGCCTCGACCGGGGGAGCGAGCAGCTCCGCCACGCGCGTCGCAAGCTCTGCGAAGGTGCGCGCGGCTTGCGACGGGCGTCCTGGGTGATTCACGAAAGGACGGCCGGCGTCCGCGGCCGCCGCGAGGGCGGGATCGAACGGGATCCGGGCAAGCACCGGCACGTCGAGCTCGCGTGCCATGCGCTCGACCGGCGCCTCGCGGAAAAGCGAGCTCTCGCGACCGCAGGCCCCGCAGACCGCGGTTCCCATGTTCTCGATGAGGCCGAGCATGGGAATGCGCGCTTCGTGAGCCCGACGAATCGAGCGCTCGACGGCGAGGAGGGAGACCTCCGTCGGGATGGTCACCGCGAGCGCGCCCGCGAGCTCGGAGTAGAGCCGGCAAAAGCTCGGCAGACGGTCCGCGCCCGGCGCAAGGTCAATCACCAAGAACTCGAGCTCGCCCCACAGGGTTCCGCCGAGGAGATCCGCAAGCGCCATCTCTTCCATCACACTGCGAAGCGGCGCGTGCTCACCCGTCGCACCGTCGAAGGCCAGGGGCTCCGTACCCTGCAGGAAAAAGTCCATGCTTTGCACACGCAGCTCGAGCGGGCCGGGCGCAGGAAGGAGGCCCGAAGCGCCCACGCGCACGGGCTGTCCCCGCAGTCCCAGCATCTTCGCGACCGAGGGGCCGTTGAGGTCGGCGTCGAGGAGGCCGACTCGCGCTCCGCGCTGCGCAAGAGCTAAGGCGAGATTCACGGCAACCGCGCTCTTGCCGACGCCCCCCTTGCCACTCATCACGGCGAAGGTTGCCCGGACTTTGGCGAGGCGCTCGCGGATCCCTGCGCGCACCGATTCAACATCTTCGAGGGGCGGCAGTCCTCCTTCTGTGGGAGCCGCCCCAGGCGGCATTAGATATCCCAGTGGAGCTGCCGGTCTGGAGATTCGGTCGATTCGCACCCCTCGCGCGTCCCCACAAGCTGGGCGGGCGGCTCGATCTGCACCTTCGAGCAGGCAGGCACCGAGGCCGTGAGCCAGACGTTGCCGCCGATCACGCTCCCTTTCCCGATCACGGTGTCCCCACCGAGGATCTTCGCACCGGCATAGATCACAACGTCGTCCTCGATGGTGGGGTGGCGCTTTTGGCCGCGGATGGTTCTGCTCTGGACCGCGAGCGCGCCAAGGGTAACGCCCTGATACAAGCGGACTCTGTCTCCAATGACGCAGGTCTCGCCGATCACGACCCCGGTCCCGTGGTCGACGAAAAAGCGCCGGCCGATGCGGGCTCCGGGATGGATGTCGATTCCCGTCCGTCCGTGCGCGTGCTCGGTCATCATGCGAGGCACCAAGGGAACGCCGAGACGCTGGAGCTCGTGGGCAAGGCGGTACACGGCAATGGCGTCGAGACCCGGGTAGGAGACCAGGATCTCGGCGTAGCTCGTCGCCGCGGGGTCCCCGTCGAACGCAGCCTCCACGTCCTCGGCCAAGAGCTGGCGCACGAAGGGAAGCCGGCGCAGGAAGCGCGCCGCGATCGACTCCGCAGTCTCCCCTTCCGGTAGGTTCAAGGTGCGCAGAATGCGCATGAGCCTTTCGGCGAGGTTCGAAATCTCCGCACGCAAGGCCGAGCGGTCACGCACATAGAAGACGATGCTCTTTGCGCGTTCGGTCCAAGCGGTGACCTCTGCGCGCTCGGGAAAGCCTTCGGCAAGGGCTTTGCTGAGGGCGTCCGCTCCGGACGCAGAGAGCGCCGCGATCGTGGACTCAAGAGCCTCCTCGGGTCGCTCGGGCTTCATGGCAGGGTCCTCCGTCCGCTCCCCCACGACAGCCCGCAAAGGATAGCGCGGGGGCGCCTTGGCCCCACGCAGCTGCGTGATAGCGTCCTTCGGGCATGCGGCGCTCCGAATACAGCGCGGGCGGCGTCGTGCTGCGCCGCGTCGAGGGGGGCCTTGAGGTGGCGCTCGCCGAGCGCACCGACCGCAACACGGCCGAGCGTTCGGTTTGTCTGCCGAAGGGGCTCGTCGATGCCGGAGAGTCCGCGGAGGAGGCGGCGGTGCGGGAGGTCGCGGAGGAGACCGGACTTCGTGCGCGAATCCTCGAGCCGCTGCCCGAGGTGCGATATCGCTATGTGTCGCCGGTGGACGGCGCCCTCGTGGCAAAGCGCGTGCAATTCTTCGCCATGGCCTGGGAAGCCGGCGAGGCGCATCCCGCCGACGGCGAGATGGACCACGTCTTTTGGTGCGCCCTCGAAGGGGCGCCAGCGCGGCTTCGCTACGAAGGCGAGCGGCAAGCGGTGGAACATGTCCGCAGGCGCGCGTCGGCCCTCTCGCAGGGGCTGGCACCGGTTATAATCGACCCGCGACCCCCCGCCTGAACTGATCCGAACGGGCCCCCCTCCATGCCCGTTCCGCCGCCGGCCTTGCGCCGGGCCTGGAGCCGTGTGGCCTCCGTGTTCAGCCATTCCCGACTCTCGAGCTTCGAGAAGTGCCCGAAACAGTTCCATTTTCGCTACGTCCAGCGGCTTCCGCCGGAGAGCGAATCGGTCGAAGCCTTCCTCGGAAAGCGCGTGCATGAAGTGCTGGAGAAGCTCTACCTCGTGGTCGCCGAGGGGCGCGTACCCTCCCTCGATCAGGTGGTTCGGCGCTTCCAGGCCAACTGGGATGAGGCGTACGACGCCGAGCGCATCCGGATCGTGAGGAACGAGCTCGACTCCTCTTTCTACCGTGAAATCGGGGTGCGCTCGCTGCGCAATTTCTACCGGCGCTACTACCCCTTCGACGGTGAGGAAACGCTCGGGATCGAGGAGCGGGTGACGTTCGCCCTGGATGCGGCGGGGAGCTATCGGATGCAGGGGGTGATCGATCGCCTCGTGCGGACCCGCGACGGCACGATCGAGATCCATGATTACAAGACAGGCCAGCGGGTCCCGCCCCAGCGCGCACTGGACGCGGATCGTCAGCTTGGGCTCTATCAGCTCGGCCTCGCAGCGCGCCTTGAGGGCGCCCCGGAAGTCCGTTTGGTCTGGCACTACCTCGCCGTGGACCAGCTGCGGGTCTCGCGCCGCAGCGCACAGCAACTCGAGGCGCTGCGGGAGCACACGATCGGCCTCATCGACTCCATCCAAGGCGAGCAGCGCTTCGAGCCGCGCCCGGGACCGCTGTGCAGCTGGTGCGAATATCGCGAGCGTTGCCCAGCCTTTGCGGCCGAGGCGCCGGCGGATCCCCTCGCCGGGCACACCCCCGTCGGTGCGCCGACGGGGCTCTCGCCCGCAGCGCTGCCGACTGCTGTGCCGCCGGCGCAGCTGTCGCTGTTCGGGCCCTAGCGCTAGCGTCGCCGCCATGGGTCTGCGGGTCGAGCGTATCCCGACGCTGCGCGACAACTATACCTACCTACTTGTGTGTGAGGCGAGCGGCGAGGCTGCCGTCGTCGACGCGCCCGAGGCGGGCCCGGTCGTGCGGCGGGTCGAGGCGACGGGGGCGCACGTCACCAAGATCCTCTCCACGCACCATCACCCTGACCACAGCGCTGCCAACCCCCAGCTGGCCAAGCAGTGGGGCGTTCCCGTCTACGGGCACGCCTCGGACGCAGGACGTTTGCCCGGGTTGACCGACGGTCTTGAGGAGGGGGACCGCGTGAGCGTCGGGCGTGAGATGGCCTCCGTGCTCCACATTCCCGCGCACACGCGCGGCCATATCGCCTACGTCTTCGAGGGAGCCGGGGCTCTTTTCTGTGGAGACACACTCTTCGCGGCGGGCTGCGGGCGCCTCTTCGAGGGGACGCCCGAGATGATGTTTCGCGCCCTCCACGAGAAGCTGGGACGCTTGCCCGGAGCCATGCGCGTCTACTGTGGACACGAATACACCGAGAGCAATCTGCGCTTCGCCGCACACGTGGATGCCGGAAATCTCGCCGTGCAGGAAAAGCTCGAGCGGGTTCGCGCCATCCGCGCGCGGCGGGCCGCCGACTGGCACGACGCGGGCGAAGCGGAGATGACGGTGCCGTCGACGCTGGCCGAAGAGCACGCGACAAACCCGTTCTTGCGCGCGCGCGACGCGGCCGAGCTCGGCCGGCTTCGGGCGCAGAAGGATGTGTTTTAGGCCCGGCCCGGGCGTCCGAAGATCCCACGCATTCGGCGCAGCGCGTCCCGAAATCGATCCTTCACGACCGTCTCGGCCCAGGTGGTGATGCGGTGGATCGCGACGAGGGCATCGCCTTGGCCGGGCCAGTGCGAGCGCACGACGTCGGGATGCACGTCGTGCAAAAGCCGCGAGAGCGTCGCCGCGACCACGAACAGGTCGTCGACCAAACCAATCGGTCCGAGCAGAACCTCAGGCAGCAGGTCGATCGGCGAGAGCACATATCCCACACCGAAGAGCGCGACGGCCTTCGCACGAATCGGCACCCGATCGTCACGCATGAGACGGGTGAGCAGGACGACGGTGTCGGGCAGGAAGAGCAGGAGGTCGCCAAAGCCCGAGTTCGAGCGTACTCGCGGCGCGATCACGACGGCGCGCAGGCGGTCATAGAGCCTGCGCTCGCGCGGATTGAGCTCGATCACGATGGGCTCTTCGTCGCGCCGCTCTCGCATATCCGACGGCCTCACGCGACGAGACCTTCGCCGCCGTCGACCTGGATCACATTGCCCGTGAGCCAGCCGCAGCCCGGCGCGGAGAGAGCCACCAGCACCTGCGCGACGTCCTCGGGCGTGGTGAGGCGCCCGCGCGGGTGGCGCGCGAGGGCCATCTCCACCATCTCCCGGCTCCCGGGGATCTTGGCGAGGGCCGGGGTCTGGGTGACACCCGCGCAGAGCGCATTCACCGTAATCTCCTCGGGGGCGAGCTCGACCGCGAGCTGGCGCACGAGCGCTTCAAGGGCGGCCTTCGCGGCGCCGACCGGACCGTAGGCGGGCCACACGCGCTTTGCGCCCTCGCTCGTCATCGCGAATACGCGTGCGCCGCGCTCAAACAGGCCGGCCGCGACGAGGGCTTCCGTCCAATCCACAAGGCTCGTGGCCATGACGTCCAGGGTCATCGCCATCTGGGCGGGAGATACCGCTTCCTTGGCGGAGGGGGCGACCAGCGGGCGCAGCGTTCCGAACGCAAGGGAGTGGAGGAGCACGCGAACCCGGGGGCCCGAGCCTATGGCCTCCGCCATGGCCGCGACGACGTCGGCCCGCTGTGCGGGGTCTGCGGCGTTCACGTTGAAAAGGTGCGCCCGCCGGCCGCAGGCCTCGATGTCCTTCGCCACGGCCTCGGCAAGGGGCTGCGTGCTCTTTCGGTCGAGGTGGACCCCGACGACGTCGAGGCCCGCGGCCGCGAGCGCCCGGGCTGCGGCGGCTCCAAACCCGCTCGAGGCGCCGAGCACCACGCACCAACCCGGCAGCAGCGACATCGAGCCCTCCTTCCCTCGGCCCGCAAATCTTCTCACGAACCTGCGCTAGCGCCCAGCGGGAGCACTGGCTGCGCTGAAGTTGAGCGCACCCACGAGCGGCCTCCCGTCGGGCATCTTGCTCTTCTCGGCGGCGGGGTCCTCGAGGGAAAGCCCGAGAAGCGCCGCCACCGTCGGTGCGACGTCGATCTGACGCATCCGAGGGATCCGCACGTGGGGCCGCACGCCCGCGCCAAACGCAACGAAGCCAGGCGCCATCACGACGTGGTGCGGAAAGTAGCCAGCCCCTGCGCGCTCCGCCGCGGCGTGGAGGAGCGGCACCGAGACCGCCGCCCCGAACTCGTAACCGAGTGTGGCCTCAAGGCCGAACCAGGCCTCCGGATCCGCGCCGCTGCGCAGCATCTCCTCGGCGCTCACGATGCGAAAAGCGCCGGTCTGGGCCGCCGCCTCGCCCAAAGCCCGGCGCGCCAGCACCGCGTCCTCCTCCTTGCGCGCGTAGACGAACGCGGCTCCGCCGCTCGGCCGGACGTAGGCGGACCAGCGGGTGGTGACGCCCGGCACGCCCGGGCTCGGGACGAGCAGGCCGACTTCGGCGAGCGCGACATTGGGTTCGAGCACGCTGTGCATGTCGACGACGCCGTGATCACCGACGACGAAGATCGCCGCCGAGTGACCCGCAGCCGACGATTCGACGCATCCTACGAGCCGACGCAGCTCGGCGTCGGTCGCGGCCAAGGCATCGTGCGCCTGCGAGGAGGCGGGACCCTCGTCGCGAACCGCGGGCCAGGTCTGCGAAAGGTGCACGAGCAGGAGGCTGGGCGGCGCGCTCGAGCTCAGCATGGCGCAGGCAAGACCCACGAGCACGGCATCGCGCTCCGCGCTTGCTACGGCGACGCTGCGGCTCGACGCGCCGAGGCGGTGGGCCGGCTCGAGCAGGGCCGGGGTCGTGGAGGAGTCGAGAAGCGCGGGCCAGCCGGCAACGGCCGTCGGGAACTCCTCCGGGAAGAAGTAGTCCGCCGGGAGGCCGAAGCTCGCCGGCCAGCCGAGGGCCGCGGTCCGAAGGCCGCGGCTGCGGGCGACGCTCAGCAGCGTCGCCCCATGCGGTGCGACCGTATCCACCGGCGTCGGATCCGATGCACCTTCTGCCCGCAAGACGAGCTCTCCCGTAACACCGTGATGTGAGGGAAGCCGCCCCGTGAGCAAGGTCGCGTGCGCGGGCAACCTCGCGGCAGGCGCGACCGACTCGACGCGCTCCGCCAGCGCTCCCTCGGCCGCGCGCTCGGCGAGAAAGGGCATTGTCGCGCGGCGCCCCCCGGTCTCGAGATAGGCGCGAGGCATCAGGCCGGCGATGCTCACGAGCACGACGAGTTGCGGCGGACCGCTTCCAGGGGGAGGCACCGCAGGCTGCGGCTTCGGTTCGCTCTTCGCGACGGGGGCGGGCCCCTCGGGCGTCATGCGCACGGTCACGCAGCCTGCGAAGGCTGCGATGCCGAGTGCGACTGCCGCCGCAAGGCCGCACCGAGGCGTCATGCAGCCTCGTGCCGAAAGGCACACTTCGCGCGAAGACTCGGCGATCGGGGAAGCGTTGGGAGAGAGAAGGCCGCGGCGACCCTCTCGGAGGAGCCAGAAAGCTTTCGCGCGCCCTCGCGCTCGAAGCAGCCCCTTGCTCTTCTCCTCACGGCGGATCCCGAAACCCGGGTTGGCGGGCGGATCTTCGGCTCGCTCTTAGAAGGCTCGGCATGCCTTTCATCAGTGGAACACACCCTTGCGCTCGCGGCGCCCGCGCTCGAGCAAATCCGAAAGCGCGCGCCTGACCTCGTCCACCTTCTCCTCGATCGACGCGTCTTCGTCCGTGGGCGTGCCTTCAAAGCGCATGGGCTCACCAAAGTGGAGGTGATATTTCACGGGCAGCGGCAAGATGCCAAGGGGGCCGAGCCACGGGAAGCCCAGGGTGATCGGAAAGGCCGGCATCCCGAATAGGCGACCCAAGGCGGGCAGGTTCGTGAGACCTGGCTGCTGCTCCTCGGAGCCCACGATGCCGACGGGCACGATCGGTGTGTCGGTCTCAAGCGCAAGACGCATGAAGCCAAGGCCCATGCGCTGGAGTCGATAGCGCTCGGCGAAGGGCTTATTTATCCCGCGCACGCCTTCAGGGAAGACCATCACACACTCGCCTGCCTCGAGCATCGAGACGCAGTTCTCCGGCGTACCCACTAGCACTCCGCCCCGCGCAGCCAGGACGTTGAACCAAGGGATGCGCGGGATCCAGTACTCGCCCATGGCCCGCACGATGCGCGGCGGCTCGGCTTCGAGCAGCATGGCCATCGAGAGCATGAGACCGTCGAAGGGGAGCTGCCCCGCATGGTTTGCGATGAGCAGAACGCGCCCTCGCGGAACGTTCTTCAAGTCATGGCATTCCGTGCGGAAGTAGTAGCGGTAAAGCAGCACCGCGGGCAGGGAGGAGCGGCGAATCACGTCGGGCTTAAAGCCGTAGGGATCGAAGCCGAACTCGTTCACGCGGGTGGGAAGTCGGGCAACGCGCGCGTCGAGCTCGCGCTCGATCTCGCGCAGGCTGAGCGGAACGACCGCACCCGCGAGATCGGAGAGCGCACCCCTGATCCCCGTGCGTCGCCGTGCCATCATCGCCTCACGCTGTGGAAGATCTCCTCAAGGCCGAAAAGGCAGCGGAAGTTCGTCGCGTCGACGAAGCGTTTGCCCGAGAGCGTGACCGGGTACTTCAGATAGTCGATCGCGCCCGGGGGATAGGGCCAAAGCCCCCAGCGGAAAAGGCGCTCGAAGATCGGACGAACCAGGGGTTCGGGAAGGGGGATCGCCGTGTCGCCCGTTTCCCGAATCGCGGTGTGGAGCGGGACCGCTCCGGGTCCTGCCACGTTGAAGACACCCTGGAGACCGTGCTCGAGGGCGAGGGCAATCGCCTCACACACATCTTCTTCGTGGATGAACTGCATCATCGGATCAAAGCCCATGATCGTCGGCACGCGATTCTGGCGGAGGTACTCCCCGATCATCGAGTGGACGAAATACCCGAGGACGTTCACGGGCCGGAGCACGCTGGTCCGGATGTGCGGGTACTTCCAAATGAAGGCGGAGGCCAGCGTGTCGAGCTCCACCAGATCGCGGATCTCCGGATAGGAACGACTGGCGGAGAGGGGCTGGTCCTCGTCCATGTAGAAGGGATTCTCAGCGAAGGCTCCGTAGACGTACCCGCTCGAGAGGACGACCAGCTTCTGGACCCCGTAGTGCGTGCAATGATCGAGCAGCTGCTTGGTCCCGCGCACATTCACGTCATGGCGCGTGCGCTCATCCCCCCGGAAGTGGCGGATGAACGCCATGTGCACAATGGCCGTGGGGAGCTCCGTCCGAATCACGTCTTCGAACTTCTTCTTCCGCAGATCGACGACGTGCACGTTCACGCCCCGGGGCTTCCCGTCCCAGGGCACGCGGTCGGCTCCGCAGACCTCGTAGGTCTCCTGCAGGCGCCGGGCGAGGAGCCTGCCCTGGCCGCCCGAGATCCCCGTGATCAGGACTTTTTCCATTGCTGCTCCGAGGGGTTGGACACGAGGGTAGTGGCTTCGGAGGCGCGCATCTACTCCGTCGTGGTATAACCCGGACCCCGGAGGGAGACGGAGTTGGAGCCTTCGGCGCGTTTCGAGGAGGTGAAGATCCCGCTTGGCGAGGAGGTGGGGGGCGTCTCCGCAGTTTCCGCCATGATCGGGATGCCGGAGTGGTGGCCGACGGGCTCTCGCGTGGGGATCGTCCTGGCCCACGGTGCCGGCGGCGACTTCAACGATCCCCTTTTGGTCGACCTTCATCAGGCCTTGACCGCGCGCAAGTATCTGACCCTGCGCTTCAACTTCCCGTTTGCGGAGGCACGCCGGCGACGGCCGGATCCGCCCGCGGCTCTCGAACGGGCGCTGCGCAGCGCGGTCGCGGTGTTCGCACGAGATCCGACCGCCGCGCCGGCTCACCTCTTTGTCGCGGGCAAGGGCCTTGGCGGGCGGGTGGCGGCCGATGTCGCGAGAGCTGGGCTGCGCGTCGACGGCCTCATCTTCCTCGGCTACCCGCTCAGCGCGCCGGGAGATCCCAAGCAGGTGCGCGTCGAACACCTCTACCGGATCGTTTCGCCGATGTTCTTCTTGCAAGGCACCCGCGACCGGGGCTGCGATGTGGATGTCCTTCGCCGCACGCTGACGCGAGTGGGCGCCCCGACGTCGCTTCACGTCGTCCCCGACGCCGACCAGCATTTCAAGGTTCCGCGCAAGAGCGGACGGAGCGATGCCGACGTGCGAGGCGAGATTCTGGGTCTCGTGGACGCGTGGATCCACCGCGTTCTCGGAGAGTAGCCGTGCGGGAAGAGGAGACTGAGAGCAGTCGCCTTTTCCGCGCAGCCACCTGTGAACCCGCCCTCTTCGCGCAGGTCGCGGCGGATGCCGGAGCGACCCGCGCCGCCCTGTACGTCGTCTTTGGCGTGGCCCTCGCCGCGGGAATCGGCCACCTCCCTGCGGGAGGCCTCTCTGGCCTCCTCGGGGGCAGCGCGCGCTGGCTATTCGCGTGGGTGGTATGGCTTTTGACCGTGCATTTCGGCGCGCTTGTGCTCGGACACCCGAGTGACCTCGGCCGCCTCTTCCGCTCCCTTGGCTACGCGAGCGTCCCTTTCGCGCTCGCGGCCTTCGAGTGGATCCCGCTCCTTGGTGCGCTCATCTGGCTCGCGAAGTGGGGGCTTGGATTTTTCGCCTTCACGACGGGCGCACGCCAGGCCCTTGAGCTCGAGAACTCCTCAGCCGCGCTGCTTTGCGCGGTGGGCCTCGCCCTGGCCGCGCTCGCTCTCCATCTCTTTTAACGAGCCCCACGACCCCGCTGCTACGATGCGGGAATGAAGCGCGCGCCCTCGGATCTCTATTTCCGCCAGGAGGCGGTCGGCCAGATGGCGAACTTTGCCTATCTCGTCGGAAGCCGAAGTGCGCGGCAGGCGCTGCTCGTCGATCCGGCCTGGAGCGTGGATGCCCTCCTCGAGCGGGCAGCTGCGGACGACATGGAGGTGGTGGGGGCGCTTGTCACGCACTACCACCAAGATCACGTCGGTGGGTCCCTCTTCGGTCACGAAATCGAGGGGGTGGCCCACCTGCTGACGCGCAAGTCTGTCCCGATCCATGCAAACGAACACGAAGCCGAAGGGGTACGGCGGGTGACCGGCGCGTCCACGGGAGACATCGTGCGCCACAGCGCCGGGGACGTGATCGAGCTCGGCGAGATTCGGATCCGCCTGCTGCATACGCCGGGGCACACGCCCGGCTCTCAGTGCTTCCTGGTCGAAGAAGCGAGAAGCCCCAGCCGCCTCGTCTCCGGGGACACGCTCTTTCTTGGAAGCTGCGGCCGAGTCGACTTGCCCGGGAGCGACCCAGAGGCGATGTACCGGAGCCTCAATCTCACCCTGAAGCAGCTCCCCGATGAGACGCTGCTCTATCCCGGGCACATGTACGCCTCGGAGCCCTCCTCGACGATGGGCGAGCAAAAGCGAAGCAACCCCTTTCTACGGGTCGCAAGCTTGGAGCAGTTTCTCAGCTTCGTCGGGTTCTAGAAGAGCGTGCGGGGGCCCTACTTCTTCCCCTCGTCCTTGGCCGTCACGATGATCTCGCCCTCGAGCCTGCCCCGCGCCGAAGCCGCGTTGCTACCCGGGTCGGGACGGCGCACCATGTACTTGTAGCGCCCCGGCTTGAGCTCGCAGAAGCTTGCGAACTCGCCGGCATGGATGTCGCCTGAGACGATCTCGGAGTCCTTGATCGTGAAGTTCACGAGGCTGTGGCAAATCATCGACTTCGCCGTATCGCGGTCGAAAACGATCTGGGACGGGATCTTCGAGTAGCTGAGCCACGCCACGTGCTCGCCCTCGGTCAGCTGGACAAGGCGAGGATTGAGGGCTTCATCGGCGATCAGTACCACCTTTCGCGGAGCCGCCATGGCGGCCGGGTCGAGCTGCGGGATTCCGCTCGGTGAGGTGTACGGGATTTCCTGGGGATGATCGTCCGCAGCACGTGCCACATCGGGCGCAGCCGCGAAGAGCGCCAGTGCGGCGACCGCCGGCGCAAGGAGGAGCCACGAGCGCGAACGCAATCCCGACGGAGCAATTACGTGCTGCATTGCGGAACCGGGCCTCCTGTCGGGGTGGCACTCGAGTGACACTCCGATTAAGTGTGTCAGTAGCTGCACCTTATACCAGACCGATCAACCCCTTGAGAGCCAATTGTGCGCCTTGCGCGGCACGCCGTCGAGGTGTCTCCTCCTCCCCCCAAAGCCCCTGCATCCGAGCGTTCGCGGGGTCGTCGGCCCGGCCGTAGGGGATCGCGAAAGCCGTATCGCAACCCCCACGCGCGGCGAAGATCGAAGACGCGCACCGCACGCACCGGCCCTTTGCGCGGGTTGACACGGGCGCTCCGTTTTTCTTGGCGGGCGCTCGGGCCGTGGAAGCGGCGGGACCCAAGGCGTCGGCCCGCGGGCAGTGCGACTGCGCGGCGCTCCCGCGGATCGCTTCAGGGTGCGATGAGACCTTCCCGGATCGCGATGCGAACCAAACCCGTGACTTTTTTGACGTCGAGCTTGGTCATGAGGTGGGCACGGTGCGAGTCCACCGTCCGGACCGCAAGGCACAGCCTTCCCGCAATCTCTTTGCTCGAGAAGCCCTCCGCAATGAGCTGAAGGACCTCTCGCTCACGAGAGGTCAGCCGAGAGAAAGAGTGATGACCGTTCACGGGCGGCTCGGCGAGCGCCTCAAACAGGCTGGCGGCCGCCGACGATGAGACGTAGCGCTGACCTCGCTGGAGGGCCCGAAGCGCGGCGAAGAACTCCTCCTGTGACGACTCGCGCGAGAGGAAGCCGAATGCGCCGGCCCGCACGATTTCGGCGATCGGGATCGGCCGCATGTGCGTGCAGAAGATCAGCACTTTTGCGGGTGCCCCGGCTCGAAGCATTCGCCGGGTGACCTCGAGGCCGCAGAGCCCACGAAGCCAACCGTCGACGACGGCAAGGTCAGGCTGTGAGCGACGCGCTTCGGCGAGCGCTTCGTGCGCGTCGGAGGCCTCGGCGACGACGTGGAGGGTCTTGTCTTCCTCGATCAGCGCCCGCAGCCCCTGGCGAAAGATCGGGTGGTCGTAGGCCAGGAGGACTCTGGTCACCATCGCTGGAGACATCGCTCCCCTTGCAGACGGGGCAAAGGCGCCCTTGCTGAATCTAAGACACCTTCTTATCAGATTGGTACATCTAGATCAAATTGATACGCCTTTCGGCGTTCCACGTGCGTTCCGCGTCCTCTTCGGGCGGGTCACTCAAGCAGTCTTGGCGAGCGGGGATCGCAGGAGGCTAGCGGCCGCCCGCGAGGAAGGCGCGAGATCCAAGTCCGAGTTCGCGGATCATGCGCACAAGGTTTGAGCGGTGTACGCCGAGGCGCTCCGCCGCATGGGCGCGGTTGCCTCCGGCCTCTTCGAGGGCCCTCGCGACGAGCTGCGACTTAAAGTGACGAACGGCGTCGGCATAGTGGCCGCCGTGGACGATCGTCCCCTGGAGCATCTTGGAGGAGAGGGCATCCGGGGTGACCAGCGCTCCCGGAGCGAGCAGCGCATAGAGTCGCTCGACTTCGTTCTCGAGCTCGCGCACGTTGCCGGGAAAGTCGTAGGCGCAGATCCGGACCACAGCGCTGGGATCGAACTGCAAAGGCGCCACACGAAGGCGCTCTGCCACGCGCGTCGCGATATGGCGCACGAGCTCCGGGAGGTCGCCCTCGCGCTCGCGCAAGGGCGGAATCACGATCGAGAGCACATCGAGGCGATAGAAGAGATCCCTGCGGAAGGCTCCGCTCCGGACCGCGGCGTCCAGATCGTGATGAGTCGCGGCGATGACACGCGCGCGGGAGTGGCGGACCTCGGTCTCCCCCAAGCGACGAAACTCACCGAGCTCAAGGAAGCGCAGGAGCGCTCCTTGCAGCGCGGTCGGCATGTCCGCGATCTCATCGAGGAACAGCGTTCCACCGTCCGCGGCTTCGACGAGCCCAGACTTCGCGCACGAGGCGCCGGTAAATGCGCCGCGGGCGTGCCCAAACAGGACGCTTTCGAGCAGAGTCTCCGTGAAGATCGCGCAATTGACCGGCACGAACGGGCCCGGCGCGCGGCCGCTTGCGGTGTGGATGGCTCGGGCCACGAGTTCCTTCCCGGTGCCCGTCTCCCCGCGGATCAGCACCGGTACGTCGCTCTCCGACGCGCGCCGCGCGGCCGCGCGCAGCCGCCGCGCGGCCGCGCTTGATCCGACGAAGGCCTCAAATCCGTAGCGCTCGTCGAGCTCCCCCTGGAGACGGTGGTTCTCGCGCGAAAGCTTGCGGTTGCTGGCCGCAAGCACTTTGTTCTTTTCTTGCAGCACCTCGATCAGGTGCAAATCGGACTCGCGCAAGCGCGCAATCACCATCCGCAGCAGATCCATGACGGCCTCTGAACTGCGGGTCACGGCTTCCATGAAAGCATCGCGCGGGAGCCACAGGGCCGTGACCGCCGTCTCCGCAGAGGCACTCGCTGAGCGCGGACCATCATCGAAGAGCGCCATCTCGCCGATCCAATCCCCATCTTGCCGAGCAGCGATGACTCTCTCTTCCCCTCCCGCAAACTGCTTGCGCACCGCCACCTGCCCGGAGAGCAGGAGGAAGACCCCGTCCGCCGGCTTCCCCTCCTCGATGAGGCGCGAGCCTGGGGCGAAGCGCCGCACCCGGCCGCGGCTTGCCAGTCGGTCGAGTTCTCCCAGCGGGAGGCGCTGCAGCGCGGGAGCAAGGCGCATGCGATCGAGGAGGACAAGGTGGTCCATCGCTCGAAGTGTATCAGTTTGAGACGCTCTCAGCGTCAATTGGATGCTCCTGGGAGGGAGGATCAGGTCTTTCGGGACCGCGAAACGACACGGGAGCGCGTCTCAAGGCCCACACCACGGGTTGTCCCTCAGGAACAGATGTTGCTCTTGGTTCTTGCGTGCCCTCGCCCCATCCCCTGGGTCCGCTTCTTGGCCGAGCGTCCGATTGGACCCTTTGGGCGGGGGCCCTCTCGGGCCTGCTCCTTGCGCTCGCTCTCGTGCCCCGGGGCACGGGCCCCCTCTCCTTCGTGGCGCTCGTTCCCCTGCTTGCCGCGCTCGAGTCGGCTCCGCCTCCGGGTTTGGCCCTGCGTGCCGGCTTTGCCTGCGGGCTTGTGCTTTTCCTCCTCGGCGGCGCGTGGGTACCGTTCGCGGGGACACAGAGGCTAGGACTTCTCCTCACCTACCTTCTCTTTGCGCCGGTGCTCGCGCTTCCCGTGGCAGGGTTCGCGCTCGCGGCGGCGTGGCTCCGCCGCTTCGGACAAACGACGTTCCTCGTCGCAACGCCGGCCCTTTGGGTTACGACTGAGCTTGCGCGCTACTCGAGCGAGCTCGGCAGCCAGTTCCATCTCGGGTATTCGCTCGCCGACCATCCCGCGTTGATCCAGCTCGCCGCCCTGGGCGGCGTCCACCTGGTATCGCTCTGGATCGCGGCCGTGAACGCCACGCTCGTAGGAGCCGCGCTTGCCCCTCGGCGCGTCTTTCCCGCTCTCCTTGGGCTTGTGGTTCTCCCGTGTGCATTCGGCGCTGCGGCATCGCGCGCCGCCCCGCAGGCTGCTCCCGAGCGGCGCATCACGGTGGCTGGGGTTCAGCCGGAGGTTCGCGCACACGAGCGTCATGTGCCCGAGCGCTTTGACGACCACCTGCGCGAGCTCCTCGGGCTCTCGGAGCGAACGCTCGGCGATCGACCCGATCTCATCGTCTGGCCAGAGTCGGCCTTCGAGCGGCTCAGCCCCGCAGCCGGCGCTCCGTTTCTCGGTGCAATTGCCCACCACCTTGGTGTCCCGCTTCTGAGCGGCGTCTGGCGTCTTGCCCAAGGCGAGCCGGCCTCGCTGCGCAACTCTTCTGTTCTCGCCACCCCGGACGGGGCAGTCATCGTCGCTGCAGACAAGGTGAATCCGATCTGGGTATACGAGAGCGCTCCCCGCTCGCCCCTCGGCCGGCGACTCGCGGCGGCCGGAATCTGGCCGGGGCGCTTTGGCGCAGGGCCCATCCCCGACGTCCTCCTCGTACCGCGACCGGCCGGTCCGATCCGGCTTGGCGTTCTTGTGTGCGTGGACACGACCTATCCCGAGCTCGCCCGGGATCTGCGCCGGCGCGGCGCTGAGATTCTCGTCACGGTCGCAAACGAGGCCGACTTGGGGCCGCTCACCAGCGCACTCCAGGCGCGAATCGCCCGGGTCCGGGCGGTCGAGAGCCGCGTGCCTCTCGTTCGCGTCGCAAACACGGGCCCAAGTGAATGGATCGATGCGCGCGGGCGCGTTGTCGCTTCGATGGAGCCCGGGGCTTCGGGAGCAGGGACTGCAAATCTCGATCTCGGCGAGGACGCACCTCCCTACGTCCGTTTCGGCGGGGCGCCTGTCTCGACCCTCGCGATCGCAACTCCTGCCTTCCTCGCTGCGCTCGGCCTTGCGAGGCAAAAGCGGCGCGCGCTCCGTGGACGCGGCCGGAGTCCTCTCAACCTCATTGAGGAGAATTGTGTATGAGATCTCCCTGCGGTTTTGCGCTTCGGGGCTTCGTCTCAAGGGCAGCGACCGCCGTTTGCCTTGTGGGGGGCGCGCTCGGTTGGACCGGTCCTGCCGAAGCCGGCGACGGAAACGCCATGGTCGGAGTCGGCGCGAGCAGTCCCACGTACTACCAGCAAATGGTCGGAAGCCAACCGCTGGCGGCGCTCGAGTCCGTCTCCCCCGGCGTCCCTACGGCTCTTGCGATCGCCAATTGTTCCGCGACGGTCGAGTACCTGCACACGGCGCAGCCCGACGGATCGGTCGAGTGGGATGCCCTTGTCCAAGGGTTCCAACGAAACCATGAGCGCGTGAACGCGGTCTACGACATGGTCTTTGTGCTGCCTCTTCCGACAGCACCCTCGGGGGCTGCGGCCTTCACTCCCCTGGACTCGGCCATCGTTCCTCAGGTGGGCACCCAAGCCGCTTCGGTGCCGCTCCTTTACGGCGGCGAGCCGATTGTGCTCAAGCGCAATGTCGGGCTCGAGAAATCCCTCTTGCCAGGGCTCGTGGGCGACCCCAGCCAAGGCCAACTCCCGAGCCTTGAGGGGACAGGCTATGGCTACACACTCTGGGACACGATTGTTCAGTATGATCCCGACTACGGACCTACGATCCAGGGGTGGGCAAGCTTTCACTATGCAACCGACACGACGGTGCGTCCGCCGGTCGCATCGGACGCGCGCATGAAAGCGTATCTCATCACGTGGATCCCCACGCTCAACCCGAACATCCCCCCGTACACGGTGCGCCTGGCGGTCAAGGACCCGAGCGCGCCGTAGGGGATGGAAGGCGGGGCTGACCCATGAGCCAGGTCTGTCCGAAATGCGGCGAACCGGACCTACCGCAGAGAAGCCGGTTCTGCCTCTCGTGCGGGGCGCCGTGCGATCTCCCGCAAGAGCCCCACGACCAAGGCGCCGGCCAAGGCCCCTACACACCCGCCCACCTGACGCGCGAGGTCCTCAAATCGCAAGGGGCCCTCGAGGGTGAACGCAAGGAGGTGACGGTCCTCATAGCGGATGTCGTCCGCTCGCTGGAGATGGCCGAGGCTCTCGATCCCGAGGACGTGCACAGCGTCATGGATGGATTCTTCGAGCTGGCAGTCGAAGCCGTTCACGCCCAGTGCGGCACGCTCAACCAGTTCCGAGGCGATGGATTCATGGCTCTCTTCGGTGCACCGCGCGCCCAGGGAGAGGATGCGGTCCGAGCCCTGCGTGCCGCTCTCGAGGTCCGTGCGCGCACGAAGACCTACAGCGAGCGGATCCAGGAACGCTTCCGGCTCCCCCTTGCCCTGCGCATGGGCGTGCACACGGGCACCGTCTGGGTGGGCTCCATCGGAACCGATCTGCGCATGGACTACACGGCGGAGGGACCCACCGTGGGATTGGCAGCTCGCCTGGAGCAGGCAGCGGCGCCGGACGAAATCTTGATCAGTGAGGAGACCGCGCGCCGCGCGGGCCAGTACTTCGATCTCATCGATCTCGGCCCTCGTGCGCTGCGTGGCCTGCGCGATCCCGTGCGGGTGTACAGGCTTGCGGGTCCAGGACGATTCGAGACACGAATGGACGCGGAGAGATCGCGAGGGCTCACGCCGTTCGTGGGTCGCCGCAATGAGCTCATCCGGCTAGTCGACGCAGAGGTGCGCGCTGCGGCGGGCCGGACCGTCTTGGTGGAGATCCGTGGGGAGGCTGGGCTTGGAAAGTCGCGGCTCGTCCTCGAGCACAGAGCCGGCGAGAGCGCTGGGCTCCAGTGCCTCGAGCTCGGCTGTCGCGAGACCAACGCGAAGCGCGCCTTCGCACCTGTGCTCGACTGCCTGGAGCGCTGGCCGGAGGGTCTTCCCGATCCCGGCGAGGCTGCGCGACTGGGGGGCATCCTCGCCAACCCCTCCGCCCATCCGATGGTGCAGCGAGCAGAGGTCATCGATGCGCTTCACGCCCTCTTCGTGCGCGCCGCGAGATCCACTCGCCTCCTCCTCGCGGTGGAGGACCTGCAGTGGATGGATCCATCGACACGACTGTGGCTCGATGCGCTGCTGACGCGCACGCCGTCCGCGCCGCTCCTCGTGCTGGCGACTTCCCGACCCGAACATGAGTCGCGCTGGCCAGAGGGTGCGCAGATGGAGTCGATCGAGCTTGCGCCCCTCGAGACCTCAGAGGCCCAGGCGCTCGCGCATCACATCGTGACGGGACTCCCGGATGAGAACACCTTCGTCGCACTCGCGGTGCAGCGCGGGGGCGGGAACCCGCTCTTCGTGGAAGAGGTGTCTCGGTCTCTTCGCGATGGCTCGGAGGAGCTTCGCCGCTCTGCGCGTCTCGAGATGGCGCTGCGGGGTGCGGCCGTCCGGGTCCCTGAAACACTACAAGGTGTGATCGCGGCGCGGGTCGACGCGCTGCAGGACCAGGAAAAGCGGCTCCTCGAGGCCATGTCCGTGCTGGGGCTTCCTGTCGGGCTGGATCTCTTGCGTGAGATCGAGCCCGCGGCGCAAGGCCACGCCGCGCGCATGCTCGAGGACCTGTGCGCGCGGGGGCTGCTTTGCGTCGACCGCACCGAAGCCTACGATTTCCGTCACGGGCTTGTGCGCGAAGTCGCGTACGGCCAAATCCTGCGATCGCGACGCCGGGGGCTTCACCGCAGCTGCGCCGAGGCCCTCGCCAGCCTTCCGGACTCCAAGAGCCCGGCGCTCTCCTCACGGGTCGGGACTCACTACGATCTCGCAGGAGAGGCGGCCCGCGCGCTTCCCTATCTCTTGCGCGCGGGAGAGGCGTACCTGCGGCTCCACGCAGGGATCGAAGCGACCGCCCACTTGCAGCGGGCCTGGGAGCTCGTTCAAGACGGCTGCGTCGAAGACGCAGCCACTCGGGCGACGGTCGGCCTCTCCCTCGTTTCTGCCTTCAATCTCGTCGATCGCTCCGGCGAGGCCGCAGCCGTCCTCGAGAGCTTGCAGGGTCAAGGGCTAGAGGAATCGGACCGGCTCCGTCTGGGGAGTGCGTACATCGAGGGCGGCTGGATCAGCTACACGAGCCGCAATCAGTTCGAGCGAGCCGTCACGCTGGTCGAGCATGGCGTAGCTCTTGTGGAGAACATCTCCGAAGGCCGGGCAATCGAGGGCCGGGGACACGTCTACCTTTTGCGGCTCTACCAGCTGGACGGTGAGGTGTCGCGCTCGCTGTCCGCCGCACGCAGGCTGCTCGAGATCGCGACCGCAGCGGGAGACCGCTGCGGACGCGCCTACGCCCTCGCCAATCTCGCAGCAACCTACTGCGACCGCGGAGAGATCGAGCTGGCCGCTCAAACCATGGAGGACGCCCTCGCCCTCGCGCAGGAGAGCGAGAACGAACTCACCATCGGAATGTGCCTCGGCCTCCAAGCAAAAGTCTGGGTGTTTCGAGGCGACGCAGAGCGAGCGCTCGCGGCTGCAGACCTCGCCTGCCAGTCGAGCGAGCGCGCGGGGCAGGTCGGCGGGCAATACATCGCCGCGGCATGGCGCGGGCACGCCTACCTCCTCCGCGATGAGCCCGCAAAGGCTGCGGCGGAGTTCGATCGGCTCGCCGTCCTCAACCCGAGCTGGCCCAGTACGTTCGATCAGCGGGCGCGCGGTCGCCTTGAGCTCGGCCGCGCCGCGGAAGCCGTAGAGTTGGCTCGCGCTTGTCTCGCACTGCATCCGCCGCGGCTCATACGCGCTCGCGCTCTTTGCAGCCTCGGGCGAGCCATCGCGGCCTCGCAGCCGGGTGCGGCGGACCAGGCCGAAGCCGCGCTCGGCGAGGCCGTCTCCCTCTGCGACGCCCTCGGCCTTCGGCCCCAACTGGCCGAAGCGCATCTTGCGCTCTTCGAGGTGTGTGCGCTGCGCGGCGACCGCGACCGTGCCATCTACTTCGCAAAGCGAGCCGAGCGTGGCTTCGAATCCTGCGGAATGCGCGTTCAAGCACGTCGTGTTGCCGAACAGGCAGCACGGCTCGCAGATCCGTCGGACCTTTCGCGTGGGCTGGGCGACACTCCACCGAAAAATGAGCGCAACTCCGTGTAAGCACGGACCCGTCCACAAGACACGGGGCTTCCCCACGCATCGACGTAGATCTTTCTGAGAATCACCGGTGGGAATCGGGCTCAGGGCCCTCTCGGAGCCTTCGATCAAGAGGATCGTCGCCATCGCCCGTCGCCTCCGCAGGGCAGATATCGGCACCTTTGCGCGGGTGGGAAATCCGTACTCTTATGGAGACCGCCGTCCACGAAGGGGGAGCGAAGAAGCCCCCTTCACCGCGCGGGGGCTGGCTCCGAATCGGCGGGATTTGGCAAAAAGAGACTCGGAACGTTCAGAAGCTCCGGGCGCCCACGTCTTAAGGGGAGGAGCTTCGCCCTCTTCCGCAGTCACCGCCCAGCGCAGGGACGAGACGTTTGCGTGACGTTTCCCGTCACTTCGCGGGCGCAGGCTCGCGCCGACCCTTCGATTCGTCTTGTTCCATGAAGGCTTCACCGTCACGTCAAACTCGTGAAGCGCGCGCCCCTCTACCTTGATGCCCGATCGCTGTTTCCTCGGCGACGGGGGCCATCGTATATGGCTCACGAGCGCCGAAGGAGGGAGGAACGGATGTTGAAGAGACGGAGCGTAATTGCAACCCACAGGAAGCTGCTCGTCTTCCTGGCCGTATCGATCGTATCCCTCACGCTAAGTGGTGCCCCGGGGCATGCCTGGCAAAAACCCGGCGGGACTGGAACCCCGATTCGGCATCTCGTCGTGATCTTCCAGGAAAATGTCTCGTTCGATCACTATTTCGGAACCTATCCAAAGGCGCAGAATCCGCCGGGCGAGCCGCAGTTCTGGGCTGTGCCAGGAACACCGACGGTGAACGGCTTGACCCCTGTTCTTCTTTCCAGCAATCCCAACCTAAACCCCGCCAATGGCGCTGGCGCCACCAACCCCTTCCGCTTGGATCGCAGCCAAGCGGTGACTGCCGACCAGGATCACGACTACCTGGCCGAGCAGCAGGCGTTTGACATGGGGCTCATGGACCTATTCCCGAAGTTTGTCGGCACCGCGGGACCGCCGCCGGCAGGCGCCCCAGTGACCAGCACGCAGGGTCTTAACCTTGGTTATTACGATGGCAATACCGTGACGGCGCTCTGGAACTATGCCCAGCACTTCGCGATGAGCGACAACTCCTACAGTACGACCTTCGGGCCTTCGACTCCGGGCGCTCTCAACCTTATTTCGGGTCAGACCAATGGAGTCATCGCGACCCTCAACGGAACGGGGGACGAAGTCGACGGCGGTGCCGGATCGCTGTCGGTGGTGGGCGATCCGGATCCGCTCGGAGACGTTTGCTCGAACCCGACGCGAAACCAGGTGCAGATGGGCGGAAAGAATATTGGCGAGCTCCTGAGCGCAGCCGGAATCAGCTGGGGATCATTCATGGGCGGATTTGATCTCACCGCCAAGAATCCAAACGGCACGACGGGCTGCAAGAGAAGCTCGGCCAGCCTCGCCGGGACGACCGGCGACTACATTCCCCATCACGCCTGGTTCCAGTACTACAAGTCCACGGCAAATCCGAATCACACGCGGCCGGCCTCGATCGCGGAGATCGGACACGATGGTCCGGCCAACCACGAGTACGATCTCGCCGACTTCGTCAGCGCGGTTACGGCCGGCCACTTTCCGGCGGTGAGCTTCATCAAGGCGCAAGCCTTCCAGGATGGCCATGCCGGCTACTCGAGCCCGCTGGATGAGCAGACGTTCCTGGTGAACCTGATCAATTTCCTGCAGAAACAGCCGGACTGGGAAAGCACGGCGGTCATCATCATGTACGACGACTCCGACGGCTGGTACGACCATCAGATGGGTCCGATCGTGAATCAGTCGACGGGTCCGGCGGACGCCCTGAGCGCCCCGGGCGCCTGTGGCAGCGCCAGCAATGCCCTTGCGGGCATCGATCCCGGCAATGCCCATGCGCTGGGTCGATGCGGCTACGGGCCGCGCCAGCCCCTGCTCGTGGTTTCGCCCTGGGCGAGGGAGAACTTCGTCGACCACACGGCGACGGACATGACGTCGGTCCTGCGATTCATCGAGGACAACTGGCTTGAGAGCCAGCGCATCGGCCAAGGATCCTTTGATGCCATCGCAAGCCCGATCAACCAGATGTTCAACTTCGAGTACATCCGGTTCGACGGCACTTTGATTCTGAAGCCCGACACCGGAGAGCAGGCGAAGGACGGGGATCGCGGCAAGGATCAAGAGGAGTAGAGGACGGGCGCGGCAGCGCGCCCTTTGCCGATCGCTCGCTGCGAGAGTGGCCAACGCCCGGCGCCTTTAAGGGCCCGGGCGTTTGGCTTTTCGAGACCGAGAATCCTCCCCTCGAACCTCGGGAGTCGTGTCCTACGCACCATAGGGTCGCGGCTGCGCAGTCGCGACTCGACCCCGTTAGCGGCCGAGGATGAGCCGCTCCTGCCCGATCCAGAGCGGAGACTGAGGAAGATCGATGAAGTTCCTCTCGTCCTCCAGCAAGAGGAGCGCGGCCTTCTGGCCCGCCGGCGAGCGGATGGCAGCCTCCAGCTCCTCGCGGCTCCTCCACCAGAGCTCGGCGATTCCGTCGTAGGGCTCGGGACCGCCGCGCGAGGCGCGCAGCGCGTCATTGAGGGAATCCTCCAGGGTATGGAGCTGAACATACCGCTGGATCCCGAGCGCATCGGCCTGCGCGCGCACGAGGGGACCGTGCACCTCGAACCAATACTTCTGGAACTCCGCGCGGGAGAGCCGCGGCAGGCGTCGCAAAGGGAAGACAAGCTTCATTATCGGGTCCTCTCGTGTTCGGCAGCGTGGAGGTGGGCGTGATCGTGCCCGGCCGGGCGCGCGGCGAGGGCGCGCGCGCAGGACTCGAGCTCGGAAGCCGCGCAGATCCCTTTCTCGGCCAAAAGCCGCTCGAAGGCCGCCTGCCAGCGGGCGTAGTAGCTCCAGCTCTCCTTCGGATGACCCTCCGCCTCCCACGCGCGGATCTCGTCGCACAGGAGCTGGCGGAACTCCTCCCATCCGAAGAGCCCCGCCTCGAAGAGTGCGAGCGTTACGCCAAAGAGGCGGCTCTCCCACGGCGCTTCAAACACGAGCTCCCCGTTGCGGCGCGGCGGTGCCTCGGCGCCGGCGAGCGCCAGGGTCGGGTTAGCCATGGGAGGCTTCGCTTCCCGCACGCACCTTTGCGACACCGATCATTGCATCGCGGGTCACGAGGCGACGGAGCTCGTCCTCAGAGAGCTGCTCCGTTCCCGCCGGCCGCTCCGGAAGCACGAGGTAGCGGACCTCGGAGCTCGAGTCGAAGACCCGCACCTCGACCTCCGCGGGGAGCTCAAGTCCCAGCTCGCGAAGCACCGCGCGCGGCTCGCGCACGATGCGCGAGCGATAGGCGGGCGACTTGTACCAGGCGGGGGGAAGGCCGAGGACCGGCCAGGGATAACAGGAGCACAGAGTACACACGACCACGTTGTGCACGGTCGGCGTATTCTCGAGCACCACCAAATACTCGCCCTGGGGCCCGCCGAAGCCGAGCTCGGCGATGGCGGCGGTGCCATCCGCGAGGAGCCGCCTGCGGTAGGCAGGGTCCGTCCAGGCGCGGGCCACCACCTTGGCGCCGTTTAAGGGCCCGACGTCCTCCTCGTAGTGGCGCACGATCGCGTCGACCTGACCAGAGTCGAGGAAGCCCTTCTCGCGGAGGAGCGCCTCCAGCGCCTCGACGCGGAGCGCGAGGTCGGGACGGTCGGCGGAGCCGGGGTCGGAGCCGCTCACGCGCGGAGGTCCGGCTCGAGGTAGCTCTCAAAGCAGTCGAGGAACACGCAGCTGCGCGGCTCGGCGCTCCCGCCAAAGAGCTCGCGCCCTTCGAAGCGCACAGCGTAGACGGGCTGCGGCTGCTCGCCCTCGCCGTGGGCGTTCGTGTCGGGGAAGACGCACGCGGGGTAGACGCGCGCCACGACTCCGCGACGCGTTCGGGCGTAGCCCGTAAGCCGCGTGTGGCCGGCGGGCTGGTGGTTGCGTGTTTGCACACGGTCGCCCACGCGGAAGGCGGGGGCGCGATCCACCGTGCGCAGGAACGGGTGCTCGGCGGGTCGCGAAGGAGCGGGGAGCGCGGGCAGGGGCGCCGGCGGGCCCTTTTGTCCGGCCAGACGCGCCGCGAGCTCCCCGGGTCGAAGCACGCCGCGCTCGAGCAGATCCTGCTCGAGCCGCGCAAGCCAGCGCCCGTAGTAGCCGTGGCGCAGGTACGTTACGGGGTCGAGTCGTTCAAGGCCGTGGCGGCGCTCGTCGATGTTGCCGCCTAGGCGCAGCCCTGCGAGGAGCGACATCCCGAAGACTCGCGCCTCCCAGTGCCCGTGGAAGACCGGTTCGCCCTTCTCGATCTCGACCCGACCAAAGCCATGCATCCCGCCCATGTCATGAATGCCATTCACGGGGTTCTCTCCGTCTTTGCCGCAGCGCAACGCCCATCATAGTCGGAACCCCGAAGGCGCTTCCAGAATGCCTGGCCCCGGAACTGCGCGCGCGGGCCTCTTGGCGCGGAGGGGCTCTCAGCAATCGCCCCGAACCCCTCGCAGATCTCGGGCACCGGACCCAGGAGCTCCGCGAAAGGCGGGCCGCAAAGAGCCCATCCGGACGCCAAGTCCGCTTCCTGCCGCCAGCGGTTGAAACGCCCAAAGCCGTCCGTTAGGGTTCGCCCGCCCTCGAGGCACCCCCCGCGGCACGCGGCCCAGGCGCGCCGCCTCCCGGAGGCCCCGACCCAATGAAAATCATGGTCTGCTTAAAGCAGGTCCCCCACCAGGACGCGCGTCTTGACGTGCGCGCTGATGGCACTTGGATCCAAGAAGAAAACATCAAGTTCGAGATCAACAGCTACGACACCTACGCTCTCGAAGAGGCGCTGCGCATCAAGGACGCTGGACAGGCAGAGGTGGTGGTCGTTTCGATCGGCCCGGACCGCGTGACGCAATCCCTGCGGACGGCCCTCGGCATGGGCGCGGACCGGGCGATCCATGTGAAGGACCCCGAGGCAGACGCCTCCGACCCTCTCGGTGTGGCAAAGATTCTCGCCGCCATCGCCAAGGCGGAAAATCCCGATTTGATCCTCATGGGGCTCATGGCGGAGGACGGCAACTCCGCCGCCGTGCCCCCGATGCTCGCCGAGCTCGCGGGCTTCGCCAGCACGACGAGCGTCATGAAGGTGACGCGTAGCAACGGCACCGTGCGGGCGGAGCGCGAGCTCGAAGGGGGCGCCCTCGAGGTCGTGGACCTCACCGGCCCGAGCGTCCTTTCCGTCCAGACCGGCATCAACCAGGTCCGCTACGCCTCGCTGAAGGGCATCATGGCGGCAAAGAAAAAGCCCATCGACACGAAGTCGGTGGCGGATCTTGGGCTCTCCGGGAAAGTGGGTGCGGCAGCGGCCAAGATCAAGATCGAGAAGGTCTATCCGCCGCCGAAGGGCAAGGGGGCCGAGATCGTGACCGGCTCGACGGACGAGATCGTGAGCAAGCTTGTGGGCAAGATCAAGGAGCTCGGGCTGCTCTAGCCCGTGGGGTAGGACACATGGCCAGCATTCTCGTCGTCGCCGAGGTCCAAAACGGGAAGGTTCGCGAGTCGAGCTACGAGCTTGTGAGCTTTGCTCGCCGGATCGCCAAGGCCCAGGGCTCCGAGGTTCGCAGCCTCGTCGTGGGCAAGGGTGCAAACGCCGCAGCCGAGGAGCTGGCGAAAAAAGGGGGAGGCGAGGTCTACCTCGCCGACCATGAGCTCCTTGCGCACTACAGCGTCGATGCCTTCAACAGGGTCGTCCGCGCAGCGGTCGCCGCAGCCTCCCCGAGCGTCATCCTCTTCTCTCACACGCCGATCGGGTGGGACCTTGCGCCCCGCGTCGCCGCGGGGCTGGATGCAGCGTTCGTCAGCGACTGCTTCAACGTCGAGGAATCCGGCAAGCTCGTGTTCCTGCGGCGCATCTTCAATGGCAAGCTCGATGCGCGCTTCGTCCCGGCCGCCTCGCCCGTCGTCGCAACGTTCCAGCCCGGCGCGACCTCACCCTTCGAAGGCACCGCCGACGGCAAGGTGACGCCGCTTCAGGTCGCACTCTCGCCGCAGGAGCTGCGCGCGAAGTTCGTGGAAGCGCGCACGGTGCAGAAGCAGGGCGTTGACCTCTCCAAGGCCGATATCATCGTTTCGGGCGGCCGCGGCCTCGGCGTTCCCGAAAAATTCCCGGAGGTGATTCAGCCCCTCGCCGATGCTCTCGGGGGTGCCATGGGTGCCTCGCGTCCCGTCGTCGACGCCGGCTGGCTTCCGCACGCCTACCAGGTCGGCTCGTCGGGGCAGACCGTGACTCCGAAGCTCTACATCGCCGCCGGCATTTCGGGCGCGATCCAGCACCTTGTGGGGATGAAGAACTCCAACTACATCATCGCGATCAACAAGGACGCCGATGCTCCCATCTTCGAGGTCGCCAATCTTGGCGTCGTCGGTGATTTGTTCGAGATCGTGCCCGCGCTCACGAAGGCGATAAAGCAAGCGAAAGGCAAGGCGTAAAGCCGCGAAACGTGCAAGCTGGTTGACACCCCACGAGCGCGGGGGTACTAAGGCGCCTAACGCGCCTTGTTCGAGCCAGATCGCACGCTGCCTCAGGATCATCACAAGCCGCGGGTTCTCGTCGCCCCCCCGAGACCGATCGATTTTGCGGCCAAGGTGCCCGCGAGGGGTTGTCTATTCTGCGTCGCATCGCATTCATCAACGAGAAGGGTGGCAGCGCCAAGACGACGCTCGTGGCGAACCTTGCCGCGTACCTTGCGCTCGAGCGCGGGCGAAGGGTGCTGGCCATCGACATGGACCCCCAGGGTCAGCTCGGAAGGGTCTTCGGCATCGAGACCAGGCGCTCGCGCCGCTCCGCCATCGAGCTCCTCGTCGACTCTGCGCTTGGAGACCCGCTCGATCGCCCGGGGCCCGGGCACGGCCAACCCTTCGATCCGGTGCCGAGCGAGTCCGTGGGCGAGCTTCCCGTCGTGAAGACCCGGATCCCCGGATTGCACCTCGTCGTCGCCAACAAGTCCCTCGCCCTCTTTCCGGCATGGGAGGGAGGGGAAGCGGATCCTACGGCCAGGCTCGACTCCGCTCTGCGGCGTTCTCCCGAGATCGAGGGCTACGACTTCGTCTTCTTCGACGCCCCGCCGTCCTTCGGCCCGCTTACCCTGAACGTGCTGCGCGCGGCCGAAGAGCTGGTGGTGCCAGTTCCGCTCACCTACCTGGCACTCGACGGCTGTGCGGAGCTCACGCGGAGCGTCCAGACGCTTCGCATGCGCTACGGCCACGCTTCGCTTCGCATCACCATGGTCGTGCCTACTTTCTACCGCCGCACACGCCTCGCCCACGAGGTGCTCGAGCGCCTGAAGGCGCGATTCCCCAAGGAAATCGCTCACACCGTCGTCGGGTTTCACGTGAAGATCGACGAGGCACAGTCCCGGGGTCTTTCCATTTTCGAGTATGCGCCGGGCGACCGCGGCGCGCGCGCCATGGCCGCCCTCGCCGAGGAGCTCGAGCTGCGCGGCGCAACCGAGGGTGAGGTTCCGGCGTGACGCCGACCGAGCGCCTCTTTCTTGATGGCGTGCAAGGCGAGGTGGTGGAGCCCGCGATGGGTCCGCTAACTGCCCTCGGGAGCGATCCTTTCGAAGCCGCGGATCTCGCCGAAGAGCCTTTCTCGGAGCGCCTCGAGAGACTTCGCCCGGCGCCCGCGCCGCGTCCGGGTCTCTTGCGCGGTGTCCCTTCGGCCACCCTCCCGCCACCCCGGACCCGCCCGCGCGCTCCTTCGCCCGAATCGATGCCGAGGCAGCGCGTGTGGGCCACGACGCCCCGCCTGGCCGAGGTGGAGTTCGCGGAGCAGTCTGGCCTTCTCGACCGCCTCGTCCCCGAGAGCGACCGCCGGCGCCTCGCGGCCCTTGGGCACCTCGTCGACGGCGAAGCGCCTTACGATCGCTTCGGCTTTTCGCCCGGCGCCCTGCGCGCAGCGTTTCCGTTCTTCCTCGCGCTCTACCGCTTCTACTTCCGTGTGAAAAGCGAGGGGCATGAAAACATCCCGGCCGAGGGGCCGGCCATCCTGGCCGCGAACCACGGGGGCCTGCTGCCCTTCGACGGCGCGATGGGGATTGTGGACGTGCTGCTCCACACCGACCCGCCACGCCTTGCCCGCGCGATCGTCGACCGCTGGGCGGGCCGACTCCCGTGGGTGAACGTCTTCTACGCGCGCGTCGGCCAGGTCGTGGGGACACGCGAGAACTTCTCGGACCTGCTTGAAGACGGACAGCTCGTGTTCGTGTTTCCCGAAGGCGTCGAAGGCATCCGCAAACTCGTGACCCAGCGCTACCGACTGCAGCGCTTCCACGTCGGGTTCATCGAACAGGCGCTGCGCGCGGGGGCGCCCATCATTCCCATGGCGGTCCTGGGAAGTGACGACCAGGCTCCCATCCTTTTTGATTTGAAACCCCTCGCCCGGCGCCTCGGGCTCCCGGTCGCTCCGATTACGCCGACCTTCCCGTGGTTTGGACCCCTTGGCCTCCTGCCCTATCCCGTGCGCTACCGGATCGTCTACGGGGAGCCGCTGCGATACTACGAACGCTTCGGCCCGGAGGGGGCGGAGGATCCGCGGCTCGTTCGTTACCTAGCCAACCAGGTGCGCCGCTCTGTGCAGTCCCTGGTGGATCGGCACCGCTAGTGCCGGCCGTGCTCGTCACCCATGCGGACGAGCCCCTCGGCCGCCGGATCGTCAAAACGCTGTTTCACGACGAGCGGGTCGAGCGGGTCCTCGCCCTCGGCGCGGGTGCGGCGCCCCGCAGCTTCGATCGCTTTCTGGCTGGCTCACCGCCCCGGGTCGCCTATGCACGCGTGGACCTCGCCAAGCACCGACCCATGGCCGACCTGTTTCATTCCGCTCGCTTTCGCGAGGCCGCCATCGATACCGTCGTCCACGTCCCCTCCCACGGCCCGAGTGGAGCGCTGGCTTCGAAGACGCACGCGGGGCCGCTTGTCTCCGGCGTGCCTTCGCGCACAGCCGAGGCGCGTCTTGTGCTTCAGCACAGCCTCGACGCGCGTTCGGTGACTTCGCTCATCGTGATCGGAAGCGCGTTCGTCTATCCACTCGCCCCGGGCAACGCGAACCGGCTGTCCGAGACGAACGAGCTCGACCTCGACCCGAACGTGCCGGCGGAGATCCGCTCCTGGATCGACTGCGACATGGTCTTCCACGCCGAGGTGGGGAACCACCGGGCTCGCGTCGTTCTCTTGCGCGTTCCCACGGTCGTCGCGTCGGGGGGATTTGTGTACTTGAATCCCGCGCTCTCAGGCCCGAGTGGACTGCGCCTGCGCCCGATCGGTTTCGACCCCATGTGCGCCGTGGTCGCAGAGCAGGACGTGGCTCGAGCCGTCCTGGCGGCGGTGCACGGTGGAACAAGCGGCGTGTACAACGTCGCGGGGACCGAGCACCTCCCCCTCTCGGTCCTTGGCCGCTGGACACGGCGGCCCACCGTGCCGGTACCGGATCCCGTGCTCCGGGCCGCATCCTTCGCGGCCCGGATGCTGCGCGAGCCCCAGCTTCGGGCCTCGGTGGAAGGCGCCCATCTGCGCTACGGCTTCTCACTCGACACGCGGCGCGCCGAGCGCGATCTCGGGTTCCGGCCGGGCTACCGCGTGGGCCTTGGACGGGCCGGGGACGGCCGCGTCCAGCTCGAGACCGCGCCCGTCTAGCCACGCAGCCGGGGCCCTTCGCGATGCTAGCTCGCGCTCCCTCCGCTATTCTCGCCGGCCACTCAGCGCAGGGAGCTCCATGGCGGTCGACACTTCCCAGTTCCGCAACGGCCTCAAGATCGAGCTCGACGGCGAGCCGTTCACGATGATCTATTTCCAGCACGTGAAGCCCGGCAAAGGGGGCGCCTTCGTCCGGACGAAGGTCAAGAACCTAAAGACCGGTCGGGTGCTCGACCGCACGTTCCGCTCGGGCGAGAAGCTGGAAGAGGCCGACGTCGTCGAACGCAAGATGCAGTACCTCTACCAGGACGGAGAAGATCTGGTTTTCATGGACACCGAGACATTCGAGCAGATCCCGTTCTCCGCGGCGCAGGTGGGAGACGCCCGCAAATGGTTGAAGGAGAACCTCGACATCGAGGTTCTGTTCTGGCGCGGCCAGCCTATCAACATCGAGATCCCTTCCTTCGTCGAATACACGATCACCCGCTGCGACCCGGGCCTGAAAGGTGACACGGCACAGGGCGCCACCAAGCCCGCAACGCTGGAAACCGGTGCAGTCGTCCAAGTGCCGCTCTTCGTCAAAGAGGGCGAGCGCATCCGCGTGGATACGCGGAGCGGCGAGTACTTCGAGCGAGTCAACTGACGGAACCCACCAGTCCGGTTCGCGCGGTGGTCTTGTCCGGCGGCGGAGCACGAGGCGCCTACGAAGCCGGGGTGCTGCGCTTCATCCTCGATGAGCTGCCCAAGCGCCTCGGCCACCCTGTTCGTTTCGACCTCGTCTCCGGAACGTCCGTAGGGGCGATCCACGCCTGCTATCTCGCGGCCTCCGCCCACCAGACGGAGGGTCGTGGCGAGCGCCTCGCCGAAATCTGGACGAGCTTCAAACTCGAGGAGGTTCTCCCCCTCTCGAGTACCGACCTCTTGCGGCTCCCGGGCCGGCTCCTCGGCTTGCGACTTCGCTCGAGCGATCTCAAGACGGGTCCTCTTCCCGACCGTCTCTACGGCCTCCTCGACACCACGCGCCTCGGCGAGATCGTGCAGCGCTCGATCGCCTGGCGCTCGATCCACCGAAACGTCGACGAGGGCAGGATCCGCGCGGTCTGCGTCGCGGCGACGCAGGTGGTGACCGGCCATACGATGGTGTTCGTTGAGAGCCGCGCCCGGACCATCACGCGCTGGACGCGGGAGCCCGGGGTCCTGCCCCGCCCCGCGCGCCTCGCGGCCCCTCACGCGCTTGCCTCCGCTGCGATCCCGATCCTCTTCCCTGCGGTCCGGATCGGAAGCACCTACTACGCCGACGGGGGACTGCGCCTCAACACGCCGCTCATGCCCGTGGTCTACCTCGGCGCGGACCGTGTCCTCGTGATCGGGCTTTCGCGCAAGGGCAATGAGGCAGACGACGCGGCTCGCGCGGAGCGCCGCATCGAAGCCTACGGCAACCCGATCTTCATGTTCGGCAAGGTGCTGAACGCGCTCCTGCTCGACCATGTCGATACCGACCTCGCCCGCATGCGCCTCGTGAATGATATTCTGCGCAGCGGCCAGACCGCCTTTGGACCGGAGTTCTTGGAGCGTCTCAATGCCGCGTCGGAGGTGCAGCGCGGGCAACGCTTCCGGCGGATCGAGGACCTCGTGATTCGCCCCTCCGTGGGGCTCGGCGCGCTCGCGGGTCAAGTCCTCGAGAACAAGCGCGGCGAGAAGTCGGTGGCGCCTCTTTTGCGGCTTTCGCTGCGCCTGCTCGGCTCGGGAGGCCCGGCCTCCGAGGCGGACCTGCTCTCGTATCTGCTGTTTGACCGGGCCTACGCCGCGCCCGCCGCCGAACTCGGTTTTGCCGACGCGCGTGCCCGCGAGGAGCAGCTGCTTCGGTTCTTCTCCGATGCTCCCATGGAGCCGAGCTGAGGTGCGAGGCGATCAGCTCTCCCGGCAGTGGCTCCTGATCCAGCGCCTCGCGCGCAGCCGCGCGGGAGTCGGGCTCGACGAGCTCGCGCAAGAGCTCGACTGCGTCCGCCGCACTGTGTATCGCGACCTCGACGCGCTCCAGTACGCGGGCTTCCCCGTCCTCAGCGAAAAGCGCGAGGGTCGGGTCTACTACCGCTTCCTCGATTCGTTCCGTCTGGGCGACGTGCCGTTCACCTCCGACGAGATCCTCGCCCTCGCCTTTGGCGAAGATCTCCTGCGCACGCTCGAAGGGACGGTCTTCCACGATTCGATCCATTCGGCTCTGGCAAAGATCCGCGCGGTCCTCTCGCCGGACCTCGCCGCCTACCTTGCGAAGCTCGGCCAGTCCTTCCGCGTGCTTCCGGGCCCGCACAAGAGCTATGCGCGGTACCGCGACACAATCCGGGTGCTGAATGACGCGGTGCTCTCGCGCTGCACGCTGGCGATGCGCTACCGCACCGGCCGCACCGGCAACGTCGCCACCCGCGAGCTCGATCCCTACCGGGTCTGGTATCGCGGGGGTGCCCTCTACGTGGTCGGGCACGACCACCGCTCGGGCGAGATCCGCACCTTCGCCGTCGACCGCATCCAGAGCCTGCGCGCGACGAGCCGCGTGTTTGCAGTCCCCGCGAACTTCGACTTTGATGCCTACATCGGGTCTTCGTTCGGCGTCATCGCAGAGCCGCCGCTCAAGGTCCGGATCCGCTTCGACGCGCGCTGGGCAACGTACGTGGAAGAGCGCACCTGGCACCCGAGCCAGAAGCTGGCTCCCCTGCCCCACGGCGGACTTCTCTTGCAGATGGAGGCGGGCGGCACCGCGGAGCTGCGCAGCTGGGTGCTGTCGTTCGGCTCGGGGGCCGAAGTGCTCGAGCCGGCCGAGCTGCGGACAGAGGTCGAACGCGAGCTCGCGGCCTCCCTCGCGCGTTACCGCACCGCCGCCCCGGCCGCGCGCCCTTTGCGGCGCGGCGGAGGAACCTAGTTCGCGACCAGCTCGAGGCCCTTTGCGGCCTCCCCCCGGCCGCTCACCATCATCCCGAGCTTGCGGTACTGGCTCTCCGTGCGCTCGGTGAGAAGGCCAAGGCGCACGAGGTTCGGGATCACCGTGTGCATGTAGGCCAGGCTGTTGAACTCCGCGAAGTTCGGCATCGCGATCGCCATCTGCACCACGCTCTCGGGATCGATGCCGTACTTGGGGCCCAGAATCTGCAGCATGTCCAGCTGCTGGTTCGCGTTCAGGGCCTCGAGGATGCCAAACGCCCAGTCTTCCATCTCGGCGAGCTGCTCTTTCTCCGCCTGGCGCACGACGCGACGCATGGAGAGCACGCCGAACGCGGCGTGGCGCGACTCGTCCTGTTCCACACGGCGGAGCATCTCGGTCAGCAGCGCATTGCGCGAGTCGGTGCGCATGAGATTCATGATCCCGACCGCCATGCCCTCAAACAGCGTCTGCATGCCGAGGGTCTTCTTGTCCGGGGTCTCGGCTTCGAGCAGACGATCGAGCAGGATCTTCAGCGTGGGATTGATCGGGTAGATCATTCCCACCTTGCGCTGCAGGAACTTGGAGATCACCTCGATGTGCCGCGCCTCGTCCGCGACTTGGCTCGCGGCGTACCATTTCTCGTCCATCTTCGGGCACGCGTTGGTCAGCTGGCCACACAGCTGAAGCGCGGCTTGCTCGCCATGCAGGAGCTGCGAGAGCGTGTGGGCGAGCTCATCGAAGGCCGCGGCCTTCTGCGTCGCCTCGTCCTTCCCCATGAGCTTGCAGATCTGCGCCATCATCGACGCTTCGGGACTCATCACCCACGCGTCGTTGGTGACGGGGATCGACCAGTCGAGGTCCGTCTCGGCGTTCCACTGATTGACTTTCCCCTTGTCGTAGAGCTGGCGCAGCTCAGCGACCTCGCTCCCGTAGTTCCACTGCCAGTTCAAGGTGAGAGGGACTGCGACGTTGATCTGATCGCGCAAACGCTTGATCTCCGTCTCGTCCACGAACTCGATCACCTCGAACTCGCCGAACCGCTTGCGATGCTCCTGCATCAGCTTTTCCATACGGAACCTCCTCGCGGGCGCGGCGCTAGGCCGTGAGCCCGTGGTAAAGAATCGCCCTTAGCTCTTCCTTGCGTCGGCGCACTGCCTCGGCCGAGAAGAGTGAGCCGCCAATCAAACCTTCGCCGAACTCCCCCGATGCGAAGTGGTAGACGGTGGCGCCGATCAGCGTCTGCATCATGTGAGGGATGGAGACCCGCCGGAACGCGCCCTGTTCGATGCCCTCGTGCAAGAGCGCTTCGATCCCGCCAATGAGACTCGCGAGGCGTCGCTCGACGGTGTCGTTTTCCGGGCCCAGATCCGCAGGGAAGGCGTCGTCCTCGAAAAGGCCCCGCAGCAGGAGGCGCGCCGTCGTCGGGTGCTCGGCCAGCGCATCCACCAGGGCATCGAGCGCGAGCATGAGCCGCTCGGCCGGACCGCCGCCTGCGGCGAGCGCGGGTCGCAGCTGCTCGTCGATGCGGCCGAGGACGCGGCCGAGCACCTCGAGATAGAGCTGGACCTTGCTCCGGAAGTGATGGAAGAGGGAGGACTTGCCAAGCCCGACGGCGAGGGCGACCTCGCGCAGGCCAACGCCCGCAAAGCCGCGCCGCGCAAAAAGGGCCTCCGCGACGTCGAGGATCTTCTCACGCGAACCCGGCGCTTCGAGCGCCTCCTGTGCGCCCGCTGCGCCGCCCGCTCCCTGGCTCCTGGTGTGGCTCAGCCCGGTCTCCTGGCCCACTGCCTTGCCCATTTTCTCCTTGGCCAATTCCCTGCGCCTGCGCAATCGGCCCCCTCTTCTTGGTCGGCAGACCGATCGGTCGGATGGACCTCCTTCTTGTAGTCGACCGACCGGTCGGACGTCAAGCTATTTCGGGGACTCTGAGGATTTACCCGTGGGGATCGATGGGTCCCTCCAAGACCGATAAGTCGGGGGAGCAGGCTTTCGTCGCGGAACCCACTCCGCTGGGGCGGGTTTAGACAGCTCAAGGAGGCGCAGATGCGCGAGCCGCCGAGCCCGCAAGCCCATGCCGACGCCCGGCGTGCCCTCGACCGGCTCGCCTTTGGGCCCGCGCCGGGCCAAGTGGACAAGGTGGCCGAGCAGGGCGCTCGCGCCTGGATCGCCGAGCAGCTAGCGCGGCCCCTGCCACTCCAAGCCCTCTCTCTCGATCTTGACCTCCCCTCTTCGGAGCTCGGGGTCACCATGCAGGAAGACCCCGACGCCTTCCGTGAGCAGGCCCGCGAGATCGCCGTGGCTCTCGCCGCGGGCCGGGTCGCGAGTGCCGTCGACTCCGACCACCCGCTCTACGAGACCATGGTCGATTTCTGGGCGAATCACTTCTCCGTGTTTGTTCGCAAGGGGATGGAACCCATCTTCCTTCCCTCATACGAGCGCGACGTGCTGCGTCCCTTCGCTCTCGGACGCTTCGCAGACCTCTTGCGCGCGACGGCGCGCCATCCCGCCATGCTCTTCTATCTCGACAACTGGCGCTCGGCGGCGCCGCAGCCCGCGGAATCCGCGTTCTTCCCATCCTTTCAGGGGCAGGCCAAGCGCCAACGACCCGAGGGGCTCAACGAGAACTACGCGCGGGAGCTTCTCGAGCTGCATACGCTCGGCGTCGATGGCGGCTACACCCAGCATGACGTCGAGCAGGTGGCGCGCGTCTTCACAGGCTGGACGATCGATCGGCCGCGGCGTGCTCCGGCCTTCCGCTTCGCTCCGGCATGGCACGACACAGGTCCAAAGTTCGTGCTCGGCCAGGCCATCGCGGGCGGCCAAGGGGTCGAGGAGGGCGAGGCGCTGCTCTCGCGCCTGGCTGCGCACCCTTCGACCGCCGCGCATTTGGCACGCAAGCTCGCACGACGCTTTCTCGCCGATGATCCGCCGCGCGCCGCCGTGGAACGCACAGCGCGGCGATTTCTCTCGAGCCGGGGCGACGTCCGCGCGACGCTGCATGCGCTGCTCCTCGACGGGGACGAGCTCTTCGAGGGTCCGCCCGGAAAGGTGAAAAGCCCCTTCGAGCTCGTCGTCTCGGCACTTCGCGCGACCGGTGTCCGCCCAAAGCTCCCCCGCGCCGCACTCGCGGCGCTGATGAAGCTCGGGGATGTGCCGTACCTCGCGCCCACGCCCGCCGGCTATCCTGACACTGCGGAGCGTTGGATCGACCCCGGCGCCGCGCTCGAACGCACGCGCTTCATGTTTGCGCTGGCTTCGGGACGAAACCCCGCACTTTCCGCGCCCTCCGATGCCGCCCTCGCCGCACCCGAGGCACTGCTCGCAACGCTTTCCGAAAGCACCCGGCGCGCCCTCGATACCGCGGGCCTCCTCCCCGCCGAGCGCCTGGGGCTGGCCCTCGCCTCGCCGGAGTTCCAGCTCCGATGAGGGGTCTAACCAGGCGCGCGCTGCTCCGTGGCATGGTCGCCACCGCTGCGGCGTGGCAGATCCCCCTAGTCGTGCGGCCGGCCCGCGCCGGCGCCGCGTCCGGCCCCGGTGCCAATCCGCTCCTCGTCATGGTCTTCTTGCGGGGGGGTGCCGACGGCCTTGCCCTCCTTCCTCCCCTCGGCGACGGCGCGCTCGAGCGCGCCCGCGGCCCCCTCCTTGCGAAGCCGACGCTCGAACTCGAGGGCCACGGCGGCGGCTTCGGCCTTCATCCCGCCCTTGGCCCCTTGGCGCCGCTCGTGAAGGACGGACGCCTCGCAGCCGTACATGCCGTCGGCCTTCCCGAGGCGATCCGCTCGCACTTCGAGGCGCAGGACGCGTGCGAGCGCGCGGGCGCGCGGGAAGGTGCGCGCACCGAGGGGTGGCTTGCGCGCGCGATTGCCGCGGCGCCCGGCGAGCCGGCAGCGTTTCGTGCGGTCGCAGCGGGGACCCAGCGCCCGCGCAGCCTCGCCGGCGATCCGCGCGCCCTGGCCTTCGAACACGTCGAAGATCTCGTGATCCCCGCCCACTCTCCCGCAGCCCAGCGTGCGTTGGCGGAGCTCCATGCCGACCGCCCCGCGACCGATCCCGGCGCGCTTTTTGCCGCGGCCGGGCGCGAGGCCCTCGAGGCGGTGCGTACACTTGAGGCCCACAGCTCGGCCGCGCTGCCCGACGCGGACTCCTTTCCGCGCACTCCCCTTGGCCAAAGGCTCGCAACCATCGCACGACTCGCGCGCGCCGATCTTGGCCTTGTCGCGGCATCGGCCGATGCGGAGGGCTGGGACACACACGTGGGTCAGGGCGCAGAAGACGGGCGCTTCGCACATGCCGCCCAAGACCTCGGGGCGAGCCTTGCGGCGTTGTTTCGGAACCTCGAATCCCGCGCTGCGGACCTCCTCGTCGTGGCGGTCTCCGAGTTCGGTCGCACCGTCGCCATCAACGGGAGTGGCGGGACCGATCACGGCCGCGGCGGCGCGGCGCTCCTTCTCGGCGCTCCGGTCCGCGGCGGCCGCGTGGCGGGGGCGTGGCCGGGAACGAGCCCGAACGAGCGCGAGGACGGCCGTGACCTGCGGGTGGTGAACGACGTGCGCGAGGTCCTCGCCGAAGCGGCACGCCACCTCGGAGCGCGGGACCTTTCATCGGTCTTCCCCGGCTTCTCCCCCCGCGGCCTCGGCCTCCTGCGAGCGCCGAACTCTTCTCTGACGTAAAGTCGCCTAGGCTCGGCGTCCCCCTGCCGGCACATCCTCGGGCTCCAAGGCTGCGCTCCTCCCGCGGGAGACCCCGATGCCGTCTCTTGAGCTCGCGGCACTCGCACTTTCTTTCGCACTCGGGCTTGCCCTCGGTGCCCTCGCAGCCGCCGCGTACTTCTCGGGCAGCCGCGCCGCCGCGCTGGCGCGCCTCGACGCTGCCGAGCACGCCCTCTCCAGGAGCCTAGGCGAGCCGTCCCTCGAGAGTGTCATTTCTCCCCTGGCTTCAGCGCTGCGCGATCACCAGCGTGAGCTCCGTGCCCTGGAAGAACGGCGGCTCGTCGAGGGAACGCGCACGGGCGACGCCCTGGCGCGGCTCTCTGCCGAGACCGCGCGCCTTGTGGGTGCGCTCCGACCTCCCCATGGACGCGGCCGCTGGGGCGAGCTCACGTTGCGCCGCGTGGCGGAGCTGGCCGGCATGTCCGCGCACTGCGACTTCGCCGAGCAGACGAGTTTCGAGACCGATGAGGGAAGAGGGCGCCCCGACATGGTGGTCCGGCTCCCCGGTGGCCGAACGATTGTGGTCGATGCCAAGGCGCCCCTTGGCGACGGACTCGAGGCGCTCGAGATGGAAGCCGGCTCCCGGCGCAGCGCCGCCCTAAGCCAGCATGCCCGGCTCGTGCGCCGGCATGTGGAAGCGCTGGCGGGCCGCAGCTACGCGAATCTCGTGCCCGGGGCGCCGGCCTTCGTGGTTCTCTTCCTCCCGAGCGACGCGCTCCTCGCCGCGGCCGCCGAAGGCGACCGCAGTCTCGTGGAAAGTGCCCTTCACAGGCGCATCGTGCTCGCAACGCCGGCCACATTCTTTGCACTCTTGGCAGGTGTCGCGCAAAGCTGGAGCCAAGAGCGACTTTCGGAGGGGGCGCAGCGTATCGCGGCCCTCGGGCAGGAGCTTTCGGATCGACTTGCAGGATTCACCGAGCACCTCGGCCGGCTGGGGACCGCAGTCGCGAAGACCGTCGAGCTTTACAATGCCGCGCTCGGATCCTTCGACGCGCGGGTTCTCCCCCACGCCAGGCGTCTGCGGGAGGCGGGCGCGCAGGGGCGCAAGGAACTCGTGGCCCTCACGCCCGTGGAGGAGCGGCCTCGCGATCCGCGCGGCGAGGCGGCTGAGGCGATGGACCCCCCCTAAGTCTTAGGGCTTCTCGACGCTCACCTTGCCCAGCGACTCGAGCGCGGGGGCGAGTGTCGCTCCGGGACCCACGATCACGATCCCTGCCCGCTCGGGATGCAACCGGTCCCGCGCCGAGGTTGCCGTGTCCGCGGTTGTGACGGCGCGGATTCTCGCGCGGTAGGTGTCGAGGGCATCCTCCGGCAAGCCCTGCACATCGAGACTCACGAGCGCAGCCACGATCGCCTCGGAGGTCTCAAAGCCAAGCGCAAATCCTCCCGCAGTCTCGCTCTTGGCGTCGCGCAGCTCGGTTTCCGACGGCGGCTCTTGCTTCATGCGCTCGAGCTGCTTCAAAACGAGATCGATCACCCGGCGCGACTCCGGGACGCGGGTAAAGGTCGATACCGCAAACGGACCCGGCGCCCGGCGAAGGGAGAATCCGGAGCCCACCGAGTAGGTGAGTCCAGCCTCGGCGCGAACGCTCTCCATGAGCCGCGATGAAAAGCCGCCGCCTCCGAGAACGTTGTTCATGAGCGTGTCGGAGAACCGCGTCGGCGTCGAGCGGGCGATGCCCTCGTGACCGAGCACGATCTGCGCCTGACCGAGGTCCGGCCGATCGATGATGACGATCTCGCGCTCGCCGGGCGTGGTGGCGGGGGGCAGCGGCGGAACTGGCGGCGCCTCACCCGCGGGCCAGTCGCCGAAAGCCTCTCGCGCCCGGGAGAAAAAATCCGCGGCGTGCACGTCGCCCGCGACGAAGAGAATGGCATTGCTTGCCACGAAGTCGCGGCGATAGAAGTCGCGGGCCGCCGCCGCGTCAAAGCCCGAGACGGCGTGGGGGGTTCCCGCAAGCGGCCGGCCGAAGCGGTGCTCGGGGTAGAGGAGCTTTGAAAAGCGGAGGCGGGCCAGCGTCGCCGGATCGTCCTTCTGGGACTCGAGGCCGGCGAGCTGTTCTTGGCGCGCGCGCTCGGCCTCCGCCTTGTCAAAGCGCGGCTTGAGCGTGACATCCCGGAGCAAGGAGAAGAGCTTCTCGAAGTCGCGCGAGAGCCCGGAGAGCGTCACGCTCATCGAGTCCCAGTCCGCGCTGACGTCGAAGCTGGCACCCATGTCATCCACGGCCTGAGCGAAGGCAAACGCGTCGCGATCGCCCGCGCCGCGCTCCATGATCTCTGCGGTGTAGGTAGCCAGCCCCGCCCGTTCGATCGGATCGCTTGCGGCCCCGCGCCGAACCGCAACTCCAAGGGCGACCCGCGGAAGGCGAAAGTCCTCGAGCACGATCACGTGGAGCCCGTTCTCGAGGGTCGTGCGGTGGAGTTTGCTGGCTTCGACGACGGGCGCATCCTGAATCGGCGGCGGCGGCAACAGCCAAGCTGGTTTCGGGGCAAAAAGGGCGCAGCCGCCGACAAGGGTGGCCGCGAGGAAAAGCCCGAGAAGCGCCCGCTTCGTGAGCTTCAAGACTTGCCCCGCGAGGGGGGCGTGCCGTGCACCCGCCGGTGCACGCCCTTTTGTGCACCCGGAGCTCCCGGCGACGCCGGGACGAGGCGGACGACGCTGCGCTGGTCATCGCCGAGGTAGGTCGTGGCCACGCGCTGAACGTCGCCCTTGGTCACGGCTTCCAGGGCGGAGAGCCGCTCCTCGAGGCTCCGGACCCGTCCAAAGGTCACGAAATCGCCGCCGATGCGACCCGCCAGGGCTTCGGTTGTGGCGAGATCGTTCACGAGGTCGACTTCAAGCTCACGCTTCGCCTTCTCGAGCTCCTCGTCGCTCACGGGCTCGGCGCGCAGCTTGTTCACCTCCTCGGCGAGCAAGGCCTCAGCACGATCGGTCGAGCCATCGGGACGCACGCTCGCGTAGGCGAAGAAGAGGCCGGCGTCCTTCATCTCCCAGTAGCCGCCCTGCGCGGCAAGCGCCTGCTGCTCTTGATACACGAGCCGGCGATACAGGCGGCTCGAGCGCCCGCTCGAGAGAATCTGACCGGCGACATCGAGCGCAGGCCCGTCGGGGTGACCGGCGGCCGGCGCATGCCAGGCGGCGGCGACCGTCGGGCTGCGGACGTCGAATCGCACCGTCGAGCGGCGCTCGCCGTGCTGCTCAGGTTCCTTCGTCGGGTTGCGCGGAATCTCGGCGGCGGGCTCGAGGGGACCGAACACGCGTTCGATGTGACGCACGGCTTCGTCCGCGTCGAAATTCCCAACCAGCACGAGCACAATGTTGTTCGGCGAATAGAAGGTTCGGAAAAAGCGTTGGCACTGCTCCACGGTCACTGCCTCGACATCGCTGCGCCAGCCGATCACGGGCCAGCGGTAGGGATGCGCGATGAAGGTGAGCGCGAAGAGCGCCTCGAACAGCCGTCCTTCGGGATTGTCCTCGGTGCGAAGCCGGCGCTCCTCGAGCACGACCTGGCGCTCGCTCGTGAGAGTCTTCTCGCTGATGTCGAGGTTCGCGACCCGTTCCGCTTCAAGATCGATCGCGAGCGGGAGGGTGTCGGGCGTCACGTCCTCGTGGAAGACGGTGACGTCGTTGGTCGTGTAGGCGTTCACGCGTCCGCCCCGCGCCTCGAGCAGGCGCGCATGCTCTTCGGGCGGGATATGCAAGGAGCCCTTGAACATCATGTGCTCGAACAGATGGGCGATCCCCGTATACCGGGTCTCGTCGCGAGAGCCGACCTTCACCCACATCTGCAGCGAGGCGACCGGCGTGCTGTGATCGACGAGGGTGAGGATCGTGAGGCCGTTGCGAAGCGTCGTGGTGTGGAGCGCCTGCGCCGGATCTTGGAAGCTCGCGGCGCGAGCGAGACCCGCTGCGAGAACGAACAAAAGCGCGGCGATGGTCATGAGGCAGGTCGGCAGCCCCCCGTGCCGCCGTGCGGACTCCAGCATCGCGGCCTACGGTAGGTGGCGGGCTCCGTCGTGTCGAGGAGGATCAGTGCCGGTCGAAACGGATGAGGAGCTGCGGGAGATCCTCGAGCGGGTGCGCACGATCGCTGTCCTTGGGATGAAGGCCCAGGCGGAGGAAGACGCCTTTCGGGTCCCGCTCTATCTCCAGCAGCACGGCTACCGAATCGTTCCGGTCAACCCGAAGCTGCGGGAGGTGCTCCACGAGCAGGCGTGCGCGACCCTCGCAGAGGTCAAGGTACCCGTCGATCTGGTCGACGTCTTCCGCGCATCGGACCACCTGCCGGGACACGTCGACGAGATCCTTGCGATGCGGCCGCGGCCATGGGTCGTGTGGTTCCAGCTCGGGATCCGAAACGACGCCTCCGCCGCTCGGCTCGAGGCAGCAGGCCTTCGGGTCGTGCAAGACCGCTGCATCATGGTCGACCACCGCCGCCTCGTTCCCACAAGAACGAGTCGAGGCGGCTAAGCAAGACTACGCCGCCGGCAGGGCACGGATGCGGTCGCTTTCGTAAATTTCTAGAAAAAGACTTCGAGTCTGCGGCGCCAGCGGTGACCGACCCGAGCCCCTACCCTGGGTGGGCGTGGCACGCGACGACTCGAGCCGCACCGTCTACTCCTCCTCTCGAGGCCGCATCTGCCCGAGCTGCGGGCGACCCGCCAGCAGCTGCGTCTGCCGCTCCTCACCCCGGGCCCCGCGCGGCGACGGTGTGGTTCGGGTGCGCCGCGAAGTGCAGGGGCGACACGGCAAGACCGTGACGACGATTTCGGGGATCCCCCTTCCCCACGACGCTTTGCGCGAACTCGCATCGGAACTGAAGCGGCGCTGCGGCACGGGAGGCTCCGCCAAGGAAGGGGTGATCGAGATCCAGGGAGACCACCGTGAGGTCCTGGTCGCCGAGCTCACCGCGCGCGGCTTCGTGGTGAAACTCGCGGGAGGCTGAGCCCGTCTCAAAAAATCCCGAAGGGATCCCAAAGATTCCCAGATCGCTGTGGGGAGCGTGAACGCGGCGGCTGGCGACGCCATCCTGGGCTGGCGCGTGGAGCAATCCGGCGCGGCTTGATCAAAAGCGTGGCGAAACCTCCCGATGCGGCTCAGGCAGCGTTCCCGAAGAGGTCCTTCGCGGCCGGGTTAGTCTCGGATCTGGTATCGGAGTGCGCGCCGCTGCATCCAGCGTACGGCGAAGACATCCACCACGCCGACAAAGAGTCGATTGCCAATGCCGTACTTCGAGCGCCCGTGGCGGCGCGGGCGGTGCGCGACCGGAATCTCGACAAGACGCGCACCCTCGATCCGCAGCAGCGTCGGCAAGAAGCGGTGCATCCCGCGAAAGAGCTTGATCCGGCGCAGGTACGAGGTACGCATCGCGCGCAGCGAGCAGCCGACGTCCGTCACCGATTCGCCTGTCATCCAGTTGCGAAAGCCGTTTCCGACTCGCGAGGAGAGCTTCCTCACCCAGGAATCGTGACGCTCGGTGCGGACGCCGTTCACCACGTCCGCGCGGTCGAGCAAAGCCAAGAGCCGCGGAATGTCGGCGGGATCGTTCTGCAGGTCCGCATCGAGGGTGACGGTAATCTCGCCGCGGACCTTGGCGAAGCCCGCCTCGAGCGCTGCCGTTTGACCGTGGTTCCCGGCGAGCGCTACGCAACGCACCCGAGCGTCGCGAGCGGCAAGCTCGCGGATCTTGGCAAGGCTCCCATCCCGGCTGCCATCGTCCACGAGAATGATCTCTGCACCGTCCTCAAGGGATTTCAGGCTCTCCGCGAGTTCGGAGTAGAGCTCATCGAGGTTCTCGACCTCGTCATGGACCGGGATCACGATGGACAGCCAGGGGTTCGCGACCATGCGCGACCTTCTCCTCCTCGCGGCGTCCGCGGCTACCGGTCCGAGGGCGTCATCCGGGGTACCTCGCGAGCTCCCGGGCCCGTGCCCACCGCCGGCTTGCGCAGCGTCTCGGCGAGCTGCGACTCGCGCTCGGCGGCTGCGAGTTCACCCCGCTCGCGCAGCGCAAGGGCGAGATTCTCGTGGGGCAGGTACCAGTCCGGGGCCAGCTGCGCTGCGTGCCCGAGGGCCTCGATGGCGGCGTCTCGCTGCCCGTCCGCGTACAGGCCCACGGCAAGGTCATTCTGTGCCCGCCCGCTGGTGGGCTGTTTCTGCACCTGCTTGCGCAGCAGGGAAAGCATGGCCTCGCGCGTCGGCGCGGCGAATGCATCGTCCCAAGAGCTGTAGAGGAGCGCGCCGTAACGGAAGCGTCCCACCCGGGCGGGGCGGAAGAGCGCGCGACCGACGCTGCGCATGGCCTCGTGATCCGAGGTCTCGAAAAGGCGCGGCTCGGCTCGACAGGCGGGGCCGTAGGTCTGGACGTCCCAGGCCGCGAGTCGGTCGTCGGGAAGATAGAACCAGGAGGTGAAGGCGCCCTCCTCGGATGTCCCTGCGTGGTCGCATTTTTGCGTCACATCCAGAAGATACGTGGCGGGCGGGAAGTCGCCCTTGCCCGGGGCGAACCTCTCGGACGGCAGCGGGGTCGCTCCCGTCGCGGAAAGCACCTGCACACGAAGGTGCGTGGCGGCGATGCCGGACTCGGGATGCCGCAGGAACGCAAGGACGTGTTGCAGGTCATCGCCTGCCATGAACTCGACGGGCTCGGCGTCCCCGCGCTCGTGCAGCTGTGCGCCTGCCGCAGGCCCGCAGATCAGCACGCCGGCGCACAGCGCGGCGCGCCCTAGGCCTCGCGGCACAAAACGAACCAGCTCCCGAGGTCCTTGCCACCCCTTGCGGCGGAGCCAATCGTGACGTGCTCGGACACGCGCCGCAGCGTGTCCACCATGTTGCCGTAGACGAGTCTGCCGGGACCTTGGTCGTTGGCGCGGATCGGAGGCCAACCCTCGGGGCGTTCCGGCGGCAGCTCGCGATAGTCGATCAGCACCTCGGGGAGCGATGCGTCTTCCCGTGCCACGAAGTAGCCGGGCCCGGTAAAGAAGGACATCGCCTGGAAGTTAAAGCCGTAGAGCAGCCGAGGCTTGTGCGGATCGGCGCCGCGCGGGCGGCAAAAGCGCTTCTCGAAGAGGGTGAAGAGCGGAAGCGTGTTGCGGCCGTAGTGGCGGATTGCAACGAGGTCCGGAGCCCCCGGCGGGACGAGGTCGACGAGACGGACGCTCCCGAATCCCTTCGCGGCCTCGTACAGGCGGCGCTGCTCGGGCCGACCGAGCGCGCGGACCGCGCGGACGCGGTCTCCATGGGAAAGACCGTCGAGGAAATTCGCAACCTCGAGCGGTTTAATCGCGCTGGCGCGCACCCGCGTCAAAAGCTCGTGCTCCGGGGTTCCCGTTCGAGGTGTGCTCATGGGGCGTCTCCTTCCACAAGAGAGTACCGTCCCGCGACGAGGAGTTGAAGAGAGGGCCGATCCGTGGACGAGCGCCGGGCGCGGAAGCGAGAGCGGCTGCTCGTGCTGATCGCGTCGGCGCTGCTCCTGCTTCCCGGACTCGGCGGGCTCGGGCTCTGGGCACCGGATGAGCCCCGCTACGCGCAGGTTGCCGAGGAACTGCGCTCCTTCGATCACGGCCCGAGCGGACTTGTGGTCCTCCACCTAAACGGTGAGGTCTACGACCAGAAGCCCCCCCTCTACTTCTGGGCTGCCGCGCTCGCCAGTGCGCCCGGCGGACGCGTGACGGAGCGGGCCGCGCGCCTGCCGTCCGCGCTCGCGGGCATCGCGTGCGTAGCGCTCACGATGCGCCTTGGAGCCCTCCTCCTTTCCGCGCGCGCTTCGGTCCTGGGGGCGCTTTTCCTTTTGACCACGTTCGAGTTCGCGCACCTCGCGCGCCGTGTACAGCTCGACGTCGTGCTGACGCTCTTTGAGTTGATGGCGCTCTACGCGTTCGTGCGTCTGGAACGGAAGGAAGGGTCGCGGACCGCCAACCTCATCTGGCTACATGGGGCCCTGGGCCTCGCCGTGCTCACGAAAGGCCCCGTTGGTCTCTTGCCCCTCCTCGTGATGGCGGTAGCGCTCGGCCTCGAGGGGCGACTTGGGGCGCTGCGTGGCCTTTTCCCCGCTTGGTCGCCCCTTCTCTCGCTCGCGCCCCCTCTCGCGTGGCTCGCGGCCGCGGCCACGCTCGCTCCAGCAGGTTTTTTCGACGCCGCCGTCGTGCAAAACCTCTGGGGCCGTGCGGCCGAGGGAACGGCGCATCCGCGCCCCTTCTATTACTACGCGTACCAGTTCCCGCTTGACTGCCTGCCCTGGTCCCTGCTCTGGCCCCTCATCGCTCTCGCGCGGCGCCAGGTTTTCGGGGGCGCCGCGGATGGAGCGCGGCGCCGCACCTGGCGTTTTCTCCTTTCCTGGGTCGGTACGACCTTCCTCGTCTTCTCGCTCTTCGCGGGAAAGCGAGGCCTCTATCTGGCCCCGGCGGCGCCGGCCGCCGCCCTCATGAGCGCCGACGCGCTCCTGCTTTTTCTCTTCGAGCACGCCACCTTGCCGTGGGCCTTTTCGTTCCTCGCCTCTCTCCTCGCCGCTTCGCTCTTCGCCGTGGGCCTGCGCCTCGCCCTCTTCCCGCAGGTTTCCGGCGTCTTGCTCCCGTGGACCTTCGGGGCCGCGGTGGCGACGGTCGCGGCCGCAGGAGCCGCGGCGTGGGGATGGCTCGGCCGGGGCCCTCCGACACCCGCTGATGTTGGATCGCAGCGCGAAACCCTGGGCCGGATCGGCGTCGCCGTTGCGGCTACCTTCGCCCTCCTCGCCTCGGCCTTTTATCTGCTCTACCCAAGTCTTGACGACGAGAAATCGCCGCGACCTGTCGCGCTCGCCGCCGCCGCGCTCGTCCCGCCCGGCGAGCCCATCGGCCTCTTGGGAAGTAGCCCTCTGGTCGGCGGCCTCGTCTACTACGGCGGGCGCGCCGTCCTCGAGCTCGACTCGCCGCAGGAGGCCCGCACCTTCCTTGCACGCGGCGGGCGCGCGATCGTCCTCGAGGCCAAGAAGCTCGAGCGGCTAAGTGCCGTCGTGCCGGTCGAGGTGAGGACCCGCGCTCGCTCGGAGGACCGCACACTCCTTGTGGTGACCCCGCAAGGAGACCTCGCGCAAGGGCCTCTCGCGCCGGCTCCACCCCCGCTCCCGCCCTAGACGAGAACGCGTGGGCTCGTCTCGGCTGCGCGCGTCGGCTAGGCTCGCTCCGTCCTTATTTTGCCAGCCTGCAGCAGAAGGAGCCCCCCCCATGGCCGAGAAGGCGCAGCTCCGCCTCGGCGATAAGACGCTCGATCTCGAGATCCTGGTGGGTAGCGAGGGCGAGCGCGCGTTCGACATTCGCAAGCTCCGCGATTCGACGGGCGTCATCACATTTGACCCGGGCTACGCGAACACCGGTTCGTGCCGCAGCGCAATCACTTTCATCGATGGCGACCAGGGCATCTTGCGCTATCGCGGCATTCCGATCGAGGAGCTCGCGACCCGCAGCACGTTCCTCGAGGTCGCCTACCTCCTCCTTTCCGGCTCGCTCCCGACGCAGTCCGAGCTTCACCACTTCGTCGAGTCGATCCGGCGCCACTCCATGCTCCATGAGGACATGAAGCGGTTTTACGGCGCACTTCCCAAGGATGCGCATCCGATGGCGGCCTGCTCCGCAGCCGTCGGCGCGCTCGCGACGTTCTACCCCGACTCCCTCGACCACCGCGATCCACGACAGGTGGAGATCTCCGTGCACCGTCTGATCGCAAAGCTCCCCACGATCGCGGGCTACGCCTACAAGCACTCGATCGGCCAGCCCTTCATGTACCCGAACAATCGGCTCGAGTACATTGGCAACTTCCTGCACATGCTGTTCGCCAACCCGTGCGAGGAGTACCAGGTCGATCCCGTCGTGGAGAAGGCGATCGATTTGCTGTTCATCCTCCACGCTGACCACGAGCAGAACTGCTCCACCAGCACGGTGCGGCTTGTGGGCTCGTCGAATGGGAACCTTTTCGCGGCGATCTCCGCCGGCATCAACGCGCTCTGGGGGCCTTTGCACGGCGGCGCCAACCAGGCCGTGATCGAGATGCTCGAGCGCATCCGCGACGAGGGCCTTAACGCCCGTCAGTTCGTGGATCGCGCCAAGGACAAGAACGACACGGCGCGCCTCATGGGCTTTGGCCACCGGATCTACAAGAACTTTGATCCGCGCATGAAGATCATCAAGAAAGCCTGCGACGAGGTGCTGACCAAGCTCGGCGTGAACAACAAGCTGCTCGAGATCGCAAAGGAACTGGAAGAAATCGCGCTCAAGGACGAATACTTCATCGAGCGCAAGCTCTACCCGAACGTCGATTTCTACTCCGGTGTGATCTACAACGCGATCGGTACCCCTGCCAACATGTTCACGGTCATGTTTGCCATTGGCCGCCTGCCCGGCTGGATTGCCCATTGGTCCGAGATGCACGCAGATCCCGACACCAAGATCGGCCGTCCGCGTCAGGTGTACACGGGCGAGAAGCAGCGCAGCTGGGTTCCGTTCTCCCAGCGCTAGTCCGCTCCGCAGCTCGTGATCTGGTTCGACGGACAGCTCCTGCCTCGCGACGCGTCGGTAGCGCGGGCCGACGATTCGGCTTTGGTGAGCGGCCGCGGTTGCTACACGAGCGTGCTCTGGTCCGCAGGACGTGCGCGTTTTGCGGAGCGCCACGCACGGCGCCTCGCGGAGGATGCCGCGCAGCTCTCCCTGGGCCGCCTCGAGCGGGCGGCCTGTCTTGAAGCGATCCGCACCCTCGGCTCTGCAGTCTTCGGCGAAAGGGCGGGAATCGTGCGCGTGCAGGCGAGTCGTGATGGAAACCGTGCCCTGCACCTTCTCGCCACGACGCGCCACTTCGATGAGCCGCATCCCTTTTGGCGGGCGGTTTCGGCGCCGTTTCCCCATCCCGGACCCATGCCCTGGGGCGGTGCGAAGGTGACGGGGCACTTGACCGTCGCCCTCGCGCGCGAGGCGGCGCGCGCTGCCGGCGCCGATGATGCGCTGCTGTTCGATACGGCGGGACGCCTCGTCGAGGGCGCGCGCACGAATGTGTTCGTGGTGCTCGGCAACGGCACCCCTGCGACGCCCCCGCTCTCACGCGGGGCGGTGGCGGGGATCGCGCGCGCGGTCCTTTGCGAGCGCGTGCCAGAGCTCGTGGAGCGGGACGTGACCCTGGCCGATCTTGCGCGCGCGCGGGAGCTCGTGCTCGCAAACGCCGTGCGGGGCGCGGTGTCCGTCGTGAGCCTTGATGGCCGCAGGATTGGCTCTGGTGCGCCGGGACCGGCGGCGGCACGTTTTCGCGCGCTGCTCGACGCTGAGCCGTAGGGCTTGGCGCCCGCTTCTTGGCTGCTGCTAAGTTGACCCGACGCGATTGGGAGGAAGCGCATGAACATCCAGGGTCTCGGGGCCCTTGTGACGGGCGGCGGCTCGGGCCTTGGGGAAGCCACCGCGCGCAGCCTTGCCGCGCGCGGAGCCCATGTTGCGATCCTCGATCTTGAAAAATCGAAGGGGAAGGACGTCGCCGCCTCGCTCGGCGGAAAATCGATCTTTACTCCCGCCGACGTCTCGAGTCCGGAGCAGGTGGAGGCCGCCCTCGATCGTGCGCTCGGATCCCTCGGCGCGCTCCACGTGGCCGTGAACTGCGCGGGCATCGGTGCGGCGGGCCGGACCGTCGACAAGGATGGCAAGCCCTTCGACCTCGGATGGTTTACCCGCTGCATCCAGGTGAACCTCATCGGAACCTTTAACGTGATCCGGCTCGCCGCATCCCGCATGATCACAAACACTCCGAACCCGGGCGGCGAGCGCGGAGTCATCGTCAATACCGCCTCCGTCGCCGCATTCGATGGGCAGATCGGACAAGCCGCCTATTCGGCCTCGAAGGGCGGGGTGGTGGGGATGACCCTCCCGATCGCGCGCGATCTGTCCAAGAGCGGAATCCGCGTGGTGACGATCGCTCCGGGCTTGTTTCGCACCCCCATGCTGATGATGCTTCCCGAGCCGGCTCTCGAAGCGCTCGGTTCGACCGTTCCCTTCCCGCCGCGACTCGGCGATCCCGCGGAATACGCGGCCCTCGCCTGCCATATCGTCGAGAACCCGATGCTAAATGGCGAGACCATCCGCCTCGACGGCGCGCTTCGGATGGCTCCGAAATAGCGCGATGGAGCTTGGGCGCGTCGCGATCAGCCTTCCCCTGCCCTTCCTCTCGTCGCGCGACTGTGTCGCGCTCGCGCAGAAGGCGGAGGACGAGTGGGGCTATGACGCGATCTGGCTGGCTGAGACCGCGGGCCCCGATGCCTTCGCCTTAGCGGGCGCCCTGGCCCAGGCGACGCGCCGCTCGACGATCGGCACGGCGGTGGTTCCGGTCTACAGCCGCACGCCCGCCGTGCTCGCCATGGCAGCTTCGACCCTCGCGCAGCTCTCGGAGGGCCGCTTCATCTTGGGAATCGGATCGTCGAGTCACACGATTGTCGAGGAGTGGAACGGCGTCGCTTTCGATCGGCCCCTGACCCGTGTGCGAGAGACGGTGGCCATCCTCCGGCAGGCGCTCGCGGGAGAGCGCACCGACTTCGTCGGCCAAACCTTGCGATCGCGCGGCCTGCGCCTTGGCAGCGTGCCCGCGCGTCCGGTCGCGATCTACCTCGGCGCGCTGCGCGAGAAGATGCTGGCGCTGGCCGGCGAGGTGGCGGACGGGCTGTGCGTGAATCTATTCCCTGTCTCGGCCTTGCCGAAGATGCTGGCCGCGTACCGGGCGGGCGCGCGACGCGCGGGACGGGACGGCGCGCGAGACGAAGTCGTGTGCCGGTTCCAGGTGGCCGTGACCGAGGATCTCCCCGCTGCGCGCAATCTCGCACGCCTTGCCTTTTCCGCATACATCGCAGCGCCGGTTTACAACAGGTTCTTTGCTTGGTGCGGCTTCGAGCGTGAGGCGCAGGCCGTGGCCGAGGCTTTCGCGCGACGCGATCGTGCAGCAACGGGCGCGGCCATGAGCGACGACCTGATCGATCGGGTTTTCATCCTGGGCTCCGCCGAGCGCTGCCGCGCACAGATCGCGGAGTTCGTGGCGGCGGGCGTCACGACGCCTGTGCTCTCCCCCCTTGCCGCAGATCGGCGCGGCATTGCGGCGGTCTTCGAGGCCTTCGCGCCCAAAAGACTGGGACACGGCCACCCGGGACCGAGCGCGACGTGAAACCTTCGGGGCCCCGCTCGCCCATTGTCGTTACGGGGGCGACAGGGCTTGTCGGCCGGCGCCTTCTCCCTGCGCTCCTACGCGCGGGAAATCGCGTCCAGGTGCTGACGCGCAATCCCGCGCGCGCAGGGCTCCCGGTGGGAGGCGCGGAGCAAGACGAGGCGACGGCGGAAGCGGTCGCCTGGGATGGCACGCATGCTCCCCGGGCCGCGCTCTGCGGCGCGGCCGCGGTCGTGCACCTCGCGGGCGAACCGATCTTTGCCGGCCTCCCAACCCCCGCCCGGCGCGCGCGCATCTGCGACAGCCGGGTTGACTCGACGGAGGATCTCGCCGCGTCGCTTGGCCAGCTTGCGCACGAGGAGCGGCCTCACGTGCTGGTCTGCGCATCGGCCGTCGGTTACTACGGATCCCGGGGCGAGGAGCTGCTGGACGAATCGGCAGCTCCGGGCGAGAGCTTTCTCGCGCGGGTGTGCGTGGCATGGGAGGCGGCGGCCGCGAAGGCTGCCCTGCATGGAGTTCGCGTCGTTCAGCTCCGCATCGGCATCGTGCTGGCGCGCGAAGGCGGTGCCCTTCCGAAGATGCTGCTGCCCTTTCGCTTGGGTCTGGGCGGCCCCCTCGGCGACGGGCGCCAGTGGGTCCCGTGGATCCACCTCGACGACCTCGTGGCGCTCATTCAGAAGGTGCTCGCCGATGCCTCGATCGTGGGTCCGGTGAACGCCGTCGCGCCGTTCCCGGTTCGCAACGCCGAGCTCACCGCCGAGATCGCGCGCCAGCTCCACCGGCCCGCATTCCTGCGGGTCCCTGGCTTTGCGGTACGCGCACTTCTCGGCGAGGTTGCGAGCGAGCTGCTCGGAAGCCGCCGGGTCGTCCCGGAGCGCGCCCAGAGTGCCGGATTTCGCTTTGCTCACGAGAAGCTTTCGAGTGCACTCGCCGCCGAGCTTTGAGCGCGAGGCCTAGTTTCTCGGAAGCGCGGTCATCGGGTCGAAGACCGCAGGCAAAACTTCCTTCAAGGCGGGGCGCTCGGTTCCGGGCGCCACCTCGAAGAAGCCGAGCGAAACGGACGGCGCGCGCGCGGTCGGGAAGCGCTCGCGGAAGTCGCTCAGCAGACGCTCCAAAATTTCGAGGGCACGGGTGCGATCCACGTCCGCCAGAAAGAGGACGGCGCGCTCCCGTGTCATGCGGAAGACCGCGTCCTCAACCCGGAGCGCGCTTTCGATGTAATCGATGAGCTCGGGAAACAGAAGCTCGCCCTCGGCGCCCGCGACGCCCACGACGACTGAAGGGAGGGTGTGCTGGTTCGCGAGGTCGCAGCAACGCTCGAGCAGCTCACGCAGCCGGCGCGGGTCATCGCTCGCAAGGGGGGTTCGTCGCAGCAGCGTCATGCCCCACCTATCGTCGGGTCGTGCGCCGTGCTGTAGCGCGCGCAAACGCAAATGGCATCCCTCAAACGAGCATGCGAGCGCGCGCCCCTCACCGCAGCGACCGCCGATCAAAGATGAGAACGGAGCCCGCAGTCGTGGCCAGCGTGAGCAGGACGAGCACTGCCGCGCTCCATCCGAGCGGCAACTCGTGGACGCCCACGAGCCCGAACCGGAACAGGTCGACGCCGTAGGTAAGTGGATTGGCGTAGGCGAGCCAGCGCGTGGGCGCAGGAAGGGTCGAGACGGGATAGAAGATTCCCGACAAAAAATAGATCGGAACGGTCACAAGGCCTGCCAGGAGGCGGAACGACTCAAGGCTGCGCAGCGCACTTGCGAGCGCAACACCGAGGGCCACGAACGCCGTTGTGACAGAAATCACCGAAAGCAGCATCGCCGCAGGGTGCGGCAGGCCGATCGCGGTGAAGGTCGCGAGAATCGCGACGAGGACAAGCACGAGCGCGAGCGAGGCGACGACCCGTGAGGCGATCTTGCCGAGAACAATGCTCGCGCGCGAGACGGGTGCAACGAGAAGAGCCCGCAAAAAGCCGCTCTCTCGGTCCTGGATAAGGGTCATGCCTCCCCCGACCCCCCCGGATCCCACCACCAGCGCCAAGACCCCCGAGGCGAGGTGCGCAAGGTAGTCGACCCCGGTGGGCAACCGCACGACGCCGTTTAACCCAAACCCGATAAAGGCCACCACCACGAGCGGAAAGGCGAGCTGCCCCACCCAATAGGCGCGATCTCTCCGGTAGCGCAGCCACTCGCGCAAGAAGATCGTTGCCGCGTCTTCCACAAGCCGCCTCATCCCCGGCCCTCGAGTTCCTGGCGGCCGAGCTCGAAGGGGTGGCCGGTGTGGTGCAAAAAGACGTGCTCAAGGGTCGGGCGGTGAAGCAGGACCTCGCGCACACCGAAAGGCCGCGCGGCGTAGAGCAGCTCCGGCAATCGCTGCGGGCCGTTCGCGACGACGATGCGGAACACCCCTTCGGAGCTATCGACACCATCATATGTCACCCGTGCGACTCCCGGAAGAGCGCCGAGGGTCGCCAGGACCTCGTCCCGCGGCGCCGCGCGCTCGAGGGTGAGTACCACCACGTCGCCTCCGAGCGCGGCCTTCAGCAGCTCGGGACGACCCTCCGCAACCACGCGACCGCGGTCGACGATGGCCACGCAGTCGCAGAGCGCGTCCGCCTCCTCCATCGAGTGGGTAGTGAGGAAGAGCGTAACGTCGCTGGTTCGCCGCAGTCGCGACAGCTCTTCCCAGATTCCCGCGCGTGCCGCGACGTCGAGCCCGAGCGTCGGCTCATCGAGGAAGAGGATGCGCGGGCGATGCAAGAGGCCACGGACGAGTTCGAGCCGCCGTTTCATCCCGCCGGAGAATCCGCGCACCGGGCGGTCGGCGTGGGCTTCGAGACCCGCGAGGGCAAGGGCCTCGGCCACTCGCTCGCGGCGGCCGGTGAGGTGATAGAGCCGCGCATGGATGTCGAGCTGCTCGCGCGCTGTGAGCTCGGGATCGAGCGTCGTCTCCTGGAACACGAGACCGAGCTCGCGCCGCACAAGAGCGCGCTCCGCGACGACATCGCGCCCGAGGACCGTGGCGCTGCCCGCGTCTGCCAGCACAAGCGTGGTGAGTACGGAGACCGTCGTGGTCTTGCCCGCGCCGTTGGGCCCCAGAAGGCCAAAGCAGCTTCCGCGGGCGACGCGCAAGCTAAGGCCGTTGAGCGCCGCGACCTCGCCGAAGCGCTTTACGAGGTCCCGCGCGACAATGGCGTCGTCGGGTACGGAGGCGGCTGCGATTGTTGCCGCGGAGTGCATCTCCTACCCTAAGCGCGTGCGCGCGCGGAGCACTCTAGAGGAGGGAGAGGCGGCGCGCGATGCGCGTTTTCTCACCCACCTCTCCCATGCCTACGTCGCACTCGTCGCTCTAACCGCTGGGCAGCTCGTGCTCGGCGCCTTGGTGCGTGCGCACGGTGCGGGCCTTGCCTGTCCGGACTGGCCCTTGTGCTTTGGCACACTGATTCCGCAGCTGGATTTCCGGGTGGCCTTCGAGTTCGGACACCGAGTGACCGGCGGCATCGTGTCGCTGCTGTTCGTGGGTCTTTCGGCCATCGGCCTCGCCTCCCCGAAAACGCGCAGGTGGACCGCGAGATGGACCGCCGCCGCTGGACTCCTTCTCACGCTTCAGGTCGTACTCGGCGGACTCACGGTGCTTCACCTCCTCGAGTCGTGGACGGTGACCGCGCATCTCGTGACCGGGAATCTCTTCGCCGCGACGCTCCTGGTGATCCAGCAGCGGCTTTCGGACGCTGCAGCAAGAGCGCGGGGAATGGGGAGCGCTGCGGAACCGGGCAAGGCGCCGCTCCGCCGGGGGCTTCGCCCCGCGATTGCGGCAGCAGGGGGACTGCTGGCACTTCAGGTTCTGCTTGGCGGCGTGGTTTCGTCCCGCTATGCGGGCCTTGCCTGCCTCGAGTGGCCCACCTGTATCGGTGGCGTTTTCTTTCCGTCCTTCGAGGGTACACAGGGCCTTCATTTGCTGCACCGCACCAACGGCTACCTGCTTCTCACGACGCTTGCCTTGTGCGCTTTTCTCGCGCGGCGCGAGCCGCGCCTTGCGCGCCTCACCGCTCTCGCCGCTCTTGTGGGCTTGCTCCAGGTGGGTCTCGGCATCGCCAATGTGCTCTTGCGCCTGCCGGTCGAGGTGACGGCCCTCCACTCCGCGGGAGCGGCGGGACTGATCCTCCTCTGGACGGCGGCGGCAGTCCGCGCTTTCGCGCCGGGAGCGCGCGACACCCGCCCGCAGCGGAATGCCGCGCTCCTCTTGGAGGCAAGGGGCTAGGCCCATTGGTGGCGAAGCCGCACATCGTAATCGTGGGTGCAGGTTTTGGCGGCCTCGCCGTCGCTCGCGCGCTGCGGCACGCACCGGTCGACGTGACGGTCGTGGACCGGCACAACTACCACGCCTTCCTTCCCTTGCTCTACCAAGTCGCGACCTCGGGACTCACCTCACAGGACATCGCACACCCCGTGCGATCCATCCTCCGGCGCTGGCCGAACGCGCGATTCCGCCTCGGCGAGGTGTGTGGCGCGGACCTCCAGGCGCACTGGATCGCGCTGCAGGACGGCGAGCGCATTCCCTTTGATTTTCTCGTTCTCGCGGCTGGAAGCACGACGGAGACCTGGGGCAACGAAAGCGTCGCGGCCCATGCGCTGCCGCTTCACGATCTCGAGCACGCCCTTGCGGTGCGCAACCGTGCGCTCTCGTGCCTCGAGCGTGCAGATGCGACCGCCGATCCTGCGCTACGCGAGGAGCTCCTCGGGTTTGTCGTGGTAGGCGGCGGACCGACGGGCGTCGAGCTCGCCGGCGCACTCGCCGAGCTCAAGCGCCATGTCGTACCCCACGACTTCCCCGGCCTTGAAGGCGCGATGCGAGTGTGGCTGCTCGAGGGTCGGAGTGCGCTCTTGCCCTCCTTCCCGCCTCGGCTTCAGGCGAAGGCGCTCCTTCAGGTGACGGGTCTCGGTGTCGAGGTGCGACTTCAGGCCCTGGTCGAGCGCGTGGACCCCCAGGGCGTGTGGCTGCGCTCGGGAGATCGCATTCCCGCTCGGACCGTGGTCTGGGCAGCCGGCGTGCGGGGTGAAAACATCGGCTTGCGACTCGCTCTGGCCAGCGGGCGAAGCGGGCGCATCGCGGTCGACGAGACGCTCGCGGTCCCGGGACATCCAGGCGTGTATGCGATCGGAGACCTGGCGCTCATGAAAGGCGCCGAGTCGCTCCCGCAGGTCGCGCCGGTCGCGATCCAGCAGGGCGAGGCGGTCGCACTGAATCTCTTGCGTACGCTGCGGGGACACCCGCCCTTCGCGTTTCGCTACCGCGACAAGGGCTCGATGGCGACGATCGGTCGCAACCGCGCCGTGGCCCTCGTCTTCGGCTGGGAACTCTCGGGCCGGATCGCCTGGTGGGCCTGGCTCTTGGTCCACATCGTATTCCTCGTGGGATTTCGCAACCGGGCATCGGTTCTCCTCAACTGGGCCTGGAACTTCTTTACCTACGACCGCGGCTTGCGCGCAGTGGTCGGCGGCGGCGCGCTCCCGGACCTCCCCGCGGAACGCGCCGAGAAGGGCGACGCCTCGGCGGCGCGGTGCTAAACACGCCGCCATGCGGTCCTACCAAGTCTTCGCGACGATGCTGCCCGAGCGCGCCCGCGAGGTGCTCAAGGCAATCTCAGAGGTCGCCCCCGCGGCCTTCGCCCAGGCCGTCGCTGTCGCCAGCGCGGCTATGCGCGCGCGTCCCATCTTTTTGATGCGGCAGCCCTTCGAAAAGCGCGCCGACGCCGTACGGCGCACGCTCGCACGGGTCGCCGCAAGCGAACTCGCGGAAGAGCTTCTCGCGGTGTACTTCCTGCAGTGTCGAAAGCCCCTTCTCCTCGAATGGCTGGATCTCGTAGGCCTCGAGCACGAGGAAGGTGCGCTAAAGAGCGAGGCGCCGCCCTCCCCCGCAGCCGATGTCCTCGGCAAGGCGGTCCACACCTACCGCAAACCGGAGGACGCGGCCGACCGGGAACTCCTGCTGCAAGCGTTCGCGGCCCAAACGGCGATCGACTGGCCGGACCTCGAAAAGCTCCTCGCGCAGTCCTAAGAGGCTAGCCGCTTCGGTGTGCGGCCCGTGGGCGAGGCGGGCGGGGAAAAAACGCGCTCGTCCGCTCCATGTATTCCTTGTACTCAGGACGCCTTTTCACGAGCGATCGCTCGAGCAGGGCAACGCCCGAGACGCGGAGCAGCAGGAAGGTCATGAGGAGCGGAGCGGGGAGCGTGAAGATGCCGGCTGGCGTCGGGAGCGCGAGCGCAAAGAGTCCCCACCACACCATGGCGTCGCCGAAGTAGTTGGGGTGACGCGTCCACGCCCAAAGTCCGCGGTCCATCACCTTGCCGCGATTTAGGGGGTCGGCTTTGAAACGCGCAAGCTGAAGGTCGCCCACGCTCTCGAAGAAGAAGCCCACGGCGAAGAGGACGACACCGAGCGCGCCGAGAAGACCGAGGCCGGCGGGGGTGGGAGAGACAATCGCCGCCTGGACGGGGAGCGAGATCACCCAGCACAAAGCAGCCTGCAGCCCGAACACCGTGTAGAGGCTCACCCACGCGAAGCGGTCTCCGTGGCGCCTGCGCATGGCGCCATAGCGGAAGTCCTCCCCCTGACCGGAGTTCCGCCAGGTGAGGTAAAGCGCGAGGCGCACGCCCCAAAGGAAAGTGAGCGCGACGACGACGCGAGAGCGCGAAGTCGGAGCGGCGCAGGCCCCATAGGCCACCAGCGCCACGAATGCGAACCCCAGGCCCCAGAGCACGTCGACGACACTCGCGTCTCGCCGCACCACGGAAACGACCCAGACCGCAAGGAAGAGGAGGGCTACGGATCCGAGCGTCACCGGCAAGACGGAAAAGAACGCCTGCATCAAGTCTCCTGGCGCGCGCGCTGTTCCCCCACCCAATCATCGACCCGCTGCCAGTTTTCGGCGAGCCACGCAAGGCGACCCTCCCGGTCCTTGGGAATCTCCGCAAAGGGAACGCGCCAAGTGAACACTCGGATCGTCGCTCCCACGAGCCGTCCCGCCCACAGGTCCCAGAGGGTCGCGATGCCGTCAAAACCGGTGTGTGCGAAGAAGAGAACGTCCGCACCCGGACTTGCCTCGAGGAGTCCCAGCGTTCCGCCAGGTCGTGGCGGGAGGAGGTGCTGGAGGGCGCGGGCGCAGCGCTGGGCGTCGTCGTTCCCCGAGGCCGCGATCCGAGCGAGCACATGCTCGCGCTTTTCCGGGGTAAAACGTGTTCCCTCAGGAAAGATCACGACGCAGTCTCGCGCCGTGAGTCCCCTCAGCAGGCGAGTCACCGCCGCGATCTCCGGCGCCGAGTCGCCCGAGTTTCGCCGCACGAAGGTGTTGGGAACGCGGTGTCCGACAATGTCAAGGCAGGGATCAACGAGCAGCTCCTGCTTCATCACGTAGCGCATGCGCAGGCCGCGGGGACTGAGGAGAAGCAGGGGAAGGAGCGTGTCCCCCATGCTCGCGTGCCTCGCGAACACGATGAGCGGGCCCATCCCGCTATCGCTCCCCGGCTCAACGACGACGTGGAAACCGAAGATGCGCTCGGCCCCGTGGAAGAGTGCTCCTGCCCAGAGGGGCTCAAGAGCATAAAACCAGCGATCCCCTCGCGTACGATCGCCCCTCGCGATCGTGGCCTCGCCCAGGAAGAGAAGCCCAGCCGCAGCCAGTCCCCAGACCTCGCAGAACAAGAACCACGCCAGGAGAAGAAGGCAGCGCACGGCAATGAGGCGCGTTCCGCGCACCGCGTCGTGTACGAGCGCGATCGGAAGTGCCAGCGGGAGGAGCGCCACGACCAGCACGAATCCGCCAGACACGGCCGAAATCGTCGCGGCCCGCCGAACCCAGTTGCGTGCTCTCTCCTCGACGGGCGTGCGAGGTGTGTTCATGAGGTGGCTCCGAACATCCGGCCAGAGCCGAGGAGGCTACGCAGGGAAGGCACGAGCGCGCACAGAGCCCGTAGCGTAACGAGTCCCTCCGGCGTGTGCGGGGCACTGGGAGCATAGCCCGCCCGGCCAAGGATCGGCAGCGCAAGACCACCCCGAATGCGGCCGCAAGCTTGCGTGCGACCGACAGTTGCCGCTGTACCGACCTTCGCGAAAGAGGAGCTCGCCGCAATCGATGACATCGGCCTGGATCGCCGACGCGCAGAGAGGATGCCCGTCCCGGGAAGCAGAGATAAGGAAGGACGCGCAGCACACCACAAGGTCTATGGCGCAATCTCCGAGTACGCCGGTCGCGATTACCGTGGCGGGAGACCCTCTAATCTCGACGCCGGAGTAGGGCTGGGGTCCGTCCCGCTCCCTGTGTACGAGTGCGGATATACAAAGTCTTCGCATCGCCTCATTGGAAGTCAGACCGGCCGGCGTTGCCTGCAGCAGTTCCAGCAGATCCCGCAGCGGCCTGTCCCAAAAGCCGTGCAGAGATGTGTCTGGTTTTGTTACGGCGTCTCCGCCGCGGGGGTCGGCCCAGTCCTCGCCGTCCCGCGCATCATCTCGCGCCGCGCAATTGTTAGTCCCGGCGCCATGGGAAGCCAGAAGGTGAAGCCGCGCGCGAGGAGCGTGGCGGCCAGCGCCGCCTCGATCGCTACGCCGTGCACGTGCAGCATGGCCACACAGGTCCCCTCGAAGGTCCCGAGCCCGCCAGGCACCCAGGCGAGCGTGGCCACCATCGATGCGACGACGAAGCTCGCAAAGACCACCGCCGCGTCGGCCGGTGTTGCGATCGCGCGCAGCATGATGCCGAGCGTGGTTGCGTCGAGAGCGAAGATCGCGAGCTGGAGCGTCACGGTCTCCGGGGCCAACGTTCCGCCGAAGATTGCACCGGGCTGGGCGTCGGCGATCGCCGCTAGCAGCTCGTTCGCCCACGGAAGGCGCTGGACCCATCGCGGCAGACTTCGTTCGCGGCCGTGCAGCGCAAGGATCGCGAGCGGGACGCCGGTCGCCAGCAGCAAGAACGCCAAGCCGATCGCGACGAGGGCGCCGTTCAATTCGCCGCGGTACCAGAGGATCGCGAGCGCGGCGGCTCCTACGAGCACGTAAGCGGCGTACCAGCTGACGAGGTCGGCGAGCATGGCGGCGATGGCCAGCCCGCGCGGAACGCCCCGTCGGAGGAGCCCGCGCACGACGAGGAGTGTCCCGCTCACTCCCGCCGAGGGGAGCGCCTGGTCGGCGAACAGCTTGGCGAGCCCGAGCGGGACGAGGCTGCGCACGCTCCGGCGCACGCCGCCGTTGCGGCGCAGCGCGCGCTGCCACACCGCGGCGGCGCACATGTAGGTGGCACCCTGGAGGGCCGCCGCAGCGCCCAGCCAGGCTGGCCGCGCACTGAGCAGAAGATCGGCGAGGCGACGCCCCTCGGCATGGTGCGCGGCGACCACACCGAACGCCACGAGCAGGAGCACACCCGTTGCCCAGGCGACGCCAGTACGCCTTCGCTTCAGAATCCCTCCTATGCGCGAGCGGAGGGAGAACCTCGAAGTATCGGTGCCGTGCGAGGCGATCGCGCTATCAGCGCTTGATCGCAGACTTCACTTTGTCCACGACCTTCTCCGTCTTCTTCTTGACGTCGTCGGCGAGCTTTCCCGCCTTCTCCTTGATGTCGCCGGCGGCGCGCTCGACCTTGCCCTCGCGCTCGAGGCGCTTGTCGCCCACCAGCACGCCTACAGCTTCCTTCGTCCGTCCCTTCACCTGATCCATCTTCCCACTCATGTTTCTACCTCGTTCTCCGAGCGCAACGTCGCGCTCTTCTAGGACTGTTAGCAAACATCATGCCCATATATGAGACCCGAGCGCCAACCGATCAGCGGCATTCCGACGCCTCCAACTCAATCCGCCGATCAAGACCGTTTGGAGGGAGCGGCGCACGGGTAATGTACAGTTGAGATGACCTGTGAGTGTCGTTCCACGTGCGGCGCCCGCGGTATCACGCCTTCTCGGGTCGGTGGGCTCGGATCTTCGCCCCGCTGGGCCGTTACAGCGATCGTCTCGGCCAGGCGGGCCTTGTGTCCGCCGTTCTGCTCGCAAGCCCTGCGTCGACAGCCGTGGCGGATCCGCGGTGGACGTTGAGTGAACTGCGGTCGATCGGGGGTGCTCGCTGCCGCCGCAGAAGGCGGAGTCACGGGGGGATACCCTAAATCTAGCGGCCTACTGGGGTCCGCGTCCGTCCGGCTCCCTGTGTGCGAGTGCAGATATACACTATATAGAGTAGAAATCGTTAAGAAGAAGCTCGGAATGGGACCTGCGGTCGCCGTTGACGGAGCTCGAGGATCCGCTCCATGTCGAGCCCCAGCTCCGCGAGGACCTCGTCGCCGTGCTCGTTGAACTCGGGTGGGCGTCGGCGCCTCGTCGAACTGCACGAAAGATGCCCGCTTGAAACGCTTATCCGTTCCGTCTTTTCCTAAGGGCAAGCAGACTCACCAGTCCGGAGCCGAGAAGAAGAAATGTGCCAGGTTCCGGGACAGCAGCCCCGGGGACGTTTACGGTCTCCGCAGTGGAAATCGAGACAAGTCCATCTATGGACAGCGCCCGGCCGTTCAGGGTGCCGCCACCGAGGGTGATGCTCGTTAGCGCGAGAATGTTTCCGGCGAAGGTGTTGCTCGCACCAAGAGTCGCGGAGGACCCGATCTGCCAGAACACATGATCCGCCGACGCGCCATTTGACAAAACCACCATGGCACCGGCAGGCGTCGTCAGGCCGCTGCCGATCTGGAAGATCCATTGCGCATTGGGATTTCCTTGACCGTTCAGCGTTAGATTTCCGGCCGTCCAAGGCGCGGTCGAAGCATATGTGTAAACCCCCGGAATGAGGGTCGCTCCGCCCAGATCTGCGGGTCCGGGCGTGCCGCCCGGAGCGGTCTGCGCTGCAGTGGCTGCCGTGCCCAGGTCCGCGTGGGCTTGGCTCGTCACGGGGTCGGCGGCGGTGAACAGGGTGCCGTTGTTGACCACCCCGGGCGGGAATCCGGTCACCGTAGATGTCGGAGAACTGCCCACGTTGCCGTTGTTGATCACCGAGCTGCCGGTATTGCTCACGCCGCTACCGCCCAGCAGCCCAAAACTCTCCGCGGAACCGAGTGAGATCGCTCTGGCTTGCGTCGATAAACTGGAAAATGCCAGAACTGCCAATAGAGCCAGGTGGTTGCACTTCATTTTTCACCTGTCGGCGTCTCCGGAGTCATCGTGCGTGGACCATGCGATCTCGCACCGCTGGTCTCCGGCTCGATCACTCCCACGCACAACCGAAAGTAAGTGGTCGTGAGTGCGCAAATGTGGCGGCAAGCACTAGGTCTCGCCGCAGGATTCTCTTTTGGGGCTCGCGGATGTCCGCCGAGCATCTAGCACCGAGTGGAAGGCGGGTCGGGCATCGGCTTCGATCCCTGGCGGGGTGGATTCCACACGGCGCTTGGACTCGATAACACTTCGCCAGCCCGGTCGTGATGGCTCTCCAGGGTCGGCTGTAGGGCCGCTTGCGTGTTTGCCACAAGAGCTAGCGGGCGAGGACGCCTCGGTCGGGGTTCTCTTTCAGCGGAGCGCTATGGGCGGTGAAACGCCCGACGGATGCACGAAGGTGCTCGGCAAGCCTGGGACCTCCCCGACAACCCGCCGACGCTCGGCATCGGCAACCCTCGGGGTGCTCTCAATTTGAGGCGCGCCGATGGGCCGCCAAGCCAAGCGCCGTGGGGGAGGTGAGTCGGGCGCCCGTTTCCGAGACCTCCTCACGACGCGCGACGCACTCGGACACGTGCACACGAGCACGACCGACCGCTACGTCAAGAGCGCAGGCAAGCACGTGTTCGACGTGATGCGCGATCTCGAGTAGCTCGGGCGCCTCGAGGAGAGGCGTCGGCGCAGGATTCCACGCAGCACAAAGCGGGGAGCGGCCCTGGGCGAGCGCGTGCACAGGCGCGGCGCGCGGAGATCCGCGACCGGGGGATACCTTATTTCTGACCCCGGGACGGGCGCCGCGTCCGGTCGGCCCGCTGTGTCAGGACCACCCAGTTGTGTGCTGGGCTCCGATTCAGCGGATCTTCTTGGTCTGAGGGCTGATCGCCTTCTCGAGCCGCGAGAGGAGCCGGATGACCTGCTTGCGCGCGGGCTCGGCCTGGTCGAGGCGGTGGCTCGCCACACGGATCAGGTGGGCGACCTGCTTGCGGTAGCTGGCCTGCACCCGTTCGATCCGCTTCTCGAGGCGGTTGAGCCGAGTCCGAACCTGCTTTGAGAACTCGCGCAGCGTCGGCGGAAGGTCCTTGGTCAATCGGTCTAGTCTGGAGACCGACGCCTTCCCCCTCATGGTGCGGGAGACTTTCTTCTTCGCGGTCGCCTTGGACGCCTTCCCCCTGGTGGTGCGGGAGACTTTCTTCTTCGTGGTCGTCTTGGTGCGAGCCGCCATTTCGCTTTGGTCCTCCGAGTTCTCGAGCCGCTGCCGCGGACCCCGCCTTAAGGGGCGGGAGCGGACCGCGCTCCACTGCGGAGAGCGGGCCGCCCCGGCAGCGAAGAGAATAACCGGCCGAGAAACGAGTTTGGGAACGGAGCTTAAGGCCTCGGATCCTCTTGCGCGCGTGATCGACGTGATGTGTCGGCACGGGCGCGTCTCGCGGCGAGCCTACCCCTTCTGCTGGACGACATCGAGACACGGCTGTCGGAGCTCGGTGACCGACTGAAGCAGTTGGGGGGGGGCGCGCGACGGAGACGCTCGAGTTCGAAGAGCTGCGCGATCGCGTGCGGCGAACGCTGCAGTAGCCCGTCACCGGTGCCGCGCCCAGCAATCGAGCGCGCGTGCGCCGCGACGCCTTGAGCCCGGCGCAGGCCTTCGACCCGACGCGTGTGCCCTCGATGCGTCTTGGATCACTCTCGCATGGGGTCTCCCTTCCTCTCTCGGTTGCCCGGAAGGAGAGCATGCCCCGTGCCAAGCTTGCTGCCACGGGCGAGCGAACGCAGGCTGGCCTTCCGGGACGCGCGAGCGGCCACGCTTCTTGGCGGCCGCTGTGTCGGCACGCTGCAGGACGGTCGCGCGGGTCGGCATCGCGCCGACGGCATGCGGAATGCGAGTGCAGCGCCGAGGAGGGCCTCGCCATCGCCCGCCGCCCGTGGCCGCGTTCCTGCGGGGTCCGGTGCTGCGCGGCGCGGTGCGAATCGAACCGAGGCGCTGGCAGTTGGAGCTCGGGGCGAATTATCGTCACATTGGGGGCGCAGGGAGAGTCGCGGCCTCAACCGAATTCGGTACCGCGCGATGACCGGTCACTCGGTCAATGTGGATGCGGTAGAAAATGGGAATTAAGAGATCTGCATCGTCGTGAGCAGCGGACGCGACATATCCTGGCTGCCACCACATCGCGTACTGCGCAAGCAGCTCATGAGCCCGATTCCGCTCCGGCTTGTATTCGGGAGTGTCCGGAAACTCTTCATAGCGACCGAAGACAACGACGCTCATCCATTGAAAGTGACTGGTGAGGTCATCCACTTCGACACAAACGCGAGGGTTCGCGCGCATCCACTCAATTTTCTGACCGAGCGTAGAGAAAGCGTAAAGCTGCCTCTTATCGTAAGCGAAATGGATTGGCACAACATAAGGCTGGTTATCGCGCGCACATCCCAGTCTGCCGAGTCTCAACCGCGCCAGCGTATTGAGACACTCCTGATCTGTCATGTCATGAATGAGCATTGCTGGTTACCTAGCAATTTGTATTATGTAACGAGTACTTCCCATCACGCTTTGATCACGAAACGTGGTCAAAGCTGTAACCGCGCACATCAGTGTGACTCTCCTCGGTCGAAGACGCCCCGTCTCCGCTGGCGCACCTCCCGCTTGGTTCGATCCGAGAGAGAAAACAGCAAAGAACAACCTACTCAGCAAGGTGTGGCCGGCGATGGCGGAGGCGAGTGGTCGGTCGCCGCGACACCGAAAGGCAAGAGCGACATCATGCGACGGCGCACGATGTCCGGCACCCGGCCAGCGGCCACCGCTGCTGTATCCCGTTCTTTGCTGCCTCGCTCATGCAGTTCGGAGTGTAAAGTCTGTCATAAGGGGGGCACCCCTCAAGGCGAAGCGGAATGGCACGTCACGGACTCACGCGGGAGCCAGTCTCTTGGTACCGAAAACCGAGAATCTGCGCATGCGCCTCGAAGCTGCCGCGCGCAACCTGAGGTGTGGGCACGGCTTCATTGAACCGCACGGAATCGCCAGGCGCGATCGGCCCCGCGATCACCCGCACCACCGCTTGGCTCGGACTTTCGCCCCTTGGCTTTCTTTCGTTCGGCCACAGGTAGGTCTGCTGGATCAGTAACCTCACATCCGATACCGATTGCGACGAGTGGTTGCGGATCACGCCCGAGACGTGTCCCGCCTCACTTTGCACCGACTCGATTCTGAGGACCCGGTCGATGTCTGTCGGCGAAGAAACCTCCGCCGCGCCCACAATCGATGCAGACAGCCACAGAAGTAGGACTGCAGCCATGGTTATAAGAAACTGCCGCTGATAGGAATCGCCTCGCACCACCTGGGCCCTCGTCATAGATCCCTCCATCAGAGAAATGAACCGAGATGTCACGATCCCCCGCTCCTTATGTCCCTTGAAGCTCTCTTCAGAAATCCAGCATACCCGCTAGTTGGTGCGACAGGCCAATACCTCGACTCGACCCTCGCGCTGCGAGCACACCTCGGTGGAATCATTGTCCGCACCGAAACGCCCTGTCTCGATCCGGTCAACCGAAACTCCGCTCCGGATCAGCGCGTCACGAACATTGGCGACACGCCGCCGGCTCAGGAACGTATTGTATTCGTCGGTGCCGCGGAGAAGATCCATGGAGCCGTCGATCCCAACACGGACGGACAGGTCACTTATCCCAAGATCAACTCCGACTGAGACTCAGCTGAGCGCATCTTTCACCTTATCGACAACCTTCTTCACCTTCTGCTTTACCTTTCCGACAGCCTGGTCGGCCTTTCCCTCCCGCTTCAGCTTCTTATCTCCGGTTAGAATTCCCGCAGCTTCCTTCACGCGTCCCTTTAGCTCATCGGACTTTCCGCTCGCCATACTCGATCCTCCTCATTTCTGCAGACCTTGAAGGCACGGTCGGCGGTCGCCCGGGCCGTCACTTGAGCGTCATGGCATTCTTGACAGACTTCACACCGGAGACGCTGCGCGCGACCTCGACCGCCTTGTTGATGTCCGCCTGCGACCTGACGAAACCGCTCAGTTGCACCACACCCTTGAAGGTTTCGACGTTGATTTCCGCGGACTTCAGTGACGGTTCATTCATCACGGCCGCTTTGACCTTCGTGGTAATGACGCTGTCGTCGACATACTCTCCGGTCCCTTCATGCTTGGAGGTGGATGCGCAGCCCAAGAAGGAAGCCAGCAAGAGCCAGGAAGAGAGTGGAAACCTTTCAGTTGCGTCATGGCTAGCTCTCCCGATGGATGCAGAGTTGAGCCCTTCGCGCGGCGCCCGAGCCGCGAACAAACCCGTTTCGCAACCGGAAACGAACTCGTGCATACGCCGTGCCGGGGACGGTACGGAACGCCGGCGCTGACGCGGGGCCCGGAGCGTCGCGAGCTGTGGCGGCTGGGCACGGCGAAGGGTCGAGATGCCACACACGCGCGGTCCGCGGCGAGTCGGCGGAGCAGGGAATCATGGCGTCGCGACGCCGTTTGCGACGCGTGCCGGCGCTGAAGAGGAAGGTAGGAGGGGTTCTTCTGTGAGCGGCGGCGCGGGCGCGGCTTCTGGACGAGGGGAGGTATCTGTCGAGGAAACCGCCTGGGTACAAGGAGTACTGCGGGAAGGTTCGGTACCAGCTGATTCCGTGCGTGTGGTGAGCGCCGCATCTCGAACGTGGGCGCAATGGCCGAGTGCAGTTGCAACGCTGGAGTGCCCCGCCAGCCAGTTTTGAAGCGTGATAGTGTTGGACGTAGCGTACCGGCCAGAGAGCGCTTCCGCGCGGAGCAGTGCGATAGGAGACATAGAAATGATATACGAGCACCTAAGTGTCAGACGATGCCTCACGTGGTGGGGCCTCGGCGTGCTTTGGGGCGTTGTAGCGATAGCCACTTCTTGCGCGGCTACATTTGAGCTACCGCCTCTGGTCCAGCCGTCGAGCAGCGAGCACCATGCGGGCAAGGTGATCTGGGCCGACCTGATCACGCCCGACCTGGCTGGCGCCAAGCGCTTCTACGGCGGCCTGTTCGGCTGGACCTTCCAGAATACTCACATGTGGGACACGGACTACTCGATTGCCCTCCTCGACAGCGTGCCCGTGGGAGGGCTCGTTCAGCGATCGATTCGACCCGACGAGCACCGGCAGCCCGCGTGGCTGACCTTCATCTCCGTGCAGGATGTGGATGAAGCCGAGCGGATCACCCTTGCCCACGGCGGCAAGGTTCTCGCGCAACCGCGTACGTACGCGCAGCGCGGTCGGCAGGCCGTATTCGCTGATCCGCAGGGTGCGGTATATGCGGTCTTGCAATCGAGCAGCGGTGATCCGCAGGATGTGCTGGCTGTACCCGGCGAGTGGATCTGGAGTTCGCTTGTAACGCGCGATCTCGACAGCGCCGCGGCGTTCTATCAGACCGTATTCGGTTATGAGGTCTTTGCCCTGCCAAGCGACGACGGCTCTGAGCATGTCTTGTTGGCGACCGACAACTACGCGCGAGCCAGCGCGAATGCGCTGCCTCCCGATCCAGCCAACCTCTATCCCCACTGGCTCAATTTCGTTCGGGTCACCAGTACCACCGCTGCGGTCGCCAAAGTGGAAGCGCTCGGAGGTCGGGTGCTCGTGGCGCCCCATCTCGGTCGGCACGGTGGCCTAATCGCAGTGGTCGCCGATCCGGAGGGCGCACCGTTCGGACTGCTCGAGTGGACCGACACCGATAGCAAAGAGGTGGCGAGATGAGAGTTGCGATGATCCGCCGGTCAACTCTAGGGCTGATCGTTGTGCTGATCATGGCCCTCGCCGGGTGCGTGGGTGTCGGCGGGTATGGTGTGGGCTTCTATGAGCCTGCTGGCTACGACTACGGCGGGTGGCAACGCGGCTATCTGGGGCCGCCGCCACGAGGCGGGTATGAGCATCAGGCGCGGCCGGATGAGCACCAGGCGCGAACGGATACCCACCCGTCGCAACACACCTATCGACCAGCGTCGCCGTCGCGATCCATTCCGTCGATTCCGACGCAGTCGCACGGCGGGCAGTCGCACGGCGGACAGTCGGGCGGAGGCGGTCGGGGCGGTCACTAGCGCTCACAGCGCGTATCGCGTGCCGTCTGATCGAAGAGAAGCGCGATCCATCATCGACCGCAGGATCGTGGCCATTGCCTGAAGACCACCTCCAAATTTGCGTCTGCACCACGCCGCGCTG
>DATGZK010000023.1:0-54085 GCA_035489755.1 Myxococcota bacterium
GAACGTCTGCATCGCCAGGTAGTTGATGAGCAGAAACAGAAGAAAGATGAGCCACCAGGGCTGAGGTCGAATCGGCGCCGGCCGCGGGTCTTTGGTCGACGCTCCGTCCGTCGCCTTCTTCGCGCTTCTCTGAGAGTTGGAGTCAGGGAGCGCCATTCGAACCCCGGGGAGGACCTCTCGTAGCTCGCTTTTCCGAAGAGCGAAGGCCACACCGACGGTCTCGGGCCCAAGTCCTTTGGGCGATCGCCTTGAAAGGAATCCCGAGCCAATTGGTGCCAGTACCTTCTGCGGGGTGTACCGCAGTCTCTGCGCTTGTGCCTGCGAGCCAAAATGCGCCGCGAGCGTTGGATCGCTCTCCTTCCACGAGGCCCGTGAGCGCGAAGCAGCCAGCGCCGATCGACTCAAGCCGAATGCAGCAAGACCGATGAAGAGTCGAAGCGCCCGACGAGGGCCGTCCCGGAACGAGGGAGCAAGCCCATGAAATCGATCCGAATCGTTTCCCTCCTAGTCGGCTTCGGACTTGCGGCCTCCGGCGGCGCGGGCGTCGCTGACGATGCGCTCCAAATTGCCGGGGATCGGGTGGGTGGGGACGGCGTCCTGACCCGCCGCCTCGCCGAGGTGGTCGGGAGTACCAGTCCAACGTCGACGCCCATCCTTTCCATCGATAGCCCCCACGTTGCGGGGTCGGTCTACGAGATCGCCGGGACGGTCGAGTATTCCGATGTCCAAGGCGACGGCTATCTCGAGATGTTGACCGTCTTCCCCGAAGGCGAGCAACTCTTTACGCGCACCCTCGATCCCACAGGTGCTTTCGGGAAGCTTTCTGGCTCTTCGGAGGCGCGCCCTTTCGCCCTGCCGATTCAGCTGGCCGCCGGCGCACCCACTCCAACTCGGCTTGTCCTCAATGTCGTCCTCCCAGGTCCTGGGGACGTGAAGGTGAGCAACCTTCGCCTCACTGGGGGCAGCGCAATTGCCGCCTTGCCTGGGGCTTGGTGGACTTCCCGGGCGGCTGGGGCCATCGGGGGAGCTGGGGGAAGCCTCATAGGAGTCGTTGGCGCCACCATCGGCGTTCTTTGTGCACTCGGGCGCTATCGGCGCCTTGCAGGGGCTTTGCTGATGACGCTCCTTGGCCTCGGCCTAGGGGGTCTCGTCGCCGGGGGGGCAGCCATTGCTTCTGGACAGCCCCGGGAAGTCTGGTTGCCCCTCCTGCTCGTGGGGTTTTTCGCTGCGCTCCTACCCATCGCGTTGCGAGGGGAGGTGCGGCGCCGCTTCGCTCGAACCGAGTTTTCTGGCCTCCAAGCCTAAGGACCTGTCTCATTCCCCTCGCTCCAGGCCTGCCGTGGGCTGCCCGGGTGGCTCGGCTTTCCCCGCAGGAAGCGCCGTGGCAAGGGGCCGGCTTCGACGAGCTGCTTCCGTCAGGCCAGCTGCCGCGCGGGAGATCTTCACCCGAGCGATGGGGCCATAGCCCTGCTCCCGGCGCTCTGCTTCACTCGAGCACCCGAGGAGGCCGAGGAGGAGTCGTGAGCAACTGGGTCGGCGTCCTTATCGCCCTTTCAATCCTCACGCTGGCGGCTGCCCTCGGTCTCCCGGCGCTCCTGGAGGGCGGGTCGCCGGTTGGACGCTACCAGCTCGTGCGGGGCTCCTCGGGCACCGTCTACCGCATTGATACGACGAACGGGGACACCTGGGTGTCAGTGGGTGGAACCGACTGGCATCTTATCGGCGAGGAAGACGAGGGAGAGAGCGATCAGCCCGCGCAGGTCTCTGTCTCGGCGGCCCACCGACTGGCACCGGATCGGCCCCAGCGACACCTCCTCATCACACAAGCCACAGTCTTCGACCCAAAGGCCCGTTCGCGGTGCCACCGCCAAGTCCGTTATGCGCGACCCGGCGCCGCGTCTTGACGACCCACCTCTGGAATCATTCTCGTACGGGCCAAACGCGCGATTAGGCTCGAAGTGTCCCAGCGCCCCCCACCCATTGCCTGGACCTCCGCGTAGAGCTGGTCCACCAGGGCGGTCACGGGAAGAGGTGCGCCAGCGCGCCGCGCCTCGTCGAGAGCGAAGCCGAGATCCTTGCGCATCCAGTCGACCGCAAAACCGAAGTCGAATCTTCCCTCAAGCATCGTTGCCGCGCGATTTTCCATTTGCCAGGATCCGGCGGCACCCTTCGAGATCACCTCCACGACCGCGCGCGCATCGAGACCGACCGCCTTGGCGAAATCGAGCCCCTCTGCCAGCGCCTCGACGAGGCCTGCGATGCAGATTTGGTTGACCATCTTCGCAAGCTGTCCGTGTCCCGCCGGACCAAGGCGTCTTACGAAGTGGCCATAGGCCGCAAGAAGAGGCTGCGCAGACTCAAAAACATCGACCTCACCGCCCGCCATCACAGTCAGCCTTCCGCGCTCCGCACCGGTTTGTCCACCCGAGACTGGCGCGTCCAGGAACCCGATCCCGCGTTTGCGCGCAGCGCCCGCGAGCTCTCGCGCAAGATCAGCCGATGTCGTCGTGTGATCGACGAAGACTGAACCTGGGAGCATGGCAGAGAACGCGCCCCGCTCACCGAGTGTCACTGCGCGTACGTCAGCGTCGTTTCCCACGCATGCGAACACGAAGCGCGCGTTGCGCACGGCCTCGGCAGGGGTGGGTGCCGCCCGTCCGCCGTGCAGGGCGACCCAGCGCTCGGCCTTGGCAGCGGTGCGGTTGTACACTGAAACGGCATATCCGACTCGTGCGAGGTGACCGGCCATCGGGAAACCCATGACGCCCAGACCGAGAAAGGCGACAGCCTCGCTCATTTCACTCCCCCTTTTTTCCTCGTGAATTCATTCTTGCACGCCACTCCGTTCCGGTACCTTCTCCTCACTTGAGCTGCCCCCACACCCTGCCGAAGAGGGCTGGCATGACGGAGACGTTGCCGAGCTTCGACCCAGAGAGTGCACAGATCCTGGCTGCGGTGGACGAGGGCTTTGGGGAGGCTTGTGCACTCGCACACTGGATGGCCGCGCATCCCGAACTCGCACTCGAGGAGCGCGAGGCGAGCGAACGCTACATCGCATGGCTCGAGTCACGCGGCTTCGCGGTCGAGCGCGGGGTTGCTGGGATGGAGACGGCCTTCCTCGCCCGACGCGGCTCTTTGCGGGCGCCACTCCACGCCGTTCTCCTCGCCGAAATGGACGCGCTTCCAGGCATCGGCCATGCGTGTGGACACAACCTCTCTGGCCCGGCGAGCCTGCTGGCTGCACACGCGCTCGCTGCGACCCTACCAGAGGATGCCCTTCAACTCGTGGTGGCTGGGGCACCTGCGGAGGAGATCGGCGTCGGCAAGCGCCGGCTGGTCGAAGCCGGTGTCTTCCGCGACGCCCACGTGGCGATGATGGCGCATGCATCCGATATGCGGCGCGCTCACCGCCTCTTCCTCGGGAACCGCAAGTTCGAGTTCGTGTACCACGGGCGTGCTTCCCATGCGGCGGCATACCCGGAACAGGGCTTGAACGCACTGGACGCTGTGATTCAGCTGTTTGTCGCAATCGGTGCCCTGCGCCAGCAGCTTCCGAGGACGGCCCGTATCCACGGCATCGTGAGCGATGGGGGCCGTGCTCCGAACGTCATCCCGGAGCGCGCTGCGGCCCGGGTATGGGTGCGTGCACTCGACGACACGACGCTGGAGGCCACCACGGCGCGCGTCCTCGCCTGCGCTCGCGGTGCCGCCGAAGCCACCGCTACCCGGCTTGAGGTCCTATGCACCGAGGCGGAATCGCCGGCGATGCGACCGAACCTCGCGCTGGCCGGGGTGTATCGCCGTCAGCTTGAACGTCTCGGACTTGCCGAGACGAGCCATGCCGCGGATGCGTCGATCGGTTCGAGCGATATCACGCACGTGTCGCAGGTCGTGCCAACAATCCACCCGAACTTCCCGATCGTGCCCGTAGGCCAAAAGCTCGAGCTCCACACCCGTGCCTTCGCAGAGGCAACGACCGCACCGGCGGGCGAGGCAGGACTGCGCGAAGCGGCCCGCAGCCTCGCCCTCACGGTACGAGAGCTTGTCCGCAGCCCGAGCCTCAGGGCCGAGGTGGCGGAAGAACAGCGGCACCCGCGCTAGGAGCGTTGGCCAGACTTCGGCGCCCGGTCTAAGCTTCGCTGCGGGGGGTTCCGGTCTCTGCGAGCTTCGTTGTCTCGCGATGACGGGTACGTGGCCGCGCGCCGCCGTCTCGTGCAGCGCCTGCTGGAGGGCGGTGTGCGCGACCCGCGCGTGCTCGCCGCCTTTTCCGCCGTGCCGCGCCATCTGTTGGTTCCTGAGGCCTTGCGGACTGAGTCCTACAAGCATGCCGCTTTGCCGATCGGCCACGGCCAGACCATCTCCGCTCCGGCGGTGGTGGCCGCCATGACCGAGGCCCTCGAGCTTCAGGGGACCGAACGTGTACTCGAGGTGGGTACGGGTTCTGGCTATCAGGCCGCTGTCCTCTCGCAGCTTGCAGCGAGTGTGGTGTCGATCGAGCGTGTCGGGCGGCTCGCAGCGCGGGCACGCAGCGCCCTCGACGCGCTCGGCGTGTCCAACGTCGTGGTCTATCTGGGCGACGGCACCTTAGGTCGCGCAGCAACTGCTCCGTACGACGCGATCGTTGTCACCGCGGGTGGGCCAACGATCCCGCAGCCGCTTCTCGACCAGCTTGCCCTCGGCGGCCGTCTGGTCGGCCCGTTCGGGACACGCGAAGAGCAGGCCCTCGTGCGGGTGCGGCGGTCTGCAGGCGGCCAACTCGAACGCGAGACGCTTGGGCGGTGCCGCTTCGTCGATTTGATCGGCGCACACGGATGGGCCGCGTAGGTCAGCGCGCGCAGCGCGTCGCCGCCGCCATCGCGGTCTTGGCCGCGCTCCTCTCCTGCGCTCACGGTGGCCGGAACAAGGGCTCGGAGCACGTGGTCGAGCCGGGGGAAAACCTCTACCGCATTGCCCTGCATTACGGCGTGACGGTCGAGGATATCGTCAAATCGAATCACATCGATGATCCAACGAAGGTTCCTGTCGGGACGAAGCTCTTCATTCCCGCAGAGTCCGCGCGCATTGTGCCTCAAGAAGCAGGGGGTGGGGAAGGAAAGGCCTGTGAGCCGCCCGATGATCTGCGCCGTATCAGTCAAAGGAAGGCCAAGAGTGAGGCGGATCTCGCCTTCGAGTGGCCGGCCCGCGGTGGCCTTAGTACCTGCTTCGGGGAACGACACAGTCGGCCCCACGAGGGGATCGACATTATGATGCCCGAGGGCACGAACGTTCATGCCGCGGAGGCGGGAAAGGTCATCTACAGCGACTGGATGGGCGCGTACGGTAAGGTGGTGATTGTGAAGCACGCAGGTCACTACGCGAGCATCTATGCGCACAACCGCAAGGTCCTGGTGGAAAAGGGAAACTTCATCGAACGGGGCGATGTGATCGCAGAGTCAGGTTCGACTGGGAATGCGACTGGGCCCCACTTGCATTTCGAGATCCGCCGGGCCGAAAGAGCCGAGGATCCGCTGCTCTACCTACCCTGAGCCGGCACGCGCCGGTGGGAGAGGCGATGCCCCAGAGACAATCGATTGCCACCCAAGAACCCAACCTCCGTCGCTTTGTTCGCGATGTTCCCGACTTTCCCAAGCCGGGGATCCTGTTCCGGGACGTTACGCCCCTCCTTGCAGACCCGCGCGCGTTCCGCGCCGCGGTGGATGCGTTGGCCGCGCCGTTCCGAGAGGACCGGGTCGACCGCGTACTCGGGATTGAGTCGCGTGGCTTTATCCTCGGCGCTCCCGTCGCCTTGGCCCTCGGGGCGGGGCTCGTGATCGTGCGCAAAAAAGGCAAGCTTCCCTGGCGGACAGTGAGCGCATCCTATGAGCTCGAATACGGCACGGACACCGTCGAGATGCACGTCGATGCGGTTGAGCCCGGGCAGCGTGTGCTTGTGGTGGACGATCTCATCGCGACGGGGGGCACGGCCGCAGCCGCGGTCCGCCTCGCGCACGAGGCCAAGGCCGATGTGGTGGGCTGCGCATTCTTGATCGAGCTCAAGGCTCTGGCTGGGCGTGAGCGCCTCGGTGTGGCGCGCACCCACGTCGTGCTTGAGTACTAGGGCCGTCCGGGCTACGGGACTGCGTCGCGGCTTGTTTCGAAGGTCACCGGAGAAGAGGTGTTGGCCGGAAGCGTGCCACCTCTCCGACCTCGATGCGCTGACCCCGTACAGGGGTGAGCGACCCTTCGGAACATCCGAGTCCGTGTGCTGCGCCGCTTCTCCGAAGAGTAGCGGGCCCCGCTGTGAAGCGGGCCGGCTTGGGCAATGGCGTCGACATCGAAACCGTCGCGTGGTCGTGGAACCCCCACCGGTGTCTCGGCCGAGCGGGTCGCGGAGTGGCGGGGCGGTGATGAGCTGCCTTACGAGGGCAGGACGAATATCTCCAGCCGCGAGAGACGCTCCAGATCGTGGAATACCACCTGGTCGGCGATGACCCCTTCAGCGTCTTCACCGATCGCGTGGCCGGTGTTCATGTAGCGGAGATAGCCCAGCACCGGCTGCGATCCACGAAGAGCAGCGCCGTCTTCCTCGACGGGCTGGAACCGCGGACGTAGGAGATCCCACGATCGGCTCGCGACGCTACTTCGGCTGCGCGAAATACCAGCGCTGCCCTTGCGGATCGCTGGCGACATAGATGAGGTCGCCGTGGGGTTTCTCCTGGATCTCGGAGCGGATCATGGCTCCGCACGCTTTCGCGCGCGCGAAGTGGCTCGCGATGTCGTCGACGTACACGTACAGGCTTGCGTGCACGGCGTCGGGATCCTGCACGGCGCTCGTGCCGAACGGCACCATCCCCGGGCCGATCAGGATTACCCCGCTGGCACCGACCTGAAGCTCCGCATGCAGCACGTGGCCGTTGGGTCCACGGAACGCGGAGCGCAGCGTGAAGCCGAAGCTCTTCGTCAGCCAGTCGATCGCGGCGTCAGCGTCGGCGTAGTAGAGGTACGGGGAGACCTGCGGATAGCCAGCTCGAGGGCTCTTCATCTCTCGGCTCCTATTCTGACCGTCATAGGGTGGGGATCCGATCGGGGATGTAGCCGACGGGTAGCTTCTCCATCTCGCTGACCTCCTGCACCGTCTCGGGGCAGAGGTAGTACGCCCGGATCCGGGAGATCCTCTCGTCGACCTCCTCGAAGCGCGTCACCGATTGCAGGAGGCGCGCGTCCGTCTCCGTCGAGAAGCTAAGCATCACGCGCTCGCCGAAGAGCGTCGCGGGCTCGTTCTCCCACTTCTTCGGTTGAGCTTCTCCGGCAGGTCGGGATGCACGTGCACCGACTGCCAGAGCCATCTTCCTTGCGCTCGAACGGCTGCCGGGCGATTTCAAGCAGGCCGCCTCTCGATAGACGCCCTGTCGAGCATGAGCTCCAGCAGTATAATGCGAGAACGACGAGAGGTCGAAGCAGCCTCGAACCCGATCTCCGCAACGAAGGGGATCTATGCGATCGAAGACAAGCTGGCCGGGTTCCATTTTGACGGTCGCGGTGCTTGCTGGTGCGCTCGGCTGCGCTGCGCAGCAGGCGCGGCAGATGGACGGAATGCTCGCGGCCGCTGGCTTCCAGGTGCGCCCGGCGAACACGCCCGAGAAGCTCCAGCAACTGAAGACGCTCAAACCGCGGGCGCTGCTGCAGATGACAAAGGTAAGCGGCTCGCCTTATTGGGTCGTCGCCGATCCAACGATCTGTCAGTGCCTCTACGTCGGCAACGAGGCTGCCTACCAGCGCTATGAGCAGCTGAAGCTTCGCAAGGAGTACGCGGACGAGCAGATGCAGACGGCAGAAATGAACGAGGACGCCGCCATGGATTGGGGCGCGTGGGGTCCGTGGGGGGGGCCCTGGGGCTACTGATCGCGCTTCGGGACATCCTCGCTTGTCCCTCCCCCTATCTGACCCTGCACATTGAAGTGCTCCTTTATTAGATACAAGCAAGCCACCACATTGAGTCGTTGAGGTCAGTGCTCAAGCGCGCTCAGGTCGCCAAGGGCCTGGTGGGGCGCGAGGTGTTGCACCACTGGTCCGGCGCCCTGATGGGTGCGGCGCCAGTGGGACGATGTCCTGTGCTAGCGGGCCTACAGTGTGCTTGCCCAGCCCGGCCTCAGGCAGCACGGCGTCGAGGTGCCGGGGGGCGTAGATTCCCGAACGGAAGGCAGGCGGCAGTGCCAGCCGGGCCCATATGGCTCAGGCCGAGAAGGCCATGGACGTTAGCGAGCGTTGCATCCGCGCATACTATGACACGCCAGGTTGCCACCTTGATAAGGGGCGGGCACTGCTATCAATTGGAAATTCCGTTGAGGGGATCGAAAGCATTAGCAAGACCAAGACGATGGCAGAAGCTTGCATTGATCAGGAAGTAATCAAGGCACGCGCTGCTACCGACCCCCGGTAAAGAAGGTGCACGAGGGAGGCAGAAGCTCTGTCGTTCTATTCTCGGGGCTTGCATCGGCGTCCTTAAGGCAGCCGGGGTCGATGCAGACTGAGACTCGCGCCCGATCAGAGATACAAGTGGCCCCAATCTGGCCCATCGAGACTCGGCGCCGAAAGAGAGGGAGGTGCGGCAAAGCGAGAACAGTTGGTGATTCGCTAGGTTGTTCGTCGAGTGCCCCCGTAGCTCAGGGGATAGAGCAGCGGTTTCCTAAACCGCGTGTCGCAAGTTCGAGTCTTGCCGGGGGCGCCAAGGAATCCAAGGGGTTAGCGCTCTCCTCACCGGCGCCCGATTCGGTCGGAGCCGGATAGAGCCATTCAGAGCCACCGAAGGCGAGAAACGAGAGGTCAGCTTCACTCTCCCGGATCGCGTGTGCGTAGGTCCGCAGTGTGAGCGCGGGGTCGGAGTGCCCAAGCTGGTCAGCGGCCCAACGCACGCTCTTCCCCGATTCTAGGGCCAGCGACGCCCAAGTGTGACGCGCGGCGTGGAGCTTGAACGGTCGGATGCCCTCCGCGCGCGCCCGGCGTCGCACGCGGCCGGCGACACACAGGCCTGCTTGCAGGGCACGATTGACGGTCAGCCCTTCCAGGGTTGTGCTGCCGTCGTTGTAGTCAACCCACTTCAAATCAAGGTCGAACCTAACCCGATCGCAGTAACCAATCCGCCGCCGGTCTCGGTCACAGTCCTTGGATCAATTATCGTGGACGTGACTAAGATCGACGTGGCCATGCTCCGATTCGGGCCCAAGGGCGCGACGCCCGGCTAAGCGCATGCGTCGGGCGCTGTCCACGGAACGAGCTTCGATGGGAATCGGTTGACGCTTGGTGGCGGGCGTGAGGCTTTGCGCGCTCGCGAGGGCGGATGGGTGGATGCGGGCCACTGGGACAGTCGCTAAGGGCGGGGTTACCCCCGAAACACGTGCAATGGTGCAACGCTTCGCTCGCTCGCCCTCGCCGGCGGGGTGGAGTGAGGGTAGGTCCCGGAGGGCTTCCCTCCTCGGTCGCGCCGGATCAGCGTCCCTGCGCCTTCGGAGGGTCCGCTCGCCAATGCGCGCCTACTGGAGCTGCTTTAAGCCGCGCGAGCATTCGGCCGAAGGAAGCGCCATGGGCGGCTACCTGAGATCGTGGTGGGTGCGCATAGGTCTCATGCTTCTCATCGTTGGCGCGGGTCCGCTGGTGACGATCATCGTGCTTGCCAACATCGGCCTCTGGCCCGACCGAAATCCGAACCCGATCGGGCCCGGCCTCCTCTTCGCCCTCATGTTCTATCCCGCGGTCTTCTGTCTCTTCGTGGGGATCGTGCGCGTGCGGATGGCGCGAAAGCGCGCCCTTTCGATACCAGCCACGCGCCCCTGACCCGATAGCCCGCGCCGCGGAGCACCGCTGCCTGTTTCTTCATCTCACCCGGAACGTCGTGGTAGGGCAGCTCTTCGGTCGCAGCGTTCTCGGCGGAGACCTGGAAGAGTGCCGCTTTCGGCCTGGGCCCGAGATTGGTCGCCGTGCGGACGCGCCGCTTCCTAGAAATCGCAGGTCGGTCAGCTCATCGCCTACGATGACACGCAATGCCGCGGCGCGCCGTTCAGGGTGCGCGGCTAGAAAGAGCCAAGGCCCTCCAGCAGACACGGCGCTAGCTACCCGGCGAGAGCCGCGGTTAGAGCCGGATAGAGCCGGGAGCCGCCACGGGTGCAGCCTGGTGCCGCTCCTTGCATGCCCTCGCAATGCAGGAAAGCTGGCGTCACTTCTCACTCTTGTGTCGCTTTTCCTAAACCGCGTGTCGCAAGTTCGAGTCTTGCCGGGGGCGCCAGCAAAATCATTGACTTAGAAATCTCGTGCCTCTACACACAAGTACAATAAGTCACATTCGTGGTGACTGTTTAGGAGTTTGAGCACATCGACAGCTGGTACGGCTTAGGCGAAGGCTACGGCCAACGAGGCGAGACGCTACCCCAGAGGTGCGCGGGGCGGAAACAGGCCTCCTACAACCGAGTGTGTGTATGTGGGTAAACACCATAAAGCATCACTCCAAGACAAAGACGTTAGGCAGGTGCCAGTGCCCCTGATCCGGAAAGTCGCCTTTATTCCTCCACGAGTTGCGCCTGACATGCGCGGCGCGTCGTCGTGCGGCCCACAATGCCATCACCGATGCCAGAAGGGGTTTCGGGTGGGACCGCTCCGCGCTGCGTGACTGGTCTCACGGCACCTCGTGTGCGGATCAGCGACGATGAATGAACGTCGTCAAGCAAGCGACGAGGGCCGCATCTGCCCACTCTCCTGCGTGAGCACTGCACAATCTCTTGTGCCCCCGCCAGTCGACTTCGCCGCCTTGTTGCCGTGGGGCCAGACACAATGGCCGACTCCACAGCTGGCGATAGGGAAATGCGAGGAGATGTCACACGGAATCGTCTTCGATGGACTCGACCTATCTCTTTTCGATTGCGAACCGAAGTTAGGAGGAGCCGCGATGTATGTTCATCACTCGCGGACGGCGTTAAAGCTCGTCGCCGTACTGGTGCTCTGCCTTCCGTCATTCGCCTTAGCGACCGATGCGATGGATCCCGGTGTCCGCACGCAAGCGTCTGTTACGGGCGCGCCCATCGGTGGACTGACGCCGGGCCAGGCCGCGGCGTTCCAGACGGGAAGCGACGACTTTTCGCAAACGCAGCCTCTGAATACCGGCCTCGGCCCGCGCTTCAACCTCGACAGCTGCGGCGGCTGTCACGCGCAGCCCGCACTCGGTGGCACGAGCCCGGCGGCGAACCCACAGGTCGCGGTAGGTACCGCATTCGGCGCTAGGAACACGATCCCCTTCTTTGTGACTCCGAGTGGCCCAGTGCGCGAGGCGCGCTTCAAGTATCACGCCGACGGCACGCGCGATGGTGGGGTGCACGACCTCTTCGTCATCAGCGGCCGCAACGATGGCACCGCAGACGCCAGTCGCTGCGCGATCACGCAGGACAACTTCGTTGCCGCGGCGAAGGCGAGCAATCTAGTCTTCCGCATCCCGACGCCGCTCTTCGGTGCTGGGCTCATCGAGGCCATCGACGACGCCACGATCGTCACAAACCAAGAATCGAACGCTACCACGAAGGCCGCGCTCGGTATCCACGGCCGGCCCCACCGCGTACAGATCATGGGAACGACCAACAATAACGGCAACGACGGTACGATCGCCCGCTTCGGCTGGAAGGCGCAGAACAAGTCTCTGCTCCTCTTCTCGGGCGAGGCGTACAACGTGGAGATGGGGATCAGCAACGAGCTCTTCCCGACTGAGCGCGACGAGACCTTGGCGTGTCAGTTCTACACCACGCCAAACGATACGACGCATGAGGATGGGACAGACTTCGGAAGCGTGACGAGCGACATCGAACACTTTGTTTTCTTTATGCGTTTGCTGGCTCCGCCGCCGCGGTCTCCAGATACGCCGGGTGGCGCCCCGTCGATCGCCCGCGGCCAGGCCATTTTCGGGATCACGGGATGCGCCGACTGCCACACGCCGGCTTTGATGACGGGCAACGCGACGATCACCGCGCTGGCGAACCAGCCGGTGCCGCTCTTCTCGGATCTGCTGTTGCACCACATGGGGCCCGGGCTCGCGGACGACATCGTGCAGGGACAGGCGGGACCGGACGAGTTCAGAACGGCGCCGCTTTGGGGCTTGGGACAGCGGATCTTCTTCCTGCACGACGGCCGGACGTCGGATCTGCTGGCGGCCGTTGAGGCGCACCACAGCGCCGCGTCGTCAGTGTTTCCAGCCTCGGAGGCAAATCGCGTAATCGAGCGCTTCAATGATTTGAGCGATGGGCAAAAGCAGGACGTGCTCAATTTCCTGAGGTCGCTATGAGCCGGGTTAGCGCGAGCGCGCTGGGCGAGCCGCGTCCTTTCGCGATGCCTTCGAAACACACGAGGGCATCAGGCTTCCATTCTTCCGCGGAAGGGTGCCATTTCGAAAAGTTCGCGGGGCGCACATGGCCGAAGACAGCGCGCTCCTCGCGCCCGGCGCTCGCAGCGACCGCGCCAGCTACCGTCGCGAAAGCAGAGTGTATGACAGACGCGGCGACATTTTGAAACTGCAAATTAGGCACGAGTGTATCCGGGGTGGTGAAAGTTATCGACACGAAGTCGCCAGTGGTATAGGGTCCCGTGACTGTCGTGAACGGATTGCCAGTGTACTGGTAGATCACATCCGCGTTCGCGAGCGGTGCGACCCACACGACCGGCAGTGCCGCGATGATCGGCACCAAAGCGCGACGACGTAGCGCATGGGCGCGGTATCCCAATTCTACAGCGAGCAGCTCGGGCACGAGGACGCAAGGAAGGCCTCGGACCGCTCGTCGCACACGCACCCCTCAGCCCGCAGTTATGTGGGAGCAGGTGGTCGCAATGCGGCAACAGTGTCAGCGCCATTGACTCCTGAGGCGCGCTCGCGCCCTCCGGGCGAAAGCGAGGATGGTCCCGCCTTTGGGTCGAGGTTGTGTGCACGCCCTGGCGGGCGTGGCGGCGGGGTCCGGGGCCAATACCGCGTCGGATGTGTGCCAATAGCGTGCCGAATTCGGAGGCGCTGCTAATCCTTGACACCCATGGAGTACCCGACGTTTCGGGTGGGGGAAGCGTTCCCTGCTCAACCAGATATCGTCGCGCTCCTTCGCGCAGTGATCGCAAGCCGGCAGCTTCTGGCGATGAGTCGTTTGGTTGGCGAAACGCGTCCGCCCGTGGAGAGCGAACAGGATTTGCACCTCTTGCGCGCGGGGTTCACCGCGTAGCACGACTATCATCCGCCAAGGGAGGGGTCCCATTTCAATGGCGATGGCAAATCGGGGAGAGACGCTCTCGGCATCGGACTACAATCCGCTCCTGCCGGAGGTGAGGGCGAACCCGTACCCTTACTACGCCGCCCTCCGGCGCGAGGACCCGGTGCACCAGATCTTGCCCGGAGCTCCCTTCTACGCCGTCTCGCGCTACGACGACGTCTGCGAGGTTCTGCACCGTCCCGACGTCTTCTCCTCGACGGCGCTCCAGATCCTGGCGCAAGGCGGCGGCACCAGCTTCAGTCCCAACTCAGGTGCGCTCGCGGGCCACCGACTGCTCCGCTCGCCGATGATGATCGCCACCGACCCCCCGGACCATATGCGCCTGCGCAGCCTCGTGAATCGCGGCTTCACGCCGAGGCGCATCTCCGCCCTCGAGCCCCGGCTCCGAGAGATCGCGGCGGCGTGGGTGGATCGCGTGGCCCCGAGCGGGCAGATGGATCTGATGAAAGACTTCGCGATCCCATTCCCGGTGACCGTGATCGCGCAGCTCCTCGGTGTCGAGCCCAAGCGACGCGATCAATTCAAGCACTGGTCCGACGCGATCATAATCGGCCTCTCTGGGGTATCGCAGCACTTCAGTTGTGAAGACGTGCGGGGCGCCGCTGAGGAGATGGCCGACTACATCGACTCAGTCGTCGCGGCACGCCGAAGGAGCCCGCGCGACGACCTGATCAGCATCCTCACGCAAGCTGAAGAGGGCGACGCCCTGACGGGCGGTGAGGTTCTCTCCTTCATCGTCCTCTTGCTGATTGCAGGCAACGAGACTACGACGAACCTAATCGGCAATGCGATGCGGGCGATGCTCGAGCATCTGGATGTGATGGAACGCGTGGCCACCGACCGCGCCCGCATCCCGGCGATGCTCGAAGAGACTCTCCGCTACGACTCGCCGATCCAAGGCATCCCGCGGCAAGTTCTCCAGGAAGTCGAGCTGGGCGGCACGCTGCTACCCAAGGGCGCGTTCCTGATGGTCCTCTTCGCATCTGCGAACCGCGACGAGCGCCAGTTCCCAGACCCGGACCGCTTCGACATCGACCGCAAGTCCCGCGAGCACGTGGCGTTCGGCCACGGCATCCATTTCTGCCTCGGCGCGGCCCTAGCGCGGCTCGAGGCGCGAGTGGCTTTCGAGACGCTTTTCGGTCGCTGTCGAGACTTCCGGCTCCAAGCAGAAGAGATCAACGTGATTGAATCCAACCTGCTCCGTGGGCCGCGATCCCTTCCGATCCGCTTCGTGCCGCATCAGAGCGTCGCATGACTGTCGCCTTCGATCCGTTCGACCCGCAGGTCTGGAAGGATCCTTACCCGCACTCCGCGCGGAAAAAGGGGCAAGACACCCAGGCGCTCGACGAGAGTTTCAGAGCAGTGTCGCGAGCTTCGCACCGGAGTGTCAATCAGCTAGCCGCGGCAAAAGAGTAGCGTTTCGAGTCGCTCGGCTCTCCGCACCTGCATCTCCGGAAGGACGTGCGCGTAAAGATCGAGCGACATCGCGGTCTTCGCGTGCCCGAGGCGCTCGGCCATCACCTTGACGTTCTCGTCTCCTCTTCGAATCCGAGCCTGGACCAGCAAACGTAGGCCAAGGAAGGTCTTCAGAGCGTGACGAGCTACCCGCGCGGCATGCAATGCGCCGCCGCCGTACCGGCCGCGGATCGATGCGCGGCACTGGAAGGAGCCAGGTCCTGGCGGAGAGGCGTCCGCGCAGGTCGTCGCGGTGGGGAGCCCGTTCGCGGTGCGGAGGAGGCGAGTGTCGTCTATGCGGTGGGCCGGAGGGTGACCCTCATCGACCCAATAATCATACCAAATCGGGGAAGAGAGCAAAGGCTGGAAAGGATCCGGCCGAACCACGATAGTAGTCTTCAGCACAGGCACGAAGGGCATACACATGACTTCGCTCGCCCGTATCCAGCCCGCATCGCCGATTCAGCTGCTCATGCGGATCTTGGATCAGCCCGAGCTGGTGGCCGCGGTGCGCGAGCTGCCCATACCGGTGCTCGGCATGCTGATCGATCGTGTCGGTCTCGAAGACGCTGGCGAGCTGGTGGCGCTGGCCAGCAGCGAGCAGCTGCAGGGCCTGTTCGACCAGGACCTTTGGCGCGCCCCGGCCCCGGGCCAAGACGAGCTGTTCCGGCCCGAGCGCTTCGCGCTCTGGCTCGAGATCATGTTCGAGGGCGGTGAAGGCTTCCTGATCGAACAGCTGTGTGCGTTGCCACGCGATCTGGTCACGCTTGCGGTGCACCGCCTCGTGCTGGTGGTGGACATGGATGGGCTGTGGCAGAGCTTCACCGAACCGAGCGAAGAGTTCCAACGCCTAGAACGGGCGCTGGAGGCGCCGCTTTTCGAAGAGTGGGAAGAGTTTCGCCTGCTGGCGCGCGATCCGGTGCATTGGGACGCGGTCTGGGCCGCGCTGCTCGCGCTCGATCGCGACCATCACGACGTGCTGCGCGAGATTCTGGAGAAGTGCTGTGCGCTCAGCTCGGAGTACATCGGAGAGCAAGGTGGGTTGTACGAGGTGCTGACCTCGGAAGAGATGCTGGAGAGCGACGTGGCGGGCGAGCGCGAGGATCGGCGTGCCGCCCAGGGCTTCATCGCACCGGCGGATGCGCGCAGCTTTCTCGAGCTGGCGCGGCGCGGCGAACAGCTCGAGGCACGCGACCCCATCACAAAGGCCTACTCTCGTGCGTGGGCGAGCGCGAAGCCGGCGCAGCCGGCCGAGAGCGCGCCGCCCGCGAGCGGCACGGAGAAGGCCAGGCCCCCGGCGAACGTGAGTAAGCTCGTGCGGCTCCTCGAGGACGCGGCCGTAGTCGGGCCGACGCGTCAGCAGCCGTTGGCTGCCCTACCGGCCGGGCTCGCGGCTGCGAAGGAGCGCGGCGGGCGCGCGCGGGTCGAGCGCTCGTCGCAAGCAGCGGAGGAGCGAACGGTGCTACTACTGCAGGCACTAGTCGAGCTGCGACCGCAGAAGCCTGAGCTCTTCTCCCAGCGCATCGAAGAGCTTCACTACCTCGCCAACGTGCTGATTGCTGGCAGCAGCGGTCGTAGTCCACGTCCGGTCGAAGCGCTCGAACAGGCGATCGCCGTGTGCAACATGGGCCTAGAACGCGCGCTCGGCGCGGACAGAGCGCTCGCGCGCGCAGTCGAGCTACTGGAAACGACCCCGGCCGATCAACTGTTTCGCCGCGGATATCGCGACAGCCTTTATCGGCGCCGCCGCGATCCTTTTGCGCGCCGTGTGTCTTCCGGTCGTGACCTACCATAGAGTTGGCGGTCTATGAGATGGAAGGAGATCGACCCGCGGTGTCCCGCAGGTTGCTACGCGGGAGTCGATTGTGATGGAGCCCCCTGTCCGTTCCCCAAATCGGTGGGGAGCGCGTTAGTATCCGGCCCCAGAGCCCAACCTATGGAGACCCCATGCCCCTCTCGATGCACTCCGCCAGCGTTCCCGTCTTCGTCCGCATGCTGAACAACATGCTGGCCTGGCTCGACAAGGCCGAGGCTTATGCGAAGGCCCGGAAGTTCGACCCGAGCAACTACCTCGGGCTGCGGCTCGCGCCCGACATGCTGCCGTTCGCGCGGCAGATCCAGATCGCTACCGACCACGTGAAGGGCTGCACGGCGCGCCTTGCCGGGATGGAGCCGCCGAAGTGGGCGGACGACGAGAAGACTCTCGACGAGCTGCGCGCGCGCATCCGGAAGGCGATCGACTACGCGCAGTCGATCCCGGCGACGAAGATCGACGGCTCGGAGGCGCGCCAGATCGCGGTGCCGGCCGGACCGGGCCGGACGCTCACGTTCCCCGGCGAGGTGTTCATGAAGAGTTTCTCGCTGCCCAACTTCTACTTCCACGCGACGATGGCCTACGCGCTGTTGCGCCAAGCAGGCGTCGAGCTCGGGAAGATGGACTACCTCGGCGCGCCCTGAGGTCCCTGTGACGAGCCCGCCTGCCGCGGCCGGCCCGCGCCGCGACACGCAGCTGATGCAAGGGGCTTCATGGCAAGGGAGGAAAACGAATGAAACGCGTCTAACCCCTTTGCTTTGCGCCTCGTCCATACCCATGGCCCTGCCGTTGTTCGCCAACGCGCAGTCGTTCGATCTCGCCAAGAAAGACCTACGCGCGAAAGGCTGATTCCCGAGCAACTCGAACCGAACGGAGCCGTAAAATGGCGATCGAAGACCTTCGCAGTGTCCTCGGTTGGTGCACACTCATCGACTACGCAGTACTGCTCTTCTGGTTCGTGGTGTTCATCCTGGCCCACGACTGGTTGCATCGGCTTCACGGGCGGTGGTTCTCCATGTCGGAAGAGAAGTTCGATGCCGTGCATTACACCTTGATGGGTGTCTTCAAGCTCGGGATCCTCCTGTTCAACCTGGTGCCGTATCTTTCGATGCGCATCGTCGCGTGATCCAGCCCCCGGCCTAGCGCCTTGACGCTAACCGCCTCGGCCCAACCCGGCCCTACGCCCGCCAGCGCGACCATCGGCTCCGACTGCGAGTAGCGCAGGAGACGAGTAGCCAATCAGCTGAGGCGTCGTCCGATCGCCGCCGCCGCCGGACTAGTGACGCAGAATGTCCTTAGAAGAATCGACAGCCGAGGCCGTGGCGTGAAGGAGGCCGGCGCCGAGAGCTCAAACAGGGAGGGACTGGCTACCCGATGAGCTCGCAGCGCCGGCGGCCCTCCGCGAACTGAGCGCGCAAGGCCGACGACATTGTGGCCAAAAGTAAGGATGGCGTCGGTGACCTCAGGCACGGCAGCGAGTAGGCAACTGCGAATAAACCATGGCGGTGTGGGACGCATGAGCGAGCGCCACCGCCGGCCGACCGCAGGCAAGACTGGCCAGTGCAGGGCCCGCAGCTCAGCGGCCATCCCTTTGGGTGAAGAATGGCTGCCTTCTTCGCGGTTACCGGGAGGGTGTTTATGCGACGTGCGTTATGAGGTCGTGGCCGACCCTCTACGCCACTATGAACAGCAGCCGCGCCCGACATGCTGCCCTTCGTGCAGGCATGGAGATCCCGCACGTCCTAGGGTCGAGGGGAAGAGGGATGCGCTCGACCCAGGATTGGACCGCAGCGGTCGCAGGGTGCACAATAGCAATAGGTGAAGAGCCGGTCGGATGACGGAATGAAATCCTGGGTGGCTGGTGCGATCATACTGCTTTCCCTTCCCCCGAACGCGTCAGCGCTTCGCGGAATTCTGCCGGGCGCAGCGTGCGACGCCATTCCTGAAGCCGAGGCGAAGCTGGGTTCTGGGTTCCTCGGTTCGTGGCCCACAGAAACGGCCGGCGACGCGCAGCTCTGCTTTGAAGGCCACTCTCACGGGGGTACTGCTCTCATCTCCTATCACTGCGTGTCCGGTAGAGTGGAGAGCCAGCTGATCACGCTCAAGGTCGATTCCGAACGGGAAGGGTACGTCGCCTTCTCAGACTGGCACCGAGACCTTGTCAGTGAACTTGGCCCCCCACTCGAGGATATCGACGAGCCGTCCGCCTCTGCACTCAGCGATGCGACCGGTATTCCCACACGTCGCCACGCGGTATGGGTACGGAAGGAGCGGCGAATCATCGTCACTTTCCAGAGCGCTGGCGAACGCGCCTGGGAAGTCATCGTTTCGGGTCCGTAGTGAATGCACGCAACGCGCCCGGCGCACATCGCGACGATACGGGGCTCCCATCGCCCTCTGATCGGCTTCACTGATATCAATAGGCTAGGTGACTCTATATAGCGTAGATCATTCCATAAATTGTGTAAGAGCTCCCTCGTCCCTCGTCGCCCCGTGAGTATTGGTCTACCCGTTGGTTCCGGCCTACCCGTGGTCCCTATACCCCCGCGAAACGCGTGCAGCGGTGCAACGCTCCGCTCGCAGGCGTTCGGGAGGTGGCCCAAAGGTGGGTCCCTGAGGCGCTCTCTCCTGGGTCGTTGCCCGCACACGGCTCGTACGGGTTTTCGGCGCCCTGCCACGAGAAAACGTACTTGCGCTCCTCGCCGGCCCGCTCCGGGCGCCCACCGGCAATGGGTCCAACATGACGAGGAGAATCGCGGCTTTGCGCAAAAGTGTAGCAAGATCGCGTCGATACGTGCCTAGTTGCAGCTCACGGAGGGGAGCCGCGTGCCGCAGCGATCGCCAGGGAGGCCGTGGCGGTGTTGAAATTCTGCGGTGTTATGTGATCTACCGCCCGCGCGAAGGATTAGAATGGTTCAATGCGCCTTGGACGGATTGCTGTCGGCTTGGGGGCCCTCGCCGGCCTGAGCTTCGGCTTCACGGGGAGTGCCGTGGCAGCTTCAGACTGCGCAGCTTGGCCGAGAGAGTTCGATCCCCTTCCCACGGTTACCGACCACGACTTCATGCGCGCACAGTGGGCACAGATGCGCGCGACCGAACTCGCACGCTTCGCGGTACGGCTTGAGGGCGAAGATCCCGTTGAATCGCAGCGGTTGTGGCTTCATGCCCTTTGCCTCAATCCCGAGAGCAAGGAGCTTGCGCGAGGCGTGGAGCGATCCCTCGTCGTGTTGAAGCAGCGCTCTTCGCAGTCTCTCACAGTGTCGCTCGAACCGGCACCGGCGAGCCCGAGCCAGGAGATCGCTGCGCGAGTGGGCGGTCCGACACCACCAGCGGTCGATGCGCCGCCTCCCATCGATCCGTGTCGGGTAGGCGCCGAGAACTGCATCCGCCTGCGCGACGTCGATCACTGGCTCGCGCAGCTCGATAGACTTCTCCGTACGGCGCATTTCGATGAAGTGGTAAGCCAGCAGCGGCGGCCGCGGATACTCCTTGATGCTCTCCCGCGCTCCTCCGCGACACGCCGTCGCCGCGTGCGCCTGGAAATTCTCTCGGCCACGGCCCACGTCGCTCTCGGCCGGCGCGAGGAGGCCGAAGCATGCTTTGGTCGCGCCCTCGCCGCGGATCCCAACCTGCGGCTTAACCCTGGGACGACATCGCCCAAGGTACTGCGGGTCCTCGACTATGCCCGCGACACCTATGTGGCGCACAACGCCCGATGAGACGGACCTCCTTTGGCCTGGTCTTGGCGGTCGGCTTTGCGGCGATGTCGTGTGCGAGCTGGGTGCCCGGCCGCGAGCCCGCCAGCGAGCGCGGGGAGGTCGAGCTCGAGGTCTTCAGCGGCTTTGCAGCCCCGCAGTCGGCTACCGGCGTGCCACCCAAGCGGATCGTGGTGTTGATCGATGCGACGAGCTCGATGCTGCGACGCACGAGCCGGGGGGAGACCCTCTTCGATGCGGCACGCAGCGGCGCTGCGAACCTCCTCAATGGCCTGTCCGACGACGACGAGATCGCACTCTACGCCGTGGGTCAGCGGCGCAGTGGCGGGTGCGCTGTCCCGGAGCGACTCGCCGGGCCGGACCGGGGCGCGGCGCGTGCTCAAACTCTCGCAGCGCTTGGCCAGGTTCGGCCCGAGGCCGAGGGCTCGCTGGCCGCATCGATTCACGAGATCCGGACCGAACTCGATGCGGAAGGTGCTACGCGTCGAACGCGCGTCGTTGTCTTCAGCGCTCTTGACGCCGAGTGCGGAGGCGACCTCTGCCAGGAAGCGGAAGCTCTTGTCGAAGCAGGAGGCTGGATCGACCTCCGGGTGATAGGCGATGCTCAGCCTCCCGCATGCATCAATGGCCTCCGGCCGTCGGCAGCCACGCCGGGCTGGACGGCCACCTACCTATCGCCGCCTCCGCCCACCTTCCGCGTCGTCGAGCCCGAGGGCGACGCCCACTTCGTGCTCGGCAGCGGCCAGGCGGGAGCGGGTGCAGTCACCGTGCGGGCGGGACTCGTGACCCTCGAGGTGGACCTCTCCCCAACCGAACAGATCGGTCCGTTCCGCCTGCGCCCGGACGAGCACGTGCGCGTGCGGCTTCTCGATTTCCCTGGCGCCGTCCCGCGGGATCGCGCCTGGCAGGTGGAGCGCAGCGGTGAAGATTTCGAACGGCGGGCACCGGGCGAGCCCGTGCCGGCGAGCGGGCGCCCGTCGGAAATGAGTTGGAGGTAGACAGAACCTGTGGGCGAGCCCGCGCAAGGGCGCAAGGGGTGGCATGTGGCATGGCGGGCAAGCGCGCGAGCCGCGCTTCTCATGGCCGCACTCGGGACAAGCGCAGCCCAAGCAGGCTCTCCGATTGAGGACTTGGCCCCCGGACCCATCCCCTACGCGCTGCGCGAGTCGGCGCGCAGCGTGCTCGAGCGCGCCTTCGACAATCTCTACGGCTGCGACCTGCGCGATGAGATCGAGATCGAGGCGCACGTCGATGGCAAGGTTGTGCGCCGACACCTCCTCCGGGTGCTGCGCAAGAACATCGATGGTCGCGCGCACATGCTCATCCATTTCGTGACAGACAATGACTATTGGGACACTCGCGTACTGAAGATCGAGAACCAAGATCGCAGCGACGATGAGTTTGTATGGACGCACGCTCTCGGACGCGTACGGCGCGTCACGAGCGCACAGAGAGCCGATGCGTTTGAAGGTACCGACCTCACGCTCGAAGATCTGGAGGTCCATCGCGCGTCCCGCTTCGAAATCCTGGGACGGGCCTTCTCCATCGTGCAGGGTGAGCCTGTACACGTCCTCACGATCGCTCCGCTCAATGACGTCGGTTACCGCCGCGCGATTCTCTTTATTGCGCAGAAAGACTATGTCGTCCTCGAGGCACACTATTATCGTGGTGAAAATGGGCGCCGACCGTACAAAGTGTCCCGCGCTCCGCGAGACCAAATGCTCGAGACGGCCGGCCATGTCTTGCCGCAACTGTGGATCTTCACGGATTACGAGCGCGGGACGGAGTCCTGGCTGCGCTGGCACAGACGCTCAATTCCCGAGGATCTCTATGACCGCATGCTCAGCAGCGACGCCTTAGAAACCCAACCGGCTTCCACAACTAGATAGTGTCCTGAGTTCCCAACAGAATGAACGGACTGCCATGATCCCTGGGGTAGGATCGCAATAGGCGAATGCCAGCGCTCTGCTGGCGGGATAGGCAAACCGAGCTTGTGACCCCAGCCTTGGGGAACCTTGGGACGCTGGGTTTAATTCTGTCTATAGCGGTGCAGACGCTGAACGTTGCGCCCGAGCCCGGTACCGCGCTGCTGTTCGGCCCAGGGATCGCGAGCCCGGTGGCGCTCGGTAGGCGTCGCATCAAAGGTTCACGGAGCGCGACAAGAGCTGAAGGACCTGCGCAGACGACCAGCGGCTGGGCCAGCGCGGAGAACCCTCGGTGCGCCCGATCCCGCGGCCAGTCAAGGGGGACCCGACGAACGGGTAAGGTCCGACGTGGGCGAGGAGGGCCACCCCTATGGCGGCCTCGTGGTGGGTGGCGGCTCGGGCTCGGCCTCCCGCGCCATGTCTAGAGCTTGCTGCCGAATCCGAACAAGACGACCATCACGGTCATGAGCGAGCCCGCGAGCATCAGCAACTCAAGCGGGTGATCCGTCAGCATCCCACACCTCCGGCTCGGTCGGCTTCCAAGCTCCAGTTCCCGTAAGAGGCGGCCACAATCCACATCCGGAGGCGAAAACGATCACGCGACCCTCGCATGAAGCCAGAGGTCTTAGTCACTGGCATGCTGGTCGGCTGCCACCCTACGGAACACCTCATAGAAGCCAAGCGTGTGGATGGGCATTTTCATCAAGTCGCCATCGAACAGGATTCTGCGTTGCACCATCTCTCCGGTGACCGAATCCATGCACTCGATCTCTGCGAAGTTCTTCCCCGAGTTCAGCACGCGGTAAGGCATCCAGCTCGCATTCCCGTCGACTTCGGAACGCGCCTTTCCGATCTCGTAACGGATCGTTCGCTCACCGAAAAATCCCGGGCCAGACAAAATCTCACGTTGTTTCTCTGTGAGACTTGTTTTTTCAACCTCTCGGAGTGTCAGTTGTTTGTCGGAACGCCAAGTGCCGAGAAGTGGCAGGGGGGGCGGAGCCGGCGTCCGGCATCCAACGAGAACGAGAATCCCAGCCAAGGCCAGTCTTCTCAGGTCGATTGATCGCGCGGGAATCGGGATCAGGGAGTGAGGGCGAGCAGCCGTCAGTTTCATGCGCATCCGCACAGTCTCCTCTGGTGACGTCCCTCCTAAGCCGAGTGTGAGTGCCACCTTGGAGGCCTCAAGTGACGTTTCGGCCCGCGAGTCAGGAACGGCGGCCGAATCGGGCCGAAGCTGCGCGTCGCTGTCTTGGGCCACCCGGCGCGCCGCCTGCCGATCGTCCCAGAGTGACCCCGCCGCCACGCCCGCAGCACGAGCAAGGGACCCTCAGTGCGCAGTATTTGAACCGACAGTCCGTTGGGCGCGGGCGTATCGTGGCGCATTCTGGGGGGAGGGCGAGCGATGTCCGACGGGTTGTTCGGCGAGGCAACCTTTACGTCGGCGACCCCACGACGTGACGAAGAGGCATCATGTTCCAACTCCCTGACTCCCCGCCCGTGCTCTTGCCAAATCGACGCTTCTGAGTGTCCTCAGTCTTGCTGACGCCTCGCACGGCCCGACAGTCCTTGGCTCTCACGAAAGCCGCGTAGAGATGCACACCAAAAGCTGAAGATCACCGCCGCCCAGGGGTCACAAGGGTGCGCAGGTGATGCGCAAGAACGCAGGCGGTCGATGCTGTTCTCAAGGAGCGGTCCGAGAACCTGCGCACAAGGAATGCGGTTAAAGACCTCTGGTCGTACGAAAAGGTGGCCGACACGCACGCGGAGCGACTCAAGGAGCTCGTCCCGGCATTCGAAGCTTTCGACAACACCATTTCAGAGGACCAGAAGAAGACTGCCGATGCGCTGCTTGCAAAGGATGAGAAGCGCCGCGGCGCGCCAGCAAGTGATGGCCGCCGGTACCAATGATCAACTTCAGCATTCCCTTGACTATGCACCAGAAGTATCAGGATTGTGTCGGGGCTACACCGAGGCCGAGCCTCCACCTTCAGCTCCGCTCGTCCCTTCCAAACGACTTGGAAATATGACCCGGAAAGTGGTGCCCTTCCCGGATTGAGTTTCGAGCTCGAGGCTGGCGTCGAGTAGTTCGCACAGTCGCTTCACAATCGATAGGCCGATTCCCTCCCCCGGTACGTCCGCCGGCGGTCGGTAGCTGGATTGAGATCGTAGTGTCGGCGCATGAGTGTCCTCGGAGACAGATGGTTCGCTCTTTTCTGCTACGGCATGGAGCGACTGCACCTGCTTGGTCGCTTCCGCGAGAGCATATGCAATCGGCGGAGCACCACTTGCTCGGAGACCAGGTCCCGTATCCTGTACACAAAGCACCCAGCGCTCGACCTCTGGAGAGCGCTCCCACGTCACCCGGACTCCGCCGTGCTCGGTGTATTTCAATGCGTTGATCACCAGATTCTGGACAAGACGGTGCGTCTTGACTCGATCGCCCTCCACCTCCAGTGTCGGCGGTCCCTCGGCCTCGAAGAACAGCCCACGCTCCTTCGCAGAATGCCGCATGTTCTCGCAGATCTCCTCCAGGAGGACTGCGGCGTCGAACGGCGCTACCTCGCGCTGTTCCTGCCCAGCCTCGAGCCGGGCAAGTCCTAGCAGGTCATTCAATAACGCGTGCAGCGATGTGACACCCCTCTGCAGCGTGGCGGCGAACCGGGCCCGTTCCGTTGGCGACAGATCCTCGTCCGTCAGGAATTTCGAAACATTCTTGACGACGGTGAAGCTTCCTCGCAGGTCGTGGGCGGCCTCATGCCAGGCTTGGGCGCGCCGCTTCCCGAGCTCGCTGAGCTCAGCTAGCGCAAACTCGAGATCGCGAACGCGTCCAGCCGCCTCGGCCCGCTGCAGCCGTGCATATTGTCCCGCGCTCTCGCAGACACCGTCGCTGCACAGCTCAGCCAAAGCGCGGCGTGCTGCCGGTAGGACAGATCTTTCTAGATTCGGATGGTCCGACGCATAGCGCTCTAGCTCGTCCACGAGGCACAAGTGCAAATGGCGCCATTCGCGCATGACTTCGCGTTCCCGATAGCCTTGCTGCCACCGCTGGAGCCCGTGACCCGACGCGCTTTCCTTCTGATCTTCCGTGGCCTCCGCAATTTCGCTGCGTTGATGAGCGCACAGCTTCCGATGAAAGGCATCCAGCACTTCGGGGATGTGATCGTGGAACTGCACCCGCGAAAGGGAGGAGCTCGTCGTCAACTCTAAGTCACTCTCTGCAGCCTCGCGCCACTGGCGCAGGATCGACGCGCGGTTTGTCTGGAGGTGGGCAGCGAGCGCATCGAGCTGCGCCTCGCCACGTGGTGTGTGCTTCATCGACGATGCCTCGCAGGCCGTTCAACAGAGGCTATGGAGCGAAATCAGAACCGAACTGGATGCCGGAGGCTAGCTTATCGAGGAACGATACGCTGCCGCGACAGACGAAGCTCGGTGTCTTACCGCAGCGAGATTGCTCGCTCTCCTGCCGCCCGTCCTGGGAACCGGTCTCCGGACGGTTCGGTCCTTGAGTGCGCCTCAGACTGCTTTTCTGCGCGATTTACCTGGATCTGCGGATATGAGTCGTCTTCGGCTCGGGGTAGGGTGCAGCTATGAGACGGGAACGCCGCCGGCAACTTGGGCGGTTCCGGCAGCGGAGGGAAGGCGAGCGGATAATTGGGGGCGGGCTCGGCGACGCGGCGACTAATATCGGGGGATTGCCATATCGTGGACCCAAGCCTGCCCCCCTCCTACGGATACTCGCCGAAGAGTTCGACCGGGGACAATCCTCGAAACTAGGGGAAGGCGTATCCCCAGAAGCAGGGAAGCGCTGCGCACCTCGAGTCCGAGAGTCGAGGCACGGACTGTTTCTGGGCGCGCCTTTTCACTCTCCTTTGACATCCGAAGACTCTCGGACGTGAGCAGACGAGCATCCCTATCGTCCATGCGATCCGCCATCTCGTCGCGGGGTGGCTCGAGACGGCGAGAGGAAGACCCAAGGCAGCGTGCAGCAGAGGTCGCTCCCGAAAATGATCAGATAGGGTTACGAGTCTCTACTCCGGCACTGACCGCGCAAGGACGCGCGAGCGCACCGGCGCGAACGACGCTCGCCAAAAGAGCGCGGCGCCGAGCAGGAAACCGACGCAAGGCAGACCCGCGAAGAGCACGCGAATCCCGAGCAGGCTTTCCATCGACTGCTCCGCGTTCGGCGCGAACCCCGCCGCGCCCAGCACGAAGCCGCTCAGCGCGGTGACGCCCGCCACGCCAATCTTCATCATGAAGGTCATTGCGGCGGAGTAGATGCCTTCCTTGCGCTGGCCCGTGCGCTCCGCGTCGAGATCGATTACGTCAGCGAGGATCGACGACGACAGCACGCTGCCGGAACCCATCGCGGCGCCCGCGACGACGAGGAGCGCGATGATCAAGCCGACGTCACCCGGCCCGACGAACCCCATCGCTGCGAACGCACACGCGGCGAGAAGCATCGTCGCAAGCCATGTCTCGCGCTTACCAAGGCTGCGCGAGACCCGTACCCAGAGCGGGATCGCACCCACGCCTGACACGACGTATGCCGCCGGCAGCACACCGACGATGCCCGGCCGGCGCAGCACGTACTCCGCGACATAGGGGGCCATCGTGCCGACAGCACCGACCCCCGCGTTCTCAATGAGCCAGACAATGAGGAGGCGCCGCGCCGGCGGGTTCGCCCAGACGTCCCGCAGGCCGCCGACGAGGCTCCGGCCGCCGTCGCGGCTGTCGCGCACGGGCTCTCGTACGAAGAGCGGCGTCACCGCGAGGACCGCTGCCGCCACGAGCGCGGCGGGGAGCGCAAGCCGCGCGGCGGCAGCGCGCGGGGCCACGGCGTTCATCGCCAGCTGGATCCCGCCGAACGCGACGAGAATCCCGACCGTAAGGCTCATCTGGCGCACAGCGAACAGACGCGTGCGTTCATGCGAATCGACCGAGAGTTCGGCGCCGAGGGCGAAGTGCGGGATCGCGTAAAGCGCAAAAGCCCCATAGAAAACCAAGAGCGCGACCGCGGACCACGCGATGAGCCCGCCGCCCGTGAGCGCCGTGGGCGGCGTCCATAGCATCACGAACCCCGCGACGAGGAGCGGCAGCGCGGCGAACATGAAGGGCCGCCGCCGGCCGAGGTGCGAGCGCACCCGGTCGCTCCAGCTCCCGACGAGCGGGTTGCTCGCGGCGTCCCAGACCTTCGCTGCTGCGAAGACCAGCCCGATCGCCGCGGGAGGCAACAGCAACACGTCGGTCGAGAACTTGAGGAAGTAGAACTGGACGAAGAAGAGGAGATAGGCGATCCCGAGCGTGGGCCCGCCGTAGGCGAGGAGCGCCCAGGCCGACAGCCGAGAGTGTGAGGGCGCGGGCAAGAGCGGCTCCTCGTCGCGCGCGAGCTGGGGCGGCTCGGCGAGGAGAGTATACGCCCCCGTCCGCTGCTGGAGCGGTTTCGGGTTCCGGCACACTGGCGCAGTGGACGCACGGGCTCAGGCCCCGCTGCCAGGGCCGCCGACGTGAGCGCAGGGCCTCGGGCCACCAGCGGCCTCCCGGTCTCTCCTCGTGCCACACGCGCTCGGCAAAAATCAGGTGATGACCCTCCTAAGTCCTCAGCCTCCCAGCAGCGATCTCGCCAGGTATTTTGACGGGCACCGATTAATGCTCCCCACGACGTTGTGGGGACATCGAGAGGAGCTCATTTGCCGCAAGAAAGCGGGGAGCCTTGGTCGGAGAGCGCGACTCGGTGTAGCCTACGATGCGCGGGTCGCCGACCGGCTTGAGGGGAGGGGTCGTCCCGCTCCCATCCATCGGGGCGAAACGGATCTATTGATAAAAAAAGGGTAGACATGAAGACGCTGAATCTAATCGCGCGCATTCTCCTGGGCTTGATCTTTGTCGTATTCGGACTGAACGGTTTTCTGCACTTTCTACCCCAACCACCGATGCCCGATGCGGCCAAGTCCTTTTTCGGTGGTCTTGCGGCGACTGGCTATATGCTGCCCCTGTTATTCGCGGCGCAGATGCTTGGCGGAGGATTGATCCTGCTCGGCATGGTGCCTCTCGGCCTTTTGATCCTCGCTCCAGTGATTGTCAACATCATTGCATTCCACGTCTTCCTCGCGCCGGACGGCCTACCGCTCGCCTTGGTCGTAGCCGGGCTGGAGCTCTTCCTGGCGTGGGCTCATCGCGAGGCGTACGCCGCTCTGTTCGGGTTGCACTCCTGAGCTGCGAGCGGCGCACAAGACCCGGCCGAACGCGACGCCAGCCAGCGGGGATCGGTAGATCGAGCGACCCATCATTGTTCAGTGCACTGTGTCGTTCGCAGCCCGGATTGCCGCAGCGATGTCGGCGCTCATCGTCGCGAGCGCGCGACTGTGCCCAGCGGCGAGCGCATCGAAGCCTTCTCCCTGGACGGCCTCGCGAGCGACCGTGCGGCCCGAGCGCGGCGCGCCACCCCCTCTTTTTTGAACCGCCCACACTGCTTCGACAATTGCTGCCTCGGCCCGAACAGACTCGAAGCGCTGCACGTTGATTGTCACCCGATAGTCGGGATTGAAGTTTGCGAACGGAGCTGTCGCTACCTCCGGCGTCCCGAGCAATACGATGAGGTTGGCGGCCACGATGCTCGCGATGCTGTCGCCAAGCGGCGCGGCCCAGCGGTTGAACTCGTCAATTTCCACGCGGTTGGGTGCGACCTGGACGACGAACTCTGCCCGGTCCACGGAAGCTGGGACGCCCACCGGTCCGACAATTACTGCACAGCGTGCGGGCGGTGTGCCGTCCGCCGCAGCTGTCGAGTCGAGGGTGTAGAACCGCGACGGTGCCGTCCCGCAACCAGCGGCCAAAGCTGCGACAAGCGCGATCGAGACCAAAAGAATGGACCGAACCGCCATCACTTTGCCTCCCCTGACTTGCCACGAATCAGCGCCTCGGGATGGCGCTCGAGATAGTCTGCGAGCACGCGCAGCGCTCGGGCCGCACGGCTCACCTCCTGGAGCGTGCTGCCCAGCTCCGCGCTCAGCGGTGAGTTCGGCTCGATCACCTTGCCGGCATTGTCCAGCGTGCCGCGCGCGCTCGCGAGGGTCTGATCGAACCCGGCGAGCGCCTTTCTCAGGTCCTCGCCGATCCCCTGGTAGGGCACCTTGTCGAGCTTCTTGATGATGCTGACGACGCTCGCCTCGATCGCCTCGAGCTCCCCGGGCATGGTCGGCAGCTGCACGGGCTGCCCCGACCAATCCACCTTCGCCGGGGGCGCGTTGGGAAAGAAGTCGAACGCCACGTAGAGCGCCCCGGTCAGGAGGTTGCCCGTCCGCAGCTGCGCACGGACCCCGTGCGACACCAAGCTGTCGACCAACTCCCTGTGAATGGTCGCGAGGCTCACGCCTGGCTGAAGGTCGGTGACCTTGACCCCCATCCGCTGAGCATCCATGCGGACGGTCACCGGTATGAGGAACTGGAAAGTCTTTGCGTCAATTTGCGCGCGGACCTCGACCACCTCACCGATCGGAATCCCACGGAACTCCACCGGCGCCCCGGGCGCGAGCCCGCGGACCGACTGCGTGAACACGAGCTCGTAGGTCTGCGGATCGCGGGCGGCCGGCCTGAAGGCCTCCTCACGACTGCCAAAGAGGGTGAAGACGGTGTCCGCCTCGGCTGCAGGAAGGAGCGGACCCGTGGCGGGCGTCTCGAAGGCGATGCCGCCGACGAGGATGGACAGAAGCGACTGCGTCTGCAGGCTAAGGCCGCTGGCGGTGAGCGACAGATCGATCCCACTGGCCTGCCAGAAGCGCGTGTTCGGAGTGATGTACTGGTCGTACGGCGTGCGGACGAACACCCGGATGCTGAGAGAATGGCCGTCCTTGTCGAGGTCGTAGGACGCGACCTGACCGACCTGGAGCCGCCGAAAGTAGATCGGCGTGCCGGTGTCGAGCGAGCCCAGGTTGGGGGCCTTCAGCACGAAAAAGCGGCCGGTCACCTCGCCGGTCACTACCGGCGGCGTCTCCAGCGCCTCGAAGTTGTGCCTTTTGTTCTGCGATTTGCCGATATCCATGCCGATGTAGGCACCGGAGATCAGGGTCCCTAGCCCCGTCACGTTGGCGCCCGAGATCCGTGGGCTCACGATCCAGAACTGCGTGTCTTCCACGAGAAAGCCTTCCGTCTTGGGTGCCATCTGCACGGTGGTGATCACACGCTGGTGGTCCTCCGAGAGCCGGATCGTCGTGAGGGTGCCGACGTCGACGCCGTTGTAATGGATCTTGGTCTTGCCGGCCTCAAGGCCCTCGGCCGAGCGGAAGACAATCGTGATCTTGGGCCCCTCGGCGAGGATCCTCGTCACGGCCACCCACGCACCGACCACCGCCGCCACGATCGGGATGATCCAGACCAGGGAAAGGCGCGTCTGGCGCCTGGCGACTGCCCGCGACTCGGGGACGGGCGGGAGCGGGGTGTTCGGGTCAGGCATGTTGGACCTCTCTTGAGCTTGCAAAATCCCAGATCAGTCGCGGGTCGAAGGACTCGACGGCGAGCATCGTCAGCACCACGACTGCCGCGAAGAAGAACAGACCCGGCCCTGGCTCCACCGACATGAGCGGCTGAAGCTGAATCAGGGCCGCAGTGAAGGTGTCGACGAACACGTCGACCATCGACCAGCGTCCAATGAACTCTACCATCCGATAGAGCCGGATGCGCTGCCTCGGGTTCTCTGCCGAGCCCCGCTGAATGCTGATCAGCAGGTATCCAAGCGCCAGGATCTTGGCGCTCGGGATCATGATGCTCGCGAAGAGGACGATGAGGGAGAGCGGCCACCCGGTCGGAGACCACAGCAGGACGACTCCTTGCAAGATGGTGTCGGACTCGCTGCCCGCCGCCGTGGTCGTCGTTAGCACCGGAAGGACGTTGGCCGGGATGTAGCAGATCGCCGCACCGATCAGATAGGCCCAGGTGCGCTGCACGCTGCCAGGCTTGCGGAAGGAGAGCTCTTCGTCGCAGCGCGGGCAGCGCCCTTCTTCCGCGCCGGGCGGGGGACGCGAAACGAGACCGCAGGTGTCGCAGCTGTGAAGACCCTGCTCCATCGCAGTCGCCGCAGCCTGTCTCACGACGTCGCCTCGGCCGTCCGATCCGAAGCCGAGGCGCCGCGCGCACGCTCGGCCCACGCGACCCGGTCCCACACCTCGCGGCGGTCGAAGCTCGCCTGCATCCCGGCCAGCAAGAAGACGAGCCCCCCGAGCACGAAGAGCGCCAGGCCCGGGATTACCGTCGCGTAGTCCGCGATCTTGGTGAGGGCGACCAACACGCCGAGCATCATCACCTCGATCATGCTCCAGGTGCGTATCATCGGTTGATGCCGGAGCAGCGTTCCCACCCACTGGGGCGGGCGTGCGCGATGGGCTCCGAGCACGATGGCGAGCATGAAGCCGATCTGCAGCCCCGGCGCAAGCACAGCGGTGAAGAACACGATCGCCGCGACGATCTTCTGCTCGTTCTCCCAGAGATGCTGGGCACCTCCCACCACCGTGGTGAATGCCTCGTGCCCGACGGCGTTCAGGCCAAGCATGGGGACGGAGTTGGCCACCGTGTAGAGCACCGCGGCTGCGAGGGTCAGTGCGAGCGTCCGGTTCAGTGAATCCTCACGGTGGCGCCACAGCTCCCTGTCACAGCGCGGGCAGCGCGCCGATTCGCCCGGCGCGAGCTCCGGGAGGCGTTGCAGCAGATCGCAGTGCGCGCAGGCGAGGAGAGACGCGTCCGAAAGGGGCTCGTTGTGGAAGTTGGCATCTACTCGAGTCAATGGACGCACCACGAGGCACCGGTCCGTGCGATGTACACGACTCCTCCGCCTACGTCCTGCAGCGCCATTTGCACTCTCCCTCGTCCGTCCTTGCGCTGCTTCTGCTGACAAATCACAGCCATCCCCTGCCGTTTGTCGGTCAGGTTCACGCCGACCCCAGCTCGATCGGGGGAAGCACGCTCGCCTCTCAGCCGCAGCGATATCCCTGGCTGGATCACCCTACTTTGAGAGGACTCTGGATTTCAAGTCTGCCACCTGACGGAGCTGTTCCCGCCTTCCCAAACCTGAGGGTCCCGGGCAATGCTCGGCGTGCGCTGTCTTGCGCCGCTGCCTGCCGATCCGGACCGCCTGGTACCTTTGTTCGCGACGGCTAGGCACGGGGCCCCGTCGCCGCTGCGGCCGGGCCGGATCTTTTCATCGTTCGCGACGCGCGAGATTCAAGCGCGCGTCATGTAGCAGCCTTGTGTCCGCTTCCCAAGCTGCCCGCTGCAAGCTCGAGCCTCGCGGTGGCGCCTGTCGATCTGGCCGCGCCGCCCCGGCGCAAGGGCGCAAATTGGCGTCGACTCGGCGTGGGTGCGAGTCTTCCGACGCCGGTTCGGGGGTCGGCGCCAGGGAGGTCGCATGTCGAATCGCCGCGTCGCCCTCGTGACGGGGGCCAACAAGGGGATCGGGCTCGAGATTGCCCGTCAGCTCGCGCGCGATGGGCTCACCGTCTTTCTTGGGGCTCGGAACGAGGACCGCGGGCGGCCCGCCGCGGAGAAGCTCCGTGCTGAGGGTCTCGATGCGCGGCTCCTCCGCCTCGACGTGACCGATGATCAAAGCGTTGCGGCGGCCGCCTCGTTTGTCGAGCAGAACCCGGGCCGCCTCGACATCCTCGTGAACAACGCAGGCGTCGCGATCGACGACGGCCCGCCGAGCCGGGTCTCGGGCGATGTGTTGCGCCGAACCTATGACACCAATGTCTTCGGACTCGTGCGAGTGACGCAAGCCTTCCTGCCGCTCTTGCGGCGGTCCGACGCGGGTCGGATCGTGAACCTCTCCTCCAGCCTTGGCTCCCTCACGCTGAATCGGGATCCGAGCTGGCCCTTCGCGTCCGTGAAGTACCTCGCATATAACAGCTCGAAGACCGCAGTGAATGCGATCACCATCCAGTTCGCGTACGAGCTCCGCGAGACGCCGATCAAGGTCAATGCTGCAGATCCTGGCTATGTGGCGACGGACATGAACCAACACCAGGGTGTCCGTTCCGTGGAGCAGGGCGCCGCAACGCCCGTCCGGCTCGCAACCCTGCCGCCCGACGGTCCGACGGGCGGCTACTTCAACGACGCGGGACCGCTCCCCTGGTAAAGGCTTGGTTCGCCAGCTCCGGTTCGAGCTGGTGCTGCGGTGAGCAAGTCGGGGATCCGTGCTGCGGTTTGCGGTCCAAGTTCGGCCCACCAGGCAGGCGAGGTGCCGAGGTTTCTCCAGGAGCATGTTCATACGGCGATCCCAAAGAGCTCCTCGGCGTCGCAATCCAGGTCTCGAGAGCCCTTGGCATGCCGACGCTTCGCCTGTGAGCCCCTTGGAGACGCGTTTGGAGATCGGATCTCCACCTCCCAACGAGACCGAGCCAGCCTGCTGAGGGCACCGCGGCGAACGGCTGTAACGGCAAAGAGGCAAGTCGCGAGCGAGCCGCGCGCAGGTATCACCAACTCTCCGCGCACTTGACCGGCTGCAATCCTCGAACGGTCTATACTTCTATCGTGTGGATCGGAGTTGCAACTGCGTGAAGTGGAGGGGGTCTGAGGCGCGATGCAGTTTGCCCGAACCCTTCGTTGCCGTTGCGTTGTGGCGATGCTCACAGACGAACCGCAAACTGGGCTGCATGATCCGCCACACGAGAATCGCTGCTTCTTGAGCGTGTAGCCCAAGTGATCCGCAGCGCTTCAGGACGGTTAAGGGCAGGTGCTGCCTGCGAACGAGAGGTCGAGCTGCTGCGCTGCGCCGGATGGTCTCTGTACCGTTCTCGGTTCTTGCACTCTTGTTGCGTCAAGCTCGAGCAGTCTCGTGGGCGTTTTGCCGCGGCCTTGCCCTTAGAGCCGTCCGAGGCAACGAATCCTTCATGGGGTACCTAGGTGTCTCTGATCGAGGAGGGAGGCATCGGTGAGAGAAAGTCGCGTGGACGTGGGGGCGTAATGCCTCGTCCAACTCCGGCCCCGCAGACCCGCCCGGTACTGGCGTGGATGGAGAAAAAGAGGAGGAGGTGCCGGTCGGCAGCCGGCCGGGTCGCTGTGGCTGCCGTTTGCGTGTGTGCTCTCGCCTGCAGCAAGACGGACCGCATCCATATCCGGGCCGTCCTTGGCAGCGCGGACGCTGAGGCCGCACTCGCGGACATGTACTTCCGGGGCGAGGGGAGACCGAAGGACCTGACGGAGGCGGCGAGGTGGTTCCGGAGGGCTGCCGAGCAGGGCAATGCGGCGGCTGAGTACAACCTTGCGACGATGTATGCCAACGGGGAAGGGGTTCCGAGGGACGCCTCGCAAGCGGCGAAGTGGTATCGCAGAGCTGCAGAGCAAGGGGATGACGATGCGGAGAACGAGTTGGGCAGGATGTACTGGACAGGAGATGGCATACCAAGGGACGTAAACCTGGCTGCACAGTGGTCGCGAAAAGCTGCGGAAGAGGGAAACAAGGCTGCGCAGTTCCGACTCGGGATCATGTACTTGGGGGGGGAGGGCGTCCCGGAGGACCGGGTTCAGGCGCACAAGTGGTTAGAACTCGGTGCTGCATCCCGCGATGACGAGGCCCGCGGGGTTCTCGCCTCATTGGATGCGAGACTCACGAGCACAGAGTTGACCGAGGCCGAGAGGCTTGCCAACGAATGGCGACAGCAACATCCCGACGGACGGAGATGAGGACACGGCCTTCCCGCCGAGAAGCCACTTGACCCACCGGCAGTCCTGCCCGTTTCATGGGCACCCCATCTTGGGCCTCGGCAGAGGCGCCTGATGCTCGCTGTCACGCTTTTAAAACCGCGTTTATTTCGCAACGATGGAGCTAGGCAGAGCGCAGGGCAGGGCCCTCAGCGGCCCGCGGGTTGGTCCTTGGGACAGCGGCTTCGGGATCACGGCGCTTCTCACAGCGTCTGCCGAGCCGCCTCCACGAGTAAGTATCCGACGAAAGTAAGGGTTATCCACAGGAGAAGTCCGGTAATCGCCGAGAGCACGATGCCTTTTGCCGGCCTGAGCGGGTCCGACGAGACATCGGAGCGTCTTGAGAGTGCTTCCTCGGCCCGCCGAGAAAGTCTTCTCGCGTCGACTTCGGAGTGGATGCTCGGTGAGATCAGGGCGCGAATCCCCCCCCCGCGCTGGCGACTGCGGAGTTGTCGTCATTCTCCGTCGAAGGCCCGTCTTGCGTCTGTGACCTCCATCACAAGACTGAGCGCTGACCGCCGACACCTCAAGTTGTGACACCAGCGGAAGGCCCAGGGGGACCAGGCGCAGGAAATAGCATCTGAAAAGGCGCATCCCTGCGAACGTTTTCGAGCCGCTCGAAGCAAGACCGGACGCTCTCCTCGGATCTACCACGTCACGCAGCGTGAGGGAAGCCGACACTATATAGCGTCATTCGCATTCGACTGAGGACCGGTCATTCCGAGCGATCGACCGATCCCAGAAGCTGATTCTCGCGATTTCGTGAACGCTCCTCGCGCAGCTCTTGCATGCGGGTTATCCCGGCCGGAGAATCCCGGCAAAGGGGGTGAAGTTGCCGTACCAGCCCGTGGCGAACGTGTGCCTCGTCACGGGGGATCGTGTTCCCCGCTCCGATAGGCCTGGCAGGCCAGATATCAGGTGGTGGGGATGGCGCTTTTCGCTAGACGACCGGCTTACGACCGAACTCGCGTTCTCGCGGCTGCCTACCAGGCCGCCGCCCGACGGCGCTACAGCCGCGCGATCGCGCTCTACCGCAGGGTGCTTGCAGTCGAACCCGACAACGGAGAGATCCACGAGAAGGTTGCGCCTCTGCTCGCGCAGGCAGGACTGTGCTTCGATGCCTGGGTGAGCTTCCGAACTGCAGCGCGGGCCCACGCGAGCACCGGGCGCCCGGACCAAGCCCTCGCCGTCTTCCGGGCCGCGACGCGGCACCTGCCGCGCGAACTGGCAGCGTGGGAGGCGACCGCGGACCTGCAGCGGGAAAAAGGCCGTCGGGCTGAGGCTGCACAAACGCTGCTCGAGGCCCGCGGGTACTTTCGTCGACGCGACCTCCAGCCGCAGGCAATCTATCTCCTGCGGCGCGTTCGCCAGATCGATCCCTGGCACGTCGAGGTCGTGCTCGATCTCGTCCGGCTTCTCGCGAGAACGCGCCAGCGCGAGGAGGCGTTAAGACTCCTCGAGGGGTTGGGATCGCGCTCTAGCGGGCCGGAGTTGCGACGCGTTCGCGCCGCGGAGTTTCGCCTCTCCCCAGGATTTCGGCGCGCCTGGCGCTGGCTCCGGGCCGCGCTGCAGCGCGGCGATGGAACCCTGATCGCCGAGCCTTCGCCGGGTCGCAGGCTCCGCGCCTAGGACCCAGAGGGTGTGAACGGAGCTCTCGAAGGGCCCGGAGCCGTCCGCTCCCCAGCCGGGGCCGCAGTGGCACCAGGGAGGGCTGCGAGCCGCAGCGGGGACAAGCGCGATCGCATTCCGTGCCTTCGTGGCGCAAGAGGCCCGGGTTCCTGCACCGGGCTGCCGCGGCTCCCACTGGGGTGCATGCTGTGAGTTCAGGCCTTGGCCCGGAGCACGCACTCCGTGCGCAAAGAATTACTTCACACAATGCTCTGTTTCCGCCTACTGCGGGTTGCGGTGCCCGGTGGGGGCGAAATCTGTAGCCCTCAGGCGGGTGGCGCGATTCGTGCCGAGCGAGAGCGAGCAGCCGCCTCCAAATCATTTCTCTTGCGGCAGGCCAACCGCAGCCGCGCTGTGGCTCTCGCGCGGCGGAAGTGTCAACGTGTAGGAACCAGATTCTGGATCCGACATCCGAGGGCTCGTGAATGCGATTCTAACTGGCGAGGCTCCGCAATGCCGAATGGATCACAGCCCGCTGACCCCATCCAGCACGTCGTCGTGATGATGTTCGAGAACCGGTCCTTTGATCACATGTTGGGGTGTTGCCAGAAGGTTCACTGCGGCTTGGACGGCATCCCGGAAGGCACTCCTCGCACGAACTCCGATGGTGCGATGCCGTACCCTCAGGTTCCCGGTGCGGCTCGCACGCTGGTGAACGACCCCAAGCACGAGCTCGAAAATGTGCTGGCCCAACTTGCCGATCACAACAGCGGCTTCGTCATCGACTATGCGCATGAGTACCCAAGCTCACCACCGGCTGAACGCGCAGAGGTCATGAAGTACCACGATCTCGACACGCTGCCCGCTCTCCACAAATTGGCAAGGTACTTCTTGGTATGCGACCAGTGGTTCGCATCTGTTCCGGGACCGACGTGGCCGAACCGACTCTTCGCGATGAGCGGGACGTCGGCGGGGCGGGTCAAAATGCCTTCTGGAATCATGAATCTTGATCTGCACTGGTACGATCAGGCGACCGTCTTCGACCGATTGAATGAGCGCAACCAACCATGGAAGGTGTATTTCGGAGACGTTCCTCTATCTCTGCTTCTTGTGCACCAATGGCAGCCTCAGAATGCTGCTCGACACTTTCCGATGACCACCTTCTTCGCGGACGCGGCAGGCCCCCCAGAGCAGTTTCCGGCGTTTGCGTGGATTGAGCCGAGCTACCTAGATCCCCACGCGAGCGACGATCATCCGCCGCACGACGTGTTTGAAGGCGAGGCGCTGCTGGCTGCCGTCTACAACGCTTTGCGAGCGAACGAAGCGCTGTGGCAGACCACCTTGCTGATCGTTCTCTATGACGAGCATGGTGGCTTCTACGATCATGTCGAGCCGCCAGTTGCGATCGCGCCGGATTACCACCAGGAGGAGTTCACTTTTGATCGGCTCGGCGTGCGGGTGCCAGTCGTGCTCATCTCTCCGTGGGTTGGATCAGGAGTGTGCTCCACCAGCTTCGATCACACGAGTCTCCTGCGCTTTTTGCAGGACAAGTGGAATCTCGGGCCGCTCGGAGCGCGAGCGGACCAGGCTGCGACGTTCCATTCCGTCATCCTGCCCGAGTCCCGGGACACCCCGCCGATGATCGTCGCCCCTTTAGGAGGGGCACCGCCTTCTGCCGTCGCCGGACAGGATCTGACGGAGCATCAGAGCGCGATCGTGGCTCTCTCGCACGCGTTGGAGTCGATGGGAGGGGAGGACCCTGCGGTCATCGCGGCGCGAAGCCAGCACATCCTAAGCGGTGCGCAGAGCCAGATGGACGCCGCGGTCGACCGGGTCGAAGCGTTCCTTCGCAACAAGCGCGCACAAGCCGGCTAATCGTCCTGGCGCCCGCCGGGAGTCCTTTTGCCTCCAAGGCCGGGCTCGTCTCTCGAGGGTTGAGCCCGCCTCGCTCTCTTGCCCATCTTCCGCCACTGCCGACCCGGATCCCGCGCTGAAGAGCGCCGTGTGATCTGGGCGACGACTGCCCTCATGGCTTCTCGCCGTCGTCCATACCCCCGCACCGGGAACTCCCCGGTCCTATGCCCCTGGATTCAACCCCTTGAGCCACGCCTCGCCGAATCGCTCGGGCGCGGAGCGCTGGGAGGCTCAGCCTTGCGGTGGCCCTCGCTGCAACAGTCCGTGACACGTCGTCGGGGGCCAACAAATTGGGTGGGCACCCGGCTCGTGCAGCTGGACCCGCAGCTTGGAGCGACATGCTGCGTGCGAATTGCGCTTTGGGTTTCGCGAGGGACATGGCGGTCCTGCATGACTCCGCTTCTCTTTCCTGCGACGGCTGCGGGAAAGCACGCGACGTGGGGGCTCTAATGGGACTACACTCGCCTGCTTCCGCGTGCCAAGACCGGCCGATCGAACCGGCACTGGGCACTGGCTGATCTCCGCCCCGGCCCTGGGCCGCGCGGATCCTGGGTTGAAGTAGTACTCTCAATCCGGGCTGAGGAGTGGGTATGGCCCGAGCCCGGAATACATCCCGGATGAAGCGCTGGCAGTGGGCCATTGCATGCACGCTTCTTCTTGCGGCGTGCGCATCGCCAAAAACAAAGCACTTACAGCCCGCCCTCTCCGCCTCCCCGCCTCGAAGCGCGGCGCCTCAGAGCGTCTCGTCCTTCACGTTCTACGAGGTGAAGCGTGGAGACACTCTGTCGAAGATCGCGGCGCGATACCGGGTCTCAGCGGCAGCGCTCGCGAGCTGGAACGGGATCTCCAATCCCAATCTCATTCGGGTAAACTCCTGGATTCGCGTACCGAAGCCGGGTTCTCTTCCCTCACCCGTGCCGCCGCCGGTGGGAGCCCCCCCGCCGACCACTGCTGCCGAGGTCTTCGCGCGTCCATCGCCGAGCGAGCTCTCCGGGGTGAGTTTTCCTTCCGAGACTCCGTCGGCCGCCGGCAGCCCGGAGGTCCACGGCGCCGCAGCTGCGACCAACGATGAACCGGCGCACCGCGTCGCGTTGGTGCAACCTCAAAAGCCTGGCTTCTCGTTTTCTCCAGAGCTCTTGGCTCGCGCGCGTGGGGAACTCGAGCGGGCCGAAGAGCGCTACGCGGCTTCCGATTTTGAAGGGGCTCTTGCACGCGCAAACACTGCGGAGCAGCTCGTGGCACCGCTTCCTGACGACCGCGCGGCACGACGAGTATTCGCGCGAGCCGCGGTCGTTGCGGGGATGGCACAAGCGGCGTCGGATCGTGACGACCAAGCCGTCGCGCGCTTCCGCGAAGCCCTGGCGCGAGATCCCGATGTGACTCTGGAATCCGACGCCGCATCGCCAAAGCTCGAGCGTCTGTTCGAGGAAGCGAGACACTAGGCGGCTCGGTGCGCGTCCTAGCCGTGGTCTGCCTGCGTCACCGCGCTCCAGGACTAGTGTCCCCACCGATCGCGCGCTCTCGCGATCGCCGCGCAATCGGCTCGAGATTTTCGGCGAAGGCCCCCATGTCCCTTCTGCGCCCCTTAAGAGCGATCTCCTACGACTTGGGAGGGGGAGCAAGCGTGATCTTCACCACAGCCGCGTCTTCGGCGATCTTTTCCCGCTGCTCGAGCGTAAGTCCGATGCGCGGGTCATAGGAGATGCCAAACTGCCTGCCGAACACGGGCTGACGCCGGAAGGTGGAATCAAACGCCTCTCGGAACTCCTCGGAGGCACGCGGAAGGCATCGCGCTTCGCCGCTGACCTTCCGACCACGCAGTTGCAGTTCAACCGGGCCCGGATCGATGTAGTTTCGCCACCAGCCCTTCCGACCCGCCTTCGACACCAGGACAAGAAGGCAGTCGTCGCACCGCTGATAGCCGACGGGAATCGTGTATCGGAGCCCAGAGCGGCGGCCCGTCACGGTGAGAAGCATGAGCCCGAGGCTAAGAGGGTAATGGAAAGGGGAGCGCAGGACGAAGGCCACCACTGGGTTCAGCCTTGTCATGATCCAGTCAACGTCCACTACGAGCTCCCTCGCCGAATGGCAAGCGCTTCCCTCGACTCCAATCGAAGCGTCACGCTTTCAGGCGAAGTCAGTCCTTTCAGTGCTTCTTGACGCCTCACACGCCATACCTTCCAACGCCGTGCGCCCGCGGATCGGAGAGCGAGGGTACCCGCGCGACCGCGCCGGAGCCCTACGGCCCGGACCAAGGGTATGGCGGGGCGCAGGCAGGCCGTCGGCCGGCCGCTCCCAAGGTGCACCGATCACTGAGAAGCGCGGCGACGAGGGCGCTCGAGAACTCCCCCGAACGCGCCAATCCCCTGCGGCGGGCTGACCTGGCTCTTCGGCGCCCTTAAGGGTTGCCGGGGGGTGCGTGGCGGAATCCCTGCTCGATCCGAATCCCGATTCCACTCGTGTAGACGGCCTCGACAGCGAGGAGGTTCTGCTCGCGAAGGGGAAAGTCGGCATTTACAACAGTCGTGTACGAACGGGGTCCGCCCGAGAGACGGAGCGGAAGGCCATTCAGCGTCGCCGCAAAGCTACTGGGTTGGATCGCTTCGGGGAGGATATTGATTTGCACGGGGACATCTGCGGCGTTGCTCTCGGCACCGGCACTGGGGGTCACGATCTCGATCGCGTCACCTTGGCAGCCGCGAGAAGGGTGAGCACCAAAAGACAGGGCGCGAGACGGCTTCCGATGGCAATCCTCCTCCCTTTTTTTGATGTTTGGATTTTACATTGCCCCGAAAAGTTCAGGCCTCGCTAGGGTGCCGCGTCCCCTTCGCCCGCCGACCCTTTCCCCACGCGGGTCCAGCCGCGCGATTCCATGCACTTCGCAAAGAGGTTTTCGTCGCGGGGAAATCCGAAGCCCCAGGTCCCGGCCCTTGCCTCCGCAAAGCAGGCGTACTTGTCGCGTTCGAAGTCCTCCGCTGAGGCGCCTTCCTTGTGGTAGGGCGTCTTGCAGGCAAAAAGCCCAGCGCCCGCGGCGGCCCCGAGGAGCAACCGCGCGATCCCCGGCCGCAATCGCTAGAGGTGCTTTAGCACCGCGTCGGCGCTACTCACCTCGAACTTCATCGGCTGCTCGACGAAGAGGTTCTTCAGCACGCCGCGCTCGATGATCGCGGCGTAGCGCTGCGATCGGACTCCCATGCCGAACTTGGACGCATCGAAATCGAGACCGACAGCCCTCGTGAAATCGGCACCGCCATCCGCGACCAGCTTGATCTTGTCGCCGACCTTCTGGTCCTTGCCCCATGCGCCCATGACAAAGGCATCGTTCACCGAGAGGCAGACGATCGAGTCTACGCCCTTGGCGCGAATCTGTTCGGCCTTCTCCACGAATCCAGGGAGGTGCTTCGCCGAGCAGGTCGGTGTGAAGGCACCCGGCAGAGCGAACAGCACCACTTTGTTCTTGCCGAAAAGTTCGTCGGTGCTGACGTCCTTCGGTCCCTCGGCGGTTGCGAGCTTGAGCGTCATGCTCGGGATCTTGTCACCAGGCTTGATCGGCATCGAGTTCTCCTTGTCTTGGGATCGCTGTGAATCTAAACGGTGGCGCTGCGCACCGCTTGCACCAACCGCGCGGTGTTTTCGCGCATGATCTGACGGATCTCGTCGTCTCGAAAGTCTTCGAGATCGTTCACGAACGTGACCGGGTCCGCGAGCCCCTCGGCGTGCGGCCAGTCAGATCCGAGCAGGACGTTGCTCACGCCGATGAGGTCCGCCAACTCCCGGATGTCATCTTCGTAGTACGGGGCTACGAAGATGTGACGCCGGAAGGTATCGATCGGCGGCTCTGAAAATTCCTTCGGCATCTGGCCGAAGGCCTTCTTGAGCTTCTTGAGGAGCGGAGTCACCCACTCCGATCCATTCTCGATACTGCACACGCGCACACGGGGGAAACGATGGAAGACGCCATGAATAATCAGTGCGGCCATCGTGTCGTAGATGGCTCGGTCGGCCTGGGTGACTGTTCCAAAGGCGTTGCCCCGAAAGGCCTCCATCTGCCCGCGTGGCTCCCAGTCACTCGTGTACTTGCCGTACCCGCTGTCGCCGGCATGGAAAGCGACGGTGATGCCTGCCTCGTGCACGCGTGCCCAGAAGGGATCGAACATGCGGTGTCCGAGAGAGCGGCTCGTGGGACTGCCAGGCACGGGTGCGGGGCGAACATGAATGAGCCTCGCGTCGCGTGCGAGGCACCACTCGACCTCGGCGACTGCCTTCTCGGGATCCATCAGCGAGATCATCGGAGCCGCGAAAAGCCGGTCCTGGTGAGCGAACCCCCAATCGTCGTTTAGCCACTGGTTGAACGCGTGAAGAGTCGCGTGGGTGACTTCGGCATCGTGTCGCATGGGATGCTCGATTCCGACGCCGAGGGTCGGAAAGAGAAAACACGCTTCGAGGCCCTGCTCGTCCATCCGTGCAAGCCGCGCGTCGCGATTGCGATATTCGGGCCGAATGGGCTCTAGCCCGCCGAACAGCTCGGCCATGCTCGCGCCCGTGGGATTGATCGCGCGGAAATACTGATCCAGTGAGCCGGGCTTCGCGACGGGATCGAACGTGGGGTTCGGGATGAAGCGATCGAGTTTGCCGCAGACGAGAAGACGCGGCTTCCCATTGAGGGTCACCCACTGGACCGCGCGCTTCGCCATCCGCGGGTCCATGTGCCGGGTGAACGCGTCGGTGGCCTCATAGTAGTGGTTGTCCGCGTCGAAGGCCTCGTAGGGTAACCGGGGGGCCATGGCTTTCTCCTTGCTTCGTTAACCGATGATACCCCAGGGCCCTTCGGTGCGGGCGGCGCCTCGCAAAGCGCTCGCAAAACCCGCCGCTGGGAGCAGTCCGTTGCCTTGCCCGGCGCGACCTACCTTGCCGCGTCCTCTGACCTTTTGCGCTTTCGAGTACGCCGGCGGCGGGGACTCCCCGAAGATGCGCGACGGGGGAGGGCGGGCAGCGCGGGCCTCCTACGCGCGGGTCAACTCCCGCAGACGCGGGGCGGCGGCGGAGGCTCGGGAGCCGAGAAAGTCAGCGACTGCAAAGGCTCTCCTTGCCTTCCCAAGCGAGCCACGAAATGAGCAGAGGAACCTGTTCGGAGAGACGGGATCCGCTCGCGCTGGCGAAGTGGGTACAGTCCCGGCGCCAGGCTGAGGAGTCGCTCCTGCAAGACCGCGCCTTCTGTGTGATGACGATCGTCGCGCTGGCCGTTTCGGCATGCGCGCGCCCCGGCGTTCCCCAGGCGACGACCGATGTCTTGCCGCGCGTTGGGATCGCGCTTGGCGGCGGCGGCGCCCGAGGGTTTGCCGAGATCGGGGTGCTTCGCGTCCTCGAGCAAGAGCGCATCCCCGTGGCTGCCGTCGCCGGCACTTCCGTCGGTGCACTCGTCGGCGCGCTCTACGCGGATACAGGCCGAGTCCTCGACGCGGAGTTTCACGCGGTCGCGCTTCACGAGGCGGACATCTTCGACTACGCGCTCTCCTCCGTGCTGTCCGGTGGCCTCATCAAAGGGGAGCTCTTGGAGGAGTTCCTGCGTACGCGCCTTCGCAACCAAACGATCGAGCATATGGCGCTGCCGTTTGCGGCAGTGGCGGTCGACTTGCGAACCGGCCAGCCCATGATCTTCAGCCACGGACCGGTAGCGCCCGTGGTCCACGCCTCGGCCGCGATTCCCGGCGTCTTCGTTCCGGTCACGATCGACGGCAAGACCTATGTGGACGGTTGCGTCGTCGACCCCGTGCCGGCCGATGCCGCCCGCCAACTCGGCGCCGAAGTGGTGATCGCCGTAGCGATCCCGCCCGACATCCCGCAGGAGACGCCGACCAATCCGCTCGTGATCGCGTACCGAGCCGTCACGATCATGGCGTCCCTCATCGGCGATCTGCGCTCTCGCGAGGCAGACATCGTAATCCGCCCCGAGGTGGGCGATGTCGCATTTGACGATTTCTCTCAAAAGAAGCGGCTCATCGAGGCGGGAGAGGCTGCGGCGCGCGCTGCGCTGCCCGAGATCCGGGAAGTCATCCGGGCGAAGACGCGGCACGAGCCGGCCCGCTGAGAGCCCCCCTCGGACCTTGGCGAAGGCTTCTCTAGGTCCGAATGCCGCCGTCGACGTCCACACACCGCCCCGTAAAGTAGTCGCACTCGAGGATGAACTTCACGGCCTGGAAGATCTCGCTCGCCTTGCCCGGTCGTCGGAGCGGCACCGCTTGAAGCGCGGCCTCTAGCACCTCGGGTCGCATGCCGCGCAAGATCGGCGTGTCGATAAAGCCCGGAGCAACCGCACCCGTGCGGATTCCGTAGGGCGCAAGCTCCTCCGCCCACAGTATCCCGCCACGAGCCCCGCCTTGGCAGCGGAGTAGTTCGATTGCCCGCGCGTTCCGTGGCGCGAAGCGGAGGAGATATTCACGATCACCGCAGGTCCGCCGTTTGTCTCGATCACCTTTGCTGCGAACTCTCGGGCGCAAAGAAAGGGGCCGGTGAGGTCGACCTGGATCACGGCGTTCCAGGAGTCCAGCGACATTCGCTGCAGCGCGCCGGATTTTCGGTCTTGTTTGACGAGCAGCGCATCGCGGAAGATGCCCGCGTTGTTGATGAGTCCATTTAGGCCGCCGAGTGCGGCATGGGCATCCTGAATCGGCTTCCCGACCTCTGTCTCGATGGCGACGTTCGCCTTAAAGCCAACGACCCTGCCCGAAAGACCGCCTGCCAGCGACTCTGTCTCGGCGATGGCCGCCTCGCCGAGATCACAAAAGGCCACAGCCGCGCCAAGGCGCGCGAGGGCGAGGGTAAACTCACGGCCGAGCCCAGAGCCTCCGCCGGTCACGAGAATCTTCATTTCGGCAATATTCACGGTCGTCTCCCCGCTGGCCGTGGATGCGGCGCGCGCAGGATAACGGTTCGGGCGATGCTTGCTTCCGGCTATGCTGGGGATCCATTCGGGAGAGGCGATGGATCTCGAAGCCGCGCGCGAGTACCCCTTTCTTGGGCGAGGGTCGGGACCTCCGCTTGCCATCTCCCGCACGGAAGGATGCTTCCTCTTTACCTCCGACGGGCGCCGAATCCTCGATGCCGCCGGCGGTGCGATCGTCGCCAATATCGGGTACGGAAGAGAAGAGGTCGCTGAAGTGGCGCGGCGTGCGCTGCTTGAGGCCACCTACGTGGTGCCGCCTTTTGCGACCGAAAGTCGCGTGAGGCTCGTGTCGCGGCTGCGTGCGAGCTGGTTGCCGGAGGGGCTCAGCCGGGTCGTGTTCGCGAGCGGTGGTTCCGATGCGGTGGACCTCGCTCTGCGAATCGCTCGCCAGCACTTCGTATCGCGCGGCGAGGTTGCGCGTTGGAAGGTGATCGGCCGAGATCTCTCCTATCACGGAACGACGCTTGCGACTCTTGCCGTGGGTGGCCACGGGAAGCGTCGCAGCGGCTTTGAGCCTCTTCTCACCCCGCACCCGAAGGCGCCAGCCTGCTACCCGCTGCGCTGCGGACTGTGCCAGGGGCGCGGGGGATGCAACCTCGCCTGCGCCGATGCCTTCGAGGAGATCATTGCACGCGAGGGGGCGCAGACCATCGCCGCAGTGATCGCGGAACCCGTGGTGGGCTCCACTGCCGGCGCGCTTGTGCCGCCCCCCGGCTACTGGCCCCGGCTCGCCGAGATCTGTCGCCGCTATGGCATTTTGCTGATCGCCGATGAGGTCATGACCGGCTTCGGGCGTACTGGCCGCCGCTTCGCCGTCGAGCACTGGGACGTGACGCCGGACCTCTTGGTCGCTGGGAAGGGTCTCTCTGGGGGATACGCGCCGATCGGCGCCGTATTCGCGACCGAAGCCGTGGTGGAACCCATCGCAAAACGCGGCGACGAGGTGATGTTCTACACGTATTCCGCGCATCCCGCAGCATGCGCGATCGCTGACAAGGTCCTCGAGATCTTGGAACGAGAGTCGCTCGTGGAGAGGGCGGCGATCCTGGGTGTGCACCTTGCCGATCGACTCGCTGGCCTGCGGAGCCACCCCCATGTGGCGGAGACGCGGGGACTCGGTCTTCTGCAGGCCGTCGAGCTGGTCCGCGACCGAGAGATGCTAGAGCCCTTTTCTCCGCAGTCGCACGTCTGCGCACGGGTCGTGATGGCCGGACTTCGCCGCGGTGTCTTTTTCTACCCGGGCGGCGGAGCCCCGGCACCCGACGTTCTCTGCATCGGCCCTGCATTTGTGATCGAACCTCAGGAAATCGATCAGATCGTGGAGGTGCTGGGCAAGGCAATCGACGAAGCGCTTGACTGACCGTGCGCGTTTGCCGACGAGGGTCGTGCGCTCGGGACGGGGCCTGGCCCCCTTTTAGTCGAACTCGCGGAAGAAGCGGATGTTGTCCCGCGCGAGACCGTCGAGGACGATCTCGAGACCGCCAGTGCGGATCATCCACTCAAGGCGATGGTCGCGATATTCGCGCTTGAAGAGCCCCTTCTCGACGAGCTTCGAGACATCCGACATCCCGGCGACCACCGCCGCCGCCTCCTGGGCGGTGGTCGCGACGCTCGGCCTTTGGTTCACGCGTTCGAGCCACGTGTGAAGACGACTCTCTGGCTTCGGCGCGAGGCCGAAGCCGCGCGACCCGTTCAGGTAGGGCACCACCACGAGATCGCCCCAGCCAAAGCTGTCACCGCCAAACCAAGGCTGAGGCCCGAGCTGGCGTTCGAGCCAGCGATGCCAGGTTTCCACCTGCGCCGCGGCTCGGGCCGTGATCTCACGGGCGAGCTTGCCCCGCGCGCGGCCGAAGAAATGGATTTCCCCGAGGCCCCAGTTGATGGGCTCATAGTGGGAGTCCATGACGTCCTCGAGGATGCGCATGCGTGCTCTCTCCTCGGGCGGACCCGGGAGAAGCGGCGGGGAGGGCCAGCGGTCTTCGATGTACTCGAGGATAATGGTGGAGTCGAAGATCTGGATATCACCGTCGATCAACGCGGGGACTTCGCCCCGGGGGCTCGCCTCTGCGAAGCCGGGATCGGCCGTGACACCGCTCCCGATCCCGATCGGAAGACGGGCTTCGAACGGTATCCCCTTTTCCCGCAGTGCAATCTTGCACTTCTGTGCGTACGGCGAGAGCGGATGCTCGAACAGCGTGATCATGTCTCCTCCCCGGTGCGCGGTCGCAAGACGGTGCTAGCGAGCTTACTCGATTTCCGCGTAGACTCGAGCACAGAGGAGGGAGGGCAGCGTGACCGCACTCTCTAGTTCGACGGCCTGGCGTGCGCTCGCCGATCACCACGCGCGCATCGCTCATGTCCGTATGCGGGACCTGTTCGCACAGGATCCCCTCCGCTTTCAGCGCTTCTTACTGCGCTTTCAGGATATTCTGCTCGACTACTCGAAAAACCGGATTACCGAGGAGACGATGCGCCTTTTGCGGGCGTTGGCGGTGGAAGCCGACGTCCGGGGCTGGACAGAGCGCATGTTTCGCGGCGAAAAGATCAACATCACAGAGGACCGGGCGGTTCTCCACGTCGCGCTCCGGAACCGCTCCAACCGCCCGATTTTTGTGGATGGCCAAGACGTGATGCCCGGCGTAAATGCCGTGCTCGCACACATGCGGGATTTCAGCGAATCCGTCCGGTCCGAAGATTGGCGGGGATTTACGGGACAACCGATTCGGGACGTCGTCAACATCGGGATCGGCGGATCGGATCTGGGCCCGGTCATGGTCACCGAGGCCTTGAAGCCCTTTGCGAAGCGTGATCTCGGTATGCACTTTGTATCCAATATCGATGGGACGCAGATCGTCGAAACGCTGCGAAACTGCCGGCCGGAAACCACACTCTTCATCGTCGCCTCGAAAACATTCACGACACAAGAGACCCTCACCAACGCCCACAGCGCCAAGGCATGGCTGCTCGAGGCCGCGAAGGATGAGGCGCACGTCGCCCGTCATTTTGTCGCGGTCTCGACCAACGAGGTCGAGGTCCGCAGGTTCGGAATCGACCCCAAGAACATGTTTGAGTTCTGGGATTGGGTCGGTGGACGCTATTCGCTGTGGTCTGCGATCGGTCTGTCCATCGCGCTCTCCGTGGGCTTCGCCCAGTTTGAAGAGTTGCTCGATGGCGCACATGAAATGGACGAGCACTTTCGCGCCACTCCTCTCGAGCTGAACCTGCCCGCAACGCTGGCCCTGATTGGCATCTGGTACAACAATTTCTTCGGGGCGCAGACCCTCGCCATCCTGCCCTACGACCAATACATGCATCGCTTCCCGGCCTACTTTCAACAGGGCGACATGGAGAGCAACGGCAAAGGCGTGACGCGCGAGGGGCAGCCGGTCGACGTCTCGACCGGGCCCGTGCTTTGGGGTGAGCCGGGTACGAACGGACAGCACGCCTTCTACCAGCTGATTCATCAGGGCACAAAGCTCGTGCCCTGCGACTTTCTGGCTCCCGCTCGAAGCCAAAACCCGATCGGCGCCCATCACGAGATCCTGCTTTCGAACTTCTTTGCGCAGACCGAGGCGCTCATGCGCGGGAAGAATGATGAAGAGGTCCGTTCCGAGCTGGCGGAGCAGGGGCTCGCTCCCCAACAGATTGAGCGGCTTCTCCCGCACAAGCGTTTTCAAGGGAACCGTCCGACCAACAGTATCCTCTTCCAGCAGCTCACCCCCCGCACACTCGGCCAGCTGATCGCGATGTATGAGCACAAGATCTTCGTGCAGGGTGTCGTTTGGGGCATCAACTCCTTTGACCAGTGGGGAGTCGAGCTCGGCAAGCAGCTGGCGAAGAAGATCCTTCCCGAGCTTGGTGGGGCCGGGCGGGTCACCACCCACGACTCATCCACCAATGAGCTGATCCGGCACTACAAGGAGCTCCGTTAGCCAACGGCTTCCTAGACGCCCCTGTGGCCAGGTGCTTGGTGCCGATTTCCCCGGTTCGCCTTTCGTCCGGAGGCCGATACGGTGAGGCCGTGCTACACCGCAGCCGCCGCGTAGGGGGCGGCTGAAAGGAGGCGACCGCCGAGAGTGGAGGGACAGCGGCGAGGCACCGGTTGGGGCCCCTACGTGGTGCCGTATGCCACTTTCGGCTTGCTAGCCGAAGTGCAGGCACGGATGCCGCACGACGTCGCCCCGTACATGCGCATCTTCCGAGTCGCCCTCACGGCGGCCCTTGTGCTCTTTTTCTTCCTTCGGGGTGACTACCCTGAACTCAGGGGCTGGCGGCCGACGCTTCCCGGCGTCGTTCAGGACGTACTCATGGGCCTCGCGACGACGGTGGTTTGGGTCGCACCGTACGTCGTCTTTCCTTCGCTCCCGCGGCCTGATCCGCAGGATGCCTTCAATCCCTATGCGCTCGGGACGACCTTCATGCCAGCCCTTGTGGCGATCCGTTTCGCGGGATTCGCAGCGGTGACGCCGTTCATGGAGGAGCTCTTTATTCGCAGCTTCCTCATGCGCTACCTCGATGTCTTCGATACGGGCGAGGATTTCCGCGATGTGCCGATGGCCCGCTTTCGCTGGCGAAGCTTCATCGGGACGTGGCTCGCTTTCACCTTCTCTCACCTTTCGTGGGAGTACCCGGTCGCCGCAGCGACCGGACTTCTCTGGAATCTTTGGCTCTACCGCCGCAAGCACCTTGCGTCGGTCGTGCTTGTCCACGCCGTCACCAATGGCTCGCTCTTCCTGCTGGTTGCGATCGGCTCAGGCCGCCTGCACGACTTCCAAGGCCACCTGCTTGACCTCTGGTACTTCCTCTGATCGCCTCCTGCGCCCCCAAGGCTGGGGATTCCTACGAGGCCCGAGGGAGTGTGGTCGCGACGGTTTCGGCAAACCGCCCCCGCGTGGCCTTGCGAGAGCCAGAAAAAAAGACGGTGGAGGGCGGCGCTGCGAGGGGCGGGTATGGCGCAGGCTTCGCGCTGCTTTACGGCATTGCGCCACGATGGCCGAGGCGGACCCTGCGAGCCACGTCGGTGAGCTCGAGAAGCGCCTCGCGCACAGCAGCGACCGAGCGCGAGGGGTGCAGCGCTTGGGCGAGAACGCAGGCGCCCTGCACGACGGCTGCAGCTTCGGTGAGCGGTCCGAATCCGAGCGCCAAAGCTTCCTCGCCGAGGCGGTGCGCATCGGCTTCGAGCTCTTTCCAATTGCGCCCGCTCTCCAGATCCTGCAGCTCGTCCACGCGCTCCCCGAGCGCGATCACGAAGGCTTCGAGCCGCTCGAGCACCTCCGGCTCGCCGGCCATCGCCGAAATGATCGGCGCGCCATCGTCTCGAGTTCCCATCGGCCCCGTTTATCGGAAGAGGCTCTTGGAGACTAAACCCGCAGGGAAAAGCCCCGGGGCCCGCGCAGGAGCGCCACCAGACCCCCCGTCGGGTCGCGCGCCCAGGTGACGCCAGAGGGGGCAAGGTGCGCTGGGGGCGCCCCAAGCTCGGCCAGTCGCCTGCGAAGGCTTTCAATCCCCGCCGCCGCTTCATTCGGCGTGGGCGCAAGGGGGGTGGCTTCGAGCAAGAGCCGCGCCTCGCCGCGGCTGTGCAGAAGGGCGAGGGGTGGAGTGCCAAGGGCCCGCCTCGCAAGGAGATTGGCCATGACCCAGAGCGCCTTGGCTTCCCGGGCGGAGACCTCGTGGTAGACGACCGTTGTTTCTTCGCGAGCGCTCTCCGGGCCGTTCGCCGCGAGTGCGCGCACAGCCGGCATGGCAACCTCGCGCTGCGCCCACCCCCTCCAGCGGCCCTCGCGCACGCGAAAAAAGCGCGGTCCATCGCGCGTTGTGAGGCGGCCAAGGCGCCTTAGATCCCGGAGCAAGAGCCTGTGGGCAACCCCCTCCAGTCTTCTCCACCAGGTTCGCGCCTCGTCGCGCTTGTGCCCGGTGTAGGCCAAGAGGAACCGGAAACGGTCTGTCTTCGAAACGAAGGGGAGGGCACGGCCTAGCTTTGCAAGCATCCAGCCTCGTGCTTCGACGTCGACATGGCGCTGCAGCCGAGCGCGTTCGAAATCGATCAGCATTGGCTCTCCGGGCGCCTCGGGGCGCACCAGAAAATTGTTGGGGGCGAAATCCTCCTGGAAAAGTCCCGCATCGTGCGCGCGGCGCGAGAGATCGCCAAGAGCCGTTGCGAGCCTGCGTCGCCCCACCGGGGGGAGCGTTTGCTCCTGTGCCAGATGGAGGACGTCGGCTGCGCCGTCGACGATGGGGATCAGGAGAAAGCAGGCCCTAAGGAGCGGTCCGCGGCGGCGCTCCCCCGCCGCAAGGGGAAGCGGCAGCGGAAGTCCTCGCGCGTGGAGCCGCTGGGCCATCTCGAGCTCGTGCGCGGAGCGGGACGCACGGCCGAGGCGCCGCAGCGCGACGTGCCAGGGATAGCGGTTGCACCTCAGCAGAAAGTCAGGCGCGTCCCCGCGTTGCAGAGAAAGCGGGTAGAGCGTCTTGCGCCGACCGGTCTTCGTGCTGCGCGCAGCGCCGCTCGCGACCGCCTCGAGAGCCGCTCCGAGGAGGGGGTTGACCTCTCGCGCGTCAAGCCCCTCCCGGAGTCGCCAGCGCACGCCGCCGACGCACTCGTACAATTAACGCTCCGAGACGCGGACGAGGTGGAAGACGAGTTGTGCGCCGTCAGGTGAAATGAGCTCGAGGGTGAACCCCGGGAGGTTGTGAAATTCCGAAAGCAGCTTGGCGGCGTCGCTGCCCGGCTCCACCAGGTGGAGTTTGGCTTTGCCGTGAGAAAAGTCGACCTCCTTGGGCGGCTCCTCGGGAGCCCCGAACTTCCCGAGCTTGAGTCTGCCGGACAGCACTTCGAACTCAAAGCCGTGCTCGCGGCGGAGGGCCTGCTCGAAATCATGGGATGCGGTGTCGGGGCGCGAGCGCTCACGCAAGGTGATCGCGACTCCGCCGGCAACGAAGGGCTCATCGGACCCGAGCTCCGAGAAGCACCGCTTCACGCCGGGCGCCTCAGGGTCAGGGAACTCGATTCGATCCTGGAGCGGTATCTCCCTGGGTGCCGGCGCGATGAGCACCCGCCGCACGACGCGCTGTGGTCCCGCCTCGAACTCGCACACCATGGGCGCACGGTACTGGCCGCGGCTCCAGTCAAGGGCAAGGGTGTTGATGTCGGGGCCTCCCCCGGGCGCTGACTGAGCTTGTGCCATGCCAGCGCAGAGCTCCGCAGCGAGCACGATCCCGAGAGCCAGATTCCGTGAGACCGTCTCGATTTGCACGGCGGCGCAGGGTAACACGCGCGTTGACAACACTCTCCCGCCGGGGGCATCGTTCGCTCCATGCGCTGTTTTGCCTGCAACGCAGCCTCGGATCTCGCACCGGGAGGACGCGTCGGATTTCGAGACACGTGCGGAGCTTGCGGCGCAGACCTCCATTCGTGCCGAAACTGCGCTCACCACGACCCGAGCGCTCACAATCAGTGCCGGGAGCCGCAAGCGGAATGGGTATCCGATCGGGAGCGAGCCAATCGCTGCGACTGGTTCGCGCCCGGGGACGCCCAAGGAGGCGCCATCGCGGCGGCCCAAACCAAGGCGCGCTCGGCGCTCGATGCACTGTTCAAGGCGCCCAAGAAAAGCTAGGCGGCCCCGGAGCGGACTTCGGCTTGGAGCGCCAGAACTCCCGATCGGCCAGGGATCGTCCCGAGGACGAGGTCCGCGACGGGGATGCGATCGGGCTCGGCGAGGAGTCCTCGCGCCTCATCCGCAAGGGCCGTAAAGGCAACGCCCTCGGATCGGCATGCGCTGAGAAAGCTTGTAAACCAGGCCCGCTTGTACATCCCTTCGATTTCCGCATGGAGGGTCAGGACGTTGAGCGCCTCCGGCGCGAACCATGAAAGGTAGGAGCGGGTGAGGCGCTCCTCGGGATACTCGGGGCGGCCGAGGAGCTCGTCGAGCGTGGGAAGGGTGGTCGGGATCTGGAGCGTTCGGAAGGTGTGCCCCCCGGCCCGCGGGTAGAAAGGCGTGCGGCCCCGCGTGTCGCTCGCATAGAGGAGCCCTGCGGCATCGTATGCCGCGAGCGAGTGCGCGTTGGCCTGCCAGCCGGCGGCTGCGGCCGTTGCGGCACGTGTTCCGAAGACCTCCTCGAATGCGGAAAGCGCGCGTCCAAACTCGAGGCTCGTCTCGGCAGCGGACAGCTTGTGGAGTTTGTCCTGCCAACGGATGTGATCCCAGCAGTGAATCCCCACCTCGAAGCCGGCCTTGCGCACCGCCCGAAGGATTCCCGCGTGTCGGCGAGCGATCATCGGACCCGGGAGCAGGATACCGTTCAGCAGCGTCCGGATCCCGTAGATCGCAACGACATTCGTGCGGACCGTCTTCCCAACGAAGCCCGGTCGGAAGACCCGCGCGAGGGCGCGCCCGGTATTGTCAGGACCCAAGGAGAAATAGAAGGCCGCGGGGATTCCAGCGCGGGAGAAGAGCTCCGCGAGCGCGGGAACGCCTTCTCGCGTCCCGCGCTCGGTGTCCACGTCGACCTTGAGAGCCAGCCGGACCGTCGACATTCGTCTCGCTCCGCCGGGCTGGCGTTAGGCCGGCGGAAGCTGCGCGAGGCAAAAGTCCAGTGTCTTGCGGAGCGCTGTGGCGAGATCGACCTTTGGGTGCCAACCCAGGTAGTGCTCTGCATTGCGAATCGAAGGCGTGCGGGTCGGGATGTCCTGGTAGCCTTCTCCGTAGTAGTCCTTTGACGGTACGTCAATCCAGGTCACTTGCTTGGCCACGTCTTCAAATCCCGGGTAG
>DATGZK010000024.1:0-30975 GCA_035489755.1 Myxococcota bacterium
TGCACCGAGGTCTCGCCCTTCAAGATGCTCGGGACCAGGGCCGCCCTGCGCTTGGAAGTCCAGCGCTGGACAGGCGACAGAGCGCGCGGCGAACGATCCCCATGGCGCATTCCTAGGCCGTCGCTCGAGGTGCTCCCGGCATCCCGACCGCGCCCGCGGGCGGCGCCATGAATTCCGGACCGACCGGATCGGTCACGGTCTCACGCAGGATCACGTCGACGGCCTGCTTCGCCGCGGCATCGAGCGACCAGCCGATTGCCTCGTCGACCGAGTTTACCTGCTCGGGGCTCCGCGCGCCCCAGAGCGCGACGTGCACCCCCGGCTGATCCAGCACCCAGCGTATGGCGAGCGCGAGGACGCTCTTGCCGAACCGCTCTTGGGCGAGGTGCCCGATGGCGTCGACGGCGCGCAGGTACTGCGCGTAGCGCGGCGGCCGGAACTTCGGATCGGTCCGACGGAGGTCATCACCGGCGAAGCGCGTGTCTGCCCTCATCCGCCCGGAGAGCAGCCCCCGGCAGAGCGCGCCGTACGTGAGCGTGGCGACGCCATGCCGCATGCAGTAGGGCAGCACGGCCTGCTCGGCCTCGCGCTCGAACAGGTTGTAGGGTGGCTGCGCGGTGTGCAGCGGCGCGATCTTCCGGAACACGTCCATCTGCTCGGGGGAGTAGTTGCTGACGCCGATGGCGCGGATATGGCCTTGCGAGTACAGCGCGTGAAGCGCCTGCGCCGTCTCCTCGATCGGCACGAGGGGGTCGGGCCAATGCACCTGGTAGAGATCGATGTAGTCGGTGCGGAGCCGCCGGAGCGAATCCGCGATCTCCTTCGTGATCCGCGCGCGGCTGGCGTTTCGGATGACGTCGCCGGTGCTCCGCCACTCGAGCCCGACCTTGGTCGCCAGCACCACCTGGTCGCGGCGTCCCCAACGTGCCACCGCCTTGCCGACGATCTCCTCGGAGCGGCCCTGGCCGTACGCCGGCGCCGTGTCGATCAGCGTGACACCGCGGTCGAGCGCTGCGCAGATCGTTCGGATCGACCGCTCCTCGTCGGTTCCGCCCCACATCCAGCCCCCGACTGCCCATGTACCGAGGCCGATGCGGGAGGGCGAGAGCGTCGTACCGGGAATCGCCACGTACTCCATGGGTTGCCTCTTGGGTCCACCCCGCCAGGCCCGATCTTATGACGCGCGCACTCATTTTTCCCAGAGAGAAAACCAGATTTCCTCGCCACGTCGCAACGGGCGTTCTCTGCGGCAAGGAGGTCAGGGGTCGGCGCATGCCGAGTGCTCGCGATCTGCTAAAGCAGTTGCGAAACGAGCTGCGTGAGCCAATCCGCACGAACCCGATCGAGAACCTCAACGCTCTGGTCGACCGTTTCTCCGAGAGCGTGAGGCATTGGTGCGATGGAGCGATGATCGTGCTGGATCGGCATAGGAATCCTCGCTGGATAGCAGATCTTCCGCCGCATCCTGAGCGTCTGGATTCTCAATACCCTCTTCCAGGCCATTGAGCGTCACGTTGAGCCCGAGTCGCTCGATCACGATTCGGAAGTCGCGTAGGATGCAAGAACGAACCGCTGCTAAGCAGAGATAACAGCCCACGGGACATCGCCCGCTCGTGCCCGGAGGTCCCTGCATGAGCCGCTGCACGCTATCCGATCTTCTTTACGATTTCGCAGCCGCTCGAGCGATCTTGCGCCGTCAGGCCGCTGGAATGGAATCACAACGAGCACCCGCCGGGGCCTTCACGTGCCGGGTGTGCACACCCTCGAGCAGCGCCGTCGTGCTCGCGGCGTGGCTGACCCTGGCGGGGTGTGTGGGTCACCAGGGTGCTGGCGGTCCGACACAGGGCGGATCCGCCTCGGCACGCGCGTGCGCGCCCGACAACGGTGGCATCACGCTACCGGACGGCTTTTGCGCGACTGTGTTTGCCGACAGGATCGGACACGCCCGGAACCTCGTCGTCTCGCCCAGCGGCGTGGTCTATGTGAACACCTGGAGCGGCAGGTACTACGGGAATGACAAACCCCACTCAGGTGGCTTCCTCGTCGCATTGCGTGACACGACGGGTAGCGGAGTCGCCGACCAGATCGTTCGGTTCGGTGAGAGCGTTGACAGTGGTGGGACGGGGGGAACAGGAATTGCCCTCTACGATGGGGCGCTCTACGCCGAGGTCAACGATCGGATCGTACGCTACCGGCTGTCGCCAGACTCTCTCGCGCCGACCACTGACGCCGAGACGATCGTGCAGGACCTGCCCCTCACCGGCGACCATCCGATGCACCCTTTCGTGATCGACGCGACCGGCGTGCTCTACATGGACTCTGCCTCCGCTACGAACAACTGTCAGATCAAGAACCGCATCCCCGGCTCGCCGGGCCACAACCCCTGCACCGAACTCGAGACCCGCGCCGGGATCTGGCGCTACGACGCCAAGCGCACGGGACAGCGCTTTTCGCCCGCGGAGCGTTACGCGACGGGCATCCGCAATGCAGATGGGATCGCGCTGGACTCGACCGGGCGTAGCATTTATGCGACGCAGCACGGACGCGACCAGCTTTCGCAGAACTGGCAGGCCTTCTACACGCCAGAACAAGGCGCGAACCTGCCGGGGGAGGAGCTGCTCCGCGTGGAGCCCGCTGACTACGGGTGGCCCGAGTGCTACTTCGACAACGAGCAGCGCAAGCTGGTGCTCGCTCCCGAGTACGGAGGTGACGGCGGGAAGGCGGTCGGACCCTGCGCCAACAAGCAGGGGCCGATCGCGTTCTATCCAGCGCATTGGGCGCCGAACGCGTTGGTGTTCTATTTCGGAGAACAGTTTCCCGCACACTACCGCGGCGGCACATTTATCGCGTTCCACGGTTCGTGGAATCGCGCCCCGTTTCCGCAAGAGGGCTACAACGTAGTCTTCCAGCCGTTCGAGAACGGCGAGCCGGCGGAGAGCTACGAGGTTTTCGCCGACGGCTTCGCAGGCGCCATTAAGGAACCGGGAGCGGCCGCGCACCGTCCGGCCGGCCTCGCAGTCGGCCCCGACGGCGCTCTCTACATCTCCGACGACGCCCACGGCACGATCTGGCGAGTGGTCTACGATCCAGCAAGGGCCCCGAAAGCGCGCGTGCTCCGCTCCGCCAACGGGACGGGGTCAGGAGAAGCCCCTGAACCACCCGAAGGGATCCACCCGGATGCGGGAGCCAATCCAGCGGGCACGTCGCTGCCGCCGCCGCCGCCGGACGCCAGCTCGGTTGGGATTACCGCCGAGCAGATCGCGCTCGGCGATAGCCTCTACCACGGCTCGACCTGCGTCGGCTGTCACGGCTCGGACGCCAAGGGGACCCCGCTCGGATCCGACCTGAGGGACGGTCAGTGGCTGTGGAGCGATGGCAGCTATTCCTCGATTGTGAAGATCATCACGGCGGGCGTGCCCGTCCCAAAGGCGCACACCGGCGTTATGCCGCCGAAGGGCGGGGCTCAGCTGACAGAAGAGCAGGTCCGAGACCTGGCGGCGTATGTCTATGCGCTAAGCCGAGATGGAGCAAAGCCGTAGGTCCCCAGGAAGCTGTACGCCCCGGCGTTCACCTTCAGCATGAAGCCGACGATGTCCGCCAAGGCCACCTCGTGGATATGCGAGCCTTACGTCGAGAGCGCTGAGGAGGGGAAGAAAAATGCGATCAGGCCCGTTTGGTCGGCTGGAACTGGAGGCGTGTACGACCACACCGAGTATGAAAGAGGATGGCCCAGGCAGTTAATAGAGTATTCGCAGACTCGCGCCTCTGTCGAAGGATCGGAAACGAGACTTACTATTCTCAGTCGGGCCGAAGTGAGGTGAGATCATGAAGGTCGGCTTCATTGGGCTCGGGAACATGGGGATCGGGATGGTGGCGAGCCTGCTCAGAGCCGGCCACGAGGTCACCGTCTACAATCGAACGCCCAGCAAGGCGCAAGGCCTGGTCGAGCAGGGTGCGCGCGCCGCCGCTGCAGTGGCGGACACCTGCCGAGGCGACGCCGTCGTCACGATGCTGGCGGACGACAGCGCCGTCGAAGGCGTCGTCTTCAGCGAGAAGGGCGTGATCGGCAGCTTGGGCAAGGGCGCAATCCACGTCTCCATGAGCACCATCAGCGTCGCGCTTGCGGCAAGGCTCACCGCGGCGCACGCGGACGCCGGCCAGCGTTTCGTCGCTGCACCGGTCTTCGGGCGCCCCGAGGCGGCAGCTGCCGCCAAGCTGTTCATCGTTGCCGCGGGCGCGCCGGATGCCGTCGACGCCTGTCTGCCTCTCTTCGAGGCGATGGGGCAGAAGACGTTTCCCATCGGGCATCAGCCCAAGGCCGCGAACCTCGTCAAGCTGAGCGGCAATTTCCTGATCGCCTCCGTGATCGAGGGGCTCGGCGAGGCCATGGCGCTCGTCGGCAAGGCTGGCGTCGATCGGCGTCAATATCTGGATCTCCTGACCTCCACCCTGTTCACCGCGCCGGTGTACAAGACCTATGGCGGGCTGATCGCCGAGCAGAGGTTCGAGCCGCCAGGGTTCGCCGCGTCGCTGGGACACAAGGACATCCGCCTCACGCTCGCCGCGGCGGAGACCCTTCGCGTGCCTATGCCGTTCGCCGGCGTCCTGCACGACCGGTTCTTGACGCTCCTCGCCCACGGGGGCGAGGCGCTTGACTGGTCGGCGATTGGACAGCTCGCCGCCAAGGACGCCGGTCAGGAGGAACCGTAGATCTCGCACCGAAGGGAGCGAAGAGATGGACGTCTGCGATGATCTGTTTCCGTTCCTCGTTGCAAGTCCCCGTCGTGGGCGCGGGCTGCTGGCCTCCACGTCGAGCCGGGTACGGCCGCGCTCATCGTTGTGCGTCGCTAAGTAGGCTGAACTTCGTATGGAGCAAAGACCGAATGGAGAAGTACACTCCTGGCAATATTGCAGACGACCGGACGACTTTCGAGCGGAAAGTTCAGCCAAAACGATGAGGTGAACGCATGCGCAGAAAAGCCGGCCGAGACTACAACCAAGGAGACAGAAAGTGACTTCAAAAACCGATAAGCGTGGTTCACGGTATACCCAGCTCGAAGCGGGAACAGAGCGGGCAAGGCCCATACTGCATCAGCATGCGCGCGAGATTCAGCCCTACGGAAAGATCGCGAAGCTACCGCTTGCACTGGACGAGAAAGTCTGCGCTGGGAGCGCAGAGAACCTGAACCAACTCCTGGCGGATACGATAACACTCCGCGACATGTACAAGAAACACCACTGGCAGGTGGCGGGCCATACCTTTTACCAACTCCATCTGCTCTTCGACAAGCACCACGGAGAGCAAGAGGCGCTCGTTGATGAGATCGCAGAACGGATTCAGCTTCTCGGTGGCATCAGCCTAGCGATGGCAGCCGACGTGGCGGAGACCACGCTCATCCCCCGCCCCCCCCGCGGCCGGGAAGAAGTGCCGGTCCAGCTTTCGCGGCTTCTCGAAGCCCATGAAATCGTCTTGAAAGAGGCTCGCACGATGGCGAAGCAGTCCTCGGAGGCGGGGGACGACGGGACCAACGATCTACTCGTAAGCCAGGTCATCCGCACAAACGAACTCCAAGTGTGGTTCCTCTCCGAACACTTGGTGGACGTGCCGCTCGTTCGCGCGGGTCACGCCAGAGGGGCTGCATCGGGGCGGTGAATGAATAGTAGGGTGAATTCATTAGGCCGCGTGGGAGTGCGAGGCATGAGGAGCCGCGACCGCCGCTGATACCCGTGGCCCCCGTCGAGCGCGAGCGGATGCGAATTGGCGCAGTCCGCGACGGATCCTGCGATTCTCATTTTGCTTCACCGGGGGGGCCAGAAGAATCATGAGGGAGCTTCGCCGGCTGCGGTTTCGGTCCGAAGGCTCTGGCCGTGTCGCGCTGTGGGCGCTTTGTACGAGAGATCTCGCGCTGACGCGCCAATTCTTTGAGCCCTTGTTCCTTGTAGTCAGCGCTCGTCAGCGATGCCAGGAAAGCCACAAGATCGTCGATATCCCTCTCCGAGAGAGCAAGCGGTTGGATGTCCTCGTCAAGGAATGGGTTATGTAAGCCATCCCCCTTGTTGTAGTGATCGAGAACGTCCCAGAGCGTCTCTTGCGAACCATCGTGGAAGTATGGGGCCGTGATGACTACATTGCGCAACTCCGGCGTCTTGAAAGAAGCGATGTCCGCTTCTTTCCTTGTAACGAGAAAACGACCGAGCGCAGACATTTCCGTCTGAATGGCGGCGTTGTCGATCGCCGTAGCGTCCTTGGAATTGACAAGCTGTTCAGCCTTAGCTGCCAACGCAACAACGTTGTGGCGAATGGTGCCAACGCCAATATTATGAAAATCGTTGTCGGTAAAGTACGTGACATCGTGTTTTTGCTCGGTCAACGCATGGCATTTGTTGCAGCGGGCGCGAGTATTGAAGAGCTGCCACCCTCGCTTTGCGCTCTCATCGATGGCGCTCTTATCGCCGGCGACGAAGTGATCGAAGGGAGAATCGAACGCAAGTTGCGTTCGTTCGTACGAAGCAAGGGCTCGCACTAAGTCGGCCGCGGTCGGTGGATGTCCGAATACGCCGCGGAAGTCGCGATTGTATTCCTCGATGCCAGCGATTTTAGCGACCGCCGCGTCTAGATCGGACTGGCCCATTTCCACCGGATTGACGATGGGGAAGGCTGCCTGCTCTTCGAGCGTCTTCACCCGCCCATCCCAGAACTGCGTCTTGTTGTACAAGGCATTCAGGATGGTAGGTGCGTTACGTTGGCCGACCCGGCCTCCGATGCCGATCGATACCGGCCTGCCGTCAGTGAACGCGCGCGCTGGATCGTGGCAGGTGCTGCATGCGACGGTCCCATCCGCAGACAAGCGACCGTCAAAAAACAGTTTCTTGCCCAGTTCTATCTTCTCTGGCGTCTGCGGATTGTCGACGGGTATAGCAGCGCGGGTTGCGGCCTGCGGAACACCAACCTGCTTGAGAGACCTAGGCAAGCCGAGCCGATCAGCTTCCGGAATAGGCGGCGCCTTCTCATTCGCGGAAATCAGCGTGGCCGCACCTAGTACCAGCAGCAGAATGGCAGACGAGATTGAAGCTCGCGTAGTTCGCATTGTGCGTTTCCAGTAGCGCATGTAGCGAATGACGAACTGTATTAGGTGACCGAGTTCGCGTCGGCTACGCGCGATGTTTGTGGTTGAGGTGTCCTTCGGATCAGTAGCAGGCGAGGTCCCGCGGGGTTCGGTCTTAGACGATACACTTTTTCGGGGTGGCGGGCGGGCTTGCAACTGTCATCGGAGCGCAACCAAAGTCCGCGAATGCGAGATTACCGGGCTCGCTCGGAAGGGCATGCGCGTACACGCGCGGGCGCCGACGTCGCGGCAACGCACCGGAATCGAGCGATTAGCCGCGGCCGTGACATCCTCGGGCTTCACAAACGCCGCATGGTTTCCCCAACTCGAGTGCTCATGGTTGATCACCGCGGCTACATCTTCGTATGTGAGCTGTGGGCCGAACGCCGCATCGCAGCGGCGTACGCCACGCCGCTGATCGTTCTACTGTGGAGGCCGTGCAGGACCGTCTGGAGGTGTTCCGACGGATCGCTCGACTGCACGGTGGCACTACCCGCCAGCGGCGGAAATACGCCCGGAAGGCCCTGGCCCGTGAGCTGGTGGCACGGCGAGCAGTAGTTCCCGAAGACTTGCGCGCCACGGGCTCTCCACGTGGGTTCGGCGGCCGCAGCGCCTGACGTTTGCGACGCTGAGCTGCTCGCGGCGGCCGCGCCGGGGGTTGCGGCTCCCGCCACGGTCGCCGCGTCCGTCGCCGCTCCGAGTGGCCACGGTACTCGAACGCCGCGAGCACGAGGTCGTCCAAGGGCGTATCCCGATCCTGGTAAACGAGCAGTACGCCGGGATGGAGTCAGACCAGGTCCGTGAGCTCAAGCAGCCGCTCCCCGATCCTACGCCTCCGCTGATTTAGCGCGGAGGCATTCTTGTTTTTCGCGACTCTATCAAAGCGCTGTGGTGAGATGGAGTGTTTGGCGCGATTTCCAGAGCTTGCGCGACCGCACGCACGGATCTTCAGCTCTTCAGCTCAAGGATCGTGTGGTTGATCTGGTCCTCCCTCCATAGACTCAAAGGCGTCATCTGCCGGCGACCCGCTTTCGGACTTTGCGGAGTACTCGCTGGAATTTCTGCTTGCTACCCCGTCGCGCCCGCTTCTCGAGATGCTCCTCTGTCATGAGGGCGGCGTTGGCCGCCAGAGAATTCGACGATTGCTTCGGCATCGTCTCCCAGAACGCGAAGGCCGCTTCACGAGCCCCTTCCGCCCTGTGTGCTGACCGAAGCCGCGTATATTGCAGGCTGCGTCGTGGTGCGGCTCGTGTTACTCGAAAGGGTCGCGAACCCGAATCCCTGGAAATTTCTGGAAGTCGCGATCATGTGTCCAAACCGTCGTCACACCGTTCTGGATCAGTAGTGCGGCCAAATGGGCATCGGGCACAAGGTTACCCCGCACGAGGACGCGGCTCGTCACCTGCCGATAGACCTCCCAGAAGCCGTCGTTCTCTCCGAGTGTGCGTACATTGGGCCGCTGGAGCAGGCTCTCCACGTTACCCATTGCCTCGGCAGGCGACAGCGGTCGGCCGAAGATCGCAGGGTGTGTTGCGATTCGGAGGTATGCCATCACAACCAGCCACGGCACATACAGCAGCTCCGGTCCTTGAGCGCAGCGACGAAGGAAGGCGAGGGCTGGCTCGTGGAATGCACTGGATGCATCCGATGCATAGAGCAGGACGTTCGCGTCGATAGCGTGGCTCAAGAACGATCGAGTGCGGCGTGAACCGCTTCCTTATCCTCAAGGTCGACCCGCGCCGCCATGGACCGCACGGTCCATCGAAACGGCGGAGCTTCCTGGTCGGCGGTCTTTTCGCGAGCCAAGGCGGCAGCCACGAGCTCCGAGATGAGCTGGCCAAGCGCCTTGCCCTCACGCCTCTGGAGGCGCTTGAGATCGCGCAGCACGGCAGCGTCGATATCTACCGTAGTCCGCGGCATGATGTCTGATGATCTCTCATCATGCATCTGATGTCAACATCTGGGTCGGGCGACGTGAGGAGGCCGGAGTCGATTGCCGAAAGCAGCCGGACAGGGAGGAGTCTGACCACGTTCATGTCCTAACCTGTCCTGTAGAGTCCGCTCCTGGCAAGCGTTAGCCGGAACGCGCTAAGTCATTGAAAAACTGAATGAATCACTGAATCTGTAGATAGCTTCCCAAGCTGAGGGTCGCGGGTTCGACTCCCGTTTCCCGCTCCAGAATTCCGTAGCGCCTTCGCTGAGTTTCAGCGGAGGCGTTTTCGTTTCGGTCCATTCCAGTTAACGCAGATTACGGGTGTCTTGCCCGCTGCCGTGACAACTGCTGCTTTCATGCCATCTCTCCTTCAATGTTTAGAATCGCGATCGAGCTTCACGAGTTGTGAACAGTCCTTCGCCCGTGTCGCCAACAAGCGCCTGCGGAATGAGGTGCTCGAGCGTCAGAGCCGCCTGGTCATTTGGATGATCTTTGTAGATGCAGTCTGCCAAACGTTGTCAGACTAATAGACCCGTCCGCCGCCATGCGCGAGGCGCCTCGCTTGGAGAGCGCGCCTCGGCGTGGGTCTACGAACCGCCGGAATCGCTCGCACCCACGCGACGCCAACCGAGTTCGACGCATCTCCGAGCCGCACGGTGCTCCTCGCACGCGCACTCGTAGACGGTGTCGCCGCCGAGCTTTATCTGCTCCACCATGGCATGCGGGAGCGGAGCCATGGTCGAGGCCGCCGAGATCCTGAGCTCGGGCCTCATGCGCCGCGTTCGCGCGTCTGCCTGAATCGACCGAGGAACGATGCATGCTGCAAGAGAGTGTCGATTTGCTCGCCGAGGCTGAGGAGCTGCATGGCTTCCTCCGCACCCTGGACGACGCAGACTGGAGCCGCGAGACCGGCTTCCTGAGCTGGACGCCGTGGGACGTGGTCGCGCACCTGCACTTCTTCGACCTGGTGTCGCTGCTCTCGCTCGAGGGTGGCGATGCGTTCATCGAGCGCCGGGACGAGCTGAGCGAACGGATGGCGAAGGGGGAGCGGAGCAGCCAGATCGCGCGCCGCGAGCTGGGCGACCTCCCCCCCGTGGATCTGCTTGCTCGGTGGCAGAGGACCTATCGCGACATGGCGACGCAGCTCGGTAAGTTGGGCCCGGACCAGCGCCTGAGCTGGTTCGGTCCCGACATGGGCGTCCGCATGTTCACCACCGCGCGATTGATGGAGACGTGGGCCCACGGACAGGAGATCTACGACCTGAAGTGGGTGGAGCGAGCCCCCACCGACCGCATCCGACATATTTGCGTGATTGGCGTGAAGACCTTCGCTTGGACCTTCGTGAACCGTCGCCTCGAGGTCCCCAGTCCGCCGCCGTACGTGCGCCTCATCGCGCCGTCGGGTGCGATCTGGGAGTGGAACGAGAAGAGCGAGAGTGGGCGCATCGAAGGCGACGCCCTCCACTTCTGCCAGGTGGTGACCCAGGTACGCAACGTCGCCGATACGGCGCTCGAGGTGAAGGGCGAGGTTGCGACCCGCTGGATGTCGATCGCCCAGTGTTTTGCCGGGGGGCCGGTGGATCCACCGAAGCCAGGCCAGCGCACTCGGAAGTAGATGCCGTTGCCCTTGGTGGGAGGGCGGTCTACGCAGCCCACGGGAGCGGTGCGTACTCGTGCCGGATGACCGGCTCGTCTCGGACGTAGCGCCCCCCTAATTTGAACCCCCGTGTTCGCCATCGGACCGCCCGAAGTGACGCAACCCGAACGGCACCTTCGGAGACACCATGGAGTTTCACAGTCCATTTGCGAGCAGCCTATACGGGCGCGAGTTGGTCGTGGGAGGGGTGGGGCATGGGGGGTGGGGCGCCCGCGCCCAGCTCAGCACGCCACCGCAGCTGGAGCCGGATAGAGACTGGAGCCGTCACGGGTACAGCCTGGTGCCGCTCCTTGCAGGCCCTCGCAATGCAGCAGACGCAACCTCACGTCAGTTCTCACCCTTGTGTCGCCTTCCCAAGCTGCGGGTCCCGGGTTCGGCTCCTTTCCGGCTCCAGGGTTCCGTAGCGCCTCCGCTTTCCTTGCAGCGGGGGTGTTTTGATTCTGCGGGTTGGTTTCGAGTGCCGGAGCCAGATAGAGCCGTTTGGAGCCGTCTCCGGTGCCGAAGTCTGCGAAGCTAACGTCGCCCTCTTAGGGCATGGGCATACACGAGTGATCGGCACGGCACCACATCAAACGACCTCGATGCGTGCCCTCGTGTCCGGGACGTCGCTCAGGCGGGCGTCGGAGGTGAGCAGGGGAGCGCCGAGCGCCTCGGCTAGGGCGAGATACACGGCGTCGTAGGCCGACACGTTGTGACGCAGCTCCCAGATCCGACCCAAGAATACGTCGTGCGGGTAGCGGTTGAGGTCGAGGTCCCGAAAGTCCTCGACGGCCTGCCCCGCGCGCGCCTCGCCGATCTCCCGACGCCCGACATACCGTCTCAGGACTTGTGCCACCTCGAGGTCGATCAGGTGCGGAGCGTGGAGGGTCTCATCGGGAGGGGCGATGCGCTGGGCGACGCGGCGTCCCTTGTCCGTGACGAGCAGGAGCTCGAGAGCCGCGGAAGCGTCGAGGACGATCACCGTCGGTTGCGCTCGGTCCGAACGGCATCCGCAGGGGGCGGGCGCGGTCGCTCGGGCGCCCGCCGCGCCAGACGCCTCAGCAGCTCTTGCCGGGTCGGACGTTCTAACGAGCGACGCAACTCCATCAGCAGATACTCGGACACGGACATACCTGCCAGCGCCGCGCGGGCCTTGAGCTCGCGATTCAGCTCCTCGGGGACGTTCCGGATCTGGACCATCGGCATGCACCGAGCATAGGACCATGCGATTCGCATGTCCAGCATGTGCTTCGAAGGTCCCCCGGCTCCAGGGTTCGAAGCCCGTCGCAGGCGCAAGAAAGGACGCGGGATTGTGCAGCGTCGCCCTGCACGGAGCGGCGCACAGCGGCATGGAGAGCGCGAGGTGCTCCAGGTCCTCGCCGGGGGTCCCGCCACTCGGGACATTGCAGTGCGACTCCACGTGAGCGCGTAGACGGTCGGCACCCACCGCGAGCACGGGGTGCAGAAGCTCGGCACGCACAGCCTGGCCGGCCTCACGAAGCTCGCGATCCGGGAGGGTTTGACCCGCGCCGAGGAGCCATCGGCACGAGGTGAACGGGACCCATCAGCGTCGCTCCGCGGGACCGAAGGCGACCGGGTCAAGCGGTTGGACGAGTCGACAGCCCAGGATGTTCGGACTCCGCTGGCCCAGCCGATTGAATGCGTGAAGCCTGAGATCGCCAACCTGCACCATCAAGCGGGCAACCATGCGGTAACAGCCATCTACGCGAACCCCGACTTCGCCACGCATCGGGGCTCTTCTCCGCGCGGACGTGGGCGCTCGCGGCGCGCGCGAGTGGACCTAAGATTCCTTCCCGGGTGGTAGCATGCTCGCTTGAATCGCGTCTCCGCTCGACCAGTCGCAAGGGCCCGAGGAAGAGGTGGCGAGGATACCGATCGTTGCAGTGGGACGTCGCCTTCGAGCGCCTCAGGAAGCTCGTGGAGGAGTGAGGGCGATTGGGGCGCCGCTGGAGCCCCGGACGTGGCGGCGCCTTCTGCGGTTTGTTCCTGCGCAAAGCCTGCGCTCCCATAGCAGCGCGAAGCACGCGGCGCCGCACAGAGCCATGATGCGAGCGTGTGGGCTTGTCCCGGCGGAGATCGCTCGGGCAAGCGGGGGCGATTCCTAGTAGAGTTTCACGATCGTGCGGCCGACCGTCTGGCGGCTCGCCATCGCTTCGATCGCCGCGGGGATCTCCTCGAACGCGACGACGCGGCCGATCACCGGCTTCACCTTTTTGGCCAGGACCTGCGCGACGATCTCTCGGGTGATTCTCGCGCCCAACTGATCGGAGACGAAGTTCCAGCCCATGCCCTTCTTGAGCATCTTCGCGACGGCCTCCGGAGCATAGGCGAGCAGCACTCCACACAGCTTCATGTTTCCAGCCATGACCTGCCGGGGCACGAGGAGCTTCTCGTCGGCCACCGCCTTATTGGAGGCGAAGCCCATCATTAGGTAGCGGCCGTTGTAGGCGAGACAGCTCAGCGACTTCGCCATCACTGCCTCGCCGACGTTGTCGAACACTACGTCCACGCCGCGGTCGCCGGTCTTTTCCATCACGATCTGGGCGAAGTCGCTCTCGCCGTAGTTGATCGCGACGTCTGCGCCGAGTTCGCGACATAGCTTCAGCTTCGCTTCCGAGCCGGCCGTCGCGAAGACTCGCGCACCGGCATTCACGGCGAGCTGGATGGCGGCCGAGCCCGAGCCGCCTGCGGCGGCGTGAATCAGCACGCTCTCGCCTGCTTGGAGGTCCGCGCGATCGAACAGGCCGAGCCACGCGAGATGGAACGGGAAGTAGAGCGCCGCGGCGTCCGGCAGCGGAATCGCTTCGGGCATCTCGAAGGCCGAGATGACGGGGCAGAGCGCGTACTCTGCAAAGCCGCCAATCGCTCCCTTCGGCATCGCGACGACGCGCAGGCAGCGCCACGCCTCAGCGCCGACGCCAGTGGCCTCCACCACGCCCATGACTTCCATGCCGGGGCTGTAAGGGAGCTCGTGGCGCACCATCATGTTGCCGCCCGTGATGCGTTCGAGGTCGTTCAGGTTGAGCGGGATCGCTTGGACGCGGACTAACAACTCCCCGGGGCCGGGCGCGGGGATCGCCACGTCATCAAGTCTCAGCGCCTCGCTCGGCGGGCCGTAGCGATGCGTTCGCCAGGCTCTCATTCTGGTGCGGCGGTTAGGTTTGCTCATTCGCGCATGTTCCCGAGAGGCGTGGGGTTTTTCTTGTGCGGCCGCTCGCCTCGTCCGCGCCGATACAGAGGACTGAGTCACACCTCGGACGGGACAGCAAAGTACTCCTGGTAACGCCGTGCGCGCTCGCGCAGCTTTTCTGCATCGAGCCCCGTCTCGGCAAGCGAGTAGCGGTGCCCACCGTGCTTGTCTTGGGAGTTTTCGGCCAGGAAGGCGCGCATGCGCGCTTCGACTTCGCGCGTCAGCTCCAGACCAAGGCGTACGTAGATCTCGCGGATGCATGCGAACGGATCAGCGAGGAAGGCCTGAAATTGGACGTCGATCACTCGCTTGGCTGGGACAGTGCCATCCTCGCGCGCCGTCACGGAGCGGTCGAGACCATCGAGCAAATAGTCGGCGAACTCGGCTCCTCCCTCGGCGATCGACGTCGCGTTGGTCGCGAGCCGCCGCAGCGTCGCGAGCAATGAGGCGATGGACGCTATGATGCGCACGGGGTCACGGTGCGTTTGCACGAGAACGGCGTTGGGGTACTCGGCGAGCAGGGCGCCGAGGCACCATAGGTGCCCCGGTGACTTGAGCACCCAACGCTCGCGGCGGTGACGCGATTGTAGGACCTGGAGGAAGTGCCGGTGCCAGCGGTAGGCTGGCGCCATGTCGGCCTCATAGAGCAACCATCGGGCGTACGATGGGACGCGGTACTGCGTGGGAAAGATCATGCTGCGAAAGTCGGCGGCGGTGATACGAACGCATTCTTGGGCAAGCCGAGCGCCCATCGGGTGCATCCTCTTGAAGCCGGGGATCACAAGCTCCGTCAGATCGAGCTGAGTCTGAACCTCGGCGATGCGTGGATCGGAATCGTAGGTCGCAGTCTCGGGTGGCGGAAGCGGTCGGTCGACTTCCCAGGTGAGCGGCACGCGATGGGCGGGGTCCTGCGCGAGAAGATCGTGCAGGATCGTCGTGCCGGTGCGTCCCTGACCGATGATCACGATGGGTGGCGTCACGTCGGCCGCGCCGAGCTCGTGGTAGCTGCGGTGCCACTCGGTCACGCGCAGGCGGTTTGCGAGGTACGTCCTGATCTCACCGGCGGCAACTTGGACGCCGATCTCGTTGAGTGCGGCCTCCTCTCGCAATGCAGCGACGAGCCGCTCGAGCCCCTCGCGCCAGGTGTCTTCGCCGAAATCGTCGAGGCCCGTGATCTCTCGAGCCTGAGAAACGAGAGCATTTTCGTCGAGCGCATCGGTGCTCATCCCAGCGCCTTTCCTACCTCACGCAAGGCCGGCCACGTTGGCTGTCGGTACGACCCGCGTTTCCACCTCGGGCGGGCTTGGGTTGTCGAGCCAGCGGAATGTCATGAAGCCGCGATGGCGGCCTCCCGTGTCGAGCCAGTTCGGCACTCCCGGGTCGCAACCAGCGATCACGAAGCGCACTCGATCGTCGGGTCGGCGCACCGCCGCGGCGTGCGTGATCGAGGTGCGGCGCCGACCCACGTCGAAGCACTCGTGCCAAATGTTCTCGAGGGTGAGGCTCCAGTAGCGTGTTTTTGGGGGCGCGGCGTCGATCACCAAGGCCTCGTCGGGAAGCAGACGAAACGTCCCGATCATGTAAAGGTTGTCAGGGGTGGTGTTCTCCGACCCGAGACGCGCCGCCTCTGTGGTCACCAGGCGGTTCGGATCGCCGACGAGCTGCGGCATGATCGTGCGGTGCAGCGTCGTGAGCTTGGCAATCGTCCATGCCATCGCCGTAAGTTGGGACGCGACCATCTCGTTAGTCGGCGGCAAGGGCGGGCCGAGCGAATCGAGCGCCTCGATGTTGTACGAAGCGGGCTCCTCCACGGCACGATCCGCGATGTACTGGCGCACCACAATGGCCGAGGCATCGCCCGGGATCGGTACCCATGTCGCGCTGCCGAGTTGCTCAGGGGCCGGCTCCTCTCGCGCCAGCACGATCCCGAACGAGCCGTCCGCGTGCAGCCGGAGATCGCGATCGGAGACGTACCCCGCCATTCTGCGGGGCATGAGGCCGCGGCCCGCCAGTACCTGGAAGCCGAGGTAGCATGCCGTGCCCCGGAGGCCACGAATGCGGTACCGGCGCTCTCCATCGATCATTCCCAGGTGGTACTCGCCGTCCGGGTTTGGCCCGCCGATATAGCGCATCCGAGTATTCATGCTGAAGAAATACGGACATTCGTAGTCGACGTCGATGCTGAGCTCCGAACAGAGCGCGGTCGCGCGGGCCAGGACACGCAGCCCCTCGAGAAGTTCGATCTCCGTCTCGGCGTCCTCCTGGATCATCTTCGTCATGTTGTCGAGCATTGAGCGCACGAGGCGCCATGCCTCGAGAGAGGCCGAGGCCTTGTTTTCCATCACCAGAGGATCCGACTCAGTCATGGGGCCTCTCCGGATTATCTCTTCGCTCGCCGGTAGGGGTCTCAGCTCACCCGTCGCGAGCCTCGGCGTAAGACGCTTCGATCGTCACTCGCATCCTCTGGGCGTTCAAGAACGTAGAAGATTTGGATTTGGCTATCAGACTGGATGTGGCCCTCCAGAACGGGATGGTTCCTCGCGGCGGCAGGTGGCGCCGGGTGCATGTCCCAACCTGTCCTATCCAGTCCGCTCCTGGCAAGGGTTGAGCGGAACGCGAATCGCTAACTCATTGAAAAACTGAGCGAATCTGGAAATTCGTAGACAGCTTCCCAAGCTGAGGGTCGCGGGTTCGACTCCCGATTCCCGCTGCAGGATTCGATGGCGCCTTCACTGACTCGCAGTTGGGGGCGTCTTCGCTTTGTGCAACGCGCATCGGCAGCTCGGGGTTCGCGTGGCCGACCTGCTCCCCATAAACTTAGAGGCGGTCTTCGTCTGCCGCCGGCCCGCGAACTCTGCGGAGTACTCGCTGAAATTTCCGCTTGATACCGCGTCCACCGCGCTTCTCGAGATGCTCCTGCGTCATGAGGGTGGCGAGCTTCTCCGCGACAGCTGTGCTGACCAGCTGGTTGACGGAGACTCCTTCCCAGCGAGAAGGAGGACGTCGTGACGCGGACGATTCGTTGGCATAGCTGCGCACTGCTGTTGTTCGTCGGACTCTCCGCGCCAGCAATCGCCCAGCCCCAGCCAGCTCATCCGACCCTCGTACAGACCGAGAGCGGTTCGGTCCGTGGCATCACCTCAGGCGGCGTCATCAGCTGGAAGGGCATTCCCTACGCCGCCCCGCCGGTCGGCGACCTGCGCTGGCGAACGCCGCAGCCGGTGAAGGCCTGGCAGGGCGAGCTGTCAGCCGACAAGTTTGGCCCAGCCTGCATGCAGACAGACAATGTTCCCAAATCGGAGGATTGCCTCACGCTCAACATTTGGAGGCCCGCCGCCCCTGCAGGGCCGCTTCCGGTGATGGTGTGGATTTATGGCGGCGCGCTCGTGCACGGCCGCACATCGCTGTACCCGGCCGACGCACTCGCGATGCAAGGCATCGTCGTCGTCAGCATGAACTATCGGGTAGGCCGGCTCGGTTTCTTCGCCCACCCGGCCCTGGCGGCCGAGGCGCCCGGCGATGTGCGCGGCAACTACGGCTACATGGATCAGCGCGCCGCGCTGCAGTGGATTCAGCGCAACATCGCGGCCTTCGGCGGCGACCCAAAGGCTGTGACAATTTTCGGAGAATCGGCCGGAGGCGGCTCAGTGCTGGTCCATCTCACCTCGCCTCTGTCGCGAGGCCTTTACCACCGGGCCATGATGCAGTCGCCCGGTATTCCGACTGCGCGGGCGAAGGTCCTTCCGCTGACCGATCTTGCGGACGCCGAGAAGATGGCGGTCGACTATGCGCGCTCGCTGGGGGTAACGGGGCAAGGTCCAGCAGCGTTAAAAGCGCTTCGCGCGCTTCCGGCCAACAAGCTCATTGAGGGATCATCGGCACCGGAGGTAATTGCGGCACTGTCAGCCGGTAAGCCCATCATCGGCGTCGCAGGAGCAATCCGCGATGGAAAGCTTGTCGTCGAGGCCGCCGGAGGCGGCGTTTGCTGCCGGACGTCAGACAATGGTGCCGGTGGTGGTGGGGGCGAACGACCGGGACCTGTGGATTGGTAACGCCAATAGCAAGGACGAGCTTTTTGCGATTTTCGGCCCAGATGCTGCCGAGGCCCGCAAGCTCTATGACCCGCGCGGAGATCAGACGCTTGACGAACTGACGCAGCAGGTCTTTGCCGACGAGACACTGGTGGAGCCGGCGCGTCATCTTGCCGACGAAATGGCGCGCGCCGGCCAACAGGTGTGGCTCTTCCGCTTCGCCTATGTGGCGCAAGCTCAGCGGGGCACAAATATGGGCACGCTCCACGGCTTTGAGATCCCCTTCGCCATGAACATGCCGGCGGCCCTCGTCGGCGCCGACAAGGTGACGCCGACCGACAAGGCGATGGCCGACCTCACCAGTGCCTACTGGGTGCAGTTTGGGCTGACGGGTGACCCCAATGGGGACGGCCGGCCGGTCTGGCCGCGCCACGATCCGGCGGTCGACCGCATTATCCACTTCACCAACTCCGGCATCATCATCGGGACCGACCCGTTGAAGCCCAGGCTCGACCTCTGGCAGCGTGTCTGGAGGCGGAAGAACTGATTTGCCTGTTCCCAGGCGAGCGCGCGAAGCGCCTGCCTGGAGCGGGTTCTGTAATGAGACGCCCAACCGTCAGTTGGAGCCGACCCGCTCCGTGAAAGCGCGACGCCCCGGGGTCGCGCGTTAACGTCGCGCGATCTTGTATCCGTCCCCCAGATGCCGATCGGGGCGCCGGCTTGCGGATCGGTACCACAGATCTACGTCAAAGCGTTCGTGGAGTTGAGTACTTCGCCACAGTGCCTGAGACGGTCAAGTAGTGTTCTTTAGGTTACTCTTGCCAGGTCCAACGGAGGGGCCGTGCCGCAGCGCATCGCTCGCCGAGTGTACGTGCCGGTGCTCGTCATGGCGCTTTCGGCATCCCTCGCGGCGCAGGCGCTCTCAGATGACGAACTCCGCTGGGAACGCGGTGCACCGTCATCCCCCAACTCCCCCTGGATTCCGCCCGACCTTACCGATTATGCGCGCGCCCTACGGTTGCCAGAGTCTCCCGCCCTCGAAACGGGGCGAACATACGATCTGCCCGCGCTAATCGATGTCGCAGAGCGAGCAAACCCAAAGACGCGGATCGCTTGGGAGAGGGCGCGGCAAGCCGCGCTTGCTGCAGGGCTCGTCGAGAGCGAGTATTACCCAATGCTCGCCCTCGTTGCGAGCATGGAGGCGCAAAGTCGCGTGATCCCGGCCCCGAAGCCGTTGGTTTCCGATGGCTTCTTTCGGCTGGACTACGGAGATGTGACTCCGATCCTTGCGCTCCGCTGGCTGATCTTCGATTTTGGTCGAAGGGCCGCCGCCTCGACGCTGCAACGGAGCAGCTGCTGGCCGCAAACCTGGGCTTCAACGCGACGCACCAAGAGGTCGTGTTTCGGGTCCAGCGTAGCTTCTACGATCTCGTGAGCGTCCGCAGTCGAATCGCGGTGGCGGAGAAGTCGCTTGATGCCGCCCGTTGCTCGAGCGTCCGCAATGAGTAGTCCGCGCTCTGAATCGAAGAACCAGGCGCTTATCCTCGAGGCATTCGACACACAGTTCAATAAGCGAGACTACGCAGCGGCTGAGCGCTTCTGGTCGCCCGTCTACATCCAGCAGAGCGCTCACATCGAACCCGGACGCGAAGGCCTGTTCAACCTGATCGCGACGCCTTTCAAGCAGTTCCACTGAAACAGAAATCGGAATGAGGGAGAAGAAAATGGCAAAAATGAAAGTGGTGCAAGTGCCGAAGGCGGGAGGAGATTTCGAAATCGTGGAGCGGGAAATTCCGCAACCCGGCCCCGGACACGTGAGGATCCGCGTCCAGGCCTGTGGAGTCTGCCACAGCGATGTGATCACCAAGGATGGTCTTCTACCGGGCATTGCGTACCCGCGCGTCCCTGGACACGAAGTGGCCGGCGTGATCGACGAGGTAGGCGCGGGCCTTAAGGAATGGAAGAAAGGCCAGCGCGTCGGGGTCGGCTGGCACGGCGGGCAGGACGGCACCTGTCTCGCCTGTCGGCGCGGGGATTTCGTGAACTGCGCGAATGTAAAGATTTGCGGCGTCAGCTATGACGGCGGCTATCAGGAATACATGGTCGCGCCGGTGGAAGCGTTGGCGCAGATGCCGGAATCGCTCGACGCGGCCGAGGCCGCTCCTCTGATGTGCGCCGGAATCACCACGTTTAACGCCCTGCGGCATAGCGGCGCGCTGCCGAGCGATCTCGTCGCCGTCCAGGGTATCGGTGGGCTTGGCCATTTGGGAGTTCAGTTCGCAAAGAAGTTCGGCTATCGAGTGGCGGCGGTTGGGCGCGGATCAGGGAACGCCGCCCTCGCCAAAAAGCTTGGAGCGGATGTATATGTCGACAGCGCCGCAGCCGAGCCCGCAGCCGAGCTGAAGAAACTTGGCGGTGCGCGTGTGATTCTCGCGACCGCCCCGAGCGGGAAAGCAATGTCGGCGCTGGTCGGCGGGCTGGGGGTAAACGGCACACTGGTTGTTGTGGGAGCGCCGCTGGATCAGATGGAGGTGCCGCCGCTTCAGTTGATTTTTGGCAAGAAGGGCATCCAGGGCTGGTCAGCCGGAATCCCTACCGATTCCGAGGACACACTGCGCTTCGCGGAAATGACGGGCGTGCGCCCCATGATCGAAAAGTACCCGCTCGCAAAAGCTGCCGAAGCCTACGACCGCATGATGAGCGGAAAAGCCGAATTCCGCGTCGTCCTCACCACGTGACCTCCGGCTTGCTGAAGGAACTCGCATGGAGGCTTCAGGGGTTAAAACCTCGGAGGAGATCAACTGAGTAACGGCGGGGTTGAAGTGACGCCACCGGAGACGACATAGGGCTCGTACGCGGCCATTCCCTCATCACGCCGACTCCGAAGAGGGCAGGGCGACCGCGCGGTTCGGGACCGATCTTCGGGCGACGGTGAACCCGTCCGAGTAGTCGGAGACCTTCGCCCGATGGGCGCGCGAAGCGCGACGCCTCCGGGGAGCGGTGGCCTCAAGCCAGCGGCGACCAGCCCACCGTTCGCAGGAGCCGGCTGCGCCACTGGTCGCGCAGCTGGAGCGCGTCGTGCATCCACGTGCCGGGCCGTTGGTACGACTCCGGGATCTCGCGGGTTAGGAGCGCGAGGAGCCCGCGCGGCTCGACCACGCGCTGCCAGAGCAACACCTCGCGGCGTCGGCCGCTTCCCCACGCCGTGCGGAAGCTCGCCTCCACGCGGAGCATCGCCTGACCGCGCGCGTCGTGCTCCTGCATCTCGCGCGCATAGTGCGAGCCCGACCGCGCGACGTACTCCTCGAGGCGTCGCTCGTTCGGGTGGATGGTGTCCTCCATGAAGAGCGTCGGCTCATGCTCGGCCGGACCGGTCGGGACCTGCGCGAGATCGACCTCCTGGAGTGGCGACCACGGGAGCGGCACGAGGAGCTTCGCCGTGACGTCGTGGCGCAGGTCGTCGAGATCGTGCGCGGGCGCGCGCAGGTCGCCGCGATCGACCCGGTAGGCGAGCTCGTCCCACGTCGCGCCATCGCGGAGCGCGGTCCACGTGACGATCCGATACGACGGGCCCGTCCCATGGACGTGTCGGAGCACGAAGAGGAGCCGCGCGCCGGCGGTCTTCCCGAGCGCGGGCAGCCAAGCGTCGCGCAGGACCGCTTCGAACTCCCGCTCGCGCGCGCCGGCGACTTTGTGTGTCTCGCGCAGGAACCACATGGCGAGCCCTCCATCCATGTTCCGGGGCGACACGATACCTTTTCGCACCGCCTGGTGGGGAGAAAAGGGGTATTGGCAGCGACGGAACTCGCTGGTAATCGCGCCGCCAGCCGCGGCGCAGGTCTCGGCGGTGCGCATCGCGTCCGGGCTCCCGGCGCCGACCTGCATCGCGTCGCCTCCGCTGGATCCGCGCCTCCTCCTCGTGGAGCGAGCCGGCACGATCCGGATCCTCGAAGCCGGCGTCCCGTGCGATCCCGCGTTCCCCGCCATCCGGACTCAGGTGAATTCCGACGTCGAGTCTCCTCGAGCTCGTCTTCGCGCCCGACTTCGCTACGTCCGGCGTGTTTAACTTCTACGCGACCGTTGGTACGCCCTTTTTTGAACCGCTTGGCAAGGATTGAGCAGAACCCGAATCGGCTGACCAAGCGAACAGCCGAGCGAATCTTTAGATTCGTGGACAGCTTCCCGAGCTGAGGGTGCCCGCCGCAAGGGCCGCGGGGCCGAGGATCGGAATCCATCATGGGCCTTAGTGGCCCTGGCATTGCTGCCATTTTCGGGCGCGGGGGTACGCTGCAGCATCCCGATCAACTCCTGGTTACATCCGCACGGTTCCACCATCCGCCGCCCAGTGCCAGGAACAGCGCCGCGGTATCGGCGTAACGATTCGCTCGCGCCTGCACAAGGTTGATCAATGCTTGCTGGTAGGCTTGCTCCGAATTCAGCAACGCGAGGTAGTTGCTGTAGCCGGCTCTGCCTGCGCCTCCAGCGACTCCACGCTTCGCCGATTGAGACCAAACACATCCGGCACATAGGACACGAAGACTTGCGGCGTATACAGGTTGAAAAGAAACTGATTGTCATTGGGCACAGGCGCAATCCCATTCGATGTCTGCTGGCGGCTCGCCGCGAAAACTGCCCCGACACTGGGAAAGAAGGCGCCCTCCTGAACCGGGACATTCTCTTTCGCGACCAGCAATGCCGCTTGCGCCGCCTTGATGTTTGGATTGTTGTTGAGCGAGTACTCAATCAGAGCATTGAGCGGTTCTGAGTGAAACAGCGTTTACCACTCTCCGGGGATGTCTTGACTCGTCACAAAGTCTTGCGCTTCTCCGCCGGCGACGTTTGTCGCGTTGCTGGTTTTCGAAGGAGGACTCACCGTATAGCCGTTCACCTTGGGAGCGTCAGGTCTCTTGAAAGTCGGACTTACCCCGGGCCTCCCATCCCAGTGTGCCGAAAACCCACCTTCACTGTGGTCTGAAATTCCGTAGAGCAGGTCGTTGGGTCGTGCGAAGATTATGCTGGAGCTCGTGGTCAACCCACGCGTTGCAAGGTACCCATTGCGCGGTGTTCCCGCTGTGCGAGCCTATGGTCGTGAGCGGTATGCGGCGATTCGACGTGGGAGCGGTTGTCTTGACCCGCGTCGAGTACTTCGACGTCGCGCTCGATCCCTCGGTGGTGCAGCTCACCGTCGAGCAAGTGCGCGCGGTGCCATGGGCCTGCCCCACGTGGGCCGAATACGACGGCAGAGTTAAGGTTGGCCAAGCGGTGTGGGTCGTCCAATCGCAGGGCCGCACGATCGTCGTCGACCCGTGCGGTGCATCCGATCAGTTCCTGCGCAGGTTGCCCGACGCCATCAAGCACCAAGAGGCCGTGATGGCGAGAATACGGGCCGCTGGTATTGAGCCCGACCACGTCGATGCCGTCGTGCTGAGCCACCTCGACGGCATCGGCATGGCCGCGGTCGTCGACCGCGATGGCATCTGGGCTCCTGCGTTCGCGAAGGCGCGGGTTGTGCTGAGCGAAATCGAAGCCGAGTTCATCGAAACCTGTACTTTCGAAATCAGTGGCGCCGCCGTGTATGCGGCACTCCGTGCTCAAGGTGTGGTTGACCCGGTTGCGCTGCCGTATGCGATCACCGACGAGGTCGAACTCGTCGCTAGCCCGGGCCATACGCCCGGGCATGGCGCGCTCGTGGTTCGCTCGAACGGCGAACGAGCGGTGTTCGTCGGCCACCTCGCGCTGAATCCCGTGAACGTCGCTGTAGGCGCGTCGCGCGGGAATCTCGATCCGGGTCAAGCGTGGCAGACGCTCAACGCAATTCTGGACGAGGCGAGCGGCGACGGCGCGTTGGTCATCGGCCCGCTGTGGCCGGCGCCGGGCGCAGCTGTCGTCACGGGCAAGAACGGGTCGCGCGAGCTCACGCCGGCTCAGTAGCTGTGGCCGCGTCGTTGCCGACCATCGCGAACTCGGGAAGGCGCTGCGTGAGCGCGTGAGGCGCTTCGTCGGTCAAGCGCTTGCGCAACTCGAACTCGTACGGGCAGGTCCCGTCCGGTCAGCAGGCGCAATCGGTCTGCGCCCACGCCCGCGTACCTCGGCGGCAGACCGGCACCTTCCCACCCCGACACGGAGAAGACGTGCGCTCTAACTTCGCGGTCTCTCCTGTTGCCAGTGAAGCGGCACTACGATCGCGGGCGTCCCTCCGCTCATGTAGGCGAAGCAGTTCACTCCGGACTCCTGATGGAGGTACGAGGCCGAGGAGGCTTTCGTTCATGCCGTGGCGCGTCGCGCCGCCGCGGTAGCTCGGCTATGACACCTGGCGCACCTTGATGATGAGCTCGTTTCCCTGGCCCGTTGCACCCAGCAGGGCATCGACGTGGCAAAGCGATCTCGGCTGCGGAAGAAAGCCTGTGAAGTAGTTCACAGCGGCGTACCGTCGCGCGAGACAGGATGCCTTCAGAAAGAAGGAGGCAACCCATGGTGACCTTCGAGAACTTCTCGTGACGACCGGATTCTTCACCGCGCTCCTTTTTGGGGTCGGCCGCGCCGCGCTAGCTGTGGCGGGACGCAAGCGGGCCGGTCATGGAAGAGAGCCTGTGAAGTAGTTCACAGCGTCGCCACCTCGCGCAGGGGAGGATGCCTCCAGAAAGAAGGAGGCATCTCATGGCGACCCTCGAGAGTCTCGTGCCGACCGCAATCTTGCTGGGCTGGCTTGCGACGGTTTTCCTGTTCGCAATCGGGTAGCGCAGCTCCGACACGAAGCAGGACTGTGCGCGCGCCCTGCGCGAGGCGTCTCGCTCGGAGAGCGCGTCTCCGGATGCGCCGATTTTAAAATACGAAGAAATTCTTAAAGCCCTCGATAGCTACCCAAGCTTAAAGTCGCGGGTTCGAGCTCCGGTTCCCGCTCCAGAAAGCGAAAGGGAATCGATAGGTTGGCGGATTCCCTTTCTCTAATTCCCGCTCAAAGTGTTCCGCTTCAATCGTCAGGCATCGGGCTACCTAGGTTAGGTGTACTTCGAGGGCCGCAGCGGCCTGCGCACACGATCGTTCCCACCCTCGCACGCCTCCCACCGCCAAACCCCACGAACTCCGCGCGCCCGTTCCTGAACAGTTCAACTTTCTACGCCCCTTACCCTCGGGTCTCCCGAACGACACGGCATGTTGAACTTCCTCGTCATACCTTCATCTACGGCGCCCGCATGTAGACATCCACAAGCTGTCCCGGGTAGATCGGGATGTTCGCGGGCTTCTTGAAGCGGAATATGATCGGGAGGACCCGCAAGTCTACCCGCTCGGTCCGCTGGTTAGAGAGCTCGATTTTCGGGGAGACGAGAGGCTGCACCCGGACGAATTCGAGGGGAATCTGAAAGTCGGTGCCGCGGACATACATCGTTGCTTCGAGACCCTCGACGTTGCTGAGCTTGGCGATCAAGATCTCGTCGACGTAACAGCGAACGGCTCCGTAATCGTCTCCGGTTCCCATCACGAGCACGGGTGCCGCGCTGGCGCTGTAGGACTCGAGCGTTCCCTGCGAAGAGACGTAGCTCCCGACAGTGGCAGTGATCGAGAGGATCACTCCGTCCACCGGTGCCCCGATCGTGTACTTGGCGAGAAGAGCGCGCGCGGCGGCCGCTCCCTTCGTCAATGCATTGTACTGGGCCTCCTGATTGCGGATGTCGTAGCTCCATGCGCCTGCCTTCACGAGCTCGTAGTTTCGCTGCGCGACGGCGAGGTTCGCTCGAGCGAGCTCGGTGGCGTTGATCGCCTGGTCCAGCACCATCTTGCTCACGGAGTCTGGCATGGTGTCGTATGCTTTCTGCTGCTTCGCCCGATCGTCGTCGGCACTTTTCAGACTCGCCCGGGACGATGCGACCTGCGCGAGAGCGACCTCGAGGTTCTCTGGCCTCGGCTGCGCGCGAAGCTCCTCGAGCATGGCAAGGGCAGCCTCCGCTTGGGCCTGCTGCTGCTCGGCGGTGGCTCGCTGGACAGAGTCGTCCAGGCGCACGAGTGGCGCACCGCGAGCGACCCGGCTGCCTTCGTGCACGAGGATCTCGGTCACCGTTCCACCCACTTCCGGGTACACGTTGATGTTCTCGCCGCTCTCCTGAAGGCTCTCGACAATCCCGTTGGCATGAACTCCATGCTCATACGGATTCGCAGCGGGCGCGAACACCGGGGAGAGTGGCCTCGAGCGAACCGCGAAGAGTGCGGCGCTCGTGAGCCCGGCCAGCACGCCGATCGCGGCGAGAGCGAAGAGGATCCTATTCCGCACCGGCTGCCTGCCTGACGATCCCGGTGATGCGTCCATCTTCCATCGTAATCGTCCGGTCTGCGAACTCTGCGATCCGAGCATCATGGGTGACGATCACGATGCAGCGCGCTGTCGAGAGGATCTCTGTGCGGATAAACTCGACGATCTTCCTCCCGGTCTCGCCATCCAGGGATGCGGTCGGCTCGTCGAAGATCAGGATGTCCGGCTCCGCCACGATCGCCCGCGCGATGGCGACGCGCTGCTGCTCGCCTCCGCTCAGCTTGATTGGGGGAAGGTCCGCTCGGCTCTCGAGACCGACAATCTTGAGGAATCGGAGTGCAACATGGAGCGCTTCCGCCCAGGGGCGGCGCCTCAGGATCAGCGGAATGGCGACGTTCTCCACGGTCGTGAGCCTCGGAAAGAGATGGTAGTCCTGGAATACAAAGCCAAGCGTGCCAAGGCGAAACTCGGCAAGCTCATCGTTGTCGAGGCGCCAGATGTCTCGACCCTCGACGAGGACCGTGCCACCGCTCGGCCGCAGGATCCCGGAGAGGATGCTGAGGAGCGTCGTCTTTCCGCTCCCCGAGGGTCCAACAATGTAGAGCATCTCGCCGAAGTAAGCCTCGAGACTGACGCCGCGGATGGCATCCGTCCGGGTCGGGCCCTCCCCGAACCATTTCACAATGTCCCGCGCCTGGACGGCAGGTTTCGGCAAGTCAACCCCGGAAGATGTCGAAGGGCTCGAGCCGGATCACCTTGCGAATCCCCACATAGCTGGAGATCCCTGCAATCACGAGCACCATGATAAAAGCCAGGATCAAATTCGTGTACGTGATGGTCGAGGAGTAATCGGGCAGACGAATCTTGGCGAGCGCGATCAGGACGGCGCAGAGGCCAACGCCGAGGCCGTAGCCTGTGAGGCTGGTCAGAAGAGCCTGGAACAAGATCACCTGGACGAGATCACGAGCCTTGGCGCCGATGGCCTTGAGGGCGCCGAAGCGCTCGAGATTCTCCAAGATGAACGTGTAGAATGTCTGGCCCGAAATCGAGAGTCCGACCAAGAAGCTGATCACGGTCATGATCAGGATGTTGGTTCCGACGCCGGTCTGATATACGTAGAAGTGCGTGATCTGGTGCACGAACTCTTTGGCCGTAAGTGCGCGGTAGCCGAGGCGGGCCACCTGCGCCTGGATCTGAGGGATCCTATCGCTGCTCTTCGGCTCGACGAGGATGTACGATAGGGTGAAGCGGGGGTTGGGAATGTACTCGAGGGCTCGCGAATAGGTCGTATAGAGCGTCGGTATCCCGAAGAGGCCGCTGACCGGTGCGGCTGCGAGGGCTACGACCACGCTGCGGTGATCGTTGATCTCGAAGGTCGTGCCTACTGTCGGCCGGTGGAGTTTGTCGTACTCGGCGTCGCGGACAACGATGAATGCGTTGTCCGAATAGATATCCTCGATGCGTCCAGCGACGAGCGGCAGGCGGCCGACGAGGCTCGTATCGTCGAGACCGATCACATTCACGGATTGATAGGTGCCGTCGGCGAGCTTCACGAGCGCGCCGGCGGAGTAGAAGGGTACAGCGTACTTGACGCCGTCGAGGCTGCGAACTGCGTCGAGCACGTAGTCAGGCATGGGGATGCTGTTCGCGACCGTGTTGACCGCGGGGTCCATCACCCAGAGCGCGGCGCCGGTGTTGAGAACGGTCGCGGAGGCGCGGAGCAGGATGCCCGAGAACATCGAAATCATCTGCACCATGAGGAATACGGAGAAGGTAAGGCCAACGATCAGAGCCGCAAACTTGGCGCGGTCGTTTACGAGGAGCTTGAAGGCGAGGGTGAAAATGCTAGCCAAGCGGCCTCCTCATCTCGCTCTAACTGCGTGTGGGTGAGCGCGACGACGGATCGCCGTCGCGGGATATGGAAGAGATGTGAGCTACGCGGGTTTTCACGACGGTCGCGAAGCTGTGGTAGGACATTCGGATCGCCTTGCAGTGAGATCTGGCATTGAAGATAATGCGCGGCGCACGGGAGAGTTCGTCGCTTAGCACAACCGCAAGCCAGTAGAGTTGTCCGAAAGGCGGAACGGCGCCGCGCTCGAAACCCGGGCATAGCCGGGCGATCTCGTCCTTTGTGGCAAGCGCTGCTGCCTCTGGTTGGCCGATTGCACTATGCGCTGCAAGTCCACACAATGGGTGCGCGGGCACGACGACGATCGCGGATCCCTTTTCCCCGGGAATGACGACTGCCTTTGCAAAGTCCCGACCTGGTGTGTGTCTGGGCCGCGGTCTCAGGCGAGCTGCCGTTGGTAGGCTGGGAGATGACTTCGAAGGCGATACCGCGTGCGTGCAGGCCCTGAGTCGCGCTGCGACCGTCATAGAGCGTCTCCCCGTGCTGCGAAGCGGCGCGGGTGCGCAAGCAACTGCGCTGAAGGAGCGGCGGAATAACCTCCTTCGGGATCAACGTTGCGCCGCGCCCATGCAGGAGCCACCTCGCCGCAGGTAGATATCGCCTTCCGATGCAACAAGCGTTCTGCTAGGGAAAAAGGGCAAATGCCGTGCCACGATGTCGCGCACTGGCTTCGCCCAAGAGCCGAATTAATGAGGCGTTACGCCCCGATTCGACTTGGTCTGCGATATTTTGCCCCATATTCTGCCACCCGCCAAAGATCGGACACTTCGGCTTTGTCGCTTTCTGGAGCACCTAGTTCTCAGGGCGTGCTCGGCATCGCACGGCTTCTAGATCGGACCTTCCGTCACGACTCTCTATCGCAGATTCCGCAGCGCGACTGATGGTCTCTTGTCCGAGACCCGATGAGACACTCTTTCACAGCAGGATCCGAAGCATGTCCGGACCGCTCCCATTTGGGGGCTTTCTGCTGGCACAGGAAATGCTTCGGCCACGTCCAGCATGCGTCATCACTTCCATCAGTGTCCGGATCTGCGACTGCTAACTGCGGAGGCCGGAGTGTTGTTTGGTGACCGGCGGGAACGGACGATTCTCGAGGAACTCTGTGCGGCGAAGGACTGGAGCCGATGTGTTGGGCTTGTCGAGTGCGACGTGCTCTCGCCGCTCCAGAAGCGCGCGCTTCTCGGAGCGCGGGCTACCCGCCTCAGGGAGGAAGATCCGCTTTCGGTCCGGCTTCTTGCGGGCATCGCACACGATGGGGCGATGGCGCCTGCCGACCTTCGCGAGGCGCATCTCGATAAGCGCGAGGAGATCGTTCTCGAGAATCGCCGCCTCGAAGCCGAGATAAAGGCGCTCGAAGGGGTGCTCGGACGTGAAGAGATCACAGACGAAGTGGGTCGTGCGGAATCGGGGATCGACTCGGGGGACGCACGCGAGCGCATGGTTCTCGAAAATCGCCGCCTCGAAGCCGAGATAAAGGCCCTCGAAGGGGTACTCGGGCGCGAAGCGATCACAGACGAAGGGGGGCAGGCGAGCGTGGAGTCGGGGATCGACTCAGAAGACGCACGCGAGCGGCTCACTGTGCGCCGACTCGATTCGATGGACTGAAGCCGCTCTGGCGCTCGGTAACTACGGCATTTGCGAAGCGTGTGGCGCTGCGATCGAGGTCGAGAGGATGCGAGTCGCTCCTGACACGCTAAGGTGCTCGGCGTGAGCCCGCTTCGGTCCAGGCTGATCCGAGGGTTGCACGCTCGATCCAATTTCAGGATACGAAGTGGCTTAGTCGTGGCGGGCACAAGTCCTGTGCTATGCAAATGGTTGAGAACCTTGTGGCCGCTCGCACGCGGCGGCTCGGCGGGCACGGCCATGCATCGGTGGCAATGACCCCGCGTCGGAGTTTCATTGTCGCCGTATTTCCATGCCATCGCCATCGACTTTGACGGTACGCTCACCGATCACGCAGGCCCCACGCCGGACGTACTCGCTGCCGTCGCTGAGGTGCGCGGGCGCGGCACGAAGGTAGTCCTCGTGACAGGCCGCATCCTCGCGGAGCTGCGCGAGGTCTTTCCTGACGCCGACGATCACTTTGATTGCATTGTCGCGGAAAACGGGACCGTGCTCTGTGTGGCACGCGTCGCCCGGCTCCTCGCACCGCCCGTCCGCTTCGAGCTCGACGAGGCGCTGCTGAGGCGAGGTATCCCATTTCGTCGCGGCCAGGTCGTGCTGGCCTCCCATGGGGCGTGGGACGTCCCCGTCACCGAGGAGATCCGCCGGCTCGGCCTAGAGTGCCAGATCGTGCGCAACCGCGGGGAAATGATGATCTTGCCATCGGGCGTCTCGAAAGGGTTTGGTGTGTTCCAGGCCCTGGGTGATCTCGGAGTCTCCCACCACAGTACGATCGCGATCGGTGACGCAGAGAACGACCACTCGCTCCTCGAGACGTGCGAGCTCGGAGTGGCGGTCGGCAACGCGGTGGATGCGTTGAAGAGGCACGCCGATTTGGTGTTGGAGGAGCCCGAAGGTGCCGGCGTGGCTGCGTTCTTGCGTGGTCCGGTGCTGCGCGGCGAGGTGCGGATCGAACCGAAGCGCTGGCAGTTGGAGCTCGGCCGCTACGACGACGGCTCGCGCGTGCGCCTGCCGGCCTCGCAGATCAACATGCTCATCACCGGCCGCAGTAAGAGTGGGAAGTCGCACCTCGCGGGCTCGATCGCGGAACAGCTGATCGGCCTTGGCTACTCCATATGCGTGATTGACCCGGAAGGTGATTATGAGCCGATCGGGCACCTCCGCGGCGTGCTCTGGCTCAATGGGCGCGGAGGGTCCCTGCGCGTGGGTGACATCGAGCGTCTTATTGAGCACCGCTTCGGCAGCGTCGTCGTAGACATGTCGGGCCTTGATGGCCCAGCT